>JBBTCT010000021.1:36369-94368 GCA_038060895.1 Planctomycetota bacterium
GCGGCCGGCGGGCGGGAGAGCGAAGCGAAGTAGCCCGCCGGCCGCTTCACTTCACAAGTCGCACCCTCGTCCGCGAGGGCGATTAGCTCAGCGGCGGAGCGGCTGCTTTACACGCAGCGGGTCGGGGGTTCGAATCCCTCATCGCCCACTTTCAGGTTGGTGAATGCGGATACGAACTCGATCGACGATTTTCGGGCTGAAACGGGGCAAAGAGCGAGCTTGAGTTAGTTCGTGATTCCTTTACCAACGGAGAGGTTGGTGAAACCACGAACTCGTTCGCGTGCCGGGCGTGTGGGCCTCGGGCGCTGGGTTCCGTTCGATCCCATCCTGCACATTCAGGAGGACGGACATGGAGACTCAAAACGAAGAGTCGGACCTGCTGGAGTACCAACTCCCGGAGACGATGACTCCTGAGCAGCGACTCAAGAGAATCGCCCAGCTTCTTTTCAAAGCCATTCGCGTTCAAAGCTGTCGTCACATTGGAACCAGGTGAATCTTCGTGGAGGCGAATCGTCTGCTTCGACCTAACCACGCCGGAACATACTCCCGAGCGAACGCGGTGGCGAATCGAGCGTGTCGCGCACTTTGCGAAGAAGATCAGCGGACGCGAACGGCTTTTGAAGAAATGGTGTGTCCTCGGCGAGTTCTCCTTGCTGAAGGATTGCTCCATCCGGATAGCCGGACATGAAAAGGACCCGCAGGCCGGGCCAATCGACGTTGAGCCGCTTGACCAGGTCGAATCCGCCCATTTCAGGCATGACAACGTCCGTGATCACCAAGTCGAGACCTCCGGAGAGCCTCGCCTTGACGGCCAGCGCGTCCGCACCGTTCCGGGCTTCCTCTACATGATATCCCTGCGCTGTGAGCCTTGTGGTGATGAGGTTACGAACCGCCTCCTCATCCTCGACAACGAGGACCCTTTCATTCCTGGCACGAGGCGGCGCGATCGCAACCCGGGGAGCACCCGAAGCGTGCTCATTCAGGACGCGTGGGAAGAAGACCTTGAAGGTCGTCCCGTGCCCAAGCTCGGTGTAGACGAGAATCTGCCCCTGGCTCTGCGACACGATTCCATACGTCGTGGCAAGACCCAAGCCCGTGCCTTCTCCGACTGGCTTGGTCGTGAAGAACGGCTCGAAGAGTCGCGCACGCACTTCAGGAGTCATTCCGGTACCGGTGTCCGTCACGGCGAGCATCACGTAAGAGCCGGGGAGGATTCCATACCTGGTGGCAACAGGAGCATCCAGGTTCGTATTCGAAGTTTCGATCGTGAGTTTTCCCCCTCCGGGCATCGCGTCACGCGCATTCAAAGCGAGATTCATGATCACCTGCTGAATCTGGCCCGGGTCCGCGCGGACGCTCCACACATCCTCGTGCCTCACCGCGGCGAGTTGGACATCCTCACCAATGAGACGCCGGAGCATTCGCTCCATCTCGGACAGGATCGAGTTGAGGTTGAGCACCTTCGGTTGCACGACCTGCTTGCGGCCGAAAACGAGGAGCTGGCGGGTGAGTCCGGCGGCCCGCTCCGCGGCCTTGATGATCTCATCGATGCAAACTCTGGGCGACGAGCCGACCATCGATGGATCGAGCAGCGTCTGTGCGTACCCCAGTATCACCGTCAGGAGGTTGTTGAAATCGTGCGCGATCCCTCCGGCGAGCCGTCCGATCGCGTTAAGTTTCTGCGACTGCCGAAGCTGTTCTTCGACGCGCTTCTGCTCAGTCACATCGGTACCGATGGATGCCGTGTACAGTCCCCGGGTGTCCTTGACTTCGAAACGGAGCATCCGGAACTCGAGCTTCTCCGACCCAACCTGCCACGTCTCGAGGATCTCATTTGGCTTGCCGGCGCCCTTTGCGGCGAGCGCTTCGTTCTGGCGCCGCTGCGCGAACTCTGCCCCGAACAAGTCGGCGTCGGTGCGACCCACCAGCTCCCGCCACGAAAAACCCGCCAGCTCCTGCAGCCGCCGATTCGCGTACGTGTAACGTCTCTGGGAATCCTTCATGGACGCGAGAAGGGGGCTTGCGTCCATGAAAGTGAAGAACAGGTCGCGCTGGTATCGGAGGCTGGTGTTCGCTTCTACCAGTTCCCTCGAGCTGATCTCGAGCGCATGCTCGTTGAGTTTGCGATCCGCGTCGTTGTCGCGGTAGGCCCTGCTGACGGCTTCAAGGAACACCCCGAGCTGCGCATTGGACGGGTCGAACATCGACATATGACGTCGCAGCTGGCGGACAAGAAGCGGGTGAAGCTCCTCACTCATGTCACGCTTCTCCGAGCGTTGTGATCGTCATTGTCTGGTTGTGAAGTTCGCAACGGGCCGCCGGGGTGAATGGGGAAATTTCCCCGTAAGAGTAGAACCCGATCAGCGACGGACGATCGCCCAGTACCGCGCGGACGCCTTCGACTTCTTCCTCGACGCGTTGCTTGAGCACTAGCTTGCGTCCTACGCAAGAGATCAGAAGCGCGAGTTCAGGAGCCCCGCAAGAGGGCGAGGTCTGGCTTACCTTGGCTGCTCCGATGGCGCCCTCGACCAGCCTATCGAAGTTCGCCTTCATGAGCCGCGCAAAGCTGCCTTCCGGGACGTCGCCGGCAAAGGTGAGGCTTCGAGCTTTCTCATCGATCGCGAGCAGGGTGCGCACGACGGGTGCGACGGAGCCCGGAAGAGTGACGCTGAGGGGAAAGAGCAGTCCTGCGGCCGGGAGTTCCGCAGCTCTGTCCCCAAGGTAGCTCTTGTAGAGGTCCAGCGCGGGCATGCCGTCCAACTCGAACAACGTGTTCTCATTCGAACGCGTAATCAAACGCTCGGTGCCAAAGGAGTCCCATCCGCCCAGACTCGCATAGCCTACCCGCAGGCTCTTTCCGTACAGCCCGACAGCCGCGATGATGCCGCTCTCGGCAGGGCCATCCAACATGACCAATGTTCGGCCAAAGCGTGTGCCATCGCCGGACAATCCGCCGGTTACGGCGACTCCTGGAGGGAGCGCGGAGGTCAAGCCGGCAACCAGCTTGGTGCCGTTGACCTGGATGCCTTCTGAGAGCACGAGGATGTGGGCGAGGTCATTTCCGGCAAGCGCCTTTGCCAACCGAACACCCGCCTGGAAGGCGTCGCCGACTTCACCCAGCGCTGCGCGCGCTGCGCGTACGTGCACGCGATCGAATCTCACTGCTGCGGCAACGACCGAATCGTCAGCGACCCGCGTTCCCAGAATCTCCCCGGCTGTGCTGCATCCGAAGACGATGGCCTTCGGAAAGGCGGCCTTAAGCGAGGGATAGAGCCGAGGATTGTCCAGTCCTGCAGTGGAGCCGAAAACGAGAAGGAGGTTCGCCTCACGACCGCCGGCTTCGCGCGTGACAAGTTGACAGTCCGGACGGACCTGGATTAGTTCCACTTTCATGGGGACTCCTTGAGGCGAAGGTTGAGTCGGAAAGGAGGAGCGGGTTGCCTGCATTTACAGACTCTGCTCCGGAATCCGACAATTCATTTCGGAAATCCGACCGGACCGGTTCGTCGGCCAAAATTACCTGGAACGAATCTACTGCGTTGTGCTGAGCAACATCCGCCGTTCGGGTCGTCGGAACTGTCGGCTTTCGTGGGAGAATGCCGGTGAACCGACCCCCTCCCACCGGTAGGATCCGTCAGTCCAAGATTAGGTGAAGAAGTGACTACCGTTTTCGACGAACACTCCGGATTCTGGGGGGAGTCAAACTTCGGCCCGGTAGCCGGCGGGAGCGTGCGCCCATGAACGACAAATCGCCGGACTCGAACATTGTCGGATTCCCGGCAACTATCTGGTCGAAGGTCTTGTTGGCAGGCAAGGGCTCCAGCGGAGCGTTGTCCCTGCTTTCGAGGTGGTACCGGCCGGTGGTTCTGAAGCTCGTTAACTGGTTTCTGAGAAGGAGGAATCTCTCAGGATATGACCCCGAGGACGTTACTCAGGAGTTCTTCGTGCACTTGCTAGCGCATCGAGAGCAAGTGTTGGGACGCGCTGACCCTTCCCGAGGACGCTTTCGGGCTTGGCTTCGAACATGCCTCGGCAATTGGCTCAGGAACTGGACAGAGAGCCTTCGCGCCCAGAAGAGAGGCGGCGACAGGATTGCCACATCCCTAGACGGGCGGCCGGACGGGGAGTCCCCTCCGATCCCGGCTCCCGACGACCTAGATACAGAGTTCGATAGAGAGTGGGCGACCGACGTCGTGGCGAGAGCCACGGCTCGGCTGAGGAGCGAGGGGGGTTCCGGCCGCCTCGGGCCGCACGACATCGCCGTTTGGGACCTCAAGTTCGGGCTGGGAGGAGATTCCGACCGGGCCATCGCTGTGCGCCTGGGCATTTCGGAAAATGACGTCACGACTTCTCTACGTCGGACGAAGCGCCGCTTCCGCGAGCATCTTCGCCAGGAAGTACTGCCAACCATCGGCAGTCACTCCGATCTGGACGAGGAAGTGCGCGACCTGCTGCGAGCCCTTGGTGGAGTGTGAGGCCCATCTCCCTCTGCCGGGCATCCCATGCGGCTGCGCATCCACGCAGGAACTCACGGATCTCCGCTTCCCGCCGCGGAATCGCAGTTCAGAATCTGGATTTCTCATCGGATTGAATTTGAAGAGCTGTAAGGGTGGGAGTGAACACCAGATCGAGGGCTGGACGCGCTCACCATGGAGTAGCATCGGAAGCGGGCGAGTGAGCTAGTGATCGACCGTTTCGACTCGCCAGCTCGATCGAAGTTCGGAAACACAGCAACGGTGTAATGCCTTACTTTGGAGGACACAGAAAACCAGCCATTCCCTGGCCGTCCCCCCGACGGCCACTCTTGACACCCCCCGGCCACCCCTCCGGCCGGGGGTACTTTGTTGCTTTGACGAGGCCACCGACAGCTGTGGCGGGGGAGAGCATGATTTGGAACTACTCATTGCCGATCGGCTCTGTCAAAGGTGATCGCCGGACGCCCTGCCAAAAGCAGTGTACTCCGTGGTCGGCTTGGCGCGAGGCTCGCGCATCTGCCCGCGGCCGGTGCTTGGGTGTCGTCTTGGTTTTCCTCTCCCAGCCGCTGGTGCCCTTCTTTGGCGCGTCAGCGCAGGTCCTGGCATGCGTGCCGCCGGTCCTGAAGCTGGCGCCGGTGATTACGATTCCTACCGACTGATCCGCGAGATGCTGAAAGATTGATCGTCGAATTTTAGAGGGTCCCCTGTACAGGTCTATTGTCGAGCATGCTGGTTGTTCCCTCAGATCCAGAGAATGGCAAGACGACCTGAAGGTCGGATGCCTGTCCCGGCGCGCAAACCAGCTACGCTAAGGAGCCTGCCATGAGACTTGCCTATATCGCCTTTTCCTTGCTATTGACGCTGGTGGCCGCGATCCCGGGATATAGCTGACCCCCTCCCAATGCCCCCCTTTACGAAGGGGGCAGTGCGGGCAGCGGTCCGCTGCCTGGTATGGACGGCATGAAGCCCGAGAGCCCGAAGCAAGGTGAGCCTCCCCCCAAGGGCTCCAGGCAGGAACCCGTTCCCGGCGGCGAAACGCCAACAAGTGAGGAATCCACCCAGCCAGCGCAGGAAGAAGTGGCGACGGAAGAAGTAGCCATGTAGTGCGGAGGTCCAATTCGCGAACGACGATTCGTACGGCGCACCCTGAATGAAACCGAACCGGCACGCCAAGTGTGGGGAAAATTTGTACCGACGAACGCCCTCAGCGGTGGCGACGACCGAACAGCCGATTGACCTAATGCGCTACCACGCGTAAGGGACTGGGATATGTGTGGATTCGCTTCCGGGGCCTTCACGGCATCCCTCTCGAAGCGAGCAGGGGGTCAGCTTCTCGGCTTGCTCGCCTCCTTCCCGGCGCGCAATCTTTCTTGGTAGAGGCGACTAACGGGCTCGGCGCGACATTCCAAGCGAGGCTCGGCTTACTCAAGCTCTGAGGAATGCGGAAAAACACCATGAGCCGACACGTGCAGGTTTGTCCGTAGTTCGTATCCGCATTCATCATCGCCCATCGCGGAGGGGGGTGGATGGAAGCGAGGGCTCCGGCGGCAGGAGGCACGGCCCGGCGCGCGGGTGGGTCTCTGGTGAGGGAGGGGTTCAACGCACCGGGCCGCGCCCCCCGCCTCCTCCGCCTTCGCTTCCACCCAACCCCCCCCGCGATCGAAGTGCGAAGGACGGAGATCTGCTGCCTGGGGGTACCAGTTAGTAAACCGGCCCCGTGCTCTCGACCTTGCCGTCCCTCGAGATCTTCATCAGCCGGCACGCCGAAGTCACACCCCAGAACCCGCCGTCCGCCGCGGGCGCGAATCCCGCCCAGTACTCCGGCCACCCGGGAAGGCGGTCGACCTCGAACTTCACCGCGGTGCCGCCGTCCAGCGTGCAGATCGCGCCCGATCTCAACCCGCCGCCAATCGCCAACTTTCCGTCGGCGGACCACCCGCGCCCGTAGTTGTAGCTCGTCGTCACTTCAAAAATCGTCACGTCTCCCTTGGGCGTGATCCGCGCGCACACGTCGTCGTACGTCACGATCCAGGCGAAGTCGCCCGCCGACATCACTCCGACCCTGCCGCGCGCTGAGAAAAATGTCTTCGCTTCCGCGAGCACCTTGCCCGACGGCGCCTCGAGCCATTTCACCGTCGCCGCCTGCGCGTCGTTCTTCTGGATCCATTCCTTCCGCGGCGCGCCTTTCAGTTCCTTCGGGATCGCGGCGTACTCGGCCTTCGGCTCCGCCTTGTCCTCGGCCGACTCCATAAGCACCACGGCCTTCGTCCCCGCCGAGTCGAGCCCGATCGACCCGATCCGGCCTTCGACCGCGGTCTTGCCTTTCTCGGCGCCGTCCGTCATCGACAGGAAACGGACCCCTTTCTCCTTCGCTGAAACCGCGAGCAGGAGATCCGCCGCGGGCGCGAACGCGCAATCCCCGGCGTCGGCGACCTTCTGGACTTCCTTCCACGTGGAAGTGTCAAAGATGTGGAGGACCTCGTCGTCGTCCTCGAGGCAGAGGCGCGAGCCGTCCTTCGAAAATGACAGCGCGCCGACGCGCGACTGGATCCAGATCCGCTGTTTGACTTCGCGCGTCGCGGCGTCGAGGACGTAGAGCACGCGGTTTTCGCCGCCGCAGACGACGGTCTTGCCGTCCGGGCTCGCGGCCACGGCGCCCAGGCCGCCCCACTCAGGATCGCGGGCGGCGGAGAGGGAAGCGCAGGCAGCGACGAGGGCGAGCGAGACGAGAGTGCGGCGCATGGCGAATCTCCGGAGAATTGGAATGCCGGAGGCTATTCCGCGAACGGCCGCTTAGCAATCGTTGCGCAGAAGTTCGAGCTCGAGGCGCGCTTCCCGCTCCGTCGCCGGGTTCTGGGCATTGAGGACCGCGCGTTCCGCGAGGCGGAGGAGGATGGCTTTGCTGGCGAGAATTCTCTCAGCGTTGCCCAGGCGGTCGCGCGCCGAATCGAGGGCGCGAAGGAGGCGAAGGGCCCGCCAGGCGTGTTCTTCGAGCGAGTCGTCGTTGCGGCGTAAAGAGGCCGAATAACCGCCGTCCGCGACGCGTTCGGCCATCTGTAGCGATTCGTCGAACAGCTCCGGTTCTTCGGGGCGAACGACGCGCATCCACGCTTCGAACGCCTGCGAATCCGCGCTCCGCGCCAGGGAGTACCGGGCTCTTTCGCGAATGACGGCATTCTGGTCGCGCGCCGCGGCTGCTTCGAGGGAACTGATCGCCGAGGCCCGATAAGTCGCGTGCTCGTCGTCCATGCGCGCGATGTCCGCGAGGTCGAGGATGGCCCGCATGCGGGTGAGCGGATCGCCCGAGCCAGCACGGTCGAGGAGGAGCCGGAAACTGCCCTCGTCCAGAGGGCCGAAACCGGCTCTTCAGCCCATCGCTACGCCGCGAAGGCGGTCTTCAAGGGACCTCTGCGGTGGCGGGGGGACAGGGACCGGTTCGACGGGTTTGACCACGGAGACTTCGATCTCGAACGGTCCGGCATCTCCAATCTGCGGAGGATCTTCCGGCCTCGCCGTCGCGGACTCTTCGATTTGCGCAGGAGTCTCGACGGCCGGCGAGCGGCGAAGCGCGACGACAGGTGCCGCGGCGCTGGAAGCGCAAAGCAGGGCCAGCAGGATGACTTTCCTCGCCTTTCCGCTCTCTTCGCCGCGCATGGCACCTGTCTCCGGCACTTGGGTTCTGCCACCTGAGTGACCGACAGTGCTCGGTTCAATACCGCAAATTTGGATTTGTGTGGCAGGGAATGGCGAATTCATGAGGCTGGAGCAGTTCCGCAAGTGAGTAGACTATGTCCGGTCGCGGTAAGGGATCGGAGACGATGCCGGATATTGGTGAAGTGCTCGGGCAGAACGCAATCGGCGGGACCGAAAAGAAGCCGATTTCCCACGATGCCGCGGCATTGGGAAAGTGAGGGCTCCTGACCCTCGAATACGCAGCCAGTCTGGCGCGGACCGGTGTTTCTCGCGACTACGTCGCCCGGGCGCTCCTTGCGCGGGGCCTCGATCCGGAAGTGACGCGAGAGATCGTTCAGCATTCGTTCCAGCTGGCGAGCGACAGGGCATCCCGCAAAGCTTCCTCCGTCAGGCTTGTGGGCTTTGGACTGATCCTTGCGGGCGCCGTCACGGCCGTGGCCGCAGCGGCAGGAGCCTCTGGGCCTGCCCTGAAGCACCACACCGGAACCGGCCTCAGCCTGATCAGCTTCGGGATCGCCACTTGTGTGATCGGCTTGCGCCGCTTTTGGAGCCCGCGACCTGGCTAGATCTCATTTCCCGGCGTTCTTGTCCGCGATCGCCTGCACGTAGCTCTTCCCGTTCGCCGCGAATTCCGCGAGCTGTTTCAGCTCGTCGTCGGTCAACGCGCGATCCCAGATGGCCAGCTCGTCCATCGCGCCTGCGAAGGCGGACAGTCCCTGGGCGCCCGACTGCTTCGGCCGACCTACCATTATGGCGTCCGCCTCAGGAGCGGGCTTCTCGGGAAGCGAGAACGGCGGCGCCGTCAGTTCGGGGCGGTCTGCGGGCCGGGGCGGGCGTCCGCCGGCGAGGACGAAGCCGTCGGCGAGGACGCCGTCGATCGCAACGCGCACGGAGCGGTCGCCGTCCCAGACGACCGCAACGTGATGCCAGCCCTCGAACACTCCCGGAGCTGCGGTCATCACGCCCGCTTCGACAAAGGACAGGAACGCGCCATCGCCGCCGCGCCCCGCTACCCCGCGCTCCGCATGCGCGAGACCCGCCGTGAACCCCTTCAGCTTCCGCGCATCCCCGCCGTCGTACCACACCACTGATTTCGCCTTCGCGGGCTTGAGCCAGGCGGCGACGGTGCGCTGGGGAAGAGGCATGAGCGAGAGGTAGGCGGAAGTGCCGTTGAAGACGGCGCCCTTTCCGATCCGGCCGTCGCCGGTGACGACCTGGATGGAAATGGCGAAGTATCGCGACCCCGCGACGTCCTGCCAGCCGCGGTGCGTGCCCCCGCTGGCTTCGATTTCATCTTCGGTTTCGGGCTCGAACGTGTAGCCGAGGAGGCAGCCCTGGTCGAGGGTGAAGACCTTCGGGGGCGGGACGACGACGGGATCGGGCGGCTTCGTGAGGGGATCAGGTGGTTTGGTGATGGGATCCGGCGGCTTCACCACCGGATCCGGAGGCTTCACGACAGGGTCGGGCGGCTTCGTCCCGGGGTCAGGCGCCGTGCCTCCGTCTGTCGAAGCGGTCTTCCGAGGAGTCACGGGAAGCTCTTCTCCCGACTTCATCATCATGCGAATCGCGAAGAAGAGCAGGAGGACGCAGCAGCCTGCGATCACGTAGACGGCTTTCTGCGTCGCGGCCGAGGGAGGCGCGCCGGGAAGCGGCGTGGTGAGATCAACGGGGCCGTCGGAGGGGACCAGCATGCTGGGACCGCCGGGAACGGCGCCCGCCACCGGCGCACGGACCGCGCTTCCGCTCGATGCGATCACGGGGGCGCCGCCGCGCGGCGATTCGGGCGCCAGCTCGAGCGCGGGTCCGCCCTTCGCAAGGTCCGCGAGGACATCGGCCGGCGTCTGGTACCGGTCCTCAGGCTGCTTCTCGAGCATCCGCTGGATCACGCGGGCCGTCCCCTCGCTCACGTCGGGACGCGCCACGCGGATGTCGGGCGCCGGTGTGTTCATGACCTTGTTGAGAACGGCGTAGATTTCGGTGCCGGGGAACGGCGGTGACATGGCGAGGAGGTGATAGAGGGTGGCGCCCAGGCTGTAGATGTCGCCGCGGATGTCTACGTGACTGGTGTCCTGGATCTGCTCCGGGCTCATGTAGTGCGGCGTGCCCATGGTCATGTTCGCCTGGGTGATGGCTGGCGCCGACGAAGGGCCGCCGGTGCGCTTGGCGAGGCCGAGGTCCGCGAGTTTCACCTGGCCGTCTTTCGTGACCAGGATGTTGTCGGGCTTGATGTCGCGATGAACGATCCCTTTTTTCATCGCCGCCTGAAGGGCCTTGAGAATCCCTGCCGTCGCGGCGAGCGCCGACTTTTCGCTGAACGCGCCCTTGGCCTGCAGGCGTTCGCGCAGGGATCCGCCGTCGATGTACTCCTCGACGATGTAGTAGAGCCCAGTCGCCTCGTCCCGGTCCGCGTCCATGATCGAGACGACGTTCGGGTGGCGGATCGCGGCGGCCATGCGGGCTTCCCGGAGAAAGCGCTGCGCGTAATCGGGAGACTTGAGCGAGATGTCCTGCGGCAGGACCTTGACGGCGACGTCCACGTTGAGCGTCATGTGGCGCGCGAGGTAGACGGCCCCCATCCCGCCGCGGCCGAGCTCGCGGACGATTTTGCATTTGCCGACGATCGAGCCCGCAGTGAGGTTGGACATCCGCCCCATTGTATGTCCCCGGAGTTGCGGGCGAAGTGCGTCTCGCTACTTCGCCTTCAAGTGCCGCTGGATTTCCTCGCAGTAGCTCTTCTTCTCGTCGGCATACCCGGCCAGCGACGTCAGCTCTTCGACCGTCAGCGGCCGGTCCCAGATCGCGAATTCGTCGATCATCCCCCTGAAACCGGCGAATTCCGTTCCGCCGGCTTTTCTCGAAGTGCCGATCAGCCCGACGCCGTTGTTGGCCGGAGCCGGGCGGCGTGCGAGCTTCGCTTTCGTCTCGAACGTCCCCAGCGCGCCCGCCCATGTCGAGCCCGGCGAGATCTTGCCGTCCACCGCGACGAGAACGGTCCGGTCGCCGTCCCACGAGAGCGCCAGGTGATGCCAGCCGTCGAAAATGTCGTCAACGGGCACAATGACGTCGTTTTGCCAGAAGCCGAGGCTGACGCCGTCCTTGTCCTGATCCCAGAAATCCCACGTTTCCGCAAGGTGGACCCCGACGAGGAAGCCCGAGTCCCGCCGGTCGCACGTCCCGCCGTCGTACACCACCCCCGCCCGCCGCTCGCTGCACTTGAACCAGAACGCAATGGCGCGCTCCTCGATCGGCGGCACCTGCAGCATCGCCCTGTCCGCATCTCTCCAGACGCCGTCAAAGCCCATCGCCTGGTCGGGAGTTTTCGGAGTATGAAGCCGCCCGATGCCGAATTTGCTGCTTCCGAACTTGGACGCGTCATTCCCCTTCCCGCTCAGGTCGCTGATCACCCCGCGCTTCTTGTCCGTCGCCTGGTCCTCGAACGACAGCGCCAGCACGCACCCGTCCGACAGCGCCTTCCCCGCGACCGGCTTCGGGACTTCAGGCTTCGGGTCGACCGGCTTCGGGTCGGCAGCGACCTCAACCGGCGGCGGCTTCGGAGCACGCTTCGCAATCTCCGCGCAGTAACTTTCGCCTTTCTGCGCGAACACCCACAGCCCTTCCATTTCCATCACCGTCAGCGCCCGGTCCCACACGACGACCTCGTCCATCGTCCCCATGAATCCCGCCCGCCCGATGCCGTTCCACGCCTTCAGCGTCGCCCCCAGGATCGCCGGCGCCGCCGCGACGGCGGGGGGGCGGGGAAGCGTGATCGGCTGCGGGGCCTCTGGTGAGCCGACAGCGAAGCCGTCAGGGAACCTGCCGTCGATCGTGACACGGGCTTCCGTCGCACCGTTCCACGACACGATGACGTGGTGCCATCCTGACGCGATTGGGTCGAACGGGATCGCGGCGTCGCACCCGCCGATGGACACGAACACACCGGCCTTGGTTTCTTCCTTCGCGCCCGTGATGCCGCGCGGCTGGAACATCCCGACCGAAAGCCCGGCCCCGGCGCCCGCGGCGTCGAACCAGCCCTGCTGAAGCGGGATTCCGGACTTGACCCACATTGCGATCGAGCATGCCGCGACGGGGGGGAATTCCACCGAGTCGCGCATCCCGTCGAAGCTGATCCCGCGGCCGACTTTTCCCTCGGCAAACTTCGGCACGCCGCGGAAGACGCCGTCGCGGGAAGCGCCGCTCTGGTCGCGCACGGGCTTCGCGTCGGCGGCCGCGTTCGGGTCCGCTTCGAAATCGAGAACCAGCAGCGCGCCCTGGTGAAGCGTGAACGCGATTTCCGGCGGGGGCTGGATGGGGCTCGGTTTGCTCGTGCCCGAGGGCGGCGGATCCGCCGGTTTTGCGACGCCGGGGTCCTTCGGCGTCACAGGATCCGGCGGCTGGACGCTCCTGGGGTCCGCAGGCCGGTTCCGCTCGGCTTCAGCCTTCGCCACCTCCTCCGCGCGCTTCTCCCGGGCGAGCGCCAATTCCGCCATCTGGCGCATTTCGTCCCGCTTGTAGTTCACGAAGAGGACGGTCACGACGATGAGCCCGAAGATCGCGAGCATGGCGATGCCCGCGAGAATCGCGAACTTGTCCTTCGAACGGCCGTGCGCAGCCGCGGACATGTCGATCACGACCCGCCCCTGCTCGTGGATGGACACCGGCGTCGGCGGCCCGCCCTGGCCGGAAACCGCAAGCGGCGTCGGGGGCGTGCCCGCCGCGATGGACAGGGGAGCCATCGGCTCCAGTTCGAGACCGATGACGCCGCCGGCGGCGCTCTTCACGAGGTCGCTCAGCACGTCGCTCGGTGTCTGGTAACGCTTCGAAGCGTCCTTATCCAGCATCTTCATGCAGATCGCCGAGTTCGATTCAGAGAGGTCCGACTTCACGGATCGAGGGTCCGGCACCGGCGAGGTCATCACCGCGTGAAGCACGTTGTAGACCTCGTTCCCCGGGTAAGGCGGCCGCCCGGTCATCATGTGGAAGAACGTCGCGCCCAGGCTGTAGATGTCGCTCCGGATGTCGACGCGCTTCGAGTCCTGGATCTGCTCCGGCGACATGTAGAACGGCGTCCCGAGCGCCGACGACGACTGCGTGATGTCCGCCTGCCCGGCGCGCTTCGCCAGTCCCAGGTCGGCGAGCTTCACGCGCCCGTCCTTCGTCACGAGAATGTTCGCGGGCTTGATGTCGCGATGGATGACGCCCTGCTTCTCCGCTGTCGAAAGTGCCTTCGCGATTCCGTTCACGACCTGCGCCGCAGATTTTTCCGTCATCGGCCCACGCGCCAGGCGGTCGGCGATCGAGCCGCCGTCGACGTACTCCATGACCATGTAGTAGAGGCCGGTCGCCGGGTCCTTGTCCGCGTCCATGACAGCGAGGACGTTCGGATGTCGAAGCGTCGCGACGAGCCGCGCCTCGCGCAGGAACCGCTCCGCGAATTCGCCCGACTTCGCGATCGAAGCCGGCAGCACTTTCACAGCGACCAGCACGTCGAGCGTCGTGTGCTTGGCGAGGTAAACCGCCCCCATCCCGCCGCGACCGAGCTCGCGGATGATCGCGCACTTGCCGATGATCTGGCCTTCGCGAAGCGCGACCTCCGGCTTGACCTGGACGGTAGGGGACTCGCTGGCTCGCTGGCCGACGGCCGCTTCTACGAAGGCGGCTTTCATGCGCTTGCGCTGGGATTCGTTGGGAGGGTTCATGAACATGGAGACAGGAAATGCGCGGGTTTCGGCGGGGAAAAAGGCCAGGACAACCCCAGATCCCAACTCCAACCCCAAATCCCAATGGGGTAAGGAGTTGTGGCCGTGAAGATTCTGGGCTTCAACGTGATGCGGAGTCCCAGCCGCATTCCGGGCTCCGGATCACCACCTTGGGATTTGGAGTTGGGGTTGGGATCTGCCTTCACCCTTCGGGCTTCGGCGGACAAGTTTTGGAGTTGTCCTTCGTCTTCCGTTGCCCTTCGCCCCCTTCTCCTACCCGGTTACGATCACCCCCACCTCATGCCTCAACCCCTCTCTTCTCCGCAGCCCTACCCCTCAACCCTCTGGTCCGCCGTCCTGGGCGCGCAAGACCGCACTTCCCCCGACCACCGCAACCGCCTCGATCGCCTCATCCGCCTCTACTGGAAACCCGTCTACTGGTCCCTCCGCTCCCGCTGGCGCAAGCAGCACGCCGACGCCCTCGACCTCACCCAGACCTTCTTCGCTCACCTCCTCGAAAAAGACGCCCTCGCCTCCGTCGCCCCCGACAAGGGCCGCTTCCGCGCCTGGCTCCGCGTCGTCCTCGACAACTTCATGCGCAACGAACTGGAAGCGGCAAAAGCGCAGAAGCGCGGAGGCGGCCTGAAACCGTTGTCGATCGACGGCGAAGACGATGCTCCGCCGGTGCCGGACGACTCCCTGACGCCGGATCAAGCGTTCGACCGCACGTGGGCCATCCATCTCTTTCGTTCCGCCGTCGAGGACATGCGCCTGCTCTACCACTCCGAAGGGCGCGACGCCGCCTTCGCCTGGTTCGAGCGCCACGAACTCGACCCGGATCCCCCGACCTGCGCCCAGATGGCGGAAGCGGCAGGCCGGAAGCCGCACGAGGTCGAGAACGCGCTCAAGGCCGCGCGCGTGGCATTCGCGAGAATCCTGAGGGAGAAGGTGACGGAGACGGTGGCGGACCCGTCGCGCGTGGAAGAGGAGCTTCAGGCGCTGGCGGAGGCGATGGGCTAACTTCGGCTTGTCCTGAATTTGTTGGAACCGCCGGACCGGCGGCGCGTCTCACTTCCAGAACAGAAACCCATTCCGGAGACCCCCTCATGCTGTCCCGCATCCTTCGTTCCCTCGCCGTCCTCGCGCTCCTGGCCACCCTGGCCCGCGCCGACGGGTTCATGCAGATCGACCGCCCCTCGCGCAACGCGATTCCGATGGCGGTCAAGTACCACAAGGTGGACGTTGCGATCGACAACCAGGTGGCGACGACGAAAGTGGACCAGGTGTTCGTGAACCCGAACGGGTTCAACGTCGAAGCAACGTACATGTTCCCGATCCCGGCCGGCGCTTCGGTGTCCAAGCTGTCGATGTGGATCGACGGCAAGGAGATGGAAGCGGAGCTGCTGGACGCCGACAAGGCGCGGGCGACGTACGAGGAGATCGTGCGGTCGCAGCAGGATCCGGCGCTTCTGGAGTACGTCGGGACCAGGATGTTCAAACTGCGCGTGTTCCCGATCCTGCCCGGCGAGGAAAAGCGCGTGAAGCTGGAGTATTCGGAAACGATCAAGGCGGACAGCGGGCTGTGCGTGTACCGCTATCCGCTGAACACCGAGAAATTCAGCTCGCGGCCGCTGAACGAGTGCCGCGTGGCAGTGAACGTGAAGTCGAACGTGCCGCTGAAGTCGCTGATGAGCCCGACGCACTCGGTGGACGTCGCCCGCAAGAACGATCTCGAAGGCACGGTGGTGTACGAAGCCGCGAACGTGCTGCCAGACAAGGACTTCCTCCTCTACTTCACGCAGCAGGACGGCGACTTCGGCATGAACATGGTCGCCCAGCGTGAGGCCGGCGAAGACGGGTACTTCATGCTGATGCTCTCGCCCAAGGCCGAAGCCACGGACGCGGAACTGGTGAAGCGCGACGTCTGCTTCGTGATCGACAACTCGATGTCGATGGCCGAGGAAGACCGGATGCCGCAGGCGAAGAAGGCGCTCAAGGCCGGGCTGGAGACGCTGAACCCGGGCGACCGCTTCAACATCGTCCGGTTCTCGACGGAGGCGGCGAAGTGGAAAGATGCGCTGGTTGAGGTGAGTGCGGAGAACCTGGCGGACGCGAACAAGTTCATCGACGCGATCAAGGCCCGCGGCGGCACGAACATTTCCGAGGCGATGACGACCGCGCTGGCGATGAACCCGGGCGACGCGGCGAGGCCGTACATGGTGATCTTCATGACGGACGGCGAGCCGACGCTGGGCGAGACGGACCCGGAGAAGATCGTGAAGGTGACGCGCGACGCGAACGGCAAGATGGCCCGCATCTTCACGCTGGGTGTCGGGTTCGAGCTGAACGTGAACTTGCTCGACCGGATCGCCGGGGAAAACCGGGGGCTGAACGAGTACATCACGCCCACGGAATCGCTCGAGACGAAGATGGCCGGGTACTACGAGAAGATCGGCGCGCCGGTGCTGTCCGACATCAAGATCGAGTTCGGCGGCGAGAGCGCCGAGATCTACGACATCTATCCGAAGAACCTGTCCGACGTGTTCAAGGGCCAGCAGATCTCGGTCTTCGGGCGCTTCAAGGGCTCCGGCAGCAAGTCGATCAAGCTCAAGGGCTCAGTGAACGGCAAGCCGCGTGAGTTCGTGTACGAAGCCAGCTTCCCGAAGGACAACGGGACGCACGAATCGATTCCGCGCCTGTGGGCGATCAGCAAGATCGGGCACATGATGGATGCGATCCGGCTGCACGGTGAGAAGGAAGAGCTGAAGAAGGAGATCGTCGCGCTGGCGAAGGAGTTCGGCGTGATGACGAAGTACACGTCCTGGCTGGTGCTCGAGGACAACGCGCGGCTGCGCCGCGACCTGCCCCCGGGTGCGCGTCCGGCCCCGGCGGCGCCGGCGGACGGGGCGTGGAGGAAGGGTGCGGACACGGATCACAACGAAGAGCTTGAGAAGACGGCGGAGGCAGGACGGTCGGGGATGGGCGCGGGCGGCGGCGAGAACGGAGTCGCGGCGAGCAAGGACCTGAAAGAGATGCAGGCGGGCAAGGCCGACGACGCGCTGGCGTTCAAGCGCAAGAGCGGCAAGCTTTCCGGCGAAAAGAAGCAGAGCGACGAAGGCGCCGTGACGACGGTCGGGAACAAGACCTTCTACTGCGTCGACGGAGTCTGGATGGACCAGAAGTTCAAGATGGGCGGGGAAACGATGAAGGTCGAGTACCTGTCCGACGAGTACTTCAAGCTGCTCTCGGCGGTCCCGGCGGCTGGAAAATACTTCGCGCTCGGCGATCACGTGATCGTGATCCTGGATGGGAAGACTTACGAAGTGATGCCGAAGAAAGAGACTGAGGAAAAGAAGTGAGTTGGGAGTGATGAGTCGTGAGTAGGGAGTCGTGCGGAGTCTGGAGTTGAGAGCCGGGCGCGGGGTTGATCCCTCGCGCCCGGCTTTGTTGCTGAAGATTGCGATGGGCCGACTCTCGAGGCGACTCCGTCGCCTCGATGGTGGTCGGGAGTTGTTGGTTGGTTTGGAGTTCTGGGTTCCGGAAGTTGAGATCCGGGTTCCGTGTTCCGAGTTCCGGGTGGGGTTCCGGGTTCGGAGTTTGGGGTTTTCGTCGGGGCGGCCACCGTTGGAATGAACGCTGCGCTGCCTGCCGACGACACAACTCGAAACTCGCAACACCCAACCCCACTCGGAACCCGGAACGCGGAACCCGGATCTCAACTTCCGGAACACCGAACTCCAAACCCCCCAACAACACGCAACTCACCTCTCCAGCACCCGCCGCACCTCGTCCCGAAGCCTTACTGCCTCCGCCCAGTCCTTACTCGCAGGCTTCACGACCTCCCGCGCCGTCACGCTCACTACCCCTCTCCGCGGCGCCCACGTTTTGTCCCGCAGCACGTCCCTCGTCCCCCGCACCACGACGGGCACAATCCCCGTCCCCGTCTGCGCCGCGGTCACGAACGCCCCCATCCGGAACGGGAGCAGCCCCGGCTCGCGCCGGAACGTTCCCTCGGGGAAGATGACGAGCGACTTCCCGGCGCGCAGCGCGGCGGCGACTCCTTCGGTGTCCTGGACCGATTGCTCGGGGTCGAAGCGCTCCACGAAGACGGCGCCGAGCCGCTTCAGCAGCGGCGCCAGCACGAGGTTCCGGGACAGCTCACGCTTTACGACAAACCCGAATCGCGGCGGGAGCGCGGCGGTCATGAGAAGCGCGTCCATGTACGACTGGTGATTGGGCGCGAGGATGACGGGATCCGGCGGGAGGCGGTCGAGGCCGCTCGCGCGGACGGGGATGAAGAGGAGGCGGAAGACGAGCTTCATCCAGAGGCGCAGGACCGCGCGGCGGAATGACAATGTCGGCCCGAGGACCGTGGTGAGCCAGGCGGGCGGAACGACGGTGAGGAAGACGATCCAGCTCCATGCGGCGTAGAGCCGCGCCAGCCCAGCGCGTGCGAACCGCCGGATCTCCGGGATCATTGCTGCCAGGAGAATGTGAAACATCTGCGCCGCCGCGCCCGGCGGCTCGCGGTGGAACGCACCCTTCTCATACAGCTCCCGAGCCGCGCCGCGGCGGATCTTCCCGCTCGGCGTCTTGGGGACGGTGCGGGGCGAAGCGAGGACGATCTCGTCGGGCGGGCCTTCGAGGAGGGGAGTAACCGCGTCGGCGATGGCTTTCTGGAGAGCCGCGCGTTCGTCGTCCGCCTTCAGCGCCGTCTCTGCGATCACCACGATGCGCTCCGTCCCCGATTTCGGATCGTGCACGCCGATCACCGCCACGCAGCCGCGCCGCACGCCCGGAAGCACGGTCACCGCTTCTTCAATCTCCGTCGGGATGATGTTGCGGCCGCCCTTGATGATGAGGTCCTTGGCGCGGCCGGCGGGGAAGACTTCGCCGTCGGCGATGTAGGCGAGGTCGCCGGAGTCGAGCCAGTCGCCGTCGAACAGTTTCCGGGTGGCCTCGGGGTTGCGGAAATAGCCGCCGGTGGCGCTGGGGCCGCGGAACTGGAGGCGGCCGTGCTCGCGCTCGCCGGCCTCGCGGCCGTGTTCATCGACGATGCGGACTTCCATGTTGGCGAGGGGGCGGCCGCAGCCGACGAAGGTCAGGGCGGAAGGGTCGCCTGCCTCGGCGGGCGTGGCGCGCCGGCGGTGGAGAAGGTCGTCGCGGCGGACGCGGTCGAGGCGCGGGCCGCGGCCCGGCGGCGGGAATGTGACGCCCAGGCAGTTTTCGGCGAGGCCGTAGACCGGGGTCATGGCTTCGCGGCGGAAGCCCTGTTTTGCGAAGCGCGCGATGAAGTTTTCCAGCGTGTCGGGGTGAACGGCCTCCGCGCCATTGAACGCGAGGCGCCAGGCCGAGAGGTCCAGCGCTTCTACGTCATGGTCGGGGAGTTTCGCGGCGCAGAGGTCGTAGGCAAAATTCGGCGCGGCGGTGATGGTGCCGCGTTCGCGGGTCATGGTCTTGAGCCAGCGCGGGGGCCGCGCGAGGAAGAGCATGGGCGACATGAGGACCGCGCGCGCGCCGCTGTAAAGCGAGCCGAGCCAGGCGCCGATGAGGCCCATGTCGTGGTAGAGCGGGAGCCACGAAATAAAAACATCGGTCGAGCAGATCCCCGACGCCGCCTGCATCGCGCGGATGTTCGCGAGCAGATTCGCGTGCGACAGCGTCACGCCCTTGGGCGCCCCCGTCGAGCCCGAGGTGTACTGCAGAAGCGCGGTGTCGCCGGGGCGAAGCGGCGGCGTTTCCGGCGAGGCCCCCGCGACGCGCAGCTCGGCCGGCGTCACCACGTCGCGCAGCGACGGCGCGAGAGACTTCACGAGCGCGGCCGGACGCTTCGCCTCTTCGGACGAAATCAGCATCGCCGCCAGGCACGAGTTGAGGATCCCAGCCTGCCGCTTCACGTGCTCCTCGATCTGCGTCGCCTTCGCCGGCGGGTAGAGCGGCACGGGAATGCCTCCGGCGCGCAGGACGCCGAAGAACGACTGAAAGTACTCGCGGCAGGTCTGAAGCATGAGCGCCACAGGCTGCGCGGGCTGAAGGTCGCGCGCGCGCAGGCCCGCAGCGATCTCTCCGGCCTCGTCCCAAAGCTGGCCGTAGGTGATCGACTGCGTGTGGTCGCCTTCCTCGACGAGGGTGATGTGGACGCGATCGCGGTGGTGGCGCGCGTACCACTCGAGGGCCTCGACGAGCGTGGAAGCGGTGACCGGCATCGCGGGAAGGCGTTCGGCTGGTGCGGCGACGGTGGCGGGCGCGGATTCGCCTGCGGGGCGGCCGGATTCGAGGGCGCGAAGGAGGTCCCGGAGCGTTTCGGCGGCCATCGCGGCTGACTCGGGAACGGCGGTGCGGAAGGCTTTCTCGATCCGGAGGAGAAGTTCGACGCGCGCGAGGGAATCGATCCCGAGATCGTTCTGGAGGGAACTGTCGAGGGTCAAGGTGCCGTGCGTGAGGCCGGGGCGGACTTCCAGCGCGAGCTCCTCTGCGAGGTCGAGGAGTTGTTCGGCGGTCGTGCGTTGCGGGGAGAGGGGGGCGATCATGACGAAGATCCGCCGCGTTCAGCGATGAAGCCGTTTCCGTGACCTTCCGTCCCTCCGTGGTTTCCGTGTTCTGCCTTTGTGCCTTCAAGAAAAAGGCCGAACACGGAAACCACGGAGGGACGGAAACACACGGAACCCTGCCCGGCAGGTCTCCGGCTAACTGGTCGTCCCGACCGCAATCCGGGCGCCCTGAACTTCACTTGTCCTTCTTCGGCATCGCCGGATTCAACTCCCCATCCAGCACAAACCCGTATTTCTTTCCGATCTCCACCCGGAAATGCGCGACACCCACCCTCTTCTCTTTTCCCTTCGGCGCTTCTATCGCGATGTCCACGTCCCCGGGGAAAAGCCCGATCTCCTTGCTAGCGACCTTCCCCTGTCCGCCCGGCGCCGCAGGCAACGGCACGTCGCGCGGAGCGAGGCCGCCGATGTGGATCAGCACCGGATCCGGTCCCGCGTTCCCTACGATCAGCCGCGGCATGAGCGCGCCGGTCAGCGCTTCGGAAGGCGGCGCTTTGACCTGCACCGGTTTTCCCTGCGTCGACAGATCCTCCAGCACCTTCATCGCACGCTGCGCGACGCCTTTCGAGGGCACTTCGAACATCCCTGACCCGAAGTCCGCGAGCGCCAATGCCGACCTCTCGATCTCCGCCTTGTCCTTCGCGCGCCCCGCCGCCGTCGAGAGCGCTTTCCAGGACGTCTTCCAGGCGGCGACATCCTCCGCGGCGTCGGGAGTGATCTGAACCGCTCCCTGAAGCGCCTTGAGCGCCCCGGGGTAGTCCCGCGCAGACTCGCAAGCCTTCGCCAGCCCCATCGCGGCGCCGCGGTCGTTCGGGTTGCGTTTCACGGCGTCCGCCAGGTACGTCACCGCCGCGGCAGCGTCGCCGGCCTTGAGGCAGCAGTCGCCGAGGAGTTCCATCGACTCGGCGCCGGCGCCGTTTTCGACCGCTTTCTTCAGGATCGGGATCGCGTCCTTGAACTTGCCGGTGGCGGCGAGCGCCTTGCCGAGCGGCTCGGCGGCCTCGACGGAATCGGGGACGACCTTGCGCGCGTTCTCGAGCGCGGCGATCGCGGGCGCGTGCTTCCCGGTTTCGCCGAGCAGTTTCCCGACGCCGACATTCGCTTCGTAGTTCATCGGCGAAATCGCCAGCGCCTTCTCGAACCCAGCGAGCTTCGCCTTGGGGTCGGCTGCGCCACCCGCTTCCAGAAGCGCCCCGAGCAGGACCTTCACCGTCCCCGTCCCCGGCGCGATCGTGCGCGCCGCCATTTCGCGCTGCAGGAACGACATGTCCTTCGTCCCGCCCGCGAACTTGACCGGCAAGCTGGCCAGCGAATCGAGAACCGCCTCTGCGCCTTCAAGGTCGTTCGCGTCGAGCGCGGCCGCGAGCCGGTCGTACGCCTGCGTCGCGATCGCGAAGTTCTTCTCCTGCGGCTCCTTCATCCCTTTCGACCACGGCGCGTACAGCGGATCGCCGACGTACACGCACATCCACGAATTGATGCGCGCCGCCATCGCCCCCGCTTCGCCCCACGTGTACCCCTTCAGCATCCGGTCGTAGAGGATGTTCATGGCGGGGAAGCCGACGGTAAACGGCTCGTAGACCGTGCCCAGCGTGCACGTGATCCCGTGCGCCAGGAGCGGCCCGACCCACTGCGCCTTGTCGCTCCGGATCGTCGTCGCGCTGAACGAATGCAGGTGCGCGCCGACCGCCCCCGGATTGAACGTGTACGCCTTCGTCCCGTTGTACTGCCCGGTGTACCAGCCCCAGTAGAACAGCGCGTTGGCGCACGTCGAAACGTCGACCAGCTCCGGCGTGTCCTCGTCCTTGTGCTCGATCTTGTACTCGTCCCACACCGGCAGGCACTGGCGCATCTCGCAGTCCGTCGAGCCGTAACTCCCACCGTCCTCCTGGAACCCGCGCGTGTCCAGCCAGGCGATCCCCCTCGGCCCGTACGTCTCCGCATACACCGCCTTGTCCACCAGCGCCCGCGCGATCGCCGGCGTCGGCCCGTCGAGGCGCGACACCATCAGATACTGGTCGTCGCGCGTGATGCGGCGATCCTTTCGGAACAGCGGGTTGTCCACCCACGCTTCAGTTTCATGAAGCGGCTGCAGCGCGAGCGCGAGTTCCGCATCCACGCACGCCGAATTCCCCAGGCCCATCGGCTGCGATTCCGGGTTCTTGTCGGATTTCTCGTTCGCGATGCGCAGGGGGATGCCGTAGGTCGGCACGACGAAAATCGCTTCAGGGAACTTGTCGAGGTGGTTGAGGAAGGGGCCCAGGATCTTCTCGAGGAAGTCCTTCCAGTTCGTGGTCTCTTCGCGCGCGACGGTGACGTGGCAGATGTTCGCCTCGGGGATGCGGCGCATCGCGCAGTAGTGTTTTCCGATGTCCACGGATTCCGGGACGGCGTCGTTGACGATGAGCACGACGGCGGTCGCCGGGTCGAAGGGACGGTCAACCTGGCCTGTTTCGGCGAGAGCGCCGAGCGGGGCGAGAAGGGCGGCCAGGGCGATGAGGAGACGCATGGTGAAGGAGAAGGCTACTCCTTGGAGAACGCATCCGCTTTCTCAAGCAGCTCGTCATTGCTCAATTCCGCGGGTGGATTCGCAGGGTCCAGCGCCAGAGCGATGAGCTTCGGCAGATCCTTCAGCCGCGACTGGATCCCGAACCGCTTTGCCGCCGTCGTCTCAAACCGCTCCGGCTGCGGTTTCTTGCGCGGGTCCTTGGGCTCGCGGCCCTTCTTTTCTTCCTCCTCCGCCTCGCGCCGTGCCTTTCGGTACTCGCCCGCATAGAACCCCGCGGCCTCGCGCCGCTGCGGCTCCGTGAGGAGCTTCGTGAGCCACCCTCGAAGCGCCGCGACTTGCGCGTTCCTGTCCGCACCCCCCGCGATCACGAACGCGTGCGCGCGCTCGATCGCCCGCTCGTCGCGCTTCAGCGAACCCGCAACCCGCGCGAAGTCGTCCGCGATGACCCCGATGGCGAGTTCGCACGCCCCCGGGGAATCCTCAGAGAACTGCGCCGCGAGGAACCGGAAGTACGTCGCGGCCGCTTCCTCGTCCGCCGCCGTGCAGGCGGCCAGGCAGGCCTCGACCAGCTCGTCGGCCGTTTTTCGGTCGAATTTGCGGGACTCGTCGGCCGGTTCCGCCGAAGCGGGGTCGGAGAGGCAGAGGCCGACGACCTGGAGACCTTCCTTCGATTTCTTCAGGAAAACGATCTGCGAGTCCCCGGGCGCCGCGGGCTGCTCGAAAAAGGAAAGCGCCCGGCCGCGCATGCCGCCCGGCTCGGCGAGGTCGCCCAGGAGCCGCGCCGTCCAGGCCTCGGCGTCGATGACGAGCGAGACCGTGTCGCCCACCTTGAAGTCCCCCTTGAACGCGCGCTCGACGACGGCCGGCCGCGGGCCCTCGCATGCCTCACCGAGCTTCACGCGCAGCACGGCGTCGGCGTCACGCAGGTCGGCGCGGAGGCCCTGGTAGGCGGGTTCGTCCTCTGCAAAAGATGCGAGGGCGCTGAAAAGTAGGATGGAAACCACGAAGCGGATGCGCATGGAGGGGGAGTATAGACGCTGTTTCCCGATTTCTGCTGCCGCAGATCGGCCGCTTCGCGGACACTTCTCCCATGACTCCCCGCGCCCTCCGCCTCCGCGCCGCGCTCATCGGCGGCCTCGGGCTGCTTGCCGTGAGCGGGATGTATTTCGTGAAGCGCATCCCCCAGGATCCCGAGTACCACAATTTCGCGGACCGCCGGCCCTTCGCCGGGATCCCGAATTTCGGCGACGTCGTGTCGAACCTGCCGTTCTGCGTCGTCGGCGCCGTCGCCTTCCTGTGGTTCGCAAAGCACCGCGAACGCGTCGGGTTCGGAAAGCCGTTTCTGACCTACCACGAGCTCCGGTCCTGGCTCGTCGTCTTTGCCGGGGTCTTCGTGACGGGACTCGGCTCCGCCTACTATCACTGGGCCCCCGACACCCCGCGTCTTTTCTGGGACCGCCTCCCGATGACGGTCGCATTCATGGCCCTGCTCGGCGTGCAGGTCATGGAGCGGATCAGCGTGCGAGGCGGTTCGATGCTGATCGTCCCTTTCCTCGTCACGGGCGTCTCCAGCGTCGTCGCCTGGCGCCTCGGCGAAGGCGAAGGCACGGGCGACCTGCGCCTCTACGCCCTCGTGCAATTTTACCCTCTCGCCGCGATCCCCCTCATGCTGCTGCTCTACCCCGCCCGCTACAACCGCTCCGCCGATCTCATGCTCGCGTTTTCCATGTACGTCCTGGCCAAGGTCGGCGAAGAGTGGGACCTGCGGATCTTCAACGCACTCGGGCACACCGTGAGCGGGCACACGATCAAGCATCTCTTCGCCGCGACGGGAACTGCGCTGATGCTGAGGATGCTCATGAAGCGACGTCCGCTGTCGGGGGCGCTTCCGGCGCCTCCGACCATGCTGACTTGAGTCCCTCCGGCCGTGGGATCTTCAGGTGAGTCGTTCCTCCCTCGATTTTGACGATCACCGCCTGCGATTTCCGGACGAGAGTCTGGCGGAGCACGACGAGTCCGACGATGAAGGCAAAGAAACCGAGAAACGCGCCGAAGACCGGCCCGGTGGGTTCCCGAGGAGTGAGCTGCACGCCCACGAAGGCAAAGAGCAGGGGGAATGCGAACACGCCGAGCCAGCGACGAAGCGCCGCGAAGAGAGCGCGGTGGGGGGGCAAATTCCCGCGAACGCACCGGCCGCGCGGGCGGAGCAGCAGGCGGCGGGGCGACGGCCGGAGCGCTCGCTGCGCCTGGAACCCGGAAGCGCCCTTTGCATTTCGAGCAGACCGCTTCCTTTCCCGCAAACCGCGGGTCCAGCGAGTACGTGGCGCCACAACCGCAAGTCGCGCGAATCATCCGTCGCCTCCCTGAAATCGACGACCCTTAGCAGGGCGCAGTTTACGTCACACCGCGTTGCGCATCGCGAGGATTGGAACGCTGAATCCTCAAGCTTGCCGCTTCAGGTCCTCGGCATTCAACCACGCATCCCGCAGCTCCTCCGGCCAGGGGACGCGGAGCCGGGTGACCGACGGGGAGATTTCCACGGCGGTCGCCTGGGAGCGGCCGATGAGAAAGAGCCGGAGCGCGATCATCCCTGCGACCCAGGCGACGATCCCGGCGATGAGCCCGCCGACCATCCCGATCGAACGCTTCGGCTCGACCGCGCTGCCGATCGTGCCGCCGACGAGCGGGAGGACGAAGACGCCGATCCACATGAAGAGGCGGAAGATGAGCGAAGCGCGTTTCCATTCCCGCAGGCACCGGTTGCAGAGGGGGCAGGTGACCGTCGCCTTGCGCCGCAGGAGCAGGGCGAGGAGTGCGAAGGGGGAGACGATGCTGAATTCCAGCGTCGTGGGGTAGATGGAGGATGTTCGAGTGCAGACAAGGCAGCAGTGCAGTGGAATGAATCCGTTCGGGGGAACGGAAATCTCTCCGCCCACCAGTGTGGCCGGCCCGCCGGGCCCTGGATGCCGGGGCGCCCGCTGGACGCGGGGCGCCTGGTCGTCGAGGGGTGGGACATGGAAGTGCTCGCAGCACTTCGAGCAGAGAGCCTCCTGGCCCGCCCAGGATTCATCGAGCGAGTGGACGGCGCCGCAGGCGCAAAGGGCATCAAGCAAGCTCTCTCCCTGGAAGTCCCCGTTAGACCCGCCGGGATTCTACGCCACGGCTACTCCATCTCTTCCAGCGTCCTCGGCCAGTCCCCCTTGAGCAGCCTCGACAGCGACCGGTCCGCGAGGATCCGGCCGCCGGTCTGGCAGCGCGGACAGTAGTTCGTCTCGTTGTCGGCTTTCACGATCCGCTGAACGGGGGCGGCGCAGGCGGGGCAAGGTTTCCGGAAGCGGCCGTGGACGGCCATTTCGGGCCGGAACGCGGTGACACCCTCCGGGAAGTCTTCGCCGGACCCGGCGCGGAGGCGGTCGGTCCAGTCGCGGAGCGATTGACGCGCCGCGTCAAAAAGGCGCGCCGCCTCTTCATCGGTGAGCTTCGACGTCAGCGTGATCGGCGACAGCTTCGCCTTCCAGAGGATTTCGTCCGAGTACGCGTTCCCGATCCCTGCGAACGTCGCCGGGTCCGTCAGCGCTCGCTTGAGAGTCCGGTTATGGCGGCGAAGCGCCGCGACGAACGCTTCGCGCGTCGCGGTCAACGGCTCGACGCCGCCCGGGTCGTGCGCGGCCAGGGCCGCTTCGCCTCTCACGGCGTGAAGCGACGCGCGTTTCTTCGTTCCTGCCTCGGTGAGGATCAGCGTGCCTTCGGCGAAGTCGAACGCCGCCAAGCCGAGTTTGCCGGGCGGTCGCGCGCCAGCCGGTTTCCAGTGCAGCCGTCCGGCGATCATCAGGTGCAGGACGAGGAAAAGTTCGTCATCGAAGCAGAACACGATCCGTTTTCCAATCCGTCGGAAGCCGCGCACGGGCTTTCCACGGAAGGCGTCGAGAGGCGGCTCGACGGTGCGCAGGAGAAACATCGAGGGAAGCCGGATCCCGGCGAGCACGCGGCCGGTGCAGCGGCGGTCGAGGTGCTCGATGTAAATCTGCAGATCGGGGAGTTCCGGCACGGCGACAGTGTGGAGCCGGGGACAGGGAAATGCGAAAAGGAAAGTCGAGACGCTGAAAGGCGCTGAAACGGCACGCTGAAAAGCGCTGATTTGGCGGACGTTGGCAGCGCTTTTCAGCGGCCGTTTCAGCGCCTTTCAGCGTCCCGGCTTTTGTCCTCTATCCAACTACTTCAGCTTCGCCATTGCGTCGAGATAGACCTTTCCAGGCGTTCCCGACAGCGTCGGGTGCGCCGTGCCGGTGACGCGCTTGTGGAGATCCGCGACGTCGGCATTCGACTCGACCGGGAGCCACTTCTCGACGGTGCCGCGCTTGAGCTGCACCACGGGGCCTTTGCCTTTCGGCGAAGCGTCGTTGGGGATCACGGCGAACTGCCCGATGACCCACTCGTTGCCCGCGGAGTCCTTGATGGACTTTCCCTGGAGAGGCCGAAGCGCGGCCTGGCCGTCGCCGTCGGGGTAGGGGCCCGAATAGCCGGGCGGTTCCGGTTTCCGGGTGCAGCAGCACGCGGTGAGGGCGAACAGCAAGGGAAGGCAGGCGAGCCAGCGCTTCATTTCCTCTCCTTGACGACGATCCGGCGCGGACTGGACACGCCGTTGTTGTCGGGCGCATAGTATTCGTACACGCCGCTCGCCGGGGACTGGGCGACGATGGGGAAGCGCGGGCGGAGGTCGTAGGCGACGCGGATCGGGGCGCCGGGGGCGACCTTGCCGAAGTAAAGCGTGATCTGGCGGCCGGTGAGCGAGTACTTGTCTATCGCGCCGGATTCCTTCAGCCGCTCGAAAGCGGACGGGTCCGGCTCGAAACCGGGCGGGATGCCGAGGTCTGCGATCACCATCGACGTCTCGCGGCCGCGAAGGGTCAGGCTCGCCGTCGCGTGAAGGACGCCGTCGAGGTCGATCTCCTGCTTGTCGTAGGCGACTTCGATGGAAAGGGGAGGGGCCTCGGGGCGAGGAGCGAGATGCCACGGGAGATAGAAGCGCCCCGCGACCTGGTACGACGCCGACAGCTCGCCGTCCGATTCCAGCTCGATCGTGTTCTCACCCTCCTCGACGGGGATCTCCGCCTGCTGGTACAGGTCAAACGTCTCCCCGTTGATCCCGCGGAACGCGCCGAGGATCTCCTTCCCATTCACGCGCAGCTTCACGTGCACCGGTCGCTCCGGCTTTTTCGCCGCTCCGCCGTCTTCCAGCAACGCTTTGATCGCCAGAATCGTCGCCTGCGTCGAGCCCCAGTCGCCGTGCGGCTGCCGGTTCTTCGACAACCACGCCAGCGCTTCCGCCGCCCGCGGCGACCGCGTCCGCCCGCACGCCAGCGCCGCCAGCGCCGTCGCTTCGATCGCTGCCGTGTTGCCTCTCGCGCCGCAGAGCCCGTCCTGCGCCGTCCCCCAATGCGTCAGCGCCCCTTCGCGCACCGCCGATTTCTCGAGCGGAGCGACATCCGAAGCCCTTCCCAGCGCCAGCGCCACGAGTCCCTGCACGTACGGATCGGAAGCTTCCGCCGCGTGAGACGCGACCCAGGCCGTGCCTCGCTGGACTTCCGGGTCGTTGAGGCCGGCCTCGCGAAGCGCCCACACGACGTACGCCGTCATCGGAAGCCGCCCGTTGCCGAGCTGCCCCCACGTGTGCATCCCGAGGTCGAGCGACCAGCCGCCGTCCTTGTCCTGCCGCGAATACAGCACCCGCTTCGCCCGAGCCACGACGTCCGGGTCCACGTCGCGCACCTTCGCCATGTCCGTGAACAGGAGGATTCCGTACGCCGTCAGGATCGTCTTCGCCGGCGCCCGGCCGTACCAGTCGAACCCGCCGCCGCTCACTTCAAAGGTCAGCAGCCGCTGGTAGCCCGCGTTCAGCGCTTCGTCGAGCTTCATCTGCCATTCAGGGGTCAACTGACCCGTCTTCCGGAGGTAGGCCATCACGAGAACGTTCGGATAGGCCACGCTCGAGGTCTGCTCGAATCAGCCATACGGCAGCCGCACGAGGCCTTCAAGGCCGCCGACGACTTCGGAGAAGCGGCTCGGGTAGAGGCGGACCCAGGCGCGGGAAGCGCCGTCGACGGCGTCCGAGGGGATCGTGACTTTCGTGGAAGCGCGGTCGCGCAGGACGTCGTTGGCGGAGAGCGGCATCTCGCGGCCGTCCGGCACGACGTCGATCGCGCGGCGGATCGCGTCGGCAAACTCCGGCGACGTCGCGGTCACTTTCAGTTTGTGCCGTCCGAACTCGCGCGCCTTCACGTGGAAGTACACCGAGCGCACGTCGTTGGCGGCGATGGTCAGCGTCTTCTTCGCGTCGTCCTTGATCTCGAACCCGCTCTCGGCTTCGAACTCCAGCACCACGCGCTGCTCCCGCTCGAGGTAGTTGTACACCGCGACCGGGATCCACACTTCGTCCCCCTGCGTCAGCGCCACCGGCAGGTCGATATCTGCAAAGAATGGTTGGAACACCCGCAACGGCGCGTCCATCGCCCCCAGCCGCCCGCCCCGATCCACCGCCGACATCCCCATCCGCCACGTCGTGATCGAGTCCGCGCCGGGAAAGCGCAGCGTCGCGCGGCCCTCGTTGTCGGTGACGATCTCGGGGTTCCAGTAGAGGGTTTCGGGGAAGTATTCGCGGAGGCGGGGGGCGTTGGGTGTAGACGGCCCGACTTTGGACTCAGTCTTGAAGGCCACATCGACCACGTTCGGAGATGCGGCGCCACTCGCCGGCTTGGCGGATTCCCTCGCGGACAGGACTCCGTCGAAACTGCGCCCCCTCGTGCTAGACAGGGAAGGCAGCAACAGGCCGGCGAAGATCACAATGAGGATGAGGCCCACCACGAGCGCCCCCAGCCAGGCATGTTCTTCCTTCGTGGTCTGGAGGACCGTCTGGATGACGACATAGATCAGGCCGCCCAGGATGGTCAGGACCAGCGTCAGCGCCCTGACCGCGTCGAGGGCGCCGTCCGAATCCGGCAAGAGCACCAGGAGCACGATCGTGCCGGCGAGCAGGGACAGCCAGATCCGTGTGTACTGCATTGCGAACCCGATCAACCTGAACACCCAAACAAGGACGATCAGTGCAGCGGTCCATGCCAGGACCGCCTGGGTGCCTGCCACCTCGCTTCGGCGCCACCGCGCGAACCGCTCGAGCTTGAGGTGCCATTCGTTGCTGGCGAACTGCTGTGCCGCGGGTTTTTCCGCGATCGCCACTCGCGCCGGTGACGGATCGTCGGATGCGAGCGCGCCCGCAGGCTTGAGCTGGAAACGCGGCTTGAGCAGCTCTTCCTGGATCGCGAAGTACGTCGCTTCGAGCCCCGGGCGCGCGTCGTTGAGCGCAAACACCGCTTCATCGACCACCGACACGCTCAGCGCGGACGGCGCGGGCATCCCGTCCGGCCCGAACACCTGTACTTCCGCCGTCATTTCGTCCCCCGGCTTGAACGGCTCCGGGCGGATTGCGGGGCGGATCTCGAGGCCCTTGGCGGGCATGACGACGATCGGGCGCGAGTCGCGCCAGATGTGGCCGTCCTCGCGGACGCGGTAGACGGCGACGCGGGCGGAACCGCGCAGCTCGGTCGGCAGGTCGATCGCGATGTCGGCGCGGCCCTTCACGACGTCGATGGTCTTCGTGAGATACGTGAACGCGCCGCGCGTCAGGTCGAGGTAGACCGGGCCATCGGTGCGCGAGAGAACCGTGACTTGCATTGTCTGGCCGGTGCGGTACTGCGAGAAGTCGGTGCGCAGAAGGAAATCCTGCTCCGCGCGGCCGTCGCGGTCGAGGTCGGCGACCAGCCGGCCGCTTCGGCCGTCATCGTCGTGCGCGAGAAGTTCGAATCGCGGGCCGGGGATCGGGACTTCGAGGACGCCGTTCTCGTCGGTCTGGCGCTCGCCTTGCCCCTTGAAGCGCACCCAGGCGCGTGCGGCGCTTCCGTCGGGGTAGGAGCAGACGATGTACATCTTTTGGGCGACGCCGGGGACGTACTCGCCGCCTTCGGGGACGGCGACCAGGCGGAGCGGCGTGGCCGTGACAGGGAGGAGGACGGCCTTGCGCTCGACGTGGCCGGCCGTGTCGGTGACCGAAGCTTCGCACCGCACGAGCGCGCTGCCGCCTTCGAGCTCGGTGCCGTACAGCTTTTTCGGTATTTCCAGCATCAGCCGCGCGTGCCCTTTCTCGTCCGCGCGCATCACCGCAGTCCCCGCTTCCTTGAAGTCGTCTCCGACCCAGTGCGAGAGCGTCACGCGCACATCCGCGCCGGCGCAGGGCTTGCCGAAGAGGTAGTCGGCGTCGACGTCGGCGTACAGCGTGCGGCCGGGGGCGTAGAAGCGCTGGTCGGTCGCGAGGTCCACGCGAAATTTCGGCAGAACGTAGCGCTTCACTTCGAAGACGCGCTCGCTCTCGACGCCGCCCGCGACGGCCTTGGCGCGCCACGGGCCGAGGAGAACTTCATCGGCGAGATCGAGGTCGAACGCGGCGATTCCGAACTCGGACGTCTTCAGCGTCTTGCGCTCGACCTTGTTGCCGTTGGCGTCCTCGATTTCGAGCGAGACCTCGCCCTTGAACGGCCTGAGCGCGACGTCGTCCATGGCGAGGATGCGGAAGTGGACCGTCTGCTCCGGCTGATAGATCGGCTTGTCCGTCGAGATGAGCACGCGCACCGGGCGCTCGATCGTGACCTTCTTCGTGATGCGGTCCTCGCCCATCGCCGAAATCACCGTGAGGATGAGCACCGCGTCGCGCGAGGCCGGTACCGGCAGCCGCACGTCGGCGCAGCCGTCCGCGCCGGAGACCGCTTCGACCTTCGCGCCGCCTTCGATCTCGGCGACGACTTTCGCGCCTGCGATCGCCGCCTGCGTCTGCCCGTTGCGCACGAGCACGCGCAGCGAACCAGTCGCGCCCTCGACCCACGTCCGGGCGCCGATCACCGAGACCTGCTGAACCTGCGGCTCCTGCTTCTCAATCCACGCGCGCCAGCCGCCGACGGCAAGAAGCGCGACCGCGGCCGCGGCGAGGAAGCCCCACTTGAACAGTCCGCCGCGCGCAGGGATCCGCACCGGCTTGCCGCCCGCCGCTTCGTCCTGGAGCCGTACCGCAGCCTGCGCGAGCAATCCATCCGCGCGCCGGAGCGTCTCCAGCTTCGCGCGGCACGCCTCGCAGCTGGCGAGATGCTGCTCGAGCTCCGGCGCCTTGCCATCGAGGTACCAGGAGAGCTTCGCTTCGCAGTCAACGCAGTTCATGGCGATTTCGTTCCTTCCTCTTAAGACCGGCGCGAACGGGCAAAGGCGTAAAACACGGTGAACACCAAGGCCAGGACCAGCAGGCACGGCACCGACCAGTTCTGGACCTCATCGGAGTTCGGGAACTCCCTCAGGAGTCGGCGTCCGGTTCGGGACACCGATGCGAAGAGGCCGCTCCGCGGCCCTCCACTGCGGGCTAACCCTCAGGTGTAATGCACCGAAACGGGGACATGGATTGCCGTTCCCGCAGAACCGGCCGCGCGAGCGACCACAAGAGGCGTCATGATCGCGGCTCCTTCCACGCAACCTGGCCGGAGGGGCGCGGCTTGTGGAAGACCCACCAGGCCGCGAGCGAGAGCAGAAGCGCGATTCCCCCCAGGATCGCGACCTCTTCCGATCTCAGGCCGAAGTGTGAGCGTCCGCCGGGACAGCAGGGACGCAGCTGCGAAGTGCCGCACTTCACAGGCGCGGCCGTGTGCTTCACGAGCTTGCCGTCGACGATCCTGTCCTGGCACCACGCCATCGGTTCACATCTCATGCGGGTTCTGCTCCCATTCTCTCGGTCACCATCTTCCGGACGCGGTGCAGCTTCTCGCCCACCGACGCCGCGGTCATGCCCAGGACTTCGCCGATCTCCGCGTAGCTCATCTGCTCCACGAATCTCAGCAGCACGAGCTGCCGGTAGTCCTCGCGCAGGCCGTCGACGATCCGCACGACCCGTTCGATCAGGTCGTCGGGCTTCTTTTCCGCCACCGGGGCCGCCACGTCCACCAGCTCCTCCGCTTTGTGCCGCTTCTCGCGCCGCAGCCAGTCGATGGCCGCGTTACGGGTCAGCGTGTACAGCCAGGTTTTCGCCTTCGACGGATCCCGCAGAGTCCCCAGCGCCTTCCACGCCCGCAGGAACGCTTCCTGCGTGACGTCGTCGGCGGCGGACGGACTTCGGACCCAGGACAGGGCGAGGGCTCGCACCATCCGTTCGTGTGACTTCACGAAGGTGTCGAAATCCAGGGCCACGGTTCGGGTGGGAGCGCCTTGTTCCGGGTTCAAGAGTTAGGCGGGGCGGGAAGGGCCGCTATTAGAGGAAAATCCGAAAAATTATGGGGAAGGCGGGTTGGCCTCGGATCGGGCAGGGTCGAAGGTCGAGTGTTGGAGGTCTGCAGGCTCTCAATCCAGGCCCCTACCATTGTTCGCCCCACCCAGGCCCCGAATCACCCCGTGTCCGGATAGTTCGGGAAAGAGAATGTCCCGCCGGCGGGGACGGAAGTTCCACCCCCGCCGGCGCGCTGCTTCTACTTCTTCATGTCCTCTTCGCCCGAGGACTCGATGTGGATCGTGAAACCGTTCTGCTTCGTGTACTTGTAGTCATACCCGTTGCCCTTGTACCAGTGCGTGGCGTAGCACAGGAAGAAGCCGTTGTTCTTCTGCGCCCCCCAGTACTTCACCTCTTTCAGCACCGACTGCTTCCCGTCCGTCATCGCAGGCTCCAGCGTCACCTCGCCCTTGTCGCCGCACTTCGCGTGCGCCGCGCCGCCGTCCTTCATCTCCCACGTGATCGCCGCCGTGTCCGTCTTCACGTCCTTCCACTTAACCGGATACACCTTCGTGATCAGGAACGACAGCGCTTCCTGCTGCTCCTTCGTCACCGTGGTGTCCCAGGTGATGACGCACCCGTCCATCTCGCCGTCGGCGAAGCTGCCGCCAAGGTTGCCGGAGATCCAGAACTTGCAGCCGTCGACCTTGACATCGCCGACGTAGCCGGAAGCGACCCTTACGGCGTTGTTGAACTCACAGTGGTGGCCGCCGGCGGGCTCGGTGTTGAAGTAACAGGTGCAGAACAACGGGCAGGAGCAGGCTTCGATGTAGTCCGCCTTGATTTCCCACTTCCGTTTCGCGTCCGCGCTGGTGGCGGGGGCAAAGACGAGCAGGGCAGCTGCGGCGCAGGCGGCGGCGAACACGATACGCACTTTCATGGTCTCCTCCTTGAAGGGTTTTCCGTCACGTGTCTCGGGTCGTCGATTGGACTTCCCGATCCGGGTTCGGGGTGGACTATAGGTTTTCTCCGGGCCAGAACTCAACGCCTACCCGGAGGCGGGTCGTCGAGGACGCCGTTGCGTCCTCCGGACCGACCCGAGGCAGGAGGATGCGCTGGTTCAGGAGGAGTTGCCGCGGCTAGAATGGGCGTTCGTGAAGCGGCCGCTTCCCAGGACGATATGAAGGGCACTCTCGATGCGAAATACGCGGATGCTGTGGATTCTCGGTCTTGCGGCGGGGGCAGCCATGACTCCGGCCCTCGCAGAGGACCCGCCCAGGGGCGCCGAGTTCACGGCTCCAGTGCGCCTGAAGGCCGCCGGTGAGTTCGTCCGGACCGAGGAGCCGGGCTACGCGGCGCCCTGCTGGGCCGACGCGGACGGCGACGGCAGGAAGGACCTGATCGTCGGCCAGTTCTCCGGGGGCAAAATGAAGGTCTATCGAAACCTCGGCGAAGGCAAGCTCGCGGAGGGGCGCTGGCTCGAGGCCGAGGGCAAGGTAGCCGAGGTGCCGGGGGTCTGGTGATGCACGAGCGCGACTCCACAGTTCGTGGATCTCAACGGTGACGGCAAGGTCGACATTCTTTCAGGCTCGTACTCGCGCGATGAAGGGGACATGGCGGGCCTGTTCCAGGTGTTGTGGGGAGTCGAGGGCGGGGGCTTCAAAGCGCCTGCGGTCCTCAACGGCACCGACGGCCAGCCCCTGATCATCGCGGACGACGACGACATTCCCAGGATCTGCACCCGGCCGACGGCGGTGGACCTCAACGGCGACGGCAAGCTGGACATCGTCTCGGGCAATTTCGCCGGCACGTTCGCGTTCTTCCCCGGCGAGGGCGAGGGCCGGTTCGCGCCGAAACACACGCTGCTGACCGGCGCCGACGGCGCTTCGCTCAACGTGGACGACCACAGCGATCCGTTCTTCGTCGACTGGGACGGCGACGGCGACCTCGACTTGCTCAGCGGGTCCGCTTCCGGCGGCGTGTCCCTGTTCGTCAATCTCGGCTCGAAGAAGGAAGCGAAGTTCGGCAAGCCGGTGGCACTGGTGCCGGCCGTCGAGAACGAGCCTTCCGGCGCCCGCATGGGCGATGAATGGCTGAAGGGGCCACAGTCGGATACCCGCGTCTGGGCCGACGACCTCAACGGCGACGGCAAGCTTGACCTCCTGATCGGAGACTCGGTCACGCTGGTGTACCCGGCGGCCGGGCTTGAAGTGGCGCAGGCTCGGGAGAAGCTCGCCGAGTGGTCGGCCAGAATGGAAAAGGCGGGAGCCGCGCTCCGCGCGGGCGGAGGGCCCACGGCAGAGGACAAGAAAAAGTACCAGGAGGAGTGGCAGAAGCTCCGGAAAGAGCGCGAGACGATCGTGCGCGAGGACTCGACCGGATTCGTCTGGGTGATGTACCGGAAGTAGGCGACTGAGCGCGCGAGAAACAGTCGTCCTGCGGCGCGCGACGCCAGCTCATCCGGCGCGCGAGCGGGAAATCCGCGCGCTTACCCAGGCCGCCGATGAGCTGAACGTGCGCAAGCTGACCGTAGTCACGCTCGATACCGAAGACAAGATCCGCGAAGGCGGGATCGAAATCCCCGCGATTCCCTGCAGGATCTGGCTGGCGGCGCTTTAGTAGAAGTGCGCCTCGGAGTGACCCCAGCGCGCGAACGCGAAGACGAGGGCGGCGAAGACGGCGGGGATGGCGAGCAGGACGAGCATGAGTGGCCTCTGAAATGTCGTACTGCCGCCATCATGGGAAGCGGGAACCGGGCCGTCAATAGTAAGTTGATCACATTACTCATGATTCCGCTCCTTTCCCCCCGTGCTCGCTCCGGTTCCAATGGTCCCCGTGCGCATCCTCCACCTGTTCGGCGACCACAAATGGACCGGTCCCGCCGAGCCGACGGTCAACCTGTGCCTGGCGCTGAAAGAACGCCGCCACGAAGTCTGGTTCGCTTCGCGTAAGGCCGGCCCAGGCGAAATCGCCGCCCTCGATGACAAGGCGAAACAGCGCGGACTCGAGCCTCTTCACCTGTTCGCCCTCAACAAGTGGATCAACCTGCGCGACAACTGGTCGGACGTCCGCAAGCTGAGAAGGTTCATCGAGGACAGCAAGGTCGAGGTGGTCCACGCGCATGCGTCGCACGACCACATGCTCGCCGGCTGGGCGGCGCGGCGCGCGAAGAACAAGCCGGTCGTCATCCGGACGTACCACAAGGGCACGGCGTACGAGCCGGGACTTGGCGCCAAGGTACTGATGAAGCTCTACGTCGATGGCTGGATTTCTTACACGCCTGCCGGTCTCCGGGAGGACATCGCGAACTACGGCCTCCCGCCCGATCGCACTCTCACCGTCGAGGGAGCAGTGGACCTCGAACGCTTCGACCCTTCAAAGGCCCACAAGGTCCGCGAAGCGCTCGGTCTGCCATCCGACGCCGTCGTGGCAGGAATCGTCGCACGGATGCAGCGGCACCGGAGGTTCGGGGAACTGATGGAAGCGGTGGCGATGGCCTGCGGGAAAGTGCCGGGATTGCGCCTGCTGGCGATCGGGCGCGGCACGCACAAGGAGAAGGTCGCGGTCGGGCCGGCGAAGAAATTGGGGATCGCCGACAAGGTCGTGTTCGCGGGGTACCGCGCGGCGGACTACGTGAACGTGCTGGCTTCGATCGACTTCAAGGTGTTCCTCGTGCCGGGATCGGACGGGTCATGCCGGGCCGTGCGCGAAGCGATGGCGATGGGAAAACCGGTGGTTGCAGCGCGGCGCGGGCTGCTGCCGGAACTGGTGACGCATGAAAAGACGGGGCTGCTCGTCGACGACACCGTCGAGAATCTCGCGGCGGCGATTGTGCGGATGGCGACGGAAACGAAATTGCGCGAGCGGCTGGGGCATGCCGCGCGGATGGACGCGGTCGCGCGGTTTTCGCCGCGAGTGCAGGCGGAGGCGATCGAGGAGTTTTACAAGCGCGTCTTGAAGCTGGGGCAGAGGCGATAAGGGGTCGTATCCGCGGAAACAGCCGCGGATACGGCGTCCTCCGGTCGCGCGCCCGCTCGATCCATGCGAGAATCCCGCCCCGTGAAGGTCCTCTTCCTCATCCAGGGCGTCAACCAGCCCGCTTCCCGCTACCGCGTGAACCAGTTCCTCGAGTTCCTCCGCGCGGACGGGATCGAGTTCGAGACCCGCGACTACCCGCGTTCCATCCCGGCCTGGATCGGCGTCCTCCGCATGCGCCGCAAGGTCGATGTCGTCTTCTTCCAGAAAAAACGCGCCCCGCGCTGGCCCGTCATGCGCCTCCGCGCCGGCGGCGCCCGCGTCGTCTACGACGTCGACGACGCCGTCATGTTCGCCTCCAGCCGGCACGAGTCGCCGGAAGCGCCCGCGCGCATGAAGCGCTTCGCGACGATGTGCTCCTCCAGCGACGCCGTGACGGCGGGGAACCGGTATCTTGCGGAGATGGCCCTCAAGCACTGCCCGAACGTGTCCGTCGTCCCGACGTGCATGGACATGCGCAAGTACGCGCCGCGCGGGCCGGCCGCGAACGGAAGCCGCGTCGTCCTCGGCTGGATCGGAGGGCGAAAATCGCTGCCGTTCCTGAAAGAGCTGGACCCGGCGCTCGCGCTGCTGAAGGGAATGGGCGTGGATGCCACGCTCAAAGTCGTGTGCAACGAGTTCCCCTCGGACTGCCCCGTCCCGGTCGAAAAAAAAACATGGGTCGAGGCCGAAGAGGCCGCCGACGTCGCTTCCTTCGACATCGGCCTCGCGCCGCTTCCGGACGACCCCTGGAGCCGCGGCAAGTGCGCGACGAAATTGCTCCAGTGCATGGCGGCGCGCGTCCCCTGCGTCGCCGCGCCGGTGGGGGCGCACTGCGACATCGTGAAGGAAGGGGAGAACGGGTTCCTCGCCTCAAAGCCGGCCGAGTGGGCGGAGAAAATCGCGCGGCTGGCGAAGGATCCGGCGCTTCGCGACCGCCTCGGCGAGGCGGCCCGCGAAACTGTTGCGAAGGAGTACTCGGTGCAGGCCCACGCGCCCCGGCTCGCCGCCCTGCTTAAGTCACTGGCGAGGAGGGCCTGAGCTGTGGGCAAGGATCCCGGACCCGTCGTCCCGAAGTTCCCCCGCGCGGATCTCGAAGCGCGGTCCGTCCGCGTCCTGCGTCCCAAGACCTGGGTGGCGCCCGACGTGCGCCTGCTCGACATGGACGGGCGGCCCGCGGTCCTCAAGGACTTCGCACCCCTTCCCATGGCCACCCGCCTCACCATCGGGCTTCCGCTCATCCGGTGGGAAGTCCCGATCCTCCGCCGACTCATCGGCCTCGAGGGCGTCCCGCAGCTTCTCTACACGGTCGACCGCTTTGCGTTCGTCATGTCGTACATCGAGGCGAGGCCGCTCTACAAGCTGCCGACTGCGGAACTGCCCGCGGGAATCTTCGACCGCGTCCTCGACCTCGTCGATGCCATCCATGCCCGCGGTGTCGTCCACCTCGACCTGCGCCAGCGCAAGAACACGCTGATCACCTCCGCAAATCGCCCGGCGATCATCGACTTCGCCTCGGCGATGCACTTCGGCAAGGACGGCAAGATCTTCCGCTTCATGAAGAACGTCGACCGCACGGCGATTCTCAAGCTCAAGAACCGGGTGCTGCCGGGCTCGCTCACCGAGGAAGAAAAGGAGCAGCTGCACGCGTTCGACCGGATGAGGCGGTTCTGGCCGCTGAAGCGGCGCCGGCCGAATTTGAAGGACCGGATTAGCTAGTGGGGCCGGCGGGCTTACCGAGGTGGTTGGCGAAAGGACGGAGGAGGTAGTGGGTAGGGGGTAGTAGGCAGGAATGCCTTCTGTAGCAACGGTCGTTTCTACCCTCTACCCACTACCAACTTCCTTCTTTCCTCGACCACCAAAGTAATTCCCGACTCCTCCCTAATTCGCCGTCTCGAATTCCTGCACGAACGCAGACCAGCCGTCCGTGTCGCGCAGGCGATGGAATCCCCAGTCCATGCGCACGGCGCCGAGTCGCCTCATGCCGTGGTCCCGGCAGATCCGCAGGTACGCCTTGGAGCCCTCGAAGTCCGCCTTCTCGGCGCAGATGCGGGCGCGGCGATAGGAGATCGCCCAGTCGTAGGAGGCCGGCTCCGGGAGCGTCTTGATGGCCTCGAGCGCCTGGTCCCACTTTTCGGCTTTCTCGTACATGTCGCCGGCGACCCAGTGGAGCGTGAAGATCGATGCCTCGTATTGCTTCTTGCGGTCTTCGCCCGAGACGCTGATCAGGATTTTCATCAGGCCGATGACCTGTTCGGCGAACTGCGCGATCCTGCCGGGTTCGGTGACGCCTTCGACCTGCTTCTCGAGGGCTTTGCGGGTGTTCTCGAACATCTTCCGCGCGGTCGGGGACATGTCGCCCAGCGCGACGGCGTCAAACATGTCTTTGATTCCGTCCTGGTAGAGCCCGGCCTGGAGCCGCGTGCGGCCGCGCGCCCAGAGGTACAGCCCGAACCCCGGGTCCGCCGCAAGCGCCTTGTCGAAACAGGCGATCGCGTCGGTGCTCTTGCCGATCGTGCGCAGGAAAATTCCCATCTGGAACCAGAGATCGTAATCCTCGGGATCCGCTTCGAGCGACTTGCGCCCCCACGCCTCAGCGGCCTCACCGTCGCCGATCAGCGACCCCGCCATGAACAGTCCTTCCAGCGCGTTCGCGTCCGAAGGATCCATCGTCACCGCGGTGGTCAGGTCGCGGACCGCCAGTTCCAGCCTCTCGAACATGAGGTGCACCATCCCGCGCTCCCGATAGGTCCACGCCGCGTTCGGCGCGAGCTCGACCGCCTTGTCCAGGTGCGGCATCGCGTCTGAGTAGTTCGTCTGCAGGCCGGCAAGCGAAGCGCGCAGAAGCGGGTCAAAGGGAAGCGCCTTCGCCAGGTCGGCGTAGGCGACGCGGGCGTCCTTGTAGTTGGCGACTTCAACCAGGGCCTCTGCCCGCGCTCGCACCGCTTCGACCAGGTACGGATCCGCCTGGAGCGCCTTCGCGTAGGCCAGAAGCGCATCCGCAGGCCGGCCGTCGAGCTGCGCGAGGATCCCCTCGGCGTAGCGAGCCTGCGCTTCCGCCAGCCCGGCCTTCGCGAGTTTCTGGAGGTCCTCGGCGACCTGGGCGCGCATCTCAGCGGCCTTCGGGTCGCGTCGCAGAACGACGCGGCGCCGGCCCTGTCCGCCGAGGGAGAGGAACCCCGAGTAATCGACGACGGAGACCTGGCCCTTTGCGGAGCGGTAGAGGTCGAGGGAGGCGAGCACCTTGTCGTAGAGCGCGGGCCCGTCGTCGGGGCGCAGGGCGAGAGCGCGGTCGGATTCGACGACGGCCTCGACGACGTTGCCGCCGAGCCGGAGTGCGCGCGCGCGCAGCCGGCGGGCCTCGAAGTTCTTCGGGTCCTCGAGCAGCGCCGCATCCAGCTCGGCAAGCGCGTGATCCAGCGGTTCCCGGCTCGCCGACTGTCCGACGATCGCCACGACATCCGGCCGCATCGAGCGCTCCGCCTTTTCCAGCGACTGGCGTCCCTTGTGGACGTGTTCCTCCACGCTTCTGCGCTTCGCCGCTCGTGCCATCTCCTCGCCTTCGAGTCGCAGGCGTTCGCGAGCCTTGTCGTTCTTCTCGCGCACCAGCTTCGCAGTGAGAAAGGAGCCGGCCACGAGAAGCGCGACGGCGGCGATGCCGAGGACCGACACGAGGCGGTTCTTGAGGGCTTTGCGCACGAGGCGCACCGTCCACGGGATCGGGCGGGCAAGGATCGGGTCGCCCTTGAGGAAGCGGTCGAGGTCGTCCGCGAGGGCGGCGGCGGATTCGTAGCGGTCCTCGGGGCGCTTGGAGAGGGCCTTGAGGCAGATGACTTCGAGGTCGCGCGGAATTCCCGCCACGAGGGTCGAGGGCGGGACCGGATCGACGCCCGTGACTTTCCGGAGGATCTCGATGTTGCCCGCTCCCTCGAAGGGCGCCTTGCGCGTAAGTCCCTCGTAGAGGACCGTCCCGAGGCCGTAGACGTCGCTGCGTTCGTTGACCTGGTCGAGTTTCCCCTCGGCCTGCTCCGGGCTCATGTAGGCCGGCGTGCCGAGGATCTGGCCGGCGACGCTGACGCTCGAGCCGGCGCCGACTTCCTTCGCGAGGCCGAAGTCGGTGAGAAGCGGCCGCTTCGTGAGGTCGATCAGCACGTTGGCGGGCTTGAGGTCGCGGTGGACGATTCCCTCGGCGTGGGCCTGCGCAAGCCCCCGGGCCACCGCTTCCACGACCTCCGCCACGCGCCGCGGCGGCGCCTTGTCCACGTGGATCTCGCGATCGAAGGCCTGCCCTTCGATGTACTCCATCGTGAAATAAAAAACCCCGTTTTCCTCGCCGACGTCGTGTACCTGCACGAGGTTCGGGTGCTTGCCCATCCGCGCCGCGGCCCGCGCTTCGCGGAGGAAGCGCTCGACGTGCTCTTCCGAGCCGGTCGCCAGCAGGGTCTTCAGCGCGACGACGCGGTCGAGTCCCGGGTGGCGCGCCTTGTAGACGACGCCCATTCCGCCGCGGCCGAGCTCGTCGATGATCTCGTACTTGCCGACGCGGTCGAGGCGGCCGAGGCGGCGAGGGAGGGAAGGGGAGCTCGGCGAGACGGCGGTGCGTCCTGCGGGTTCGGAGTGTGCCGAGAGGATCGTCGGGGTGCTTGAAGCAGGGCGCGTGTTCCGCGCGACCTTGGTGGCCGCGTCCGAAAATGGCGGGCGGGCCGCCATCGTTTCCGCGCTCGAGGACGGCGGACGGGGTGCGCCCGGTGCCGCCGCGGCGACCGAGCTCCTCGCGGCCGCTTCCAGCGACGCCAGCACGTCCGGAGGCGTGCCGCTTCGCAGCAGCGCGTCGCGAAGCGGGACATTCTCGGCTGCCGCGGCCGCGACGGCAGACTCCAGCGTCGCGGCGGGGAGAAGTCCGCTGGCCGCGACCAGGCGGGCAAGGACCATATCCGTGGGGCTGAGCGGCATGAGCGGCGCGGCATTGTACGACGCCTTCGACCGGGGTCGCCTACTCCACGAATCTCAGCGGGCCGGAGGGGGGGGCGAGCTGAAGCGCCGCGGCGTGGCGCCAGAAAAGCTCCGCTCCGCGGCGCTCCTCGGGGCCGAAGTCAAACCGGATCGCCTCGCGAAGGTAATGCCGGCAGAGCTCGCGGCGCAGGCCGAGGCGCGGGGCCTCGGCATCGGCGATGTCGTCGCGACGCGCCAGGCCGGCGCGCGCCGACTCCTGGAGGGCGGTTGCGAGGCCGGGCAGCGGCTCGATCGTTACCCACGCCGCGAACACGAAGGGCAACCCCGTCCACAGGAACCATTCGGCGGCGAGGTCGACTTCGTCGGAGACCGTTCCGAGAGCGCGGAGCGCGGCGTCGCCGATGAGCAACCGGCCGTCCGGGCGCTCGCCCCGAAGCGGCGGCGGAAGCGCGCGGTTCCATTTCAGTCCCGCGAGGATCTCGAAGAGCGCGTTGGACGTGTGCGATGCGGGGTCGCGCGCGATCGACTGCGCCTGGGCCAGCGGCCGGTCGAGGAAGAGCCGGACCGAAAGCACCTCGCCCCGCGCCCCGATCGCCACCCCCGGGACGAGCCGTGCTCCCGGCGTGCGGAATGCGTCGATGACCGGCAGCAGCGCCGCTTCAAACTCCCCCCGCGCGAACCTCTCAGCCAGCTCTGCCGGCGGCGCTTCGCGCACCTCGAACTCCGCCGGGATTGCGGCGAGAAGCGGGCGTGCATTCAGATAGGGGACGGATCCGAGGATGCGCGGCATGGGCTCATTATGAGTCGGGCAAGTCAGAAGGGGAATTGCGCGGCATAATGCGCGATCCCGCATTCAACGGAGCTCGCCCGTGGACGCCATGTTTCTTCCCGAGGTTGAAAAGGCGACACCCGGCGGCCTGCGGGGTCTCGAGATCAAGGCGGCGAAGGCCGTCGGCCTCCCCATCCCGCAGATTCTCCATCTCTTCGCGTTCAAACCGGACCGGACGAAATTCCTCATGGATTTTACGCAGGCGGTGATGCGCGGCCCTTCACCGCTCACGGCGGGACAGCGCGAGCTGATCGCCGCGTTTGTCTCGCGTAAAAACGACTGCCGCTTCTGAATCGGCTCCCACGCCGCGGTCGCGGCCGAGCTGCTCGGAAGGGAGTACGTCGATGCGATCCTGCGCGACTGGCATACGGCGCCGATTTCGGATCATGAGAGGAGGCTCTGGGCGCTCGTCGAAAAGGCCGGCACGGAATCGCACAAGGTCACTCGCGAGGACGTCGATGCGGCGCGCGTTTCAGGCTGGAGCGACGAGTCGATTCACGACGCGCTGACGGTGGTGTCGCTCTTCAAGTTCTACAACACCTGGATCGACTCGACCGGGGTTCACGACCTGCCGGCGATCGCGTACGGAATGCTGGGCAAGCGGATGGCGGAGAAAGGCTACGTGCCCCTCGATGCCTGACCGCCCCCAGGAGCCGATGTTCCTGCCCGACCTCGAGTCGAAGCCGGTCACCGGTGAGCGGGGGGAAATGCTCCGTGCGATGAAGGAATCGGGCCAGCACGTTCCCCAGATCTACTATCTGTTCAACTTCAAGCCCGACCGCAGCCGCCTGCTCGCGAGTTTCACGGAGGGCGTCATGCGCGGGCCGTCGCCGCTGGATTCCGGGATGCGCGAACTCATCGCAGCCTATACCTCCCGCCTCAACCGCTGCCTCTACTGAGACCGTTCCCACGCCGCGGGCGCGGCGGAGTTGACGCGGGACGCGAAACGCGTCGAAGAGATCCTCCGGGACCCGGAAGGATCAGCGATTGCGGAGAAGGAAAAGGCGCTTCTCCGATTCGTGAAGAAGGCCGCGACGGAGTCGGCGAAGATGACGGCGGCGGATGCCGCGGCCGCGCGTGCGGCAGGGTGGACGGATGAAGCGCTCTACGATGCGGCGACGGTCGTCGCGCTGTTCCGCTTCTACAATACGTGGTGCGATTCGGCAGGAGTTCACGCGATGCCGGAAGAAGCACACGCGTTGTCGGGGAAGCGGATCGCCGGGTCGGGGTACGGTTGGAAGTAGGCCGCTACCAGGGTTTCCGGTTTGTGGCCGTCACGTACGGCTTCCCGTCCAGCACGATCATCGGATCGCCGGTGTTCTTCGGATGGTTCCGTTTCACCAGTTGCTGCGTGTAGGCACCGCCGCGGTCGGTCTTGAAAGAGATCGTTGTGTCGGTCGCCGACCACGTGCCGGTTTCATCCTCGGAACCCCAGGCGGCGCCGTTCGGGTTGGTGCTGACATGCTCGTAGTGCCATTTGTAGCGGCCGCTGACGTCGAGGATGATCCAGGTGTCAGTCTGGCGGCCGCCGCCGTTGTTGGCCGCAAAGGTGGAAATCCAGATCCACTTCCCGCAAAGCTCCTGCCGGACGCTGCTCCCGCCGCTTCCGGTGGCAGCCGCTGCCGGAGCGGCCTTCGACATCGAACCGAGAATCGCTTCGATGTCCTTGTCCCGCTTTGAAATGAACTCCGGAAGCCCCAGGGCCACGAACGCGCAGGCCGAATCACCCATGAATGCGTACAGGCGAACCTCGGCGGTTTTCCCGTTCTGCGCCGGCATTGTGTAGATCCAGACCCTTCCGTCGAGGTCGCCGAATTTACGTGAGTCCGGTCCGCTCTGTTTCGTGGCGCCGGCCCCCGAGATCTCCTGCACGATGCGGTCGGCGTCAGGCCCGTCGATCGACTTGATCGTCGGATCGGTGACCACGCCGTAAGCCTCTTCCAGCACCCCGCTCGCGTTCGCGCCCTCGGGCACGAGGCCGAGCTTGCCCTGGTTCAGCTGGGGTTTCCAGTTGGAAGGGATGTCGAAGGCGACGCCGCCGAAGCGCTGCTCGGAGCCGCCGGAAATTCGCCGGGCATTCGAACCGCTCGAGGCGGAAGAGCCGGAGGAAGAGGAACCGCCGTCGTCCTTGCCGCAGCCGGCGGCGGCGACCGCGAAGAGGGACAGGGCAATGGCGAGGCGCATGGGGTTCTCCTTGTTTGAGACGGGGATGTTGCCCGCGGTTCTTCCACGATCCAAGCAGAAACACGCGCCGCCCGATAAACTCCCCCCGTGTCCCGGGATCTCGAGCGTCGAAACCGCGCGCTGGCCGAACTGGCCCGGGCTCGCGACTGGGTTTCGGATGCGGACCTGGAGCGGGCCCACGCCGAAGCGGGGGCCTCCGGGGAGGAACTGGGAGAGCGGCTCGGTCGCGCGGGGCTGCTCACGCCGGAGCAGGTGAGTTCCCTGCGGGAAGCGGTGGACGGCACGATGGTCACACGTCGCACCGCGTCCGACGCGACGATCACTGCGAGCGGCCCAGGCCCGCTTCCGATTCCCACCTCGACTCCGCAGCAGGTCGGGCCCTACCGGATTCTCCGCGAGCTCGGCCGCGGCGGTATGGGCGTCGTCTACCGCGCGCTCCATCCCGAGTTGCGCCGCGAGGTCGCACTGAAAGTGCTGCTGCACGCCGGGCAGGCCGACGACGACACGCTCGAACGCTTCCGCCGCGAGGCCTCGCTTGTCGCGAAGATCGGCAGGCACCCGCATCTCGTGCAGGTGCACGACGTCGGGCGCGAGGACGACCGGCTGTACTTCACGATGGATTTCGTGGAAGGGCGCTCTCTCCGGCAGCGGATTGAAACCGAAGGGGCGTTACCGCCGAGGGAGGCGGCATCGATTGCGGCGGACATGGCGGGGGCGCTGGAGGCGGCGCACCGTGCGGGGGTGGTGCACCGGGATGTGAAGCCGCACAACGTTCTCATCGACGCGGCGGGCGCGGCCTTCCTGTCCGATTTCGGGCTGGCCAAGGACCTGGCCAGTTCGCAGGGACTGACGGCGACGGGCGAGGTCTTCGGGACACCGGCGTACATGAGTCCCGAGCAGGCGGCGGGACGCGCCCGGCATGCGACGCCGGCGTCGGACGTGTACTCGCTCGGCGCGACGCTCTACGAGATGCTCACGGGGCACGTCGCGTTCGCCGGGCAGACCGCCGTCGAGATGATGCGCCTCACCGTTTCCGCCGACCCGGCCCCGCCGCGGTCGCTTCGCCCGGACATTCATCCCGATCTGGAGATCATCTGCCTCCACGCCATGCGCAAGGAACCTGAACGGCGCTACGCGTCCGCGGCGGCGTTCGAAGCCGACCTGCGGCACTTCCTTGCCGGTGAGCCGATTCTCGCGCGCCCCGCCGGCGCGTGGGAGAAGCTGCTTTCGCGTGCCCGGCGCCGGCGCGGCGTCGTTGCGGCCGCGGGTGTCGCGCTGCTGGCGGCGATGGGCGCGATGGCCTGGGCAGGAACGAAATTCGTGAAGAAACGCGAAGAGGAATCGGCGCGCGCGGAGATGGCGAGGCAGCGGCGCGGAACGGAGGAGGCGGCGCGCGGTCCTGCTGAAAAAGGCCGCTCGCTGGTCGAACTCGCAGTGCAGGCCGAACGCACGGGCGACCGGGCAAACCAGCGCCGCTTCGCCGACGAGGCGGCGAAACACCTGATGGAAGCGGCCCTGCTGATTCCCGACGACGCCGACCTGCGCTACGACCTGGGCCGCGCATTTCGCTTCGCGGACAAGCCCGACACGGCGATGCGCGAGCTGGAGGCGGCGGTGCGCCTGAAGCCGGCGCATGCGCTGGCCTGGTTTGAGCACGGGTTGCTCGCGGTGGAGCGGTTGCTGCTGGCGCGCGGGCGTTTGCGGCGGGGGATTGCGGTCCAGCGGTCGTACAACCTGGAGTCGTCGGGCGCTGCCGTGGCGGGCGTCACGGTGGCGCACATCGGAGGCGGAAGTGACGATCCGGAAGCGCTGTCCATGGCGGTGCGCGACTTCCAGAACGTGCTGGAGCTGAACGTTGCCGGTGAACGGGCGGCGTTCGGGCGGGGGATGCTGCACTACCTCGAGAAGCGGTACGAAGATGCGCGCCGCGAGCTCGACTCGGCCATCCTGGCGAACCCGTATTTCGTGGAAGCCGTGCGAGCGCGCGCCGACCTGACGGAAGTTGCAGGCGAGGGAATTGCGGCCGCTGTCGACGACCGCCGCCGCGCGCACGAACTCTGCCCGGGGAACAACCTCTACACGTACGAATTTGCGTTCTGCCTGGCGCTGTCCGGGAGAAAGGAAGACGCGCTGCTCCTGCTGCCCGAGGTCACGGCGCGCGACCCGAATTCGGCGAGTTACGACCAGGCCGCCAACCTTGCGGAGATCTGCTGGGCCCGCGAGATGGCGCTTGATTACCGCCGGCTTGCCGTCGAATCGGCGCGCGGGGAGGTCAACATCGACCTGGCGGCGCAGCGGTACTTCATGCACCTCGTTCGCGAACAGGTGCCGGGCGCCCGCCAGAAGTTTCTCGACGAGTGCGGCGCGCGCCTGTCGCCGGGCATGCTGACCTGCATCGAGGCGCAGGGAAAGGCGCGCGCTTTCGACTGGAACGGCGCCGCGCGACTCTTCCGCAAACTCCCGGACGATTCGCCGTACCTCGCGGCGGCCGCGGAAGTCGGCGCGAATGCGGAGTGGCTCTGCGGCAACCTCGACCGCGGCGCGATGATGGCCGATCTGGTCATCGCCAACCGGGTCGTCCTGGACGCGGAGCACTACCGCGCGCAGGTACGGCTGGACCGCGGCGACGTCGCGGGCGGCCTGGCGGACTACGAGGCCATCCGGCTGAGGGCGCCCGGCTACAACCAGAACCTCGTCCACCTCGCCGGCGCGCGGCTGCTCGCGGGCGATGCGACGGGATCGGCGGACGCACTCGTGGAAGCGATCGGGACGACGCCGCTCGCCGCGGAGCACCGCGCGGCCGCGCTCAAGTTCATGGATGCGATGAAAGAGCGGGCGAAGACGGCGGACACGCCGGAGAAGCGGAGAGGGCTCGTCGAGTCCGTCCTCGTTTCGCTGTCGGTCATCCAGGGATTTGCGCCGGACTCGCCACGCGTGCAGGACTCGATCGGGATCGCACAGCGCGGCTTGTGGTACCTGCTCCAGCGGCTCTATCTCGAGGCGGAACACTTCGACAAATCCGTCGCCGCCGGGGACGCCTTCATGAAGTTCTACCGCGCGGGCGCCGTGCTCTTCCGGCAGTCCGCCGCAAGAGCGCTGCAGAAGAAACCGAAGTCCGCGCTGAAACTGCTGCAGGAAGCGCTGGAAGCAGGGTTCGACGACGGAAGCCGGCTCGACGCGGACAAGGCCTTCGACTCGCTGCGTGAAACGCCGGAGTTCCGGGAGCTGCGCGCGAAATGCCGCTGACCCCGCACGAGCGACGCACCGTGACCGTGCTCTTCGCGCGCGCGGAAGAGCTGGAGCACGGCTCGGCCGAGGAATCGGATGCCTTCTATGGAATTCTCCGGGGCGCCGTCGAGGGGCACGGGGGGACCGTGGACAAGTTCATCGGCGCCGAGTTCATGGCGGTCTTCGGCGCCCCGGTCGCGCACGAGGATGACTCTTCGCGCGCCGTCCGCGCCGCGCTCGAAATCGTCGATGCCGCGCGGTCGCGGGCCGTCGCGGTCCACGCGGGACTGAACTGCGGGGAGGTCCTGTGGGGAAGCGTCGCGGGCGAACGGCCGACCGCGATAGGGGACCCGGTCAACGTCGCGCACCGGGTCATGGAGGCGGCGCCGCCGGGCGTCGTCCTGGTTTCCCGTGCCGTCGAGCGCGCCTGCCGCGGCGAAGTCCTCTTCCGCTCCCCCGAACGCCTCGAGATGCGCGGCCGCGGCGCCGACGTCGAAACGCTCGAAGCCTGGCGCGCTCCTTCCGGGCCGACGGAGGCGCGGCTGTCGCCGCTTCCGCTCACACCGTTCCTGGGCCGCGACGCGGAGTTCGCGCGGATCATGGAGATCGCGGCCCGGCCGGGCGGGGGAGCGGCGCTGGTCCGCGGCGAGGCCGGGGCGGGGAAGAGCCGGATGCTGGCGGAACTCCGGCGCGAGCTGCGCGGCAGGATGCCGGGGCTTCGCTCGATGACCGGGCGGGCGCGCGACGCCGTTCGACTTCCGCTCCTGGCGTTCCGCGAAATCGTGACCGCCGAGCTGGGCGCGCCGGGACTGGAAGTCTTCGACCCGGTGACGACGGCGGCGCGCCTGAAGTCCGACCTCGTGCGCGCCGGCGTCAAGGCGCGCGACGCAGCCTTGCGCGCGGACTTCATCGTGCTCTCGCTCGGCGCCGCGCTTCCCAACTCCCCCGCGCGCCACCTCGATCCCGCGAGTGCAGCGGCTGAAGCGCGCGCGGCGTGGGCAGACTGGTTCGCGTCGCGGGCGCGCGAAGCGCCGCTCCTCGTCTGCATCGAGGATCTCCACTGGGCGGACCCGGCGACGCTGGCGCTCGCGGAGCACCTGGCCGCGGCGCTGCCCGGCCGCGGAGTTGCGCTGGTGGCCTCGACCCGGCCGGAGGGGCGTTCCCTGGCGGCATTCGAGGAAATCGCCGTCCGCGAACTCTCGCCCGAAGCGGCCGCGGGAGTCGCGCGGATGGTGCTCGGGGGTGACATGGTCCCCGCTCTGCAGGACTGGCTCTTCGAGAAGACCGGCGGCAATCCGCTCTTCATCCAGGAACTCTGCGCGTACCTGCGCGACCGGGAGCTCGTCAAAGGCTCGCCGCTCGCGCTCGATGCCGCGCCCGCGAGCATCCCCGAAGGGCTGCAAGCACTGCTGGTGGCGCGGCTTGACGTTCTTCCCGCGGCGGAACGCGAGGCGCTGAAAGCCGCGAGCGTGCTCGGGCGTGTCTTTGGCGCGCGGCTCCTCTCCGCGATCGCGGGCGCCGACGCAATTCTCGCCGCGGGAGAGGCCTTGAAACGCGGGCTCATCCTGCCCCAGGACCGTTCGCTCATCCCCGGGGACGCCGAGTACGCGTTCCACCACGCGCTCTTCCGGGACGCGGCCTATTCGCTTCTGACGAAGAAGGACCGGTCGAGGCTCCATGGTCTCGCCGCCGGCGCGCTCCTCGCCGGGTCGCCGGGGCGCGCGCTCCGGGCGCTCGCCGCGCGCCACCGCGAACTCGAGGGACGCGCGAAGGACGCGGCCGCGATCTGGCTCGGCGTCGCCGAAGATTCGGTCAAGGGCGGAACGCAGGTCGAGACCTCCGACGCGTCGGCCGAGGCGATCCGGCTGGGCGCCGGGGCCCGCGCGTATGTCCTCGGGGCCGGCTCGTCGCTTCACCTGGCCCGGTTCCCCGAAGCCGAAACGCTGGCGGCGAAGGCGCTCGAAGGAGCGACGTCGGAGAAAGAAGCCGGCCGCGCGCGGATCCTCATGGCGCGGGCGCGCTTCGCACTTGGGCGAAGCGAAGAATCGCTGGCGGACCTGGGCTTCGTGGCGCAAGGGGGCTCGGTGGAGAGGCGCATCGAGGGGCTCATCATCCGCGCGGACTTCCTCAGCCGGCTGGGCCGTGCGCCGGAAGCGGCGGAAGCGGCGGCGGCTGCGGGGGCCCAGCTCGCGGCGGACACTTCGATGCCCGAGGGAGAGCGCGCCGAGTTCGCGGTTTCGCTCCAGTCCACGCTCGGCCAGGTTTCGATCGCCCAGGGGTTCTACCCGAGGGCGCTCGAACATTTCCGCAACAGCCTCAAGGGCTGTCTTGAACGCGGGCTTCGCGGACGAGCCATCACCACCGAAGGAAACGTCGGCATCGCGCTCTACGAACTCGGCCGGATCGAGGAAGCCGAGGTCGCCTTCAGCAACGTGCTCGAAGCGGCCCGCGAAATCGGCGACCGGCGCGCGGTCGCCGCTTCGTTGAACAATCTCTCCATGATCCGCAGGCGCTCGGGCGACGTGAACGCCGCCGAGCGCATGCTGGTCGAGGCGGTCGCGCTGAATCGCGAGATCGGCTTTACGAGCGGCGCGATCAACGCCCTGCACAACCTTTCCCAGATTCACCTCGACCGGGGCGACCCGGATCGGGCGGAGGCAATGGCGCGGCAGGTGCTGGCGGAAGCGCAAGCCACGGGCTCGACGCGCGAGATCAACTCCGCGGCGGGGTTTCTTGGAAACGTCCATTTCTTCCGCGGCGAGCTGGATGAAGCGGAGCCCCGGTTTGACGAAGCGGACCGGCACGCGGCGGAGCGCAGCGACCGCGTGTCCGCGGCGACCGCGCGGGTGGACCGCGCCGTCTGCAGATTCCTGCGCGCCGATTTGACGGGCGCCGAGGCCCTTGCACGCGATGCCGCCGGGGTGCTTCGGGACGGCGGGCATCCGTTCGGGGAAGCTCGGGCGCTGGCAGCGCTGGCGGAGACGCTGGAGGCGGCCGGACGGATGCCGAAGGCCGAGGCGGCTGCGGCCGAGTCGGCGGCGCTCTGGACGAGAGTGGGCGATCCCGAATTCTCGGTTTCCGCCGCGATCCTCCGCTGCCGGCTCGCGCTGGCGCGCGGCGACCGGCCGGAGGCGCGCCGGCGGCTCGACGCGGCGCCGCGCAAGGGCGCGGGGCACGAATTCCTCATCCTGCGATTCGCGGAAGCGAGGATGCTGGCGGCCGAGGGGCGCATCGAGGAAGCGCGTTCTGCGATCGAGGCGGCGCGGCACGACCCGGAGTATCAACGCCTCCAGGTGGTCGATCGCCTTCACGTCCTTTCGCTCGAGGCCGAGGCGCTTCGCGACGCGGGAGACGCCGCCGGCGCGACGGGTGCCGCAGGGGAGGGACTCGATCTCGCGCAGGCTCGCGGTATGGCCGTCTGGAAGCCGCGATTCCAGGCCGCCGGGGGGCGTGTAGGATGATGCGCCGATGAGCGCGAAATTCCAGAACCTGGCCCCGCGCGACCGCGCGTTCGCCGAACTCGTCCGCGCCCGCGGCTGGGCCGACGACCCGACGATCGATCGCTTCCTCCTGGAGTCTTCCAGCTCCGGACGTCCCGCCGACGTCGCCGCGAGGCTGCGCGCGGCGGGCGTGCTGACCGAAGCACAGGTCGCGTCGATCTGGGAGGCGGTGGATGGCGTGGAAATGTCGGGGATCCGCGCGCGAACGGGGTCCTGGGGGGACCCCGGCTCGGAGGCGACGATCCGGCCGGCGGGAAGTGCGTCGGCGGCTCCGTCCGCCAGCGACGCAACCCTGACGCCGGCCTCGCCGCGCGGCACGGCCAGCTCTTCGGATGCAACGATGGCGCCCGCCTCGTCGGCTTCCGCGGCCTCGGGCTCGAACGCTTCCTTCCTCACGAAATCGACGACCGGCGGAAAGACCGGCGACCGGATCGGCCCGTACAAACTGATGCGGGAACTCGGGCGCGGCGGCATGGGAGTCGTGTACCGGGCGATGCACGTCGAGCTGCGGCGGGAAGTCGCGCTGAAGATCATGCTCACGGGGCTGCCGGCGGACGATCCCGACACCGAGCGCTTCCGCCGTGAAGCAGGGCTCGTCGCGCGCGTCGGACGCCATCCTCACCTGGTCACGGTGCACGAAATCGGCCGCGAAGAAGACCGGCTGTTCTTCACGATGGACTACATTGACGGCCGCTCTGCGCGCCAGCGCACCGAGGACGAGGGCGCATTCCCGCCTCGCGAGGCGGCCGCGCTCTGCGCGGACATCGCCGCGGCGCTGGAATTCGTGCACAAGGCCGGCGTGCTTCACCGCGACGTGAAACCGCACAACGTGCTGATCGACGCCAGCGGGAGGGGCTACCTCTCGGACTTCGGGCTGGCGAAGGCGGAGGACGGAGGCAAGGGGCTGACCGTGACGGGGGCGGCGCTCGGGACCCCTTCGTACATGGCGCCTGAAATCGCCGCGCGCGGGGCGAAGGAAGCGTCCGCGCGGTCCGACGTGTACTCGCTGGGCGCGACGCTTTTCGAAATGCTGACCGGCCGGCCGCCTTTCACGGGCCTCAGCGGCATCGAGCTCATCCGCGCCGTGGCCGAGCAGGACCCGCCTTCGCCGCGCGGCTTGCGCGCCGAGCTCCACCCCGATCTCGACGTCATCTGCCAGAAAGCGATGGAGAAGGATCCCGCCCGCCGCTACGCGACCGCGGAGGAACTCGAGGCCGACCTGCGACGCTTCGTGAACAGCGAACCAATCCGCGCCCGCCCGATCTCCCGCTGGGAGAAGCTCGGTCGGAAGGCGCGGCGGCATGCCGGCGTCCTCGCCGCGGTCGTCCTCGCCATCGCCGTTCTCTCCGTCGTCGGCGGCTGGAGCGGACTTCGCTGGTGGCGCAACGAAAAGGCGCGCCGCGCCGTCGCGGAAGAACTCGCCGGCCGCAAGGCGAATGCCGCGCCGCTTCTCCAGGAGGGAGTTTCCGCGATCGACGTGTCCGACGAAGCGGAAATTTCCGGCCGCCCCGGCGAGCAGGGGCAGCGGGCCGCGCGCGCGGCAGAGGTGCTGGCGCAGGCCGCCGCGCTTCTCCCGGACGACGCCGAAATCCGCTTCCAGCTCGGCCGCGCCCTGCGGCGGGCGGGCAGGCCGCTGGAAGCCCTGGAGGAACTGGAGCGGGCGGTGGAGCTCAATCCGAGGCACACGCTCGCTTGGTTCGAGCACGGGATGATCGCGCAGGACGCGTGGCTCAAGGTTCGCGGCACGTTCGGACGGCGCATCAATCTCGCGCGCCCGAACGAATTCGGCTACCGGACTTCCAGCGAGCCGGCGTTCACTTCGTGGATTTCAGCCGGGAAAGGAAAAACGGACCGGCCATGGAAGGAGATTGCCGCGCGCGATTTCGAGCGGGCGGTCGGAACGGGCGCAGGCAAGGAACTGGGCGCGTACGGGCGGGCGATGCTCCTGTATCTCGAGGGGAAGCATGCCGAAGCGCTGAAGGAAATGGACGCCGCCGTCGCGATCAATCCCTATTTCGCGCCGGCGCTCGCGGCGGAAGCGGAGATTCGCGAGTTCACGTCGAAGCGCGCGGAGGACGGCCTGGAGTGGCGCGGGAAGCTTGCGGAAGTCCAGCCGCGCAACCCGGCGGTCCTCCTGGAGTACGCGGTCTCGCTCGCGGCAGTCGGCCGCCGCGCCGAGGCGCGCGAGAAAGTGCTGCTGGCCCTCGAGGGGCGCGAGGTCTACAGCTGGCTCGCCTACGGGGCGTGGACGCTCATCACGGCCGGCGCATTTCCGGATGCCGAGTCCGTTTCGCGCCGCGCCGTCGCCGCCGCAGTTGCCCGGACCGACAAGATCCAGGCGCTCTACACGCTTCGTGAAGCGCTCCTGTTCCAGAAGCGCTACGCCGACGCGCGCGCCGTCCTCCAGGAACACAGCGCGTTCCTCGGCGAAGACTTCGTTCTCGCCTACACGGGCTCCGACTACGCCGAGGAGGGGTTGTACACCGGGGCGATCGCGAGTTTCCGGGCGCTTCCCGAGCGCTCCGCGCTGAAGGCCGCCTTCCGCCATCCGGCGGCCTACGCGGAGTGGACCTGCGGCAACATTCACCGCGCGAAAGCGATGTCCTTGCAGGATCTGGCACCGGGGCAGCTGCCCCCGGTCAACCTCCCGATTTTCCGGCTCGACCTGGGCGAGATCGACCAGGCCCTGACGGAGGTAGAACAGCTCATCGCCTCAGATCCCGAGAGCTCCTCGCTCCGCAGCAATCTCGCCGGCGCGCTCTTCATGAAGGGCGACTACTCAAGAGCCATCGAAGCGCTCGAGCAGGCCTTCCTGCGTTCCCCGGTGCAGCAGGCCCTGAAAGACCAGGTGACGAAGCTGTTCGTGGACCTCAAGAAGCGCGCGGCGGCGGCGAAGACGCCGGCCGAGGCGGGGAAGCTGGTGGAGGGGATCGGCGCGATGGTGACGTTCGCGGTGAGCCAGGGCGGCGCGGACGCGGAAGGGGCCGGCGCGGGCCGGGTCGCTCTTCAGGCGCTGTGGTGGGCGCTTCAGGAGTTCTACTGGATCAACGGGATGCCGAAGGAGTCTCTCGCGTGCGGCTCGCGCTATCTCACCCTGAGAAGGCACGGCAACATCCTGTACAAGCAGGCGCGGGCCTACGCGGCGCGCGGGAAGCCCGACACGGCGCTGCAGGCGCTTCGCGAAGCGATGGAGCAGGGATTTGACGAGGCGAAGAGGCTGGATGGGGAGCCGGCGTTTGACGCGGTGCGTCAATTGCCGGCGTTCGTCGAGATACGCAAGAAGTGCCGGTGAGCATGGACGCGGAGCGGGTCTACTTCTTCCGCCACGCACTCCTGCGCGACGCGGCATACCAGCTGCAGCTTCCAGGCGCCCGCGCGAGGCTGCACGGATTGGCGCTTGCGGCCATCGAGGGAATCTTCGGCGGGCGGCCGCCCACGCCGCCTCCCCTGGAGGCGCCGGGACCGCTGACACCCGCGACTCACCCCTCGGATCCGTGGGCCGAGGAACTCGCCGGCCACGCCCGGTTCGCGCTCAGTCCTGCCGCAGGACCCGGCGTGTCCCCGGATCTCGTCGATGTCGAGAAGACCTACGTGCGCCGCGCCGCGGAGCAGGGCGAAAGGCACTTCCGCCTCCCGGCCGCCCGGGTGCTCTGGGAGCGCTACGCGGAACTCTCCTCCGGCGTCGAAAAGGCTGAATCCCTCCGCCGCGCCGGCGGCGTGGCACAGCAGGCAGGACTTCTTCGCATTGCAGAACCCCTGTTCGAATCGGCTCTCGCCCTCGTCGCGGAATCCGGAAACGGCCGCATCCACGGCGCCGTCCTCGTCTCCGTCGCCGCCCTCGACCGCGAAATGGGACGCATCGACCAGGCCGAACTCCGGCTTCAGCGCGCTATTGCGCTTCACAGGGACCGCGCCGACCGGCGCAACGAGGGCATTGCGCTTGGCGGACTCGGCAACCTCTTCAGGGAAACCGCCCGCCAGGAGCAGGCAGAGCCGCTTCTCCTCGAGTCGCTGGCCATCCTGCGCGAATTTCATGACCGGCGCCTAGAGGGCATCACCCTGTCCAACCTCGCGACGCTCACGGCGGATACCGGGAGAGAAGCGCTGGCCGGGTCGATGTTCCTGGAGGCGGCTGCGATTCATCGGGAGTGCGGCAACAGGCGCTCCGAGGCCGTCGTTCTCGGGAATCTTGCCGTGCTCTTCGGGAGAACGCAAAGGACCGCCGAAGCGGAGCGTGCCTACCTCCGCGCGCTCGAGCTGAATCGCGACATCGGCGACAGGAGGCTGGAGGGAGTCACGCTTGGCAATTACGCGGGGCTCCTCGCGTTCACCGGGCGCGCAGGCCAAGCCGAAGAATTCCTCAGGCAGGCGATCGACATCCACCGGGACGTTGGAAACCGGAGATTTGAGGGCGTGCACCAGCTGGAACTCGCCGGCCTGAAACTCCGCCAGGGCCGGGTGGAAGAAGCGAGGGCCGACTGGGCGCCCGGGGCCGCGATCCTGCGCGAGGTCCGCGCCTTGCCGGATCTCGAACGCCAGAAGGCAAGCGCCCGCGCGACATGCGAACGGCTCGGGATTGAGTTCCCGGAGGCGGACGAGTTGTAGGCGCCCCGCGGTTCCGGGTCGGCGGTGCCGCAGGGGATTCCGCACCTTATACTTTCGTCCCATGTCGAGCGGCTCCCACTCCCTTGGGAATCAGCAACTACAAGACCGCGAACTTTCAAGCAAACGAAGAACTACAAGACAGCAACGAACGGCCCGCCCGAACCACGGATCGATAAAGTTGCCGTCTTGTAGTTCCCAGTTTGCTTGAAAGTTCGCGGTTTTGAAGTTGCGGTTTCGGCCTTTAGAGGTCCCCCCAGGATCGAACCCTCCCTGCCGCAATCCCTTGCCCCGCGCGATCGCGCCTTCGCCGAAGTCGCACGCGCGCGCGGCTGGGCCGACGACGCCGCGCTCGCCCGCGCCGCCGCCGAATCCGCAGCCGGCGGCCATTCCCTTCCAGACACGCTCTTCCGCTCCGGCGTTCTCACGGTGGAGCAGATCCGATCGTTGTCGGAAGCCGTCGATGGCGTCCCCTCGACGGTCGTCCCGCGCGGCGAGCCTGCTGTGGGCGCCGCCCCGCCGCCCGAGGGCGCGAGCATCGGTCCCTACCGCCTCGTCAAGGAACTCGGCCGTGGCGGCGTCGGCGTGGTCTATCGAGCGCTTCACACCGGCCTTCTTCGTGAAGTCGCGCTGAAAGTTCTCCTGCGCGGCGCCGACGCGTCCGAAGAACAGGAGGCGCGCTTCCGCCGCGAGGCCGAAGTGCTGGCGAAACTCGGGCGCCATCCCAATCTCGTGCAGGTGTACGACGTGGGGCGCGAGGAAGGCCGGCTCTGGTTCGCGATGGACTTCGTGGACGGGCCCGCGCTCTCCGAAATCGCGCGCGGGAAAACACCGCTGCCGCCTCGCGAGGCTGCTTCCATTGTCGCCGACGCCGCGTCCGGCCTCGCCGCGGCCCACGCCGCCGGGATCGTCCACCGCGACGTCAAGCCCGCCAACATCCTCGTCGCGCACGACGGCCGCGGCGTCGTCGGCGACTTCGGACTCGCCCGCGACCAACGCGGCTCTTCCGGCCTCACCCTCAGCGGCGACGTCTTCGGCACGCCCGCGTACATGAGCCCCGAGCAGGCGGCCGGAGGCGGCCGCCACGCGACGGCCGCTTCGGACATTTTTTCGCTCGGCGCTTCGCTGTACGAAGCTCTGACCGGGAAGCAGCCGTTCGACGGGATGTCAATGGCCGACCTGCTGAAAAAGGTCATCGAGGAAGAGCCGCTTCCGCCGGCGTCGCTGCGACCGGAGTTGCATGCGGACCTGGAGGTGATCTGCCTGAAGGCGATGCGAAAGAGGCCGGAGGGCCGGTATGCGTCGGCGAAGGCGATGGAGTCCGACCTGCGGCGCTGGCTTGCGGGGGAGCCGATCGAGGCGCGGCCGCAGGGGGCGCTGGAGCGTTGGGGCGCGTGGGCGGGGCGTCGGCGGGGGCTGGTGGCGGCGGTCGTGATCGCGGCCGTGGCCGCGGCCGGGGGAGTGGGAAGATCGGAAG
>JBBTCT010000022.1:0-409066 GCA_038060895.1 Planctomycetota bacterium
GCTTGTCCTTGTCGAGGAAGTTCATGTCGAAGCGTGCGCCGTAGAGGAGTTGGTCGTCGTGCGCCGGCCCGCCCTCAAACGTTGTGAACAGGAACGACGAGATTTCGACGTTTTCGTTCAGCGCGTATCCGAGCTTGAACCCGCCGGCGTCGTACTGCCGGTCCTTGAACAGCCCGTCGGTCGAGAGCAACCCGTCGAACCCCGCGGCCGCGTTTCCCTGGACCAGTTGCGCTTCCTGGACCGACGTCCAGAAGGGCGATTCGCTCTTCCGAAGGTCCATGAAGAACGGATTCCCCGTCCCCGCCGGGTCCACCTTGAAGTCCTGGATTCCCGCGCGGAAGCTGAGCCCTTCGATGAAAACGTCCCGGATGTTCACGTAGGCCTGCCCGTAGCGCACGTCGAAGTCGAGGTCATCCTCGCCGCCCCACAGGCTCGCGACCGCCTGCGTTCCTTCTCCCATCCGGTTCATTTCGCGGTTCTCGACTTCCAGGACAAGGGAGACGCGTTTTTCAAGCAGCACCCTCAGCCCGATCCGCGCCGTGAGGTAGCTTCCCGTGTCGCTGTCCGATCGGTTCCCTCCCACAAACTCCCGGTCCATCGCTTCGTTCATCGACGTCGATCTTCCGAACGTCTTGATGAAGAGGTCGCCGTAGACTTCGATCCCCTGCGCCGCCGGCGCCTTGATGTTGGTCGCGCTTTCGGAGGCTGCGGGAAGGGCTGCGGCGAGAAGTGCGGCGGCTACAATCGGGAAGCGCATTCAGGTGCTCCTGAGAGGATAGGTCCCCCGGCGTGGCGCGCACTTTACCTTTGCGAACGGCCTTTCAGTAGCTTCCAGTCGGCCGCTGTCGTGACCTTCAAATTGCGCGGATCTCCCTCGACCACCGCGACCGGCCGCCCACTCTTCTCCAGCAGCATCGCTTCGTCCGTCACCTCCCAACCCTCGCGCGCCGCCTTCACAAATGCCTCCCGCAGCCAGTCCGCCCGCACACCCTGCGGCGTCTGCACGCGCCAGAGCCCGCCTCGCGGCACGGTTTCCGTGACCAGCCCGAGCGCGTCCACCCGCTTCAACGTGTCTGCGACGGGCAGCCCCGGGATCGCAGCCCCCACTTTGACCGTGGCTTCCATCACGCGCTTCACCGTCTCCCGCCCCGGAAATGGCCGGGCCGCGTCGTGCACCAGCACATGTGTCGGATCTTCCGCCGCGACCAGCGCGCGCTCGACCGAGTCCTGCCGCCGCGCGCCCCCGTCCACGAAAGTCGCGTCAATTCCGAGCAGCTTCTTCCAGCGCGTCGCTTCTCCCGGCGGCACCGCGATCACAATGTCCGCGATCCCCCGGAAGGCCGCGAGCGCATGGACGATGAGCGGCTTGCCGTCGAGCCTGAGAAGCGGCTTCTTTTTTCCGCCCATGCGGCTGCCGGAACCGGCGGCGGGGATGAGGAGAGACCAGCGGGGCATGAGAGGGAATTAGCAGATTCGGGCCGGAGGCGCGAGATCTATTCCGCGCCCGACGAAGCCTGGCTTGCGTGGTGCATGCCTCATGGCGTAGCTTGTGAGTCGGAAGGTGATGTCCGCACCGGGTCGAGGGAGGCCGCGACGTCGGCCATGAAGGAGTGAGCTTGCCGCAACCTCGATTCCATTCCATCCACGTCCTGTGTCTGTGCGACTACAACGACGTCGCGGCGGTTCTCAAGGCGCTGGAATCGGGCGCCGTCACGGAGCAGGTGATTCCGTTCGTCGCCGCGGTCCCGAAGCCGGGGTTGCCGCCGGTCAAGCTCGAGATCGAGACCACGCTGGGCGAAAGCCTGCGGCTTGAATCCCACATGGGAAACGTCATGGTCGAGTTCCGCTGGAAGCTCGCCGACGAGCATCTGCTGGTCGCAGCGATTCAGAAGCTCGCCGACCTCAAACGCCGCACGGTTTCGGTCAACGGCCGGACCTGGACGACAGCCGCGCAGGCTCTGGCCGCCTGGCCGAGGAAATTCTGAGCCATGACGGAATTGGGAACGGATCACGTCGGCGCGATGGGCGGGAGGTGAATCCCATGTCCACCCCGTCCACGGTCACTTCCCACGACCGCGACAGCCTCCGTGACGCCCTCGTCACGATGGGGGAGAAGGCGTTTCGCGCGGACCAGATCCTGCGGCATGTGTACAAGCGGTGCGCGACGTCGTACGACGAGATGACGGACGTCGGGGCGGCGCTGCGGGAGCGGCTCAAGGCCGAGATCCCGATCATGGCGACGGGGGAGCCCGAGGAAGCCAAGTCGAAGGACGGAACGGCGAAGCTGCTGGTGCCTTGCGCCGACGGGCAGCCGGTGGAATGCGTGCTGATCCCGGAGCCGCCGTGGAAGTCGCCGCCGGAGCGGAGGACGGTTTGTGTCTCGACGCAGGCGGGGTGCCCGGTGGGGTGCGTTTTCTGCGCGAGCGGACTCGCGGGGCTTGCGCGCAATCTCACCGCGGCTGAAATCGTCGAGCAGGCCTTGCGCATCGGGCGCCTCGTGCGCAAACGCTACGACGACATGGACCACCCGATCTCGAACGTCGTCTTCATGGGAATGGGCGAGCCGTTCTACAACCTCGACCGCGTCATCGCGGCCATCGAGCGCCTGAACGCCGACTGGGGGATGGGCATCGGCCTGAACCGGATCACCGTGTCCACGGTCGGCGTCGAGGGCGGCGTCATGAAACTGGCCGCCCACCCCCTCGCCCCGAACCTGGCCCTCTCCCTCCACGGCCCCAACGACGAAATCCGCGCCCGCGTCGTGCCGTTCGCCAAGGCTCTTCCCGTCGCGGAGCTCCTCGCCGAGGGTGTGAAGTACCAGCAGAAGACAGGGAAGGAAGTCACCTGCGAGTACGTCATGCTCGGGGACATCAACTCCGCTCCCGAACACGCGAAGGAACTGGCGAAGCGGCTGTCGGGGAAGGGACTCAAGGTGAACCTGATCCCGTACAACGCGGTTGAGGGGTTGCCGTATGAGCCTCCCGGAACCAGGGCGGTCGCGGAGTTTTCCCGGATCCTGGAAGCGGCGGGCATCCCGGCCCCGGTTCGGCGCGCGCGCGGCGACCGGATTGCGGCGGCGTGCGGGCAGTTGAGACTGAGGAAGATCGGAGCGGTCGAAAGTTAGTGGAGCGTCACGGTTGTTTCAGGAGTCCATGAAGGCGTGCCTGGTGCCTAGTGCCTGGTGCGACTCTTCACGCGAGGCACCAGGCACGAGACACGGGGCGCTCTCCGGAAAAGCGAACTTCCACAATCCCCCCTGACTCTCCACTAAGTGCGCTCGATGCTCAGCCGCTGGGTTTTCCGATCCTTCTTCTGTGCCGCGAGCACCTTGTCCGCCGCCGCGATCAATTCCGCGGGCGATTTCCCGTCCTCTCCGCTGAGAGAGACGCCCGCGCTGATCGTGTGCGACGTCCGTTCTCGGACGCACTGCCTCGCGCGCTCCGCGACGGCGATCGCCCCTTCTCGCGTCCCCGGCGCAACGAGCAGGAATTCGTCGCCACCGTAGCGGCCGAGCGTGTCCCCGCGGCGAAGCGAATCGTTGAGCGCCGCCGCGACGTCCTTAAGCAGCTTGTCGCCCGCCAGGTGCCCCTGCGTGTCGTTGACGGCCTTGAAGTTGTCCATGTCGAACATGACGACGGCAACCGGCTCGGCGGAGCGCTGGGCCCGGGCGGCGGCCTTGTCAAGTTCCTCGAGGACGAAGCGGCGGTTGTGAACGCCGGTCAAGGGGTCGGTCGTGGCTTCGAGTTCGAGGCGCGCGATGAGTTCACGGTTGTGAGACTCCAGGTCACGGCGGATGGTCCCCATGGCGCCGAACACGATGGCGAACAGCGGCGGGTGGAGGAGGAAAACCAGCTGCCAGGGATGCTGGGAGATGATGGAACTGAAAGAGCGGTTCTCCCAGCCGACCAGGACCCCATCCAGGGCGAAGGAAAAAATGGGGATCGGAAGACCCCAAAGCAGACCGAAGCAAGCCTCCGGATTTCCGAGGAGGTTGTAGGTGTGGGACTTGGTCAGGGCGCGGAAAAAGCTGGAGACGACCCGCATGTTGATTTGATTGTGCAAACGTGGGACCGGGAAGCGGCAGTCGGCTGACGAGGGTAGGTGAGTCTGCGCGGAACTGTGTTATTTTACGCCTATGTGCGCCTTTTTACGCACCCTGTAGGTCTCTTCCCCCGGGGATTGTGCGGCATTCCCCTTGCAATTGACCCCTCGGAATCGGCGGTCCCCCGTACCCCCCTCTTCGGTGCACCTCATGAACATCCTGGTCGTCGATGACGAAAAACTCATCCGCTGGTCCCTGAAAGAACGCCTCACCCGCGAGGGTCATGTCATCACCGAAGCGGAAGACGGCAAGGCCGCCATCGAGGCATTTCATCGCGAAACGCCGGATCTCGTTCTGCTGGACATGAAACTCCCCGATACCGACGGTCTCAGCATCCTCCGGGCCATCCAGAAGGAGTCGCAGGGAGGCCCCGAAATCCCCGTCATCGTCATCACCGCATACTCCACCGTCGATACCGCCGTCGAAGCCATGAAGCTCGGCGCCTTCGACTACGTCGCCAAGCCGTTCAACATGGACGAACTGGCGATCACCGTGAAGCGCGCGCTGGAGACAAGCTCCCTCAAGCGCGACGTCCGTGCTCACGTCAGCGAGCGCCGGTCCTCGTTCGGCGTGCACAACCTCGTCGGCAAGTCGAAGGCCATGCGCGAAGTGATCGAACTCGTCCGCCGCGTCTCCCAGAGCGGCGCATCGACCGTCCTCGTCCGGGGCGAAAGCGGTACCGGCAAAGACGTCATCGCCAAGGCCATCCACTACGAGTCCAGCCGCAGCGAAAAACCCTTCATGAACATCACTTGCACCGCACTTCAGGACACCCTTCTCGAGAGCGAACTCTTCGGACACGAACGCGGGAGTTTTACAGACGCCAAGATGCAGAAAAAGGGCCTCTTCGAGCTGGCCAACGGGGGCACCCTGTTCCTCGACGAAATCGGCGACATGTCGCCGACGCTTCAGTCCAAGGTCCTGCGCGCGCTCGAGGAAAAGGCGTTCCGTCGCATCGGCGGAACCGTGGACATCAAGGTCGACGTCCGCGTCATCGCCGCGACGAACAAGGACCTCGAGAAAGGAATCGCGGAGGGCCGCTTCCGCGAGGACCTCTACTACCGCCTGAACATCATCACGATCCTCGTCCCGCCGTTGCGGGCGAAGAAAGAGGATGTTCCGCTGCTGGTGGGGCACTTCCTGAAGCGGTTCTCCGAGGAATTCCGCAAGGACACGCGGGAACTGACGAAGGAAGCGATGGACAAGTTGATGTCTTACGACTGGCCGGGCAACGTGCGCGAGCTGAAGAATTCGATCGAGCGGGCGGTGTTGCTGGGGCAAGGAACGACGATCGGAGCGGACGACCTGGTGCTCGGCAGGCCGGGCCCGGCGGCCGCGGGGGACGAGGGTGCGCGGTTGCTGAAGCTGCCGTCGAAGGGGATCGTGCTGGAAGACCTGGAGAAGGACCTCGTGATGCAGGCGCTGGATCGGACGGCGGGAAACCAGACGCGGGCCGCGGATCTGCTGGGGATCACGCGGGACCAGATCCGGTACAGGATGGAGAAGTTCGGGCTGATGAAAGGGGAAGAGGCGCAGCGGTAAGCCTCGAGAGTGATGGAGCCCACCCCGGGGATCGACGCCTACGCGCCCGCCGAAATGGCGCGTCGCGTCGAGGAGACGGGCGTGCAGAAGGCGGCGATGGGGCTCGGTCCGCTGGTGGCGCTGGCCGTGCTGGCCGGGGCTTTCATCGCGCTCGGGGCCGCGTTCTCGACCGTCGCGACCACGGACACGAAACTGGGATACGGGCCGTCCCGGATGCTGTCCGGGCTGGCGTTCTCCCTCGGCCTGATCCTCGTCGTGGTCGCCGGCGCGGAGCTTTTCACGGGGAACAACCTGGTCGTGATGGCCTGGGCGAGTCGCCGGGTTTCGACGGGGAGGCTTGTGCGCAACTGGTTCTGGGTCTACCTGGGAAACTTCGCAGGGGCAGCGGCGACGGCCGTTGCCTTCTATTACTCGCGCCGCTGGGAAGATGCAGGCGGCCAGCTCGGCGCGACCGCGCTCAGGATTGCGACCGTGAAATGCTCGCTTCCGTTCGCAACCGCCTTCGTGCTGGGCGTCCTGTGCAACGCGCTGGTCTGCCTCGCGGTGTGGCTGTGTTTCAGCGCCCGATCGACGACCGACAAGGTGCTCGCGATCATCTTCCCGATCACGGCGTTTGTTGCCCTGGGTTTCGAGCACAGCGTCGCGAACATGTATTTCATTCCGCTCGGGATGCTCCTCCGCGCGGAGCCCGAGGTGCTCGCCGCGGGCGGATGGAGCCCGGAAGCGGTCGCGTGCGTGGGCTGGAAGGGGCTCTTCGGAAACCTCGTACCCGTGACGCTGGGAAATGTGGTGGGGGGAGGCCTCATGGTGGCGGCGGTCTACTGGGGGGTCTATCTGCGTCCGCGAATGAAGGAATGAGGGGCACTTCCCGTCTGTTGGACCAAGGCCCGTCGTGCCAGTCGAATTCGCGATTGAGCACAAGGTTCCGGTCCTGTAAGGTGATGCGATGAAGAGACGCTTGACGACGATCCTGGCCCTCGCGGCGTTCTTCGCCGGGCACACCGTCGTCACCGCGTGCCAGGCGTCGATGTCGGTCATGGCGACTCGCAAGGCGAGACCGGCCGGATTCTGTTGCTCAAAAAAGACACCGCCCGTTCCCAAGGCGCCTGAATCGAAGTCCTGTTGCTGCTCGGACGGGGCAAATCTGGCAGTCGTGGACGAGTCCGATCCAGTCGTCGCCGCCGCAAACGGTGTCGCAACCGACGACGGAGTCCCGATCCTCTTGGCCCTCGCCGCGCCCGCCATCGACGCGGGCCGCGCTCCGCCGGGCCGCGTGCCCACCGTGCCGCTGTACACGCTTTATGCGACGCTCCTGATCTAGACGGCGCGCCCTCCTTCTCGCGCCCGGACTCCGTTCCGTGGGTGCGACGTGGATTGAGCCGATTCGTCCACGGGGAAGGACGACTCTCAGCGCGAACGGCAAGGGGCGACTCACCTTTCGAGGACCGATTCATGAACTCCCGACTGACCATGCCGATGCTGGTTCTGGCGCTCGCCGGGTGCGCGGACGTGGAGGAACGCCCGACTCCGATTCCAGACTGGCGTGCCGGACATGGAGACTTCACGGTCCCTCCGGCCTCGCCGGTCAACTGGAGCGATGGCCTGTCCCTCGATGAACTGCTGTCGGCCGTCGGGCGCCACGGCCGCGCGGTCGCAGCGCTGGAGGAATGGCAGGCAGCGCGGGCCAGACGCGTCACGGCGGGGACGTATCCGCTCTATCCGGAAGTGGAGTTCGAAGGGGCGCAGTCGTTTGGCGGGGATCGCACGATGGCCGGGATTTCGATCCGGCAGATGATCGAACTGGGCGGCCGGGTTTCGAAGCGCGAGGCGGTCGCCGACGCGGGGATAGCGAGGGCAGGGGCGGATGCGAGGGACATGCTTCGCGAGTTGCGCGGGAGGGCGAGGCGGGCCTACTGGGCCGCGGTCGTCGCCGGCCGGAAGCTGGACGTGGCGCGGAGGAGCGCGGAGGTCGCAGCGAAAGACCTGGAGGTCGCAGTCGCCCGCTACGAGGCCCGGCAGGCTTCCGCAATCGACATGAATCTGGCGCGAGTCAGGTCCGCGCAGGCGCGCGCCGCGGTCACGACAGCCGAAGGGGAAGCGAACGCCGCCAGGGCGGAGGTCGAGGCGATCGTCTGGGAGCCTGCTCCGGCCGGCTGGACACCGGCCGACAGTGTTCCTGCGAATCGCCCGGAGCCCGACCTCGCCAAGGCGCTCCAGGCGGCTCGCGCCGGACGGCCGGACCTCGCGGCGCTTCTGGCCGCAGCTGACGAGGCTGGCGCGCGGGCGGTTCTCGCCTCCGCGGAGGCCGCTCCGGAACTGGGCATCGGCGTCGGCTACGAATTCGGACGGGACCGGATCGAAGGTGACGGCGTTGACATCCGCATGAGCGAGCACAGCGCGACGATCGGGCTCTCCCTGTCCCTGCCGCTCTGGAACCGGAAACGGGGGGACATTCTCGAAGCGGAAGCCGATCGGCGTCGCTTCGCCGCTCTCCACGCCGCCCTGGACTCGGAAGTCGGCCGCGAAATCGCTTCGGCCACCGCGCAGTTGCGCGCAGCCTCCGGCGCCCTGGATCTATACGAGAAGGAGATTCTCCCGACGGTGACCAAGAATCTCGATGACGTCCGCGCGGCCTACGCGGCGGGCGCAGTGGGAATCTCCGACCTGCTCCGCGCCCAGCAGGACTATCTCGACGCGCAGGCAGAGTCCGTCGAACTGGAAGGGGCGTACACGCAGGCGAGGGCAGATTTGGAGACCGCGGTCGATCGGCCATTCGCGGAGTTTGCGAAATGACCCTGCGCGCCTCAGGATTTCGGGCCGAGCTCCGGAACACGGTGCTCCCGGCAGCATTCGGGCACTTCCTCCCGGATCGCCGTGACGGAGCGATGAAGCTTCTCGAGGAAGTCCCGGGTCGAGGCGATCTCCGTCAGTCGCGGGTGCCCTTTCCAGGCCGCGGCGATGCGCTGGTCGATCTCGGCAGCCTGGTGAGCGGTCTCGGTGCGCAGGGGATTGGAGTGGCCGTAGCCTTCGCCGTCTCCGGGAACGCGCAGGTGAATCACCGCCGCGTATCGGCGAAGCTGGGCCTCCCGCGTCGTTCCGAGGTCGCGCCAGAGATCCGCTTCATCGCCGGGCCAGTACGCCAGGGCGTCGAGAACGCCGCGGTCGCAGAGCGCGACCGCCGCCTTTCCCTCCTCCAGATGCAGGCGCTCCAGCTCCATCTGGACGCGCGCGATCGCGCGCTGCGCGGCTCTCCTCGCCGCTACTCCTTCCTGGCGGGGAAACCCGCCGCCGAAAAGGATGGAGGCCGCTTCGGGGAGCACGGCGACATGTTGGCAGAAGTGCTTTCGGATGACCTCGAGCACGGCAGTTTTTCCGGCGCCCGGGCCGCCGGTGAGGACAACGAGGTGGGTGCCGTGAGTCGGGCTGCAGCAGCCGCACGGGGAGCCGGCGGAAGCTGTGGGGGGAACGGGGTTCATGCAGGGGAACGGTCGCAAACGAAGGGCCACAGACGGCCAGGGAACAGGAATTGCGGGATTTCGCGATTCACCGGGATCGAAGGAGAGAAGCCCTGGAAAGGTCCGCGGAAAACGTGCGCGTATTTGCGCGGTTTTCCGGGAATTGACGCAGCACTCCTGAAAGCGAGGGATCGATGAAGAGGAAAATGCTGATCGCCGCTTCCACCCTCCTGGGCGCTGTTTTCGTTTTCTTCGCCGGGCGCAGCTGTGCCCCCGAAGCCGCCGGGTCGGGCGAGACTCCACTCGTCCAGAGCACCGGGCAGATCTGGACCTGTTCCATGCACCCGCAGATCAGGCTGCCAAATCCCGGCAAGTGCCCGATCTGCTCCATGCCTCTCATCCCGATCGAGGACGACAAGGGCTCGAAGGGCGGCGCGCCCTCCATGCAGCTTTCCGAAGCCGCCATTGCGATGGCGGGGATCGAAACCGCGAAAGCTGCTCGACGCGCGGTCTTCCATGAGATACGCGCCATCGGCCGCATCGAGCCGAACGAAACCGCGCTGACCACGATCACGTCGCGCGTGGAGGGTTGGGTCGAGCGGCTCTTCGTCGACGCCACCGGAGTCCCGGTTGCAAAAGGCGATCACATGCTGGAGCTGTACAGCCCCGAACTCATCTCCGACCAGCGCGAGCTCCTGATCGCGCTGAGGACCAACGCCTCCCCCGAAGTCCTCAAGGCGGCGCGGTCCCGCCTGGAACGGTGGGGGATGGCGACCGAGGAAATCGAAGAAGTCCTGAAGACGCAGGAAGTCCGCGAATTCGTCACCATCCACTCGCCGGCCGCGGGGACCGTCCTGGAAAAATCCGTGGTGAAGGGAACACACGTCGACCGCGGGGACACCCTGTACCGACTGGCAGACCTTGGCTCCGTCTGGGTCCACCTCGACATCTACGAGTACGAGATCGACTGGGTGCGCCCCGGACAAGAGGTCAGGACGGTCGCCGAGTCCCAACCCGGGAGAGAATTCGACGGGACCGTGACGTTCGTCAGCCCGGTCCTCAACGAGGAAACGCGGACGATCCGCGTCCGCGTCGCCCTCCCCAATCCGGGCGGCGTGCTCAAGCCCGGCATGTTCGTGAGCGCCTCGCTGCAGGTCGGCCTGCTGAAGTCCGGGCAGCCGGCGCCGACGGCGCGGGCGGGGAAATGGACCTGTCCGATGCACCCGGAGGTCGTTGCGGAGGCGGCGGGGAAGTGCCCCAAGTGCAGCATGCCCCTGGAGCAGTTTGCGGGAAGAGGCGTACGGCCATCCGAAGACGATCTCCGTGTGCTCGCCGTGCCGGCGACGGCGGTGCTCGATTCCGGGACGAGGAAGCTTGCCTACGTGCTGCGCTCTCCGGGGCGTTTCGAACAGCGCGAAGTCGTTGTCGGATTGCGCTCCGGGGACTGGCTTCCCGTGATCTCGGGGATCGCCGAGGGTGAACAGGTCGCGGTGCGCGGGGGATTCCTGATCGACTCGCAATTCCAGATCCGCGGACTGCCGAGCCTGCTCAATCCGGGAGGAGGCGCTTCTCCGGCGCCCCACAAACACGGAACGGAATCCGCGCCCAAAGAAGAAGGACCGAGCCACGAAGGTTCGGAGCACGGGAAATAGCCCATGATCGACGCCCTCATCCGATGGTGCCTGACGCACCGCTTCCTGGTCCTCATCGGGATGGCCGCGCTCGCCTGGGGAGGCTACGAGGCGCTTCGGCGCACGCCCGTGGATGCCATCCCGGACATCGGCGAGAAACAGGTCATCGTCTTCGCGGACTGGCCCGGCCGCTCGCCGCAGGATGTGGACGACCAGGTGACGTTTCCCCTCACGACGAGCCTGACCGGAACGCCGGGCGTGAAAACGATCCGCTCGATGTCAGGATTCGGGTTCTCCATGGTCTTCGTGATCTTTGAGGACTCGGCCGACTACTACTGGGCGCGCTCGAGAGTGCTCGAGCGCATGAACGTCGCGCAGCAGCGCCTCCCTGAAGGGGTCTCGCCGGTGCTCGGCCCGGACGCGACCGCGCTCGGACAGGTGTTCTGGTACACGCTCGAAGGCGAAGGATTCGACCTCGCCGAACTGCGGTCGGTCCAGGACTGGTACGTCCGCTACCAGCTCAACGCCGTCGAAGGCGTCTCCGAGGTCGCCTCCGTCGGCGGCTTCGTGAAGCAGTACCAGATCGACGTCCACCCCGACAAAATGAGGGCGCACGGCGTCAGCCTCCCCGAGATCTACGAGGCCGTCCGGCGCTCCAACATCGACGTGGGGGCGAAAGTCCTCGAGAAGAACGGCATCGAGTTCTTCATCCGCGGCGTCGGGTTCGTCAAGTCCGTCTCCGATCTCGAGAACATCGTCATCCGACAGCAGGGCGGCACGCCGGTCTGCGTCAAGAACGTCGCCACCGTCGCGCTCGGCGCGGATTTCCGCCGCGGCGCCCTCGACAAGGGAGGCGTCGAGGCCGTTGGCGGCGTCGTTCTCATGCGCTACGGCGAAAACCCGCTCGCGGTCGTGGAGCGCGTGAAGGAGAAGCTGAAAACGCTGGAGGCCGGCCTTCCCTCGAAGCCCCTCGCGGACGGGCGCGTCTCGAAAGTCCGCCTGGTGCCATTTTACGATCGCACGGACATCGTCAACGAGACCATCGCGACGCTGAAGGAGACCCTCGTCGAGGAAATGGCAGTCGCGAGTCTCATCATCATCCTCTTCCTCCTTCACCTCCGAAGCGCCGCCGCCACGCTCGTCACGTTTCCGCTGGCGCTCGCCTTCTCGTTCGTCCTCATGTGGGCGGCCGGCGTGGACTCCAACATCATGTCGCTCGCCGGGCTGGCGATCGCCATCGGCGACGTCGGCGATATGGGGATCATCATGACGGAGAACATCTACCGGCGCATCGCGACAGCGCCCCCCGGCAAGAGCCATTTCGAGAACGTTTACGACGGCGCGCGTGAAGTCGGCGGCGCGATCGTCACCGCCGTCTCCAACACGCTCGTGTCGTTCGTGCCGGTGTTCCTCCTCGAGGGACAGGAAGGCAAACTCTTCAAGCCCCTCGCGTACACCAAGACGTTCGCGATCGGCGGCTCGGTCGTGCTCGCGCTCACCGTCGTCCCCCTGATGTGCTATTTCCTCTTCCAGCCCGTCGCGTGGACCCGCCGGCGCGTCCTGGAAGTCGCCGGGGGGATCGGCCTGCTGGTCGCGATCGGCGCACGGTGGGCGCTCGAGTGGGGCGGATTCGGCGGCGGCCTCGTCGGCTGGCCGACCTCGATCGCGGCCGGCGTCATCGCCGGGCTCGCCGTCGTCCGCATGACGCGCGAACGCTTTCTCCCCCTCGAGGAAAACGTCGTCTCCCGCGGCATCGCCCGCCTGTACGTCCCCGCGCTTCGCTGGGTGCTGGCGCACAAGCTCGCCTTCCTCGCGCTTCCCACCGTCATCCTCTTCGCCGGCCTCACCGTCTGGCTCGGAGCGGGCGTCACGTTCGCGCCGCTCGGCTGGGTCGCCAACGCCGGCGCTTCAAGTCCGCGCCTCGAACTCGGCCAGCTGCGCTGGCAGAAAGTGAAAGGCGCGGGCGGCGGCGTGCGGACGCGCGTGCTCTGGCGGCGGCAGACGGACGAGGAGAAGGCGGTGGAGTCCGGGAAGGGGCTGCAGGTCTTGCGCGAGGGGCGGGTGCTGCCGGGGATCGGCCGCGAGTTCATGCCGCCGCTGGACGAGGGATCGATCCTGTACATGCCGTCGATGCTGCCGCAGGGGTCGCTGTCGCAGGCGGTGGAAGTCAACAGCCGTCAGGATCTGGCGATCGCGACGGTGCCGGAGGTGGAGTCGGTGGTCGGCAAGCTGGGGCGCGCGGAGTCCGCGCTCGACCCGGCGCCGATCGGGATGTTCGAGAGCATCGTGATCCTGAAGCCGGAGGACGAGTGGCGGCGGGTCCCCGTGAAGCGGTGGTTCTCGTCGTGGCCCGGCTGGCTGAAGGCGCCGCTCGCCCTTTTGGCGCCGGAGGACCGGGCGATCACGAAGGACGAGATCCTCGAGGAGATCCAGCGGAAATCGGCCATCCCCGGCGTGCTGCCGACGTTTCTCCAGCCGATCCAGACGCGGCTCGTCATGCTGCAGACCGGCTTCCGGGCGATGATGGGCGTGAAGATCTACGGGTCCGACCTGCGCGAGATTGAGCGGATCGGTCTGCAGATGGAGGAGATCCTGCGCCACGTTCCGGGCGCGACCGACGTCGTCGCGGATCGCATCGTGGGCAAGCCGTACATCGAGATCGAGATCGACCGGGAAAAGATCGGCCGCTACGGCGTGAGTATTCGCGACGTGCAGGATGTGATCGAAGTCGCCATCGGCGGGGAGAACTTGACCCAGACCGTGGAGGGGCGCGAGCGCTACCCCATCCGCGTCCGCTACCTGCGGGACTTCCGGGAGGACCTGCCCGAACTCGAGAGGATCCTCGTTCCCAGCTCAGCCGGCGCCCAGGTGCCGCTCGCGCAGCTCGCCACCCTCCGCACCGTCGTCGGCCCCCAGGAAATCAAGGGCGAGCGCGGCCTCCTCACCGGCTACGTCACCATGAACACCCGTGAGCGCGACGAAGTATCGGTCGTCGAGGACGCCGAAGCCGCCCTCCAGGCCGCGCGGCGCGAGGGCCGCCTGACCCTGCCCACCGGCTACTACTGGGAGTGGTCCGGGCAGTTCGAGAACCAGAAGCGCGCCACCGCCCGCATGAAGGTCGTCGTCCCTGCCTGCCTGGCCGTCATGTTCGTCATGCTCTCCGTCGGGTTCTCCCGCCCGTGGATCGGCCCCGTCATCTATTTCTCCATCTTCGTCTCCACCTCCGGCGGCTTCCTCCTGCTCGGCTGGTGGGGCGCCAACCTCTCAGTCGCCGTCTGGGTCGGATTCCTCGTGCTGTTCGGCGTCGTCGACGACGACGGCGTGGTCATGGCGACCTACCTCGAGGGGGTCTTCAAGGAGAAGACCTTTGCCTCCCGCGAGCAGGTACGGGACGCCGTCGTGGAGGCGGGGCTGAAACGCATCCGGCCGAGCCTCATGACGATGGCGACCACCGTCCTCGGCCTCGCGCCGATCTTCTGGGTGGACGGCCGAGGCTCGGACGTCATGCGCCCGATGGCCATCCCCTCCGTCGGCGGCATGGCGATCCAGATCGTCACGATGTTCATCGTTCCCTGCGTCTTCTGCTGGGTGGAGGAAATGAGATGGATGCGGGCACAGGCGCGTGGCACGCGCTGACCCCGGCGGAAGCGTCGAAGCGGCTCTCGGCCGATGTTGAGAAGGGGCTCGAGCCTGCCGAAGCGGCGCGCCGGCTGGCGGAGCACGGCCCGAACCGACTCCCCGAGGCGCCGGGCCGTTCGGCGCTCCGGATGTTCGCGGAGCAGTTCAGGAGCCTGCTCGTCGCGATCCTCGCCGCCGCGGCGATCCTCGCCGGTGCGATGGGCGAGGTCGCCGACACCGTCGCCATCCTCGCCATCGTTCTCCTCAACGCCGTCGTCGGCTTCGTCCAGGAGCGGAACGCCGCCAACGCGCTCGCGGCGCTTCGGAAAATGTCCTCCCCGACCGCACGGGTGAAACGCGGAGGAAGGACGGAAGTCGTTCCGGCGGCCGATCTCGTGCCGGGGGATATCGTGGTGCTGGAGGCGGGGGACCGCATCCCGGCCGATCTGCGCCTGCTGAGCGCGAGTGGCCTGCAGGCCGCCGAGGCCGCGCTGACGGGAGAATCGGAGCCGGTGGACAAAAGCGCGGACGCGGTCTCGACCTCGGACGCGCCGGTCGGCGACCGGCACGGCATGGCGTGGACGGCCACAAACGTGACGGCCGGGATCGGCGAAGGGCTCGTCGTCGCGACAGGGGCTTCTACCGAGTTCGGGAAGATCGCCGGATTCGTCGCCGCGGCCGCGGACGAGGAGACGCCGCTTCAGGCGCGCCTGCGCGTGTTCGGACGCATGCTCGTGATCGGGTGCCTCGCGCTCGTCGCTCTCGTCTTCGCTCTCGGCCTGCTCCGCGGCGTCAAACCGTTGGAAATGGCTCTCACTTCCGTGTCTTTGGCGGTCGCCGCGGTTCCCGAGGGGCTGCCCGCGGTCGTGACCATCGCGCTGGCCCTCGGCGTCTGGCGGCTTGCGAGGCGGCGCGCGCTCATCCGCCGGATGGCGTCGGTCGAAACCCTGGGCGCAACGACGGTGATCTGCACGGACAAGACCGGAACGCTGACGGTCGGGCAGATGACGGTGCGAGTGGTGACGGCCATGGACGGCGAGACCGCGGTCACGGGGGAGGGATACTCCCCGCAGGGCGGGTTCGAGCGCGCGGGAGCCGCCGTCAAACTCGCCGCGGGAGAACCGGCCTGGGAGGTCCTGTACGCCGGGCTGGCCTGCTGCACCGCGCGCCTCGTCGAGCGTGACGGCGCGACCGAGGTTGCCGGCGATCCGACCGAGGGCGCCATCCTCGTCGCTGCGCAGAAGGCCGGCATCCGCGTCGAAGAGCCGGTCCTGCAGACCCAGCCGTTCGACGCGGTGCGCAAGCGCATGTCCATCGTGAGGCAGGCCGCCGGCGGCCCGCGTTCTTACGTCAAGGGGGCGACGGAGTCGGTCATTCCGCTCTGCTCCCTAGCGCCGGACTACGCCGCAAAGGTCGCGTCGCTCAGCGATGTCCTCGCTCTTCGCGGCCTTCGCGTTCTTGCCATCGCGCGCAAGGACTCCGGGCAGGACCCCGAAGCGGGCCTGACGTACCTTGGCCTCATCGGCATGCAGGATCCCCCGCGCGCCGAAGCCCGTCTGGCCATCGAAAACTGCGGCAAGGCGGGAATCCGCGTCGTGATGATCACGGGTGACCACCCGCGCACCGCGTTTGCCATCGCGCGCGACCTGGGAATCGCGAAGGCCGAGGAGGAGGTCCTCGCCGGCCCCGCGATCGAATCGATGGACGATGCCGCGCTGGCCGCGCGCGTGGAGGCGGTTTCGGTCTTCGCCCGCGTCAGCCCCGAGCACAAGCTCCGCATCGTGCGCGCCTGGAAGTCCCGCGGGGCCGTCGTCGCCATGACCGGCGACGGCGTCAACGACGCGCCCGCCCTCAAGACCGCCGACATCGGCATTGCGATGGGAAAGAGCGGAACGGACGTCGCGAAGGAGGCTTCCGCGATGGTGATCACCGACGACAACTTCGCGACCATCGTCGCCGCGATCGAGGAAGGGCGGGCGATCTTCGAGAACATCCGCAAGACGCTGCTCTACCTGCTCTCCGGCAACTTCGCCGAGATCCTCGTCATGGCCGTCGCCGTGGTCCTGGGTTGGCCGCTCCCGCTCGTCGCGATCCAGCTCCTCTGGATCAACCTCGTGACCGACGGATTCCCCGCGCTCGCGCTGGCGACCGATCCCGCCGACCGGGACCTTCTCCGCCAGCCGCCACGAAAGCCCGGTTCGGAAATCGCGGACCCGGAGTTTCTCGGCTCGATGGCCTTGACCGGGATTCTCGAAGCGGCGGTCACCCTCTCCGCCTTCGCCTGGGGTTATTTCAGAGAGGGCTCCCTTGAGAAGGGCCGGACGTACGCATTTTCGGCGCTGGTCATGTCGGAGGTCCTTCGTTCCTTCGCGGCCCGAAGCCGCACGCGCACCCTGTGGGAAATCGGCGCGCTGTCCAACCTGCGCCTTGCCGTCGTCGGCGCGTCAATCATCGCACTTCAGATCTACAGCCACCACGCCGGATTCCTGGGGCGTTTCCTGCACACGGGTTTGTTGTCGTGGCCAGAGTGCCTCACGTTGATCGCCGTCGCTTTCGTGCCTGTGAGCATCCTGGAAACGTGGAAGATCGCGCGGCACGTCGTTTGCGCCATCTTCCGCAGAGGAACTCCGGGGAGCACCCATTCGTCCGAGACCGCCGTGTCTTCGCGGACGAAGACCCGGACGTGACTCGACCGCCGACGCCGCGTACGTCACAAACCCCTTTCGGGAGGATCGACATGTTCAGAAACAGGCTGGTCGTGATGGGAACGTTCATGCTCAGTGCAGCTGTGCTGACGTCCTGCCAATCATCGGGTGAGACCACGACGCGGGAGAGTGTCAACTGCCCCTCGTGCAAGACGGCGGTCACGACGACACCCCTCAAGGGCTTGAGTTTCTCAAAACACATGTGTCCGAGTTGCAAAAGCACGACCGGAGTGGTCGGCGAGAGTTTCGACCCGGTTCACGTCTGCAACAAGTGCGAGCTGATCGTCGAGTTGTGCGATCTCTGCCGGAAAGAAGAGGGCAAGTAGAAGCAACAACAATGGCGGGGCCTGCCCTCGAGAGGACGGGCTCCTTCGCTTCAGACCCCCACGCGCTGTGCCGGACGGCATGGATGTACCCAGGGTTTGGCATGGACCCCGCCCTCTGGACCAGGGAATCGGAGAGCGGGAATTCCCGGCTCGCGCCTGTTGTTGAAGGAGACGCTCGCGGTGCCACGCAAAAACCCGCTTGTTCGAAGTACCTCGATTGACGTAAGGTAGGCCTCGTGAAACTCCGACGTTGCTCTCCATTCGTCGCCGTGGCCTTTCTCGCCGCGCACCTCGCGGCCTGCGCCTGCCTCCGCACATCCGCAGGGTCGCGGCCGGCTTCGACATCGAAACCCCCGGAACACTCCTGCTGCTCGAAGTCGTCGCACGATGCGCCGCGACCCGTCGAGCCCGTGAAGTCCCCGTGCTGCTGCGACGATCCGTCTCACTTCGCCGTCACGGACGAGCCGACCGTCGCCGTCAAGTCACTCCTGGTCGATTCCCCGGCAGTCGTTCTTCCCGTCCTCCTCGGCGCCGAGATCCGCCGCTGCGCCTTCGACGGCTCTCCCCCCGGGAGGGCCCCCGACGTTCCACTCTACACGCTGCACAACTCGCTGCTGATCTAGCGCGCGCCGGACGGGACCGACATTCCCCCTCCCGCTTCCCGTGTTTTCAGGTGCGCCCATGCGGACATTCCCGCTTTTCGTCGCTTTTCTCCTCACGTCCTCAATCGCGTTCGCCCACGACCCCGTGCGCGACCCGATCTGCGGCATGATGATCGAACCCGAGCACGCCGCGGCGACCGCGGAATACCTCGGGAAAACGTACTACTTCTGCCAGGTCGAAGAGCGCGCGCAGTTCCTCGCCAATCCCTCGAAGTTCGTCTCGGCGAAGCGGCTCCAGCGCTGGGCGGCCGGCGGGCAGCTGATCGCCACGATCGACCCGGGCGAGCCGGCCGCCGGCTCCGATGTCCGGCTGCGCGTCCTCCTCGCCCCGGCGAAAGGCGACGGCGCCGACGAATCGTCCCCCGTCGCGCTGCGCGACCCCGTCGTCCATTTCTTCGACGTCGACCGCGATCGCCCCGCCGAGAAGACGATCGTCCGTCTCCAGCCCCTCGGAGGCAACGCTTACGGCGCCCTCCGCCTCGCCGCCCGCCCCGGAGATACGCGATTCGTCATCGAAGCCACAACCGCGGCGGGCGAACCTGTGCGCCTCTCCGGTTCCTTCACGGCGGTCGAGAGCGCCGGTCCCGCCGTCCCCGACGAGCCCTTCACGATGGCCCGCCAGCACGAGGTCATGCGGCGCTTCGGGCGCCACTGGGAGGAGATCCGCGTCGAACTCCTCAGGGAAAAACCCGACGCAGCCGCCATCCGTGCTTCCGCCAGCAGGATCGAAGACGAGCGGAAGCGGCTGCCGCTCTTTGAGCTGCATGTGAACAACCAGGAGAAGCCGGAGTTCGTGAAGTACGGAGAAGATCTGAAGGGGCCGCTCGCGGAGTTGGCGAAGCTGGCGGAACGAAGAGATTTCGGGGCTGTGCGCGCCTTGCAGCGTGCGCAAGAGACGGAGAGCTGCGTGAAGTGCCACCTGAAGTTCCGGTGGGACGTGGTGAGGGATCTGTCGAGGTTCCCCAGGGTGGAGGGGCGGAAATGAAGCGGCGGGTCGGCGGGATCGTGCTGGGCGCCGCGGTTCTTCTCGCCGTCGGGATCGCCATGTCGACGTGGGCGTGGCGCCGTCCGGTCGGGGTGCCGTCGCCGAAAGTCCCGGCGCGCGTGTGGCTGGAGGACCGGCCTCGCACGGGCGTCCTCCCCGGCGACCCCGAAGCCGGGAAAGCGCTGTACACGGTTCAGTGCGCTTCCTGCCACGGCGAGGGCGGCGCTGGAGATGGCCCCGCCGCGGCTGCGCTTTGGCCGCGCCCGCGCGACCACACGGATGCGTCCTACATGAACGCACGTACCGACGACGACCTCTTCCAGGCGATCCGCGGCGGCGGCCCGGAAGTCGGGCGCTCCAAACTCATGCCCCGGTGGGACGACCGCTTCGACGCGCTTCAGATGTGGGCGCTCGTCGCGTACGTGCGCACGCTCGCGCCGGCGCCTCCGAAGGCGGCGGGTAGCCGTGTGCGGGATCGCGAGGCGATTCTCTCCGACGACCGGCTCACCCGGGCGGGCGGCGGCCCGCGGCGTGCGCCGGTGCACGCGTTCCTGGACGAGCAGGGGCGCGTGACGGGATACGCGACTTACCCCGTAGCGGAGATCGAGGGCGTTCGCGCGGGGCTTACCCTGACGTTCGACGCCGAAGCGCGGCTGGAGGCGATCGAGTCGCACCGTCGAATCCGCGTCCGCGGAATCCCGGCAGGTGCTGTCGATGCGTGGCTGGCCGCCAGGGCGGCGGGCGGCCTGGTCGGCGCCCCGGATGTCGAACACACCTTGCGAACGACGATCGAGGCGGCCATGCCCCGATTGCACGAAGCCGTGGGACAACTCGCCGACGACGAGGCGGCCGCTGAGGCGCTGCTCCAAAACCCGCCGGCCGATCGCGGCACCACTCTGTTCCTCGCGTCTTGCGCAAGCTGCCACGGCGCAACCGGCCGGGTCGTCGGCCCTCGCGTCGTCCAGGGCGCGTTCCGTCCCCGGAACTTCGCGGATGGCGAGCGCATGAACGCACTGTCGGACGAATACCTGAGGGAAGTCATAGCGAACGGAGGGCTGCACTGGAACTTGTCCAGCTCCATGCCGGCCTTCCGGGACATCTCGGCGGAAGACGTGGACGTCCTGGTCGAGCACGTGCGGTCCCTGGCCGTCCCGCGGCCGGACCGCGCCTGCCCGTGTAGCGCGCGCGAAGGGAAGTGTTCCATGGTTGACATCGCGGGGCACTGCAGGTGCCGCGGGGTGCACAGGACAGGGGAGAAGTGTCCGCATGAAAATTAGTCGCAAACTGGCCTGCACCGGCGTCCTCGGACTCGGCGCAACCGCGCTTCTGCTCGCGCACGAGGGGCACGCGGGGCTCGAGGCAAAGGGCGTCAAGGTGACGGGAGCGCTCCTTATCCTGGACGGGCGGACGGAGCGCGCACTCGGGATTTCCACAGTTCCGGCGCGGGAAGGCCCCGTCGAGGATTCCCTTCCCGTCAGCGCACGGGTTGTGCCCGCACCCGGGGCGAGATCGTTCGCGAGCGCGCGCCTGGCGGGGGTGGTGACCGACGTCAAGTGCGCGATCGGCGACCGCGTGAAGGCCGGCGACGTGCTGGCGCTTGTCGATTCGATCGACCTGGAATCGCTCGCCCTGCAATGGAGGCAGGCGGAGGACGACCTGTCCGTCGCCGGCGCGGACCTCGAACGGGCGGAGTCGGCCTCGCCGGCGATCCTGCCCGAACAGGAGATCGAGACGCTGCGCGGAATCGTGGACGACCGGAGGATTTCGCTGGAGGCCGCACTGCAGCGGTTGCGGATAGCGGGGGTCGAGGAAGAGTCGATCGCGGCGATGAAGGCGGGCGGCGCCGCGGTCCGCCGGTTGAAGATTCTTGCCGCAGGCGACGGCGTCTGCGTGCACGTCGACGTCACCCGGGGGCAGATCGTGGTCCCGGAACTCCACCTGTTCGAGATCGTCGACGACGCGGAACTCTGGGTCGAGGCCTGGGTCCCCGAACACTTCGCCGCCGACGCGACAGGGGGCCGCGCCGCCAGGGTCTCCTTCGAGGCGCTCCCCGGCCGCGACTTTTCCGTTTCTCTCTCTCGCGTAGCTGCCCGCGTCGACCCCGCCACGCGCACCCTGCTGGTCGCGGCGAAAATCGGCAAAACCGACGGACTCCGCCCTGGGACCCCGGGCAGGCTGGACCTCATCCGCCGTTCGGCCACCGGCGTTCTCGTGCCGCGCGGCGCGATCGCGCGCCAGGGGATCGAACGATTCGCGTTCATTGCGCTCGGAAGCGGCCGTTACCGGCGGCAGCCCGTCGCGCCCGGCGCCCGCGCGGGAAACGACGTGGAGATCCCCTCCGGAATCAAGCCCGGCGAAGCGGTCGTCGTGAACGGCGCGCGGGAGCTCGGCTCGCTCTTCGTCCAGGGCGTCTTCGAAATCCACGCCGACGCTCTTCGGGAACACGGCGTCCGGATCGCCGAAGCGGACTTGCGCACCGTCGAGCCCGTCATCCGCCTGTCCGCGACGCTTCGCGCCCCTCCCGGCTCTTCCGCATTCGTAACGAGCCTGGCGCACGGGAAGATCCGGCGTGTCCTGGCGTTCGAAGGCGACCGCGTCGAAGCCGGAGCGCCGCTCGCAGAAGTGGAGTCCGTCGAGGTCCGGGGAGACGAAGTGGAGCTGATCCGGTCGGCGACGCGGATCAAGCTTCTTGAGAAGCGCGCGGGGTTTCTGCGCGAGCTCGAGAAGAAGGGGATCTCCGCGAGGAAGGAGCTGCTGCGACTGGAGGCGGACCTGCGCGCCGAGCGGCTTGCGGCGTTGACCCTGAAGGCGAAGTTGACGGCCGTGGGGGTTCCCGCGGACGAGGTGGAGGCCGTCCAGCGCGATGGAAAGCCGGGGGCCGCGGTGACGCTTCGCGCCGCCATTGCCGGCGTCATCGTCGCTTCATCCGCTTCCCCGGGCCAGGTCGTTGAGGCCCGCGAGCGGCTGTTCGAAATCGCGAACACGGCCGTCCTGCGCGCGGAGGGCGTGCTTCCGGAGTCGCGTCTTGTCGAAGGTGTCCCCGGGCGGGGAGCGAAGGCGGTTCTGCGCCCCGCGGCCTGGCCCGGTCTCGGCTGGTCGACGGAAGTCACCGGGATTGCCCCCGGTCTTGGCGCGGGGAACGCGCTTTTCGTCTGGGCCGACGTCCTGAACCCGGGCGGGCAGTTGCGCGAAGGCATGGTGGCGGAGCTGGTCGTGGAGACCGGAGGCGGCGGTGGGCAGGTGATCGCCGTATCGGCGGACGCGCTCTGGCCCTCGGGAGGGAGCTGGTACGTCTTCCTGCAGGAAGGGGAGACGTTCCGGAGGCAGCGCGTCGTGCCGGGGCGGCGGGGCGCGCGCGACGTGGAGGTCCTGCAGGGGCTGTTTCCCGGCGACCGCGTGGCGGTCTCCGCGCTGGACGAACTGAATCTCGGCCTGAGCGCTGTCAAGTAAGAGGGGAATCCAGGTGCTGAACCGGCTGATCGCCTTTTCGCTGACGCATCGCGGGCTCGTGCTCGCCCTTGCGCTGGCGGCGTCGATCTACGGCGCCTGGACGGCCGCTGGGATGAAAGTTGACGTGCTTCCCGACCTCGACCGGCCGACAGTGACGATCATGACGGAAGCGCCCGGGCTGGCGCCCGAGGAAGTGGAACGGCTGGTCACGTTTCCGATCGAGACTTCGGTGAACGGAGCCGCCGGAGTGCGCCGCGTGCGGTCGGCAAGCGGCGTCGGGCTGTCGATCGTCTGGGTCGAGTTCGACTGGGGAACCGACATCTACCGCGACCGCCAGATTGTTGGCGAGAAACTGACGCAGATCGGCGACCGGCTTCCGGAGGGGGCGCACCCGGAGATGGCCCCGATTTCCTCCATCATGGGGGAGATCCTGATCGTCGGGATGTTCTCCGAGGACGGCACGACCCGCCCGATCGACATCCGCTCGATCGCCGAGTGGAGAGTCCGCCCGCGCCTGCTGTCCGTGCCCGGCATTTCCCAGGTGACGGTCATGGGGGGCGGTCTGAGGCAGATCCAGGTCACCACAACCCCCGAACGCCTCCTCCGGCACGACGTCACCCTCGAGGATCTCTCTGACGCCGTCGCCGACTCCAACGCCAGCGTCGCCGGCGGCTTCCTCGTCGAACCCGGGACCGAATCGCTCATCCGCATCACCGGCCGCGCCGATTCGCTCGACGACGTCCGTGAAGCAGTCGTCGCGGACCGCCAGCCCGTCGCGGTCCTGGTCCGCGATGTCGCCGAAGTCGCCTGGGGCCCGGCGACCGCGCGCGGCGACGGGGCCATCGACGCGAAACCCGCCGTCATCCTCTCGATCCAGAAACAGCCTGAGGCCGACACCGTCCGGCTCAGCCGGGACATCGACGCCGCGATCGAAGGCCTCAAAGGATCGCTGCCGGCCGACGTCCGCGTGAACAACCGCCTCTTCCGCCAGGAGTCGTTCATCGACGCCGCGATCCGCAACGTCCTCGAGGCGCTCAGGGACGGCACAATTCTGGTCGTCGTGATTCTCATTCTGTTCCTCTGGAACCTGCGCACGTCCGTCGTCAACCTGACGGCGATTCCGTTGTCCCTCGTTCTCACCGCCCTGGTCTTTCACGCCTTCGGCCTGTCCATCAACACCATGACGCTCGGCGGCATCGCCGTCGCCGTCGGCGAGCTCGTCGACGACTCGATCGTGGACGTCGAGAACATCTTCCGCAGGCTGCGCGAGAACCGCGAAAAGAACAGCCCGCACCATCCCCTTCTCGTCGTCTTCCGCGCCTCCGCCGAAGTTCGCAACTCGATCGTCTACGCGACGCTCGTCATCGCCGCGGCGCTCGTCCCGCTGATGTCGCTCTCCGGGATCGAGGGCCGCCTTTTCGCCCCCGTGGGCTACGCCTACCTGACCGCCCTGCTCGCGTCGCTCCTCGTGAGCCTGACGGTCACCCCGGCGCTGTCGTACATGCTCCTCGGCAAGGCCCGCGTCACCGAACGCCACGGCGATCCGGCGCTCCTCCGCTTCCTGAAGGCCGCCGATCGCCGCGTCCTCGGCCTGTCTCTGCGATTCCCGCTTCTCGTCCTCATCCCCCCCGCTCTCGGCGTCGTCGTCGCCATCTGGGCCTTCCTCCGGATGGGCGGCGAGTTCCTCCCGCCTTTCAACGAGGGGACCTTCACCGTCAACGTTGTCGCCGAGCCCGGCACCTCGCTGGAGGAGTCGAACCGGCTCGGAGCGGTGGCAGAAGGGCTTCTCCACGAGGTTCCGGAGGTGGTTTCGACGGCGCGCCGGACGGGGCGCGCCGAGATGGACGAGCACGCGGAGGGCGTGAATTCCTCCGAGATCGAGGTCGTGCTCAAGCCCGGGCGCGAGCGCGACGAGGTGATGGCGGACATCCGCGAGCGGCTGTCGTACATGACGGGCGCCGTCGTAAACCTCGGACAGCCGATTTCGCACCGGATCGACCACCTGATGAGCGGCGTGAAGGCGCAACTCGCCGTGAAGATCTTCGGTCCCGACCTCGACGTCCTGCGCGACCGCGCCGCCCGTCTGTCCGACCGGATGGCGAAAGTCCCCGGCGTCGTTGACCTGCAGGTCGAGCCGCAGGTCAACATCCCCGAACTTCGCGTCCGAATCCGGCGGGACATGCTCAAGCTCTACGGGCTGGGCGCAAGGCACGTCGCCGAGGCGCTCGAGACCGCACTCAAGGGGCGCACGGTTTCCCAGGTCCTGCAGGGGGACAGCTCGATCGACATGGTCGTCTGGTTCGAAGAGAGCGCGCGCAACGACCCTCGCGTCATCGAGCGCGCGCTCCTGACGACGCCCTCCGGCGCCCGGATTCCGCTGGCCGCCGTCGCCGACGTCGCGCGTTCCAGCGGCCCGAACACGATCAACCGGGAGGGAAGCCAGCGGCGCATCGCCGTGCAGTGCAACGTCGCCGGGCGGGACATCACGTCGGTCGTCGCGGACATCCGGGCGCTCGAGAAGGCGCTCGACCTCCCGGCCGGATACCGCGTCGAGTATGGCGGCCAGTTCGAAGCGCGCCGCGCGGCGGCCACCCGCATCGCCGTCCTTTCGATCTTCGCTCTGGTCGCCATCTTCGTCCTTCTGACGCGCGCTCTCGGGTCCTGGCGGGCCGCCCTGCAGTGCCTCGTCAACCTTCCGCTTGCGTTCGTCGGCGGCGTCCTCGCGGTCTGGTGGTTCGGCGACCGCACGTTGTCCGTCGCTTCGCTCATCGGCTTCATCACCCTCACCGGCATCGTCATGCGCAACGGAATCATGATGATCTCGCACTACATCCATCTCATGCGCCACGAAGGCGAGACCTTCGGCAAGGACATGATCGTCCGGGGGTCGCTCGAGCGCCTGGCCCCGGTCCTGATGACCGCCCTCACTGCCGGCATCGGGCTCGTGCCTCTCGCACTCGGGAAAGGGGAAACCGGCAAGGAGATCCTCCACCCTCTCGCCATCGTCGTCATCGGTGGGCTGGTTTCCTCCACCCTTCTCGACCAGTTCGTCACTCCCGCGCTGTTCTACCTGCTCGGCCGTAAGGTCTACGAGAAACGCTTCGCAACCCACGACGCGCCCGAAGAGGTTCCGCCGGAGCTTCTTCGGGCCGTGTCAAACTCAGGAGAATCGCAATGAAGACGCTGTTGACCGCCTCCCTCGTCGCAGCCGGTCTGCTTCTCGGCGGTTGCGGAAAATCCGAGGACGACCACTCGGGACACAAGCATGGGCCGGGCGAGGAACATTCATGGACTTGCCCGATGCATCCGGAGGTGAAGAGCGACAAGCCGGGGAAATGTCCGAAGTGCGGGATGGACCTGACGGTCGCGAAGGAAGAGAAGGGGCATGAGGGCCACGGGCACGGCGGAGAGCCGGTCAAGGTCTCGTCGAAGGGCTTCGACGATTCCGTCGCGCAGATGGAAACGCGCCTCAAGACGATTGACGCCTTGATCGCTTCCGGCAAACTCGACGAAGTGCACAAGGAGGCCGAGGTTATCTGCAATCTCGCGAAGGGGATGCCCGAGCAAACGAAAGGCTGGCCCGCGGACAAGGCGGCGTCCGCGGCCGAGAACGCCGCGAAGCTGGCGGGGATGTTCCGGGAGATCGACTCGGCCTCCGACGGCGGCAAGCCGGACGAGACCAGGACCGCGACAGCGAAGATGCGAGAGCTTGTCGGGAAGCTGAAGACCCTGTCGCCGGGGACGAAGCACGATCACGAAGAAGGCAGCCACAAGTAACTCTCCCCAAACACGAAGGGAATCGACCATGCGGACGACATACATGAGTTGTGCGATGGCGTTGTTCGCCGCCGCAATCTCCGGCTGCAGCGGCACGACGGACACCGTCGTCGAAGGCCAGGCCCGCGACCCCATGTGCGGCATGACCACGACCGTTGCCGGAAAGCCGCTGCCCTTGGACATTGCGGGGCCTTGACTCCATGACGACCGTGATCGACCCCCTCTGCGGAATGCCCGTGTCCGGGTTGCTCGCGCCTCAGGAGGCCGATAGCTTCACGCGCGGTAACGACCGGGGCTTGCCCGCGCGGTCCCGCTCCGGCAGGATGGGGCCGTCCCCCGACTTCCCGGCTTCACACCTCGGACGGCATCTGCACCGGAGCGGCCTGCCCATTTGCCTCAACTGACTCCCGAAGACATCGCCCGTCGAAAAGCCTACCTCGACATCACCGCCGAGGACGAGCGGCTGCTTCGTGAAGTCCACCCGCTTCTCGCGGGCCATGCCGAAGCGGTCATCGAGCGCTTCTACAGCTACCTGCTTTCAAACGAAAACACCCGCAGGATGCTCGAGGCTCCGGGCCTGGTCGAGCGCCTGAAAGGGCTCCAGAGGGCGTATTTTGAGAAGCTCACCGCCGGCGACTACGGGATGGCGTACTTCCAGGATCGCGTCCGGGTCGGGCACACGCACGAGCGTGTCGGGTTGGCGCCCGAGTGGTACATGGGAGCGTACAACGCGTACCTCCAGATCGTCTCCGACGTCCTCCGCCGCGCCTTCCCGCCGGACGACGAGCGCTGCGTTCGCACCATCACCGCGCTTTCCAAAGTCGTCATGCTCGACATGGGCCTCGCCATCGACGCCTACATCGAGCGGGCACGCGGGCGGCTCGAGCAGCGCAATGCCGAGCTCATACGCCTCCAGTCCGCAAAGCAGACCCTCACGGACATGATCGTCCACGACCTCCAGAATCCACTGGCCGGCATCCGCGCGTTCCTCGAGCACTTTTCATCGAGGAAGGAGGCCGTGACCGGGACTGAGCGCGAAGCGCTCGAAGAGGCCCTCCGTCGCTGCGACGACCTGGGAGAGATGGTCATGAACGTGCTGCAGGTGAGCCGCGCCGAAACCGGGAATCTCCAGGTCTACCTGGAAGACCTGGATCTCGCGGACCTGGCGAAGCGGAGCGTCGCGGCGTTCGAGCTTCACGCGAGGCACGAGGGGAGGCCGATCCTCCTGGAAGCGGCGTTGCCCGTGAAGGTGCGCTCCGACCAGTCGCTGCTCAAGCGCATCTTCTACAACCTGATCCGCAACGCGCTCCGGCACACGCCGCGCGGCACGAACATCACCATCCGGGTCTCTCCCGCGGGCGAGGGGCGCGGCGAGTTCGTCGTCACCGACGACGGGCCCGGCATCCCCCCGCACGTCCAGCCGCTGCTCTTCGAGCGATTCGGCGCCGCCACGCTTCGCGACGCGGGGTTGCGCGTCGACACGGGACTGGGGCTCGCCTTCTGCCGTTCGGCGATCGACGCGCTGGGCGGGCGCATCGCAGTCGAGAGCGACGGGCACAAGGGCACGACATTCCGGATTGCGATCGGCCAGCCGGCACCGTAGTTTTTATTTCGACCGCACGACCAGGATCGGCACCGTCGCCGCGCGAAGCACCTTTTCCGTCACGCTTCCCATCACCCAGCGCGAAGGGCCGCTCCGCCCGTGCGTGCTCATCACCAGGAGATCGACCCCGTGGCGCTTGGTGGCGTCGAGGATTTCGGAAGCAGGGTCGCCGAGGCGGATGATCGGGTCCACCGGGATCCCCGCGGCCGCGATGTCCTTCACCGCAATACGCACCAGCGGGTCGCCCTCGCCGGCCTTCCCTTCAAAGGTCGGTTCGACGACGCCGAGCACCAGCACGCTCGCCTGCGTCGCCCGGGCCAGTTCCTTGACGTGCGGGAGCACCGCAAGCGACTTCTCGCTCCCGTCCACCGGCATCAGGATTTTCTTGAAGGGAATCTCCTGGACCGGCGTGCGGTCGGCGCCGACTTCCGGATCCTTGAACGAGCGGACCAGCAGGACCGGCGTTTCGCTCGCCCTCGAAACCTTCTCAGCGACGCTTCCCAGCACGAACCTCGACAGCCCCGTGCGCCCGTGCGTGGACATCGCGATGAGCGTCGCCTTGTGGTCCTTCGCCGCTTCCAGGATCGTCGTCGCCTCCGAGCCGACTTTCACGACGCCATGAGCTTTGACACCTTCGCGCTCCAGCTGCTTCTTCAGCGCCGCGATGTACTTCTCCGCTTCGGCCTTCAGGTCCATCAACATCGGCGCGTACTCCACGCCTGGCTGCACCGGGACCGGGACGGCCTCCACCAGCGTCACTTCCGAGTCCTTCAGCCGCAGGATGCGACAGACCTGGCCCAGGATGGCTTCGGAGACTTCGGAGCCGTCGAGCGGAACTAGGATGCGGTCCAGAAGCATGGGTCACCTCGTGTTTTGGGTTGAAAGGTCCTCTCCTGTCGCACGCCGCGTGCCGCGCTTCCCGGGAACTCAGTGCCTCGCAAACGCCTCGAACACAGGGGGAAACGTGCCGACGAAGCCACAGAGGATGAGGACGGCCGAAGCGACCGTTGCCTTTGCCGAGCATATCTCGCGCCGACGCCACCAAAGGTGCAGCCCTGCCCAGGAGGCCAGCCAGGCGATGGTGGCGACAGTCGACTTGCCAGAAAGCGGCCCTGCCGGCGGCCACCAGTCCATGGCCTTTTTAAACGCCGGAAACGCTTCGCAGCCGATGGCGGCGCTTCCCAGCACGGCGCACCCGATTCCCGTGGCCAGCAGGCACGCCATCGCGGCGCCGGAAGGACGGTCAGAGCCTGGAACAACGGCCATGCTTCACCTCACGCGATGGGGGCGACCTTGTTGATGAAGGCCCCGAAGAGCCCGCCGACGGCGGCTGAGAAGAACGCCAATCCGTAGAGCATCAACACAGTCCTGCGGAGTGCGTCCTGGCGGGCCAGTTCGCGGCCGTAGGCGGTAACGAGGAAAGCGGCCGCCGTGATGAGGAAGGGCGACAGCCAGCTCACGTGCTCCTTCCATTCCATTCCGAACGTGTGCCAGGTTGCCTTTCCCGCGTCCGCGAGGAGCCGCGACCGCGGGCTGTCGGGCGTCTTCGCCCGATACCAGGGGTAGACGATCCAGGTGCCGCTGATCACGGTTGCCCAGCACATGAACGCCATGACCCAGGTACCCAGACGGAGATGGCGGACGCGCCGGTCGAGCTCCGGGCCCGTCAGCGATGCCGCGCGCAGACCCCAGAGAGTCGCCAGCCCCCCCGCAAACGCGAGGAGGAAGACCGCGCCCACGAGCATCCCGTGGAACACCGTCCAAAACTCCCTTGAGCTCAGGCTCATGCCATGGCCCGTTCGCATGCGGCGTGCCGCCGCGGAGGCTGCGGGCAGCGCCGGCAGATCGCAGGCATGACCGCGTAAAAAGACCCGAATCATCGGTAGTTTCAACACGACTGCAACTCCCCCCCACCGGTTTCCCCTCCCGGACGACCCGGCCCCGGTTTTGCGAAATACCTCACACGACCCTCTCTACTCCCATCCGGAGGAATCCATGTACCGCACCATCCTCGTCCCTGTCGACGGCTCCAGCGCCTCCGAGTACGCCATCCCGTTTGCCCTCGAAATCGCCCGCCGCGCCAAAGGGCGAGTGCGACTTCTGCGGGCCATGCCCGAGTCCCTCATCGTGTCCGACATCCCGGTGTCCGTGCAGGCCTCGGTCCGCAAGCTCGCCGAGAGGGAAGTTGATCGCCTGATCAAGGTGTACGAAACACCCGAAGTGCCTCTCGACGCCGAGGTTCGCATCGGCTTCCCGCTCGAGGAGATCAAGCGCGCCGCAACCAAGGCCGACCTGATCGTCATGACGACTCACGGTCGAGGCGGAGTTCAGCGCTGGGTCATGGGAAGCGTTGCGGACAAGGTCATCCGGCTCGCTGCCAAGCCTGTGCTCGCGATTCACCCTCCCCAGAAACGGACTCGTGCCACGGCCGAAGCCGCCGCGCTTCGGATGTTCCGCGACGCCATGGTCTCCCTCGACGGCTCTCGCGTCGCAGGCCAGGCCCTTCGCGAGCTCAAGCAGTTTGCCGAAGGAGGGACTCGCATCCACCTCGTCCGCGTCGTCGCAAAGGGTGCGACCCCGGCGATGCGCGACCTCGCCGATAACGACCTCAAGGACGCCGCTTCCGGCCTCGTGGCCCGCGGCGTGAATGTCGTGCAGTCCGTCGAGAAGAACGACAGCCCTGCGGAAGCGATCGTGGACTATGCGCTCAAGAAGGGGTGCGGCGTGATCGTCATGACGACGCGCGGCGCCGGCGGCGTCGAGCGCTGGATCCTGGGCGGCGTGACCGACAAGGTCGTGCGCCACGGACCGACGCCCGTTCTGGTCATCCGCGCTTCACGGGCGTTGTGGAAGGACGGGAAGCGGCCGCTCGGGATGCGAAACGTGGTGGTCATTTAGGCCATGCTGAAACACGTCCTCATCCCGCTCGACGCATCTCCGGCCGCAGAGTCGGTCCTTTCCCGCTTCATGCCGCTCCTCGTCAGGCCCGACACTGAAGTCGTGGTGCTGCACGTCTCGACTCCGCCGCTCGCAGCGTCGATGGACCCGCGCCGGGGAGACGACGTGCGTGAGGAGGCGCAGGACTACGTCCGGGCCATCGCCGGACGATTGTCGGGACAGGGAGTGCGCTGCAGGGGAGTGGTCAAGGCCGGGCCGGCCGCCGAAGCGATCGTGGCGACTGCGGCCGAGAAGACGAATGGGATGATCGCCATGGCGACGCACGGGCGGACCGGCCTTGCGCGGCTCGCGTTCGGAAGCGTCGCCGAGCGTGTTCTGAGGCACAGCCCCGTGCCGGTCCTGCTGGTGCGTTCGGCTGGGGAGCAGGCTGCGGGGACCGCGCTCGCCGTGAAACGGATGATGGTGCCCGTGGACGGAAGTGCGCTCGCGCTGGCCGTCGCGCCGTACGTGGCGGAACTGGCGAAAGCCTTCAAGGCGGAGGTCACGCTCGTGCACGTCCTCCCTCCGAAGCCGGCGCAGGGCGAGACAATCGCGCACGCCGAGCGCGTCGTCGCGGCGGCGAAGGAACGCTTCCAGGAGGAAGGCGTAGCCTGCGAAGCCCTGATCCGGACGGGAGACGCGGCGGAGGAGATCCTCGATGCCGTGAGGCAGAACAGGGCGGACCTGGTCGCCTGCTCAACGCACGGTCGAACGGGGATCGCGCGCGCGGTGCTGGGAAGCGTCGCGGAAAAAATGATGCGCATGGCGACGGTGCCCCTGCTTGTCTGCCGGGCAGCGACCTAAGCGGGAATTCCCGCGGGCTCGAGGTATTCCACGCCCGTCCAGGCGCCGATTTTGCCGGATTCACGCGTTCGCTTCGGCATCCGATTCGCATTCTCCATGCACAGGAGAAAGCACCATGAAACTGATCGCGTTCAACGGACCTAGCGATTCGGGCAAGACCTGGATGATCGAGCGCCTCGTGAGGCTCTGGACGTCGCGCGGGCTGCGCGTCGGGGTCGTCAAGCACTGTTCCAAGGGATACCAGCTGGACCGCGAGGGCAAGGATTCCTCCCGGTTCTGGGAGGGCGGCGCCGCCGCCGTCGCCGTCGTGGGCCCGGGGGAGTGGGCCGTGAGGCGCCGGGAGCCCGAAGCCGATCCTGCGCGTGTCGCCCAGGAAGCGTTTCCGACCGGCATCGACGTGGCGATCGTGGAAGGATTCCGCGAGGCGTCCATTCCCCGGGTGCGGGTCTTCGGCAGCTCGGAGCTGCCTTCCGTCAAGGCCGGTGACACGGACGTCATCGCATTCGTTTCCCGCACCCCGGCTGCTGCCCTCGCCGCGCCCGTCTTCGCGCTGACCGACGAGCAGGGCCTGTCTGATTTCCTCGTGCGCCACCTCGGGCTCGAGCTTCGGGCGCCGGCCCCGCACGAGACGACCCTGCTGCGCCACGAGAGAGTCGGCACCCGCTCTTCGAGGCTTTCCGGATAGGACGGGCGGAGGGAACACGCGTCGAACCACTAGGTGAGCGCGCCGGCGCGGCGACCGTTCGTCGGCTCCGTGGGGAGTTCCGTCGGAAGCGTGATTTTGACTTCCGTCCCTTTCCCCATCTCGCTTTCGATCTCCAGTCTCCCGCCATGCGCTTCGATCATGCGCTTGGAGATCGCAAGACCCAGGCCTGTGCCGCGCGTCTTGGTCGTGAAAAAGGGCGAGAAGAGCCGTGCCTGGTGCTCGGGTGCGATTCCGGTCCCGGTATCCCGGACGCGCACGATTGCCGAATCGGCGGGGCTTTCGACTTCCACGCTCAGGTTCCCTCCCCGCGGCATGGCGTCTACGGCGTTCTGGAAGATATTGAAGAGGACCTCCTGGAGGAGGCGCGGGTCGGCGGACAGAACGAGCGACGGCGGTCCTTCGCAGCGCAATGAGATGGACGCCATGCGGTCCTGTTGCTTCACGATCGTCGTCACGCGCCCGATGAGCTCGACCAGGTCGACCACCTGGGGTTCCGGCGTCCACGGGCGCGCGAAGACCAGGAGGTCCCGGACCGTCTCGTCGAGCCGTCGCACCTGCGCCAGGATCTCCGCGACGATTTCGCGACGCGGGTCCCGCGCGGGGATCGCATCGGCAATCACCTGGATCGCCCCGCTGATCCCGGCGAGCGGGTTCTTGATCTCGTGCGCCACCGTCGCCGCCAGCTCGCCTACCACCGCCAGGCTTTGCGTCCTCACCAGGTCCGACTGCAGCCGCTTCACTTTCGTCATGTCCCGCACGATCGAACACCGGCCCGTGATTTTGCCCGCCTTGTCCCTCATCACCGAACTCGTGATGTTCACGGCCAGGCGGCGGCCGTCACTCGAGAAGCGCATCGTCTCCAGCCCCTGCAGAAAGCCGTCGCGCTCCACGACCTCGCGGATCTTCTTCAATTCGCCGGCGGCGCGCAGCTCCTCCGGGACGAGGATGTCGACCGATTGGCCAATGATCTCTGAAGCAGGCCAGCCGAACATCCGTTCGGCGCCGCGGTTCCAGCTTCGGATCAGGTCGCCCTGGTCCACGGTCAGGATCGCATCCACCGAGTTCTCGAGGATGCTCTCGAGGCGCTCCTTGCTGGCCCGCAGCTCCTCCAGCAGAAGAGACCGTTCCAGCGCGACGGACAGGTGGCCGGCCAGAGTGCGCGTGAAGATCGCATGCTCCCGGGTGTAGGCATTCCGCTCCCGGGAAGAGAAAAACAGGACGCCGAAGGGGTTGCCGCGGGCGATCAGCGGCAGCGAAAGTGACGAAAGCATCCCCTCCCGCACGATGAGCCGCGTCGCTTCCGACCCCGGGTTCTGCACCAGGTATTCTTCGAGGTCGGCGATAATGCGGGGCTCGCCGGTGCGAAGAAGCGGCTCGAGGCTGGAACCACCCAGGCGGGCGCTGTACCCGACATTGAGGACGGTCGCGCCATCGCTGCGGCAGGCGTGCAGCGTGAGCAGGTCGCGCGCGGGATCGTAGATCGAAACGGCCATCCGGTTGGACGGCACGACGCCGTGCATCCGCGCGTAGATCGAGTCGAAGATGTCCTGGAAGCCGCGGCCGGCGTTCAGGTCCTGGACGATCTCGTTGAAGATGTCGCTGCTCAAGGAACCGCTTTCACGAGAGAGGTTTGAAGACAGAAGCAAGGCGCGGGCCGGATCATTGACGCGCGGAAGCGCTTTGGAAGGGCTCCCGTTGTGTCGTTTCGCGCGAATTCCCGTCTTTTTCCGGGCCGGGTCATGTCCTTCCTCCGCTTTCGCTTTGGAGAGGGTCGGGAGCGAAGGAGGCGGGCGGGGCGAAGCGACACGACGGCGCTCTGCAGGCTCCACATGGAATCAACGCCTCGGTGCGCCGTCGTGTCGCGAAGCTCCGCCCGCCTCCGCAGCTCCCGACCCTCTCCAAAGCGAAAGCGGAGCCGGCACCCGCCACAGATGCCGGCTCCTGAAGCGACAGCGGTTTACGCTCCGCAGCCGCTGCTTTCGATTTCTTCGGGATCGTCCTCATCGACCGCCTGAGGTTCCGGCGGAATCGGGACCGGCTCCGCGCTGACCTGCCCTGGCGTCACGCCGAGGCGCTTCACGTCCGCTCTCAGGAGGGCTGCCAGAAGCGCTCCATACGCCTGATGCAGCGGGGAAGGCGCCTTCTTGGCGAGGATCTCGCCGAAGACGGGTCCCCACCGCCCGATGTGGTCCTTCAGGAACCCACGCGCGGCCTCAAGCGTCCGCTCGGCCCCTTCCGTCTCGCCGCGTTCCAGCGCCAGAAGCTGCTTCACCGCGAGGAAATGCACGAACTCGAGTTCCAGCCAGGCGTGATCGACGCGTTCCCCGGTGCCGGGCCGCACGCGCAGGCCGAAGGCGCCGTAGAAGGCCGAGACATCCGCGAGGTCCTGCGTCTCCTGGAACGGATGCGAACTGCCGTATCTCGTTTCGTGAGGCGGGAAGGTTTCAGAAATTGTGTGCCCGTACGTCATGACATGGAGGGACTCCAGCTGTTCGTCGGTCATATCGCGAAGCTCGCGGCCCACCGCCTCAACGGCGGCTTGCACATCCGCCGCCGCGGCGTCCTCCCACAGTTGCGACAGCGCCGCGCTCGGCAACTCTTCTCGAAGGATCTCCGCCAGGCCGGGGCGCGGGTACGCGAAAACACGTGAGAGGAACCGGTAATACGCAGCACGGGCAAAAGCGAGGTCGGACTCCAGGGCGAGATGGGCGAGCGTGGCGGTCATGGATGTCTCCCTCAGGGGTCAACCCCGGCCAGGAAAAGTCCCGGCCTGGTCTAGATCGAGTTCGCGTGCTTGTCCGGCCTGATGTGGAACGGCTCTTCCACCGTTGTCCGGAAGAGCTCCTGCCTCTCCTTGCCGAACGCGATCACGGTGTCGTTGAACAGCTCGAACTTCTTCCCGCGAATCGTCGTCTCGAACCGCTTCTCGCCCGGCTCGATCTCGTAGCTGTAGATGATGCGCTGGTCTTTGCGGAAGAGCTGAAGGACGGCGAGCAGCTCGCGGTCCGGGACGGTGTAGGTATCGAGCGCCTCGTCGACGCCCGGCCCGAACATCTGCTTCAGGTATTCGCGCGGGACCCACCGCGGCGGGATGTAGAAGCCGTTGGGCTCGGTTCCGAACTGCGGGTAGAGCGGCAAGGCGACCTTTGCGACCTTGATGAGGTAGTACAGCGGGCTCTTGCGGTCCTCGGCCCACGCGCCGTCCTTGTTCGTCTTGACGAGGCCCTGCAGCCGGATCTGGCCGACGCAGCTCGTCATGCAGCGCGTTTCCATCGGCGCGCCGCCGCACTCCGGGTCCTTGCCCTCGATGCGCGGATAGCACCCGACGCACTTTTCAGAGAGTCGCGTCGACGGCCGGTACATCGCCTTCTTGTAGGGGCACGCTTCGACGCACCGCCGGTAACCGCGGCACCGCTCCTGGTCGATCAGGACGATGCCGTCCTCGGGGCGCTTGTAGATCGCCTTGCGCGGGCAGGCTGCGAGGCAACCCGGGTACGTGCAATGGTTGCAGATGCGCTGGAGGTAGAAGAACCAGGTCTTGTGTTCGGGGAGCGAAGCGCCGTCCTTGGACAAGCCGAACGGGCCGCCCTCGTACGGGGTTGCGTTGTCTTCGAAAATGTTGGGCGCAGTCCACTCGGCTTCCGTCGGGAGGTAGCCCAGCACGCGCTGCTGCGTCTCCGGGTTCAGCGATCGCTTGGCGGCTTCGAAGATCGTCATTCCCTTGTACTGCCCGTAGGGCGCCTTCTCGCCTTTCTTCCCGCCCCACGCCATATCCTCCCCGGCGCGGGAGTGGGCCTCGTCCAGCAGCTTCAGGATTTTCGAATCCCAGTTCTGCGGGTAACCGCCGTACGGCTTGGTCTCGACGTTGTTCCACCACATGAGTTCCTGGCCCTTGGAGAACGTCCAGGTGGACTTGCACGCCATCGTGCACGTCTGGCACGCGATGCAACGGTTCGTGTTGAAGACAAACGCGAACTGGTGGTCGGGGTGGTGTTCCTCGTACGGGTAGTCCATCTCGCGGCCGAGCTGCCAGTTGTAGACCTGCGCCATGGGTGGAGCCTCCTTAGTTGCCCGCCTGCGGAGACGGGCTCCATTCGCGGAGCACGCCGTCGATCACCCGTTCCACGAACTCCTGCCCTCGCTCGGCCCACACCCTGTGGGTGCCGGCGTAGAACGGGTCCTGAAAGAGCCGGACCAGCCGCTCGCGGTCGAACCCGGTCAGCAGGAATTCTTCGACCACGGCCTTCGTCATTTCCTCGTCGGCCTTGGGGCCGGCGGGGATGGACATCCCGACGAACTCCAGCGGGTCGTCCTCTTCGAATTCCTTTTCCGGCATGGTCGTTTCCCTCAGGAAAGGGCCTTTTTCCGACGTGCGCCCCGGTTCCAGGGCGCCCGGCGCTTCCTACTTCAAAACCGGTGCCTATCCCTTCGTCACCTTGCCCAGCACGTACTTCTTCATGAAGTCGCTCTCGCCGCCCGGCGCGAACCCGCTGGCCGCCGGCGCCCAGACTCCCTGGCCGTTCATGCCGCCGTTCTCCGCCTTCGTCACCTTGACCAGCGTCTCTTTCGGGACTGTGTTGACGGCATGGTTGTCCGCCTCGCCGCCGAAGATGAAGCCCATCCTGGCCTTGGCCTTGTGGAAGAGCGAGTCCAGCTGGTGCATCGGCATGAGCCAGCCGCGCGTGACGGACTGCTGCGAGCCGTACCGGAAGCTCGACTGGTAGCCGGTCCCGTCGGACTGCGCGCGGCCGTCTTCGCGCGTCTCGTGCGCCTTCACGGACTTCTCAGTCGCGATGAAGGGGGCGTGCTTCATCATCACGGCGCTGTACGGATAGGCCGCGTTGTACTTGGCGCGCAGCATCAGGCGACCGACCTTGTATTGCGGGTCGTCAGGCTTCCACCCGATGAACGGCCGATCCGCCGGATTCGCGTCCACGTAAACGTAGTCGCCGTCGGCAATCCCCAGGTCCTTCGCTGCCGCCGGGTTGATGTGCATCTGGTGCTCGCCCACCCCCGGTTGACGCTTGTCGCGCCGGTACGGGTCGCCGAACTGGTTGTTCCAGATGAAGTGCCAGTCCGTGACCTGCCACTGCGAGTGCGTCGAGTGGCGGGACTTCGGCGTGATGCAGTAGAACTTGAACCCCGCTTCCCACAGCGGATTCTTCGAGTTTTTCACCTCGCTCCACGGCTTCTTGATGTTGCGAACCTGCCGTTCGTCCGCGCCCATCGCGGACTCCGGGATCCCGTACGATTCCGGCCGCACCCACGGGTTCGAACTCACGATCACGTTCGGCAGGTACGGCGTCGCTTCCGGCCCCTCGCGGTGCACGATGAAGTTCTCGCCGTACTCGATGACCTCGTCCTCGTCGTTGTAGGACTGAAGCCGGCCCGTGGGCGTGTAGAAGGGGAGGCTGTCCGCGATCTGTTCGTAGAACGGGATGCGCGGGTAGGTGCGGAAGAGGAAGAGCGCCGCGCCCGGCTCGCCGTACTTGCCGGCCATGATGTCCGAGCACTTGTAGCCGCGCGTCGTCGAGCACCCGTCGAGCAGGCGCTGGATGTAGACCTCGTTCCGGCCTTCCCGGGCGAACTTCCAGAGGTCCCCGACCCGCTGGTCCCCGATCTCGTCGCCAACGGCCTTCGCCGCGAGCGCCATGATCATCGTGTCGTCTTTGGTGTCGTAAACAGGCTTCGTCCCGCCCTTCCAGATCTGGATGAACGGATTCGAGCAGCATCCGGTGATCTCGAGGTCCTCGAACTCCAGCCAGGTGTTCGCCGCAAAGATGAGATCCGAGTACTCGACCGTCGAGTTCATCTCGATGTCCGTCCCCACGATCATCTCGATCTTCGTGTTCGTCCGCATGAGCATCTGGTACGCCCACTTTGCGTTGTTGAAGATGTTCACGTTCGTGTACCAGAGGAACTTCGTCGGCGTCGGCATGTGCGTCGCGCCCGTGAAGGACTTGCGTCCCTTGCCGGGCGTCTCAACAACGAGCGGCTTGTCGTCGTAGTTCCAGTACGCGGGTTCCTCGTCCTGCGAGTAACCGTGCGCGTGGACGTCCTTCCCGTCGATCTTGTCGTCCATCTCCGGGTGGAAGGGGTCCTCGGCGATCCAGCCCTTGAACCCGGGCCCGGACCAGGACGAGCCCTGGAAGAGCGCTGCCTTGTAGTTGCCGGCCCACGTATGCGACCCGGCGCCGGGCAGGCCGATGTTCCCGGTCAGCATGAGCGGCAAGTAGCTGGCCCGGTTCACCTCGGTCGCATGGAACCAGTGATTGATCCCTTCTCCCGTGTGGATCGCGACCGGCTTGATGGTCGCGATGTCGTCGGTCAGGCGACGGATCAACTCCTTCGGCGCACGGGTGATTTCGTGCACGCTGTCGAGGTCGTAGTCCTTCAGGTGGACGTTCTTGTAGAGGTCGAAGAGCGGCCGGACCTCGACTTCCTTCCCGTCCACCGTCTTCACCTTGAATGTTCCCTCGAGCGCCGGCTCCACGCCGAGCTTGTCCCAGAGAGCTCCGACGTCGTCGCGCGTCACGACCTTCGGCCCGTTCGACTTCGTGTCCCAGACCACGAAATCCCCGAGTTTCACGTACTGCTCCTGCGTCAGCCCGTGCTTCGTGAAACTCGCGCCCTTGCTGATGTCCGGCGAGGCGTAGTCCTTCAAGATGTCCTTCGCCTGCAGCCGCTTCAGCGTGTCCTGCCGGACGAGCAGCGGGAAATCGGTGAAGCGCTTCACGAACGCCTCGTCGTACTTCTTCTCGTCCATCATGAGCTTGGTGATCCCGAGGAGCAGCGCGGTGTCGCTGTTCGGGCGGATCGGGAGCCAGTAGTCGGCCTTGGTCGACGGCGGCCCGTATTCGGGCGCGATGACGACAATCTTCGCGCCGCGCTCCATGCACTCGACGAAGAAGTGGTTGTCGGCGCGCTTGTTCTCGATGAGGTTTTTGCCGAGCTGGATATGGAGCTTGGTGAAGCGGAAGTCGTTCATGTCGGTGTCCGAGGTCTGGAGGCCGTGCACGAACGGCTGGCCCGGGGCCTGGTCGCCGTGCCAGGTGTAGTTCGACCAGCTGCGGGCGCCCTTGGCTTCCTTCGCGTCCACGCCACGGATCTTCGCGTCCACGAGGGCGAGCGAATTGCCGAAACGGTACATGCCGTACTTGCCGATGACGCCGAGGAGGCCCATGCCGCCGCGGACCTTGCAGACGCGCGTGCCGGCGCCGCCGTGGTGCAGCAGCATTTCCTCGGCGTACCCCTGCGCGCGGAGCTTGTTCTTCCCTTCTTCGCCGCTGTACCGCTTGCTGATGTTCACGAGTCCCCTGGCGAAGTACTTGAAAGCGTCGTCCCAGCCGATCTTCACGAGCTCGTCAGTCCCGCGCGAATCGAACTTGTACTTCTTGTGGTTGTCGGGAGTGAGCTCGGGGAAGCCGTCGTCCGCCCATTGCTTCCACATCTTGCGGATGAGCGGGTACCGCATCCGGTACGGGCCGTACATCCGGCGTTGCATGGTGAATCCGTTTGAGCAGCCGCGCGGGTTCCAGTTCACCGTCGCCTTGTTGCCGTAGACATCGCCGATCCGCCCGCTGTCGTAGTTCTGCTCGCTGCGCAGCACGACCCCGTTGCGGACAAAGGCCTTCATGCGGCACGCGTGCGTGCAGTTGGGCGAGCACACCCAGGTGAAGCTCGAGTCGTACCGGAACTGCTCGCGGTAGACCTTCTCCCAGTCGCGCGCTGGATACCCCGCCAGCGGGTCGATGTCCGGGAACGGTTCAAAGGCCCCGAGGTTGAGGCCGCCGGAAGCGAGGAATGCGGCACTTCCCGCAAGACCTGCGGACTTCAGGAAGTCGCGACGGTTAATGGACATTGGAACCCTCCTGAACCTGGGTGTTGGCGCAGCTTGCCCGGCTTGGAGCAAACCGCGTGCGAAAGACATAGGAGTCAAGGCACTGCCGGCACGCCCCGTCCGCGGGATCCCATCGCGGGAAGTCGGCGCGGACCATGCCCAGCGTGATTTCGGGAAGAGCGGCGGCGTTGTCGTGCCACTCGAAGGTAGGGAAGCTGCAGAGCGGGCAGAGCGAGCCCGGGCCGCACGGCGATTCGGCTGCATCGATGCCGCAGAACCGGAGGAGTTTCTTCGGATGAAGCGAAAGTTCGATAAGGAGAGGCCAGGTGGCTTCCGGCGAGTTCCAGAGAGTTGCGAGGATTCGCTCGCGCGCCTCGGCGGGGAAGCCGGGATAGTTCCTCGTCACCATCGTCGCCCACTCTTCTTTCTTCGCCGCGCCGCGCTTCCCGGATCGTTCGATCGCGCCGGCAGCGACGAGATTCCAGAGAACACGAAGCCGGGCGCGGACGAGGTTTTCCTCGGCCGGGCGCGCCGCAATCCGGCCCAGCGCGCGGTATTCGAATGCAGGCCGGAGCATGTCCTCGACGTGCTGCAGCTCGTGCCGGAAAAAACCCTCCAGCGCCGATGGGTCGTCCAGGCGGTGCACCCGGAAGAGAATGCGAACGTGGGGTTTGCTGCCCGCCGTGACGCACAGATCGGCTCCCTCGTCAGACGCCGTCGCGCAGCGGTCGAGGACCAGCTCTTCTACCGCCGGGCCCAGCGTCGGATATCCGGCAACGGCCGCTTCCAGCGACCGGGCGAGGCCCAGCTGGCGATAGAAAACCGCGTTGGCGTCGCGGAAACCCGCGTTTCGCTCCGTCTCCTGCATGGCGTAGAACGGGTCCGTCACGACGTGGAAATCGCGGCTCCATGCGGCGTCCCCGGCGGTTTCGCGCCGGAGGATCTCCCGCGCAACCGCTTCTTCCAGCAACTCGGGGGCGTATCGCAGTTCCACGGTTCTCTCCTCTACTTCAGGACCAGGCGGTACCACGTCGTGACGGACTTCTGTCCGGCGCGATCGCCCGCGGCGCCGTCCCAGACGGCGAAGGCGAGCGGAACTTCCGTTCCCGCCTTGAGGGCGATGCAGCATTCGTCCGGCGAAGCGAGCGAGCGGCTCATCTGGATCGCCCAGCGACCGTCTTTCCACACTCCCTTGCCCGCGACCGACTGCTTGTCGCTCTTGAGGCTCGTCAGCGTCCCGAATCCTGCGGCGACCGCATCCTCAACCGGCGACTTGCGCCCGGGTTCCGAGAACGGGTTTCCCGCGGCACGCCCCGACTGGTACGCGGGATCGTGATCGGGCATCCCGGAAGGCCTGTTGCCCTTGTTCTCCGTCGTCTTGTCACCCTTCTCGAACGGATACATCTCCACCGCCATCCCCGGGTGGATCGTCTCCACGTCCTTCCACTTCTCGAGGTCGATCTGCCAGTCCGCCTTCCAGCTCCACACGTTCACCGGCTGGTCCTTCGAGCCCATCGTCACAGGCGTGTCCATGCCCTTCAGCGCGAACATCAGCGCCGCCGCATCCCGGAAATCCTCGGCGCGAAGCGGCACGTTGTTGTCGGCGCTGTCCTGCCACGAAAGCTGGAAGGCCACCGCCTTTCCGTCGTGTGCGGCGCGGACCCGGAGCAGGCGCGGGGCCGTGATGCGGCTGAAGAGCAGCATGAGGGGCACGTCGACCGCCGGGATCGAGTCCCAGGCCGCGTCCGCAGGGTCCTTCGGGAGAGCGGATACCTTGGCGGCGACGAGTTCGCTTCCGGCCGGAAGCGCCGCCGCGAGGGCTTTCGGCGCTTCGCCCGCCAGCGACTGCACGTAGTGCACGAGGGCCCAGCGCTGTTCGTCGTTCATCTGGTCGGCGCCGTAGGCGGGCATGGGTGTGCCGGACATGCCGGTGGCGAAGCGGAGGTAGATGTCTTTCGCTGTCGATCCGCCGCGATAAATGCCCTGGGTGAAGTCGTTCGGGCGGATTGGCTGGTCCCAGTCGTCCTTGAGGCCGGCGGCGGAGGGTCCGTCAGAGCGCCCGGTTTCGCCGTGGCACTTGACGCACCCCGCCTTCACGTACATCTCCTTGCCGAGCGTGCGGGATTTTTCATTGTCTGCGGGCTCGGCGGGGACGGCGACGGGGGTGCCGGCGCCGCGTTCCTTGAAGAAGTTGTACGGGGCGTCCATCTCGCTGTCCTGGTACTGCGCGAGCTCCTTGACGCGTTCCACGAGCGCCTTTCGGTCCGCTTCCGGGAGGTGCCGCCACGAGGGCATCGAAGTCCCGGGCATGCCGTTGGTGACGCTGGCGAGGAGGTCTTCGTCGGTCGGGAGCGACCCGCTGGGCGTCGAGCGGATCTTGAATTTCCCCTTCGAGAAGTCGCGGGGGCGCGGCCAGAGAAGGTAGGCCGCCGTACCGTCGCCCCTGCCGAGGGTGCCGTGGCAGACGGCACAGTTCGATTCGAAGAGTGCCTTGCCGTCGGCGGCCGCGTTGCCGCCGGCGCCGCCGCCCGCGCCATCACCGCCGAGCGAAACGGGAGAGGGACCCGACGGAGGTGCGGGGCGCTGCTGGCAGGCCGCGATCCAGAAGACGGACGAAGCGAAGACGGCTAGGGCCGTTTTGTTCAAGAGACTGGTTCTGCTCGTCATGCTGCGCCTCCTCCGGATGGTGAATCGCGATTTCTGCGCGCGGAATGCCCGGTGAGGGGCGGACGCAAATGGTGCGCCGCGGGCATTCCGCGAGTGGGGAGGGAGGTGGCGCCGGGAAGTGTGAGCGCGGGACTCCGCGAAAGGCGTGGAAAAATACTTAATGCCATTAACTATTACTCCGGCCGCTGCCGCGAGGAGCGAGGCCAACAAAAAGGCCCGGCGCCCCGACCGGCGGGATCGGAGACGCAGGGCCGGGCGGGAGGTCCCGCCCCACTGCTATCCCGGCTGCGAAACCGGGAGGGGATTTGATTCAGTGAGGGCTCGCTCCGCAAATGCCGGGCCCTCTTCCGCCGGGAAGCGACCCGCGGGGCGCCGTGTGATTCCGCGGAATCTTCCCCGCACGCGGCGGACTATTTCCCATCCGGCGCCGATTCCCCCTGCGCAGGTCCACAAGCCGCCCCGGTCCCGGATTTGCGATGCCGCTCTCTGACAATTCCACAGCTGCGCAGGACAGTCCCCGCGCGAGCACCATCAACTCCTGGAGGGCTCTTCCATCATGATCCGCATGTCCCAGCTTGCCCCTGCCGTCCTTTCCCTGGCGATCGCAATTCTGGCCTCCGGCTGCGGCGATTCGAGCAGCGAACCCGGCGCGGGCGAAGGCAAGCCGGCCGACGGCGCCGGGCAACCGACCGGTCCGGAAGTGAAAGTAGACACCGCCACCGCAGGCACGATCTCAGGCGCCGTGAAATTCGAAGGAGCGGCCCCGACCGAGCGCGTCAACTCCGCCGAGGCAGACGCCTTCTGCCACTCGAAACACCCGGAAGGGATCAAGAGCGAATCGGCCGTCATCGGCGCCGGCGGAGAACTCGCCAACGTCTTCGTCTGGATCAAAAAGGGAATCACCGGCAAATTCCCGCTTCCGTCAGAACCCGCCGTGCTCACGCAGAGCGGCTGCCGCTACGAGCCGCATGTGCTGGGGCTCCGGAACGGACAGGATCTCGTCGTCAAGAACGACGACGACACCATGCATAACGTCCACTCCCTGCCGAAGGCCAACGAGGAATTCAACTTCGCGCAGACGAAGAAGGGGGACGAAGCGCGGAAGAAGTTCTCTTCGCAGGAAGTGATGGTCAAGTTCAAGTGCGACGCGCACGGGTGGATGAGCTGCTACGTCGGCGTCGTCAATCACCCCTACTTCGCGGTCACCGCCGCTGACGGAAAATTCGAGCTCAAGAACGTGCCGCCCGGCGAGTACGAAGTCGAGGCGTGGCACGAGAAGTTCGGGAAGCAGTCCCTGAGCGCAAAGGTTGAGTCGAAGGGGACCGCCACTCTCACCTTCACCCTGAAGGAGAAATAGCCGGATGCCCAACAAGCGCGGAGCGGTCTCGGCCTGGCTGCTGGCCTCGCTTCTGATCCTGTTCACGATCCTCACGGTGGGCGCGTTCTTCGTCCTGAAGTGGCGCCCGGACGTGGCGAGCGAGCACGGGAAAGGCGTGGACAAGATGATCCTGTACATCATCTTTGCCGCGGGGTTCATCTTCGTCGTCGGGCACCTCGTCCTCTCCGCTTTCCTTGTGAAATTCGGCGGCAAGAACGGGGCGACCTACAAACCGATGACGCACAGGGCCGAGATGCTCTTCACGATCGGCCCGGTCGTCTTCATGGTCGCGGTGTCGGAGCTGGGAGTCCTCGCGATCGGCGGACCGGTGTGGAACCAGGTGTACACCCACCAGTCCGGCGACCTCGTCGTCGAGATCACGGCCAAGCAGTACGAGTGGATCTCGCGGTATCCGGGGAAGGACGGGAAGTTCGGCCGAAAGCGCCCGGACCTTTTCGACGACCAGGAGAATCCGCTCGGTCTCGACCCGAAGGACCCGGATGCGAAGGACGACATCGTGATCCGCGGCGCCGTGTACCTGCCCGTGGGGAAGGGCGCCTGGTTCAACATCCAGTCGTGGGACGTCCTGCACAGCTTCAACGTCCCGGTGCTCCGCTCGAAGCAGGACGCCGTTCCCGGATTGACGACCCACACGAGGATTCTTCCGACCGTGATCGGGCGTTACGAGATCTCCTGCGCGGAAATCTGCGGGCCCGGCCACTACAAGATGCGCGGGTTCGTGAACGTGAAGTCGGAAGCGGATTTTTATAAGTGGCTGAAATCGCAGGTGGGCTGGTTCGAGTAACACTTCGACTCGCCATGCGGGCTCTCTCGGGGCAGGGCCATTCCGTCGGGAAGGGCAATTCCTGAGTTCGTCGCGCCGTTCGAAGTTTTCAGCGGGATGCAGGACAGATAGGGAGAAGCAACTTGGCGATCGCGCAAGCGGCAAGGCCGGGGACTCACGAGTCTCACGTGCACGACGGTGGGCACTCGATCGGATTCGTCCGCAAATACATCTTCAGCACGGATCACAAGGTGATCGCCGTCCAGTACATCCTCATGGCGATGCTCATGAGCGTCGTCGGGCTGGGGCTGTCGCTCCTGTTCCGGATCCAGCTGGCCTGGCCCGGGAAGGCAGGAATGACGCCGGAGCAGTACGTGAGCTACGTGACGATGCACGGCACGATCATGATCTTCTTCGTCGTGTCGCTGGCGCTGTCCAGCGGCCTGGGGAACTTCAGCATCCCGCTGCAGGTCGGCGCGCGCGACATGGCTTACCCGCTGCTGAACATGCTGTCCTTCTGGGTCATCGTCCCCGCGGCCGCCATCATGATCCTCTCGTTTTTCGTCGAGGGCGGAGCCGCCGCCGGCGGGTGGACCGCTTACCCGCCTCTCAGCGCGCTCTCAGGATTCGGGAAAGTCCCGAGGGGCTCGCCCGGCTCGGGGATGGGCCAGACGCTGTGGCTCCTCGCTATGGCGCTCTTCATCGTCTCCTTCACGATGGGAGGCCTGAATTACGTCGCCACGATCCTGAACCTGCGCGCCCGCGGGATGAGCCTCATGCGCATGCCGCTCACGGTGTGGACCTGGTTCATCGCGGCCCTCCTCGGGCTCCTCAGCTTCCCTGCACTTACGGCGGCCGCGATCATGCTGCTTCTCGATCGCCACCTGGGCACGAGCTTCTTCCTGCCGTCAGGGCTCGTCGTCTCCGGCCAGCAGGCCGTCAACGCAGGGGGCACGCCTCTCCTCTTCCAGCACCTCTTCTGGTTCCTCGGACACCCGGAGGTCTACGTCCTCGTCCTCCCGGCCATCGGCATCGCCTTTGACGTCCTCGCCGCCTTCTCGCGGCGCCCGCCGCATGGCTATAAATACAGCGTCGGAGCCCTGCTGATCATCGCCTTCCTCGGCATGATCGTCTGGGGCCATCACATGTTCACCAGCGGCATGAACCCGTTCCTCGGGAAGTACTTCTCGATCTCCACGCTCCTGATCACCGCGCCTTTCGCGATACTCGGCGTCAATCTTCTCGCCTCCCTCTGGCGCGCCCGCATCCGCTTCACGACCGCCATGCTCTTCGCCCTCGGGCTCATCTCCGCCGTAGGCACGGGCGGCATCGGCGGCCTCTTCCTCGCCACCGCGACCGCCGACCTCCACTTCCACGACACCTACTTCGTTGTCGGCCACTTCCACCTCATGATCGGCGTCGTCACCATGACCGGCACGTTCGCCGGGATCTACTACTGGTTCCCCAAGATGTTCGGGCGCTACATGAACGAAACCCTCGGCAAGCTCCACTTCTGGGGCACGTTCATCGGCGCCTTCGCCGTCTTCGTCATCCAGCACTTCCAGGGCTTCGGCGGCATGACCCGCCGCTACTTCGAATACTCCGCCGACTACGTCAAGCCCGCCGTGGCCCTCAATCCGGCCGTCACCGTCTTCGCGTTCCTCGCCATCGCCGCGCAGCTCCCGTTCTTCTTCAACTTCTTCTGGAGCATGTTCAAGGGGAAGAAGGCCGAAGCGAATCCGTGGGAAGCGACGACGCTGGAGTGGACGACGGCGACGCCGGTGCCGCACGGGAACTGGGACCGCTTGCCGGTCGTGTCGGGCGATCCGTACGGGTACGCGGCGGGGCCGGACGGCAACGCGCACCGCATGCAGAATGCGGAGGGGTAAGCATGCTGATGAAAATCGAAGCGTGGGGAAGGGAAGAGAGGGACTCGGCGGAGCTGCCGGAGTCGGTGCGGGCTGAGACGTGGCAGACGCTCACGTACCTGATGATTGCCGGCGGGATCATGCTGTTCACGACGTTCACGGCCTCGTACCTGGTGCGGCGGCAGAGTCCCGACTGGGCTCCGGTGCGGTTGCCCGCGCTCGTCTGGGCGAATCTCGCGGTGGTCGGCCTGGCGAGCGTCACGATGGAACTGGCCCGTCGCGGCCGCGCCTCGGCTCGCCCGTGGCTGGGTGCGACGATCGGGCTAGGCCTGCTCTTTGTCGCCGGACAGGCCCTGGCCTGGCGCCAGCTCGCGGCCCAGGGAGTGTTCTTGACGACTTCGCCGCAGGCCTCTTTCTTCTACATGCTCACCGCCGTGCACGCGGCGCACGTCGCGGCAGGGCTCGCCGTGCTCCTGGCCGCGTTGCGGCGCGCCGGCACGAAGCCGCTCGGCCTGTGCGCCGCCTGGTGGCACTTCGTCGGCGCCGCCTGGGCCTGGGTCGTGATGCTGCTGAACTTCTTCTAGGGGATGGCGATGAACCCGACCGCTGTGACGGGGCATGAAGCGGCGTCCGAGGAATCGGAACCCGGTTTCTACGGGACGTCGTGGCAGAAGCTGATGATGTGGTGGTTCATCATCGGGGATGCCATCCTCTTCGGCAGTTTCCTCGCCGCCTACGGCTTCGCCCGCATCTCCGCCGGGAGCTGGCCCGACCGGACGCAGATGTTCAGCATGAACTTCATCACGGTGATGACGTTCACCCTCATCACCTCCAGCGCGACCATGGCCACCGCCGTCGCCGCTTCCCGCCGCGGCGACCGCAAGGCAGCCTTCAACTTCACGATGGCCACGGCCATCGGAGGCATCGCCTTTCTCGGGATGCAGGCGTACGAGTGGTACCACCTGATCCACAACGGCGCGCGCATGGGCACCAACCCCTGGGGCGCCCCCGCGTTCGGCGCGTACTTCTTCACGATCACCGGCTTCCACGGCTCCCATGTCGCCTCCGGCGTGCTGATCCTGCTCATCACCGCGTGGAATGCGAAGCGCGGGAAGAGCGGACCCGAGGGCGTCGAGCTCACAGGGTTGTACTGGCACTTCGTCGACCTCGTCTGGGTATTCGTCTTCGGCTGCTTCTACCTCATCTAGGACGCGACATGAGCGACACCCACCCGGAAGCGAGCTACAGGTCGTACTGGATTGCCTGGGGAATCCTGCTGGTCCTGACCCTGGTGATGATCTCGATTTCGAGCAAGGCGCTCCTGCTCGGCGGGATCCTGGTGAAGTCCGTCATCATCGGGGCGTGGTTCATGCACCTGAAGCACGAGCGCGCGATCCTGATCTGGAGCGTGATCGCGGGAGTCCTGTTCGCAGGGTTCCTGTTCTTCCTGATCTCGTTCGACGCGGGGGTGTCGGTCCTGTGAAGCGGCTCCTTCCCATTGCGCTGTGGCTGTTGCTGGCTCCGGCGGCGTGGGCGGGGAGCTGATGAAAAGGGGACGACCCGGGTCCGGCGGACCTGGAACCGGCGCAGCGCTCGCGACTCGGGACGCTGATGCTGATGACGGTTCCCTACCCGCTCATGGCCGGGTTCATGGCGCTGGCGTGGTGGCAGCAGCGGAAGCGGCGCGCTGCCTCCGCAGAGACAATTTGCGTGGACGGTTCCGGGGACAAGTAGTAAAGTGCATTAACTAATCAGGAGCCACCTCTTGCGCGTCGCCATTCCGGTCACGACAGGCCAGATTCCCAATCACCTGGGCCACTGCACCTCGTTTCTCTTCGCCGACGTGGAAGAGGGCCGCGTGCTGCGCGAAGAGCTCCTTCCCAATCCCGGCCACGGCCCCGGGGGCCCTCCGCCCGCCTTCCTGGCCCGCAGCGGCGTGACGCACCTGCTGGCTTGGGGATGCCCGCCTCCCGCCCTTGAGATGTTCGACGAGGTCGGGATCAAAGTCGCGCTCGGCGCGACGGGGGACGCGAAGGCTGCCCTGCGCGCCTGGCTCGAAGGGACCCTGAAGCCCGTTTCCGATGGCCTGGACGCCGGAGGCGGGTGCGGCCCGAGCTCTTTGGATGAGGGAAAGGTGCGCGGAGGATGCGCCGGCGGCCATTGAGTTTCTCAGCCGCGCCGGCTTCCTGCGCGTTGTCCCCACACCCGAGGAGATCGAAGCCCTGTCACCGAAGCGCCGGAAAAAAGTCCTCCTGACCAGCGTGTGCCGCCCCCTTGGGGAAAGCGCCGGGGACTCCCCGAGCGTAGGCTACGAACTCCTCCACTGCCAGGTCACCCGCGCCCAGGGCATCTTCAGCCCCCGGTCTCACCACATTCACTTCTCCCTCGAGTACATCGCGCAGAATCTCGAAGCGCCGACGGTGGTGCTTCAGTACCCGTCGAAGCGCGAACTGATCCGTGAGCTCAGGAAGGGCTATGACGTCGTCGGGGTGTCCTTCGTCATGCCGACTTTTCACCGGATGAAGGAGGTCGTCGCCCTCATTCGGGCGCACTCGCCCGACGCGCAGATCGTTCTCGGCGGCTACGGAACTGTCCTCGGGGAGCAGGTCCTGCGGCCGTGGTGCGACCACATTTGCCGCGAGGAGGGCGTCGGGTTCATGCGCCGTCTCCTTGGCGAGACGGAGATTCCGCTTCCGTACGACCACCCGATGATCGTCAACCCGCTCCGGGTTTTCGGAAAGCAGGTCGGGCGGACGGGAATCGTGTTCGGCGGGCTGGGTTGCCCGCACGGTTGCGATTTCTGCTGCACTTCTCATTTCTTCGCCCGCAAACACATTCGCCTTCTTCCCACCGGTGCGGACATCTACGGCGTGATCCGGCGGTACCTCGACGTGGATCCGAACATGTCGATCCTCGTGATCGACGAGGATTTCCTCCTGAACCGCAAGAGGGCCATGGAACTGCGCGAGTGCGTGCAGGCGGGCGGCGTTCCGCTGAGCATCTTCGTGTTCGCGAGCATCAAGGCGCTCACCCAGTACTCGGTGACGGAAATCATGGAAATGGGAATCGACGGGATGTGGATCGGCTATGAAGGGACGCGCTCGGGGTACTCCAAGCAGCAGGGACGGCCCGTGGGGGATATCTTCCGCGAGTTTCGCGCGCATGGGATCAGCATCCTGGCGTCGATGATCGTCGGATTCCCCTACCAGACGCCGGAGATCATTGAGGAAGAGCTGACGGGGCTTCTCGATCTGCACCCTGACCTGGGGCAATTCCTGATCTACGGCCCGTCCCCCGGGACGCCGTTCTACGAATCCGTCAAAAAGCAGGGGCTGTTCCACCAGGAGTACGTCGATGACCCCGAGCTGTACTACAAAAAAGCCAGCGGCTTCTTCTCCATGGTCCGGCATCCGACGATGTCCGCCGGCCAGATCGAGGCCGAACAGAGACGTTGCTTCGACGAGGACTTCCGCCGTCTCGGCCCTTCGATCTTTCGCGCGCTTGAAACCTGGCTTCTGGGCCATCTGAAGCTGAAAGACTCTCCCAGCGCCTACCTGCGCGCGAAGGCGGCCAGTTTCGCCGCGGACTTGCGCAGGTCCTACCCCGTCTTTCTCGCCGGCCGCCTGCTCGGCCCGAACCGGAAGGTCCGCCGCTGGATCGGCGAGCTGGAAGCGCGAATCCACGCCGCGCTGGGAAAGCCGACACTTCTGGAGCGCGTGCAATCCGTGGCGGCGATCGGTGCGGCGGCGTGGACGGGAATCAAACTCAAGCTGGGGCTGTTCCAGCACGTGCCGCTGAAGCGCGGCGAGTGGCGGATGGAAGAGACCCGTCGGTCCCTGTCGGCGCCCTCACCCGAAGTCCGCGTCGCCGCAGGGACGCCCTAGTGGTGAGTCAGCATTGATTTCGGGGGTCGCGTCCGAAGGGCGCGACCCCCGGAATCAAGCGCGTCGAACTATTAGCCGCACCCGCAATTTTCCGCATCCCCGTGTGGAATTCCCCGCTTCAGGAACCCTTCGCTCCTGAATTCAACCGGGCACGCATTTGCAGGGTCTACGCGTGCCTCTTGAGGAGAATGACGTGAGAGACTTCGCGCCGCTGCCAGACGACACCCGCTTCCAGGACATCCTCTACGTGAAGTCGGACGGCGTGGCCACGGTCACAATCAACCGTGCCGCCGCGCACAACTCCTACTCGACGCACTGCCTCGTCGAACTCGAGAGGGCGTTTACCGACGCTTCTCGGGACGACCGCGTCGCCGTCGTGGTCTTCACGGGCGCCGGAACCCGGGCGTTCTGTACGGGTGGAGACGTGAAGGAGTACGCGACGGAATACGTGAAGCGGCCGCGCGACTACTGGAAGTACATGGGGTTGTTCCGGGCGTACATCGAATCGATCATGCACTGCGGCAAGCCGGTGATCGCCCGCATCAACGGCATGGCGGCCGGCGGCGGCAACGAATCGCAGCTCGCCTGCGACCTCGGAGTGATCGCAGAGCACGCCTGGGTCGGCCAGGTCGGCACCTCCGTCGGCTCCGTCGCCTGCGGCGGCGCCACGCAATGGCTGCCGCTGGTCGTGGGAGACCGTCGCGCCCGCGAGATGCTCCTGCTCAATCCGCGAATCCCCGCCCGCAAGGCGCTGGACTGGGGACTCGTCAACGCCGTCGTGCCCAGCGTCACGCACGAAGGGAAGTTCGTCGAGGGCGCTTCGGAAGAACAGATCCGTCTCGCCCAGGACGGGAAGGAAGGCTGGAGGATCGACCTGTCGCGGCTCGACCAGAAGGTGGCGGAGTACGTGAAGAGCCTGAAGGAGAAGTTTCCGGAGTGCCTGCGTTATACGAAGGCGCAGACGAACCAGAACAAGGAAGCGATCTGGCACGCGACGGTGTCTCATGCGCAGGAGTGGCTGGCGCTGCATTTCACCAGCCCGGAGCCGCAGGAGGGGATGAAGGCCTTCGCGGAGAAGCGGCCGGTGGACTGGGTTGGGGTCCGGTCCAAGTGGGCCGACGACCGGTCGCCCGAGTATGCGTGGGGAGCGCCGGGGGCGAAGTGCGGCCAGTGCGGGTCGAATTCCATGCCCGAGGGATTCTCCTTCTGCGGGAAGTGCGGCCATGAGCTCAAAGCCCGCTGACCGCGGCGCGATCGTCACCGGCGGCGCTTCGGGAATCGGCGCCTGCGCCTCGAAAGCGCTCGAGAGCGAGGGCTACGTCGTCTGCCGCGTCGATCTCGCGGAGCCCGGGGACGTGCTGGGGGACGTGCGCGCCGAAGGGACGGCGCGGCGGGCGCTCGACTGGCTCCGGGAGAAGGGGACCGGACCGGACGTGCTGGTGAACTGCGCCGGGATCACGCGCGGCGCGGCGATGCCGAAGCTGACGCAGGAGGACTGGGATCTCGTCATCGGGGTGGACCTGACCGGGGCGTTCGTGTTCACGAAGGCGGTCTCGCCCGTGATGGCGGAGCGCGGCGGCGGCCGGATCGTGAACGTCGCTTCGACGCTTGCGCTGCGCGCGCGACGAGGGACGGCGGCGTACGCGGCGGCGAAGGCGGGGTTGCTCGGGTTCACGCGAGCCTGCGCGCGCGACCTCGGGCCGAAGAACATCAACGTCAACGCGGTTGCGCCGGGGCTCGTGCTGACGCGGTTGGCGGACGAGATCCCGGCGGAGACGCGAGAGAAGCTGCTCGCGGAGACCGCGCTGGGCCGCTTTGCCACCCCGGAGGACGTCGCGGGAGTGATCGTCTTTCTCTGCTCGCCTGCTGCGCGCCATGTCACGGGCGAAACCATCCGCGTCGATGGAGGACAACTCGCATGAGCCTGGTGACCGTCGTCCGGCAGGATCACATCGTGACCTGCTCGATTGGCAACCCGCCGCTCAACATCCTCACCTGCGCGGTCATGAACGAACTCTGCGCCGCCCTCCGGGAGACGCGGCCGGACGACCGCGTCATCGTCATCCGGGGAGCGGGAAAGCACTTTTGCGCTGGCGCCGACATTGCCGAGCACCTGCCGGAGAAGGGGCCCGCGATGCTCGAGACGCTCGGGAGGCTGTTCACCACGCTGAACGACGTCCCCGTCCCCACGGTGGCCGTCGTGCGCGGAGCATGCATGGGCGCGGGGCTGGAGCTCGCCGCCGCCTGCGATTTCATCATCGCCGCGGAGGACGCAAAACTCGGCGTCCCGGAAATCTCGCTGGGCGTCGTCGCCCCGGTCGCCTCGGTCGACCTGCCGCGGAAAATCGGCGAAACGCGGGCCGCGGAACTTCTCTTCCTCGGCAAACCCATCTCCGGCCGGCAGGCGGGGGAGTGGGGCCTGGCCGTCGAGGTCGCGGTGGAAGCGGATCTCGACGCCCGCGCCGACATCCTGGCCGCGAAACTCGCGGCCCACTCCGGAGCAGCGCTTCGATCCACGAAGCGTTGCCTGCGCGCGGCGGGGGCAAGGCCTGTTCATGCGGACGCGCTTTCCGCGGCGCTTGGCATCTACAAGGCGGACGTCCTGCCGAGCGCGGACGGCCTGGAGGGGTTGAAGGCGTTCCTGGAGAAGCGGCAGGCCAAGTGGAGGGACCAGTGATGAAAGCGGCTGTCTACTATGCGGGCGCGAAAGGTCTCGAGATCAAGGACGTCCCGGTTCCCGAGCCGGCGCCCGGGGAAGCGCGGGTGAAGGTGGCCGCGTGCGGGCTCTGCCATACGGACCTGCACTATCTCGACCATGGCGTCCCGACGTTCAAGAAGCCGCCGATCATCCTGGGGCACGAGCCCGCGGGTCATGTGGACGCGCTGGGCGCCGGGGTGACGAACGTGAAGCCGGGCCAGGCCGTGCTCGTCCCGGCGGTTCTCACCTGCGGCGAGTGCACCCTCTGCCGGACGGGCCGGTCGAACATCTGCGAGCGGATGCAGATGCTCGGGAACCACATTGACGGAGCGTTCGCGGAGTTCGTGTGCGTCCGCGCGCGCGACCTGGTTCCGCTTCCCGCCGGGCTCGATCCCGTGGAAGCCTCGATCGTGGCCGACGCGGTGACGACGGCGTTTCACGCGGTCGTGCACAGGGCGCAGGTCCGGCCCGGCGAGACGGTGGCGATTTTCGGGTGCGGCGGAGTGGGTCTGTCGGCGGTGCAGTTCGCGGCGCTGGCCGGCGCCTACGTCATCGCCGTGGATCTTGACCCGGCGAAACTCCTGCTGGCGCGCCAGCTGGGCGCCGCCGACACGGTCGATGCGAAGGCGGATCCCGAGCCCGCGAAGACGATCAAGAAGAAGACTGGCGGCGGCGTGGACAAGGCGATGGAGTGCATCGGCAGCCCGAAAGTCATCCCCGTGGCGCACAACTCCGTCCGCGCCGGGGGCCGGCTGGTCATCGTCGGGTTCGCCGACAAGCCGGTCGAACTCAATGCGGGGAAGATCATGTTCATGGAGCAGGAGGTCATCGGGTCCCTCGGTTGCCGGCCCGTGGATTTCCCGCGGGTCCTCGAAATGTGCGCCTCCGGCCGCTACAAGCTTGCTCCGCTCGTGACCTCGAGGCGCCCGCTCGAGCGCGTGAACGAAGCGCTGGACGAATTGAGAGCGGGAAAGAGCGTGAGAAGCGTCGTCATCCCCTGAGAGCCCGCGCCCGGCCCGCGGATCCGCCCGACCTCCTGATTTCCCTCGTTGCGGGCCTGGAACGGCCGTACGTCTTGAATTTTGCGAGCAGTTCCGCGACGTCCGGCTCCGCCAGGATCACCGGCGAACCCGCCGACAGCGCGGCAAGGAACATCGCCGCCAGCACTTCCAGTTGCTGCGCCCACCTCAACGCCTCTTCCACGGTTTCACCGATGGCCACGATCCCGTGATTCGACATCAGGCAGGCTCTCCGGTCCTCCAGAGCCTGCACCGAAGCCCGGGCGAGCGCCTCCGTGCCGTACGGGGCGTACGGAGCGCAACGGATGTCGGCGCCGCCGAACATGGGCACGGAGTAATGGAACGCGGGAATGGCAAGGCGAAGGCACGCGACGGCCGAGGCATGAAGCGGGTGGGCATGAACGATTCCTTCCACGTCCGGCCGGGCCTCATAGATGGCCCGGTGGAGCCGCCACTCGGTTGAAGGCTCAGCTCCGTCATGCCAGGCGCCGGCGAGGGAAACCCGGGAAAGGCTCCCGGGGGCGACTTCGTCGTACGGCACCGCCGTCGGCGTGATCACGAACATCCCCGGATCCTCGAGGCGCGCGGAGACGTTCCCGGAGGTTCCGTGGTTGATGCCGGAACGGTTCATCTCCAGGGCCGCTTCGACGACGCGGGTGCGGATGGTTCGGCCGGCTGACGGCGGGATCACGGATGCACGATATATAGTAAATGCCATTAAATAAATGGAAACCTTCGGGGCCCAGCCGGGTTTCCATCCCGGACGCCCTTCGGAGAACCCCGATGCCCAATCCCCTCGCCCCGGTCACTACCTCTTCGTGGGACCGCTCCCGCGCCCGTCACCTCCTCAACCGCGCCGGTTTCGGGATCCCGCTTCATGAGGTAGATCGCCTCGCCGCCATGTCCCCTGAGGCCGCGGTCGCCCGCTTCGTCGAATTTGAGGCGCGCCCCGACTGGTTCCAGCCCCCCGACTTCCTCCCGGCACCGTTTGATTTCGCCGCAAAGCGCCGCGAAGTCGCCGGCCTCACCGAAGAAGAACGCAAGGATCTCTTCAAGGAACGCATGCGCGAGGAACACCAGGCAATGGCGCAACTCCAGGACTGGTGGCTCGACCAGATGCTCACCACGCTTCAGCCCCTCCAGGCCAAGCTCACCCTGTTCTGGCACGGCCACTTCGCCACGTCCGCCCAGAAAGTAAAGTCCTGCCGCAACAACTGGCAGCTCTTCCAGGTGTTCCGCGAAAAGGCTGCAGGGAGTTTCCGGGAACTGGTCCGCAGCGTCGGGAAGTCGCCCGCCATGCTCGAGTACCTCGACAACGAGAAGAACAAGAAGGGGCACCCGAACGAGAACTGGGCCCGCGAGCTGATGGAGCTGTTCACGATGGGGCGCGGGAACTACACGGAGGACGACATCAAGGAAGCGGCGCGCGCATTCACGGGGTGGATGCGCGTCGGCGAGAAGTTCTGGTTCAACGCGCACGCGCACGACGACGGCGTGAAGACGGTCCTGGGCCGGAAGGGCGACTTCGACGGCGACCAGGTTGTGGACATCGTCGTGGAGAACCCCGCCACGGCGAAGTTCGTGGCGAAGAAGATGTGGGAGTTCTTCGCGTACGAGGAGCCCGAGACTGAGGTCGTCGAAGGGCTCGCGCGTGTTTTCACGGAGGCGAAATTCGAGCTCAAGCCGCTTCTCCGGGCGATGTTTCTCTCGGAGGCGTTCTACTCGCCGCGCTCCGTTGGGAACCAGGTCAAGAGCCCGGTGCAGCTGGTGCTCGGGCTTCTGGACGGCCTGGACGTCCCGCTGGCGCTGGAGTCGGGGCGGTTCGCGCGGCTCATCCTGACCGGGCTGGGGCAGGATCTGTTCCACCCGCCGAACGTGAAGGGGTGGCCGGGGAACCGCGCGTGGATCGACACGAACACGCTGCTGCTGCGCTGCAACGCGGCGGGAATTCTCGTCAACGGGCTCGACCCGGAAGACATGGCGGGAGGCGAGGGGGAGGGGGCGCGCCGGCGCGGGTTGCCGCGGCGGATCCGGTCGCCGTTCGAGGCGATGAAGTGGGCGGGGCGGCGGATGGCAGGGGCGAAGACGGCGGAGGAGGCGGCGGACCGTGTGACGGAGATCCTGCTGGGCCGCAGGCCGACGGCAGAGCAGCGCACCGTGCTGGCGCGCGCGCTGGGCGCCGGGACGGGGCAGGCCTGGAAAGCGAACGAGGATGGGGTGCGCGCGGTCGTGCACCTCGTGACGTCGATGGCGGAATACCAACTCTGTTAGCGCCCTTCGACTCGCCCTTCGGGCTCGACCACTCTGAGCGAGCGGAGCGAGTCGAAGGGCTCAGGAGGTTTTGATGTCCACGAACAACGTCGTCTTCACCCGTCGCGAGTTCATGCGGACGTCGGCTGTCGTCAGCGCGGGGCTGACGCTTCCCGCATTCCTCACCGGATGGCGTGGCCTCGCGCAGGCTGAGGAACCCGGCGCGGGCGGGCGCATCCTCGTCGTCCTGCAGTTGGGAGGCGGCAATGACGGGCTGAACACGCTCGTCCCGTACACGGACGACGCCTACCGCCGCGCGCGGCCGACGCTCGGTCTGGCGAAGGAGCGCGTGCTCGACATCGACGGCCGCTTCGGCTTCAACGATTCGCTCGCGGCTATTAAAGGCCTCTTCGACGACGGGAAAGTCGCCGTCGTCCACGGCGTCGGCTACCCCAACCCCGACCGGTCACACTTCCGCTCCATGGACATCTGGCACACCGCCTCTGACTCGGACCGCTACGAGACGACGGGCTGGCTCGGGAGGTACTTCCACAACTGCTGCGGCGGGAAGCCGGACCCCGTGACCGGGGTGAATGTGGGGGCGAAGATGCCGATGGCGTTTGCGGGAAGCGACGTGGGGGTCTCCTTCACGAACCCGGCGTGGTTCCGGTGGCTGCCGGGGGACGGGGCGGACACGGAGAAGGCGTACCGGGAGCTGAACGCGGGGAAGGGTGAGGGGACGCTCGACTACCTGCGGTCGGTTTCGGCGAGCGTGGTGGCGACTTCGGACAAGGTGCAGGCGGTGGCGCGGAAGCGGCGCGCGGCGGGGGAGTATCCGCAGAGCCGGTTCGCGGACGACCTGAAGACGGTCGCGAACATGATCCTGGGTGGGCTGCCGGCGCGGGTTTACTACGTGTCGATGACGGGGTTCGACACGCACGCGGGGCAGGCGGGGACGCAGGATCGGCTGCTGAAGGAGTTCGCGGAGGGGGTGAAGGCGTTCCACGGCGACCTGGCGAAGGCCGGGGCTGCGGAGCGCGTGCTGATGATGAGCTTCAGCGAATTCGGCCGCCGGGTGGAGCAGAACGCCAGCGGCGGAACCGATCACGGGACGGCGGGGCCGATGTTCGTGATCGGGGAAGGGGCGTTGCCGGGGCTCAAGGGGACGCCGCCGAAGCTGACGGACCTGGAGCAGGGGGACCTGAAGCACACGGCGGACTTCCGCGCGGTGTACGGCGAGGTCGTGTCGCGGTGGCTCGGGGGGGACGCGAAGCAGGTGCTCGGGCGCGACCTGCAGCCCCTGGGGGTCGTGCGGGCGGTGTAAATCCCCCGGAATTCCGAAACGCGGGGGCACCCGCAGCTATATAGTTAATCACCTTAACTAACGGGGCGCCTTCCGGCGCTCCGTCCGCCCTCCAGACAGGAGCCTTCCATGAACATCGCCCGATGGCTTGACCGCCGCGAATCCTGGTGGAAGGTCTTCGTCGTCATCTTCGCAGTCAGCGTCACCGTCGTCGGCTACATCGGGTACAAGACCTACCAGTACGCCCCGCCGGTCTGCGACTTCGTGGACGAGTCCGGCAAGACCGTCTTCTCCGGCGCCGACATCACCGCGGGCCAGAAGGTCTTCCTCCGCTACGGCCTCATGGAATACGGCTCCTTCCTCGGCGACGGCGCCATGCGCGGGCCCGACTTCACCGCGGAGGCGCTTCACCAGACCGCCCTCTCCATGAACGCGCAGTACGACGCCGAGTGGAGCGTCCGTATCCCCGACCTGGTGCAGCGCAAGGCGATCGTCGAAGCGCTCGTGCAGAAGGACATCAAGGAGAACCGCTTCAAGGACGGCAAAGTCACGGTGAACGCGGCGCAGGCGGCGGCGTTTGAGCGCCTGCGGCTGTATTACTCGCAGAAATTCGGGGCCGGCGGCGAACTGGCGGGGAAGGAAGTCTTCAAACCGGAGAACTACATCACCGACCAGGAGAAAATCCGGCACCTCACGGCGTTTTTCTACTGGGGAGGCTGGCTCTGCTCTGCCAAACGCCCCGGCTACGAGTACAGCTACACGCACAACTGGCCGTACGACCCGCTGGCGGGGAACGTCCCGCACGGCGGTCTCGTGATGTGGAGCGTGATCGGAACGCTGGTCGTGATCCTGACGATCGGCGTGATCTTCTACTACTACGGGCGAATGGACCGGGAAGCGGTGCTCGAGCAGCAGAAGGCGCACCTGCCGCCGCTCGCGACGTCGGATGTGGTGGACCGGTTCAAGCCGACGCCGACGCAGCGCGCGACCTACAAGTTCTTCGCGGTGGCCGCGCTCCTGTTCCTTTTCCAGGTCACTGCGGGCCTGCTCGCGATCTCGGATTTCGTGAATCTCGTGAGCTGGTTCGGGTTCGACCTGCGGGCGGCGATCCCCGTCACGATTTCGCGCATGTGGCACTCGCAGTTCTCGGTCCTGTGGATCGCGGTCTGCTGGTTCGCGGCGACGATCTGGGTGATGCCGCTCATCTGCCGCCCCGAACCTCGCGGCCAGCTCGGCTCGATCAACCTGCTTTTCGCCATGCTGGCGACCGTCGCGGCCGGCGCCATCTTCGGCATTCCCCTCGGCATCCACGGCAAGCTCGACTACGGCGACGCGTGGCGCTGGTTCGGCCTGCAGGGCTGGGAGTTCATGCAGATCGGACGAGCGTTCCAGGCCGTGCTCTACTCGTCCTTCGTCCTCTGGCTCGTGATCATCACCCGCGGCGTCTGGCCCGCGCTCAAGCAGAAGCAGACCTGGTCGCTCCCCAACTGGATGGTCTACTCGATCGCCGGCATCATTTTCATGTTCAGCGCGTCGTGGGTCGCCAGCCCGGACACCAACTTCGTCATCGCCGACTTCTGGCGCTGGTGCACGATCCACATGTGGGTCGAAGCGTTCTTCGAGTTGTTTACGACGATCATCGTCGCCTACTTCCTCTACCTCATGGGGTTCGTGTCGCACCTCGTCGCGGCGCGCGTCGTGTACCTGTCGGCCGTGCTGTTCCTCGGAAGCGGCATGATCGGGATTTCGCACAACTTCTACTGGAACGCGAAGTCGATTGAGACGATCGCGCTCGGCGGCGTCCTCTCGTCGCTCCAGGTCGCGCCGCTCGTCCTGCTCACGATCGAGGCGTGGCGCTTCCGCCACCTTCCGCAGCACTCGCTCCGCGGCTCCACCCAGACGTTCGGCCTCGGGGAAGCCTTCCTCTTCCTCGTCGGCGTCAACTTCTGGAACTTCCTCGGCGCCGGCGTGATGGGATTCATGATCAACCTGCCGATCGTGAACTACTACCAGCACGGGACGTACCTCACCGTCAACCACGGCCACGCCGCCCTCATGGGCGTCTACGGCAACCTAGCCGTCGCCGCCATGCTCTTCTGCTCCCGCTGGAACGTCGGCCCGTCTCGCTGGAACGCGAAGCTCCTGCGCACGTCGTTCTGGTCGCTCAACGCCGGCCTCATGTTCATGGTCGTCTTCGATCTCTTCCCGGTCGGCATCCACCAGCTCGCCGCGGCCATGAACCATGGCTACGCCTACGCGCGCTCGCAGGAGTACCTGTCCGGCACCGTCTTCCAGACCCTGACCTGGCTCCGTGGCATCGGCGTCGCGGTCTTCGTCACCGGCGGGGTCCTCCCGCTCACGTGGTTCATGGTCACTCGCTGGTTCAACCTCAAGCCGCCCCAGACGCGCGAAGAGCAGTTCATCGTGCCGCCCTCCGTCCTCGCCGTCTCCAGCCCGAGCGTCCTTACCGCCCGCGGCGTGCCGGACCGGGAGCCCGAAGGCGCCGGCTTGCTGCGCGACCCGGGGAAGGATCCGCTGTGAAATGGTTTCCCTTCGGGCCCGCGGCGCAAGAGCCGGCGAAGAAACTCCCGGTCATCGACCGCGGTCTGTGCACGGGCTGCGGCCTGTGCCTCGCCGCCTGCACGAACGGCTGCCTCGCATTTTCGTGGAGCCTCGCCGACCTGAAGCGGCCCGAGTGCTGCACGAGCGAAGGGCATTGCGCGGCCGCCTGTCCCGATGGGTTCATCGAGATGAAGTGGGTCGCCGCAAAAGGGGAGCGCGGTATTGGTGAGTGGAGCGAAGGGGGAGTCGCATGACCCCCGCGCGCGTTCTCCTGGAAGAAGCGCTCGCGCTTCTCCGACTCACGGAGGACGCGCCGCTCTCGGAGCGCATCGACGCCGGGGGGATGGCCGTCGTCGCGCAGCATCGGGCCGAGGTTCGCCTTGGCGCAAGGCTGCCCGGATGGCCGGACGTCCGGAGCGAGCTTGCCGAACTTTTCGGCGCTCCTCCTTCCGCCGCCCCTGACTTCGCTTCGTGGCTCGCCGCCCTCCACGCCCGCCTCCGCCCTTCGCACCCGCAGGCCTTCGCCATCGCCCTCCTGCGCCTCAACGGCCTCGACGATGCGGGCATCGCCGCGCGCCTCGGCCTCGGCGCCCGCCTCGTCCGCCGGATCCGTCAGGACGTCCCATGCTAGTCACGCTCGCCACCGCCGCCTGCGCCCGCGCCCCGAGAGCCGCCGGGAGATATCAGGCGTGGGCCGAAGCGCTTGGCTCCATCCGGGCGGATCCGTCGCCGGCCCGCGTGTCCGAGTTGCTTGCGACCATCCCCGAAGACCAGCGCGCCGACGCCCTGGTGGACCTCCTGTCCGAAGCGCTTCAGATCGCCTGGCGCCGCGCCCCCGCTCCGCCGCTCGCCGCGTGGCTCGACGCCATTGCGCCCGGTTTCGAACCGCCCGCCGATCTCGTGGAAGCGGAGTTCGTCGCCCGCCACCAGCCGCCGCACGGCGATGCGCCGGCTCCCGCAGATTCCTCGCGCCTGCTCGCCGAGGGCCGCTTCATCCTGCTCCGCCGTCTGGGCCGAGGCGCGATGGGAGAGGTGTGGGAAGCGCGGGACACGGCCGCGGGCAGACTTGTCGCCATCAAGCGCTCGATCGACATGGGGATGGGGGATCGCCTGGAGTGCGAGCGGGAAGTCACTGCCGCGCTCGATCACCCCGCCGTCCTCTCCATTCGAGAGATCGGGCGCGACCCGCAGGGCCGCCCCTTCGCGGTCATGCCTCTCGCCTCCGGCCCCAATTTTGACGAGAGCATCGCCGGCCTTCACCGGATCGCCGGCGACCCGCGGACCCTCCTCGCTCCGTTCCTCGCCGCCTGCGACGCGGTCGCCCATGCGCACTCCCGCGGCGTCCTGCACCGGGACCTTAAGCCCGCCCACATCGTCCCCGGCGCCGGCGTCCTCGACTGGGGCGTCGCGCGCCGAGCGTCCGCCCCCGACGGTCTCGTCGCGGGCACCCCCGAGTACATGGCTCCCGAGCAGGCCGACGGCCGCGCCGACGAACGAAGCGACGTCTTCGCGCTCGGCGGAGTTCTCTTTCACATTCTCACCGGCCGTCCTCCGCGCGCCTGGCCGGACGCGGTGCGACCCGCCTCGTGGGCCGAATTCGTACGCTCGGTACCACTGACCGTGCCAGGCGGATCGCATGCAGCCCTGCGGCGCGTCTGCCGGCAGGCGATGAACCCCGATCCGCGGGAACGGTTCCTTTCCGCAGGCGCATTCGCCGACCGGCTCCGTCGTTCGAGCGACGCCGCGCCGTCGTTCTGGCGGCACGTACTGGCCTGGGTGCAGGCCCCTGCCTGTTCATAGCCTCCGCCGGCCGCGCCATTCGTTAGGATCTCCCCATGGACCGCTTCCGAATCCCGCCGGATTCATCCTGCCCGTGCGGCAGCGGACTCGCTTTCAGAATCTGCTGCCTTCGCCGCTGGGGGTCCAGCAGGCCCCGCCGGCCTGGACCCAAACGCGTCCACAGGCCGCAGCCAGGAAGGCGCGGCGGCGCGCCAACGCCGTCGCAGGTCGCGTCCGGCGGATGGTTCACGCTCTGCCTGGTGAGCGACCTGGAAGTCGAAGTCGCGCGCCTTGGGAGCGATTCGACGCCGGATTCCATGAAGAGGCTCCAGTCCATCTTTCGGGACGAGAGCCAGCCCGAGACGATCCGGCTGATCGCCGCCCATTCCCTCGAGATGAGAAATGCCCTTCAGGACGAGCCGTCGCCGCGCGTCCGCACCGACAGGCCGCTGCCGTTCGCCGAAGTTCCGTGTCACTGGCTGCGGTTCAGCCCGGTGATTCCCGAGAAATTGGAAGCGAGCTACCAGGAAGCGGCGGGGCTCTTCCGCGAGCAACGATTCGAAGAGGCGATCCGGTCCTGGGAAGCGCTCGTGCGGGACCATCCGGAAGTCTGCCAACTCCGGGTGCGCCTTGCGCAAGCGCTGGGGTTCGGGGGCAGGAATGCGGAGGGCATCGAGGTTCTGCGGCAATCGCTTCTTGATCTGCCGGGAGAGCTGACCCCCGCCGCGCTTTTGCTCGAGGGACTCGTCAAGGCCGGGGACCTGGTCGAATCGACCCGATTCGTGCGCAGCCTGCGGGCGCCGGCGGAGCTTCACGCGAACGGTTACCTCAAGCTGCAGTACGCCCTGGGCAACTGGGAAACCTCCCTGCAGTACACCCGTCGAGCCCGGGAGCGGCTCTTTTTCGTCCTCAAGGTCACAGAAAAGTCTGACTTTCAGCAGACCGTCATGAAAGCGCTGTCGGAAGCAAGCCTGACAGCAGGAATCATGGGCGCCCGGCATGAGCGGTGCCTGGAGCTGGCACGGCATCGAGTCCTGCGCGAGTGGCCCCTGCGCCGGTACCTGGCCCTGTGGAAGCGGGACGAGCTGGAGCTGGTCGGCGCGCAGCGCAATTCGGGGACGCCGGCACCGCAAGACCTCGGCGACCTGGTCGAGGCCGTCGCGGTCAAGCTCATCTCCCCCGAATTGGCGATGGAGACCTTCCTCGATCCTCTCGACGTCACGGCGCTGCGACACCTGCTCCGCGAGGACGGCCTGCTCCCCCTCGACGAGTTCCTCAGGCTCTACGCTCCCTTGGAGAATCTGCAGGACACGACGCCTCTCGTCAGCCTCCACCTCGCCGGCTTCCTCTGCACAGGCCGCGTTGACGGCCGACGCAGCGTCCTTATCCCGCCCGACATGAAGCCGGTGGCGGAAGCGGTGTGCGCAGGGAACCCATGAAGAGCCCCATTCAAATCCTGACGGTCGGGCACTCGAACCACCCCACCGAGAAGCTCATCGAGCTTCTCAGGACGCACGGAGTGACTGCAATTGCCGACGTCCGGTCCGCGCCTTTCAGCCGCCACTCGCCGCAATTCAACCGCGAGACGCTGGAAGCGATCCTGAAACGCGAGGAGCTCGAGTACGTCTTCCTCGGACGAGAGCTCGGCGCACGGTCCGACGATCGCTCGTGTTACGACGCGGCCGGGCAAGTGCAGTACGGGCGCCTGGCGTCAACGGACCTGTTTCGAAGCGGACTTCAGCGAGTGCTCGAAGGCGCCGAAAAACACCGCCTCGCGCTGATGTGCGCGGAGAAAGAGCCGCTGGAGTGTCATCGGACCCTTCTGGTCAGCCTCGAGTTGGCGAAGCAGGGCGTCTCGATATTCCACATCCTCGCGAGCGGTCAGCTCGAATCGCACGACGAAACGCTGGATCGGTTGCTGCAGATGGAAAAACTGGGCGGAGCCGATCTCTTCCGGTCCAGAGCGGACAAGCTCTCGGAGGCCTGCGCGCGGCAGGAAAAACGCATCGCGTACGCCACTGATCCGAATGCCGCCCCGCAAGAAATGCCATGAAAGTGTTAAAAACGGGTTCACAAAGAAGTCCGCCGAAGGATGACCTCGCCATCCTCGAGCGGCATGCTCAGGCCCCGGCGCGTGCGGTGTCGATCGCGGTCAGCTCGACAAAGGGAGCCAGGCTCGTAACTCGTCCGTGGCGATCTCGATCCGGATCAGTTCCGACCCACGTCCACGTGGCCTCACCATCGTCGCGAATTTCGACTTCGAGCGACACGTCACCCGAAGTCCATGCGAGTCCGACGCTGCCTTCAGGTGAAGCGGCGACGAGCGGGCTTGCGAGTCCTGGGATTCCCGCGAGATCAAACACCAGTTCCCTCGCAACTCGAATGGCCTCCGCGCTAACCGGTGATCCACCGTAGCTATCCCAGTTCTCGAGGACGTTCCCCAACTCCCGGAGTTTTCGATCCACCGAAATCTGCCACGCGGCCCACACGCGTTGAGGGTGCGCCTCAAGGCTCGGAGCTACGACCGCCGCCGGACGCACATAGCGGTTCGCGGGCAACTCTCCCGAAGTCATCGGGGGCACGCTCATGAGTCTTTCCTTCCCTAGCGCTCGCGCTGGAACACTTCCGTAGTCGTGGCCAGGAACCCGTGAAGACGCGAGCCGGAGTCGCCGCCCTCGAGCAACTCCTCGAGGCCACCCGAAGCCTGCCTTGGCAGAAGGCCGACCCGGTTGGCGAAGGCGACGAGTACCGCGCTCAGCAGGGCGAGAGGGTCTTCGTCTCCGCGCTGACGCTCGGGGAAGCGCCGGTGCATGTCAGCGTGGTGGTGGCCGGATGGGTGAATCTGACGGGAACGGGGAGACACGCGGGCACTGGCCACAACCCTCCAGAACTTCGGGGTCCTCGACCGGAACGACAGAGAAGATGCGCGACGTATGCGCCAAGGCGGGGATTTCGCCGCCCGACGGGGATTCCGCGTGAGCGCAGACGATGGCGGCGTTCGACGCGTACAGAACTCGAGACGAGACTCATGACTTCATCTGCGACTTCCCCCGCGAATTGTCGGGTGACTTGTCGGGTGACTTGTCGGGTGACTTGCCGGGTGACTTGCCGGGTGACTTGTCGGGTGACGACACCTTCGAGTTCCTCCGCGGCAGGTTTTGACCGTGGCACCGCCCCTCCAGGGTTCTCCCCTGCTCGGTCAGCCGGTACTTCTGCCGGCTGCTCCTCGGCTTGTCCGGAATGGTGCGCTCCACCCAGTTCTCGCTCAGAAGTTGATCGAGGTAGTTCCGCTGAAAAGTCTCGCGATCGCGCAACCCCGTCGCCACCTGAAGCTCCCCACTGCTCAGCGGGCCATCGATGCATGCGCTCAGGGCACGTCGTACCCAGGCGTCGACTTGTCCGGTCGCTTGTCCGGTCACGGCGACGCTGGTGCGCCCGGGACTTCGCCGGATGGTCGCGGCGAATCCATCCGTCAGCGCGAATCCCGGATCCTCAAGTCCCGCTCGCCGGCACCGCTCGATCATGTCGCCGATCCCAGTTCCCATCCGCTCGATGTACTTCGTGAGGTAGAGCGCCTCAGCGAGAAGCGGGTTGCCGGGAACCGAAGCATGGGGACGGCGCAGTTGCGGGAGAGTGAGCGATGGCGGAAGCGTCCCGGGGTTCCAGACCTCCAATCGGTCAGTGAAAATTCGCCGACAAACCGGTTCGCGCAGCAGGGCACTCGAATCTCCTTCAGCCTTCTCTCCTTGATGTGGCTGTAGCCGATCACTTTGTGGCCCTCGGCGATCATGGACGCGTCGGACTTCAACGCCCCCGCCGAAACGATGCCCGGGAGATTCTCGATGGGAGTGATGTGGTAGACCGGCATTCTTCTGATCAGGGGCGTCACGCCGGAGAGCTTGAGGATGTCTGCCTGCAAAATCAAGTCGTTGCGTGTCACGAACGCGGATGGCGAGGCCGAGGACTAGCTCGAGGATTTCGTGGTCGTCGAGGGCGTCGAGACTGGCGCGGGAGAGGCGGGCGCGGAGGCGCTGGCGGTGGCCTTGCGCGTCGTGGCGTTTGCGAGGGGCCGGCTCGACGGAGTGCTGAGTCTGCATGGCCCGAGAGCTTGCGCCGATCATTGATTTTCTCCTGAGGCCTTTCCGATTCCCCTCCGATCATTGAACCCGGCGCAGGCTCCATATGTTCACGAAAACTTCTGTTTTGCAGAATTTATGCCTTGAAATCTGATGAAGATAGGTTATTGTTAATCCATCTGAACGAGGAGGACGGCATGCCTTTGGGCGACCGGCTGCGCTTTGCACGGGAACGATCTGGACTCACGCAGTCCGAGGTGTCGCTTCGAACCGAAGTCGGGGAATCCTCGCTCTCCGAGTTTGAGAGCGGACGGCGGGAGCCAAGCCTCGGACAGCTGGAAACGCTCGCAAAGGCGTATCACCGGCCGTGGACCTGGTTCGTGGAGTCGACACCCGTCGAGTCCGCTCCCCTCGTTCTCTGGAGACACAAGCCAACATCGGGGGCGTCCGAAGTCGAGGCGCACTTCCTCGAATTGTGCCACGCGTTCCGCCGGCTGGAGATTCTCGAAAAGGAACCGGAGGGGCCAGGGTTGCTGATGGTTCTCCGAAAAGCCGACAAGTGGACTTACTCCGACGCAATAGACCTGGCGCGGAGAGTTCGCAATTCCCTCGCGCTCGGCGACCGTCCCGGTCCTTCACTGCTGCGCGTGCTCGAAGAAGTCTGGAAACTCAAGATCTTCCACCTGGACTTCGAGCCTGAGGGAACGGCGGCATCCCATTTTTCCGACGAGATCGGGGGCTCGATTCTTCTGAATCGCCGAAGCGTCCGGTGGCGGAGGAACCACGACCTGGCGCACGAGCTGTTTCATCTGCTCACGTGGAAGGCCTTTCACTGCGACGGCCAGGCGCCGACGGAAGATGAGTGGCGACACGAGGAGAAGCTGGCGACAAGCTTCGCCGCGGCGCTTCTTCTTCCGGAAGAGCCGTTCCGCGCGGCAATCGCCGAGCACAGCCATGGCGGCCGAATTGATGTGGATGCACTTCATGACGTCGCACGGTCCTTCGATGTCTCCGTAGAATCCGCAATCTGGCGATTGCACATCCTCTTCAAAGGCCCGGACGAGAGCGACGACACGCGTCGACTGATCGAGAAGGCGAAGGCTCTGAAGTCCACGCTGTCGCTACGCCAGGATTCGCCCGCCCCGGAGTTCCCGGCGAGATACGAAGCTCTGGCCTGGCGTGCCCTCAGAAGTGGGAGGCTTTCCGTGGGAGCTTTCTCACGGACGATGAATTTGCCGCGGGCAAGAGTTCTGCGGCTTCTTGGCGAGGACGAATGGAATGGCGAAGAAATTCCGATTCCTTCTCCTTGATGCCGACGTCCTGATCGAGTTGTGGCGGCGCGGCGTGTGGAAACATCTCCTGACGCTCTGCGATGTCACGATCGTCGAGACAGTGCGCCATGAGGCGCGCTTCTTTGAAGATGCCGAGGGAAGCCGGCATGACATCGACCTGGACCCGGACATCGCGTCCGGAGACGTGAAGGTCGTTCAGGTTCCGATCGCGGAAATCCAGAAGCTGATGGAAGACATTCCTGTCTCCTGGCACCCCGACATGAATCCTGGTGAAACCGCTTCGCTTGCGTGGCTGCTGGCACAGCCTCCGGAACCGGCGTACCTGGTCTGCTCTGCGGACCACATCACGTTTCGCGTGCTCGGAATGAAACGAAGATCCGCGGCCGGGATTTCACTCGAGGAAGTTCTCGCTTCAATCGGGCGCGTCCAGAAGCTCGCGAGGCACTTCACGAAGCAGTACCGCGAGGACATCAGTCGACAGGGTTTCGCGGATGGAATCACGGCGAGCTAGCCCGCAGACCTCGCTTCACGCATTGATTTCTTCCGCGGGGCGCGGGTGATGGTGCGATTCCCCGACCCGAACAGATTCCCGGCTACGATGACCACGAACCTACCGGCAAGCCGCCGCTTCCGCCATCCGCTTCTTCGCCCTCTGCATCCCCAGCACCGCTGCGCCGAGGGCCGCCGCGAACTGCGGGTGCTCGGGGAGGTTCACGGGGATGGCGAACTTGCGTTTGCAGGCCTCGACGAAGCCGCTCTGAAGAGCGACGCCGCCGACGAGGGTGACGGGACCGTTCAGGCCGACTTTTCGCAACTGCCCCACGGCGCGGTCGGCCATGGACTCGTGCATGCCGCGGGCGATGTCGCCGATCGGGACGTTCTCGGAAACGTGGTTGATGATTTCGGACTCCGCGAGGACGGCGCAGACGCTCGAGATCGGCTGGATCCCTTTCGCGTCGACGGAGAGCTTGCCGAGCGAATCGAGCGGAACCTCAAGGTACTTCGCGGCCCGCACCAGGAACGCCCCGCCGCCGGCCGCGCACTTTTCGTTCGTGTGGAATTCCTTCACCTTGCCGTTGTCGCGCAGGTGGATCGCGCGGGTGCTCTGCGCGCCCACGTCGAGGACGAAGGAGGCTTTGGGGAAGAGCGTCCACGCGCCGCGGGCGGCGGCGGTGATTTCGGTGACCTGGATGTCGCGGAAGGTGACGGCGTAGCGGCCGAGGCCCGTCGTGCAGGTGTAGGCGACGTCGGAAGGCGACACCTTTGCGAGGGCAAGCGCCTCGTCCAGCACGTCGCGCGCGCCCTTGTCGAAGTCCGCGCGCGTCTTGGTGATCGCGCGCGCGAGCACCACGCCGTCGTCGCGGTAGAGGACGGCCTTCGAGAAGCCGCTTCCCAGGTCAATTCCCGCGCTGATCATCGTTTCGTGTCCTGAAGGCCGTCTTCCCACCCGCCGAGCACCGCTTCCTCGCACTTGCCCCTGGAAGCGGTTTCCGCGCGTTCGAGGGCGAAGAGTGCGGCGCCGATGGCGCCCATGTAGTGCGAATCCGCGCTGATGTTCAGGGGCGCCTTCAGTTTTTCCTCGAGGGCGGCGACCATGCCGACGTTGCGGGTGACGCCGCCGGTCATGGAGTACTCGGGGCCCAGGCCGATGCGCTGGAGGAGGGACATGGTGCGCGCGGCGATCGCGCGGTGGACGCCGGCGAGGATGTCGGGGACTTTCTTTCCCTGCGCGAGGTAGGACATGATGTCGGATTCGACGAAGACGGTGCAGACGGTCGAGAGGCGGACGGGGTCTTTTCCTTCGAGGGCGAGCGGGCCGATCTTCTCCAGCGGAAGGTCGAGAACCTCGGCGGAGGCCGACAGGAAGCGGCCGGTGCCTGCGGCGCACTTGTCGTTCATGGCGAAGTCGACGACTTCACCATTTGCGCCGACGCGGATCGCCTTGGTGTCCTGGCCGCCGATGTCGATGACGGTGCGGGTGCCGGGGAACATGAAATGGGCGCCGCGGGCGTGGCAGGAGATTTCGGTGACCTGCGAGTCGCCGAACGTGACCTTGTAGCGGCCGTAGCCTGTGCCGATGACGTAGCCGATCTGCTCGCGCTTGAGTCCCGACGAGGCGAGCGCTTCGTTGAACATCTTCTCCGCGGCTTTCGACACGTTTGCGCCGGTCATTGCGAGCGCCCGGCCGACGATTTCGCGATTGGAGTCGAGGATGACGGCTTTGGTCTGCGTGGACCCGACATCGACGCCGGCGCCGTAGATCATTGCGCCCCCCTCAGCAGTTTGCGGTGCTCCAGCGACTCAAAGAACGCGTCGATCCGGTTTTTCATCATCGCCTGCGCGTAGTAGCGAGGGTCTTCGAGGTCTGATTCGACCAGCAGCGTCGGGACTCCCAGCTCGTTGGCGAAGTAGTCGCGCATGTCGCCCTGGCCGGCGGAGAAGAGGCGGCAGCTCTTGACTGAGTGGATGACGAGCGCGTCCGCCTTCCATTCTTCGACGTACCGGCGGATCTGCTTGTACCGGTCGAGCAGCGAGCGGTTGCAGAGGTTTTCCATGAGCATCTGTTCGGCGATCGACTCGAGCGGATTCTTCGGGTCGTGCCGGAAGCCGAACTCCCAGATGCCCCCGACCGTCGAGTAGGTGGACTGCACGGCAACGGCGTTCCACGCGGCAAACAGGTCGCGGAACTGGCGGTAGAACGGGTACGGCGGCGGCCCTTCCACGACGATGCGGAACTTCTCGATCGGGATGGGGCCCTTCTTCTCCTTTACGAGCGTCTCGTATTCCCTCACGGCGACGTCGAAGAAATCCACGGCATCCTGCGTCCCGCGCAGGACGTTGATCGGGCCCATCAGGTTGATTGCGTCGAAGTAGGCATCCATCGGCGAGGGCGTGTTCTTGCACAGGTCCTTGCAGCGCTGCCAGCCGTCCTCGGCCTTCGCCGACAGGGCGCAGATGCCGCGCAGCTTGTCGATGTCGAACTTCTTCCCGGTCGCCTTCTCGCAGTCCGCGATCAGTTTCTTCAGCTGCGAGACGACGTATCGCACGTCCCCGTCGCTGGGCCGGTCGCTTCGCACGAACGGCACGTCGATCATGGTCAGGGGCACGCCCAGGAACTCGGAGCAGTGCTCGAACCACTTGATGTAGACGTTGCAGCCCACGAAGTTGCAGACGATGAAATTCGGCTTCGGGATCTTGCCGACTCCGGGCGCGCCTTCCCCGAACGTGAACCCGGCGTCCGCCTTCACATAGGCGCAGTTGTCGCTCGAGTAGCCCATTTCCTCGGCCTTGAGGATGAGGGGAAGCGACTGTTTGCGGATGGCGAGCTGAAGAGCGTTGACCTCGGGGAACACGGGCTCGATGTCGAACGCCCGCAGGATCTCGACGCAATTGCCGGAGATCATGAGGTACGCCGTCGGCGCGCCCGACTTCGCCGCCGCCGCGAGCCGGTCATACCACGCGCTCATCGCTTTACGCGACGCCTCGTGCACCGCCGTGCCGTATTCCGCCATGTTCCAACCTCCGCGCCGCCGTTTTCGCACCATCCCGATCCCCATCCCGATTCCGGCCGTTCTTCAGTCGAACAGCAACGACTCGACGAAGGTCTCCACCTCTCCCCGCGTCCGTTCGAAGGTCCACATCTTCTCCTCGAACTCCACCATGAGGTGGGGGATGTTCTCCTTCTCCAGCTCGCGGCGGAAAATCACGTAGTCGAACAGCGCCGGTTCGCAGAACTTTGCGGGCATGAAGAGCACCGCCTGTGCGCCGGTTTCACGCACGCGCCGGACGAGGTCCTTGTGCCGGGGATTGTCGGGGTTGTAACGCGTCGAGGACGCGCGGCCGTGTTCGAGCCACGCGCGGGCGAGCTGCCGCACCGGGTCCGGGCCTTCCGGCACGTCGGTCGAGAACCACCGCCATCCCGCGCAGAAATCGTCGTCCACGACGTAGCACCCCGCGCCCTCCAGCGTCTCGATCAGCCCGACCGGCGGCTGCTCGCAGAACGCTCCTTCCACCACGACTTTCACCCGGTCCATGCGGCGGGGCTTCCTCGCGACGAATTCCTCCTTCGCCGATTCAAGCAGCCGGGCGTGCTCGTCGGGCGGCAGCATGGTCCCCGCGCGGACGAGAGGGAACAACTCGGCCGCCCCGATCCGCTCCGGTTCCTTCGAACGCATCGCGTACAGTTCCCGCATGAGTCGCCGCGGCCGGTTGTACTCGCGGATCGCCGCCGCCACCGCCGCGTCGTCGATGCGCCGCCCCGTGCGCGCCTCGAGCCCGGTCATGACGCGCCGGTACTCGGTGACAAGGTAGTCTTCCGTTTCCGGCCCCGCCGCGTTCTGCGGCAGGTGGATGTACTCGATGTGCATCGCCGGGAAGTTCCGCTTGAACACGCTCGCGAGATTCCGCGCGACGTCGCAGATCGAGTGGAATACCGCCCCTTCCATCCCCGTAAGCCGCTTCTGCAACCCCAGTTCCAGCGAGGTCTTCGCGATGGAACAGACGAAGCTCTGGAAGCGCGCGTCCGCGTGGACGATGTCGATGGAGGCGCCGGCGCCCATGAGGCCGACCGGAAGTAGCCCGGCGGCGCGGATGATTTCGTAAGGGGAGTAGACGGGGAAGCAGCCGAACGCGGGGGCGTCACTGCGTTTCAGGACGGGGGCCAGCCCGGCGGACACGATGGCCTTGGCCTGCTCGACGGCTTGGGAAGTGCGTCCCACAACGGCGGTGGCAGAGATTTCCACGGCGAATTGCGTTGCAAGCGGGATGCCGTGCAGAGTCGAACGGTGGAGTAGAAGGTCAGGAGTGACTCCTGACAAGCTCAGGGCAACTTTCCCCTCACGGTCACGGTTTCGCGGCCGAGCAGCTCTCTGTCGGGCAGGAGAACCCGTGCTGCCGAATGACGCAATTGGGAGATTCGTAGGCACCGCAATGGAGGCACATTTCCTTGCCGCTCGGCTTTTCCGTAAGAAGCAGGTCGATCGCCGCTTCCAGCCCCTGCGCGACGATCCGACGCTTCACCTCCGGAAGACCCGCCCAGAGCCTTTCGATGCGGCGCATTTTGAGCGCCTCGTGCCGGCGGACGAGGGCACGGGCCCGCGGCGTGATGAAGAGATCCTCCGCGCGGCCGTCGGACAGGCTGGGACGGCTCTTCACCAGGCCCTTGCGGCGCAGCCGGCCGATGAGCTGAGTCGCGGCGGGGGCTGACGAAGAGAGGTACTTCGCGACGTCCTGAGCCCGGCGGGGCCCTGCGGAATCGAGCCACTTCAGGATGACGATCTGGGTGAACGAGGCGCCCTCTCCGTCGGCGGCGTTGACGTCGGATTCCAGGATGCGGCGGGTCAGGTCTGCGAGCATGTGGAGGTCCCGGGCGATGCGGCGGGCATGGGGTTCGTGGGTCATGGGGCTCCTGAGGCGGGGGATCCTGATGCCGTCGCCAGCATGTCAGGAGGTGTGTTCGCGGACCCGGTGATTTTACTTAACGGCATTAGCCAGGGACAGCGTGAAGTTGCGCAGAAGGTGCGGGAAACCGCGCGAGCGCCGGATGTCAGAATCCGCACTTTTGCCGGGGATTCGGCGTTCACGGCCGTTTCCGGTCCTCTCCTTTCGTGGCTCGGAATTTCCATGAGCATCGCGGGATCGCAGAGATTGCGCAGGTCCGGGTGAAAGACCTCGGACGCGCCCGCCGTCGAACCAGGAGGCCCGTCAAACGATGACGATTTCGGAAGGGCCTTCGATCCTGGCCGTCGCGGCCCGGATTCCCCCGTACGAATTGCGGGCCGCCGACGTCGCGCGGGCGTGCGGCCGGCCCCCGGGACCCGGATCCCGCCGGTTCGGGTCATGGGACGAGGACGCATTCACCCTGGCCTTCGCCGCGGCCGATCGGTGCCTCGACGTCGCGGGCCGTCCGGAAGTGCGTTCCCTGCTTGTTGCGTCCACCACCTGGCCCCAGGCCGTCGCACCGCAGGCCGAACGCCTCGCGACCGCGCTGGACCTGAAGCCCGACGTCGAGACCGCAACCCTCGCCGGATCTCTCCGCGGCGGAGTCGCGGCCCTTCGCATCGCCCTGGGCGGCGCGCGGCTCCCGGCCCTCGTGGTTGCAGCCGAGCGCATGGACCGGCCAGCGGGAAACGACGCGGAAGCGTCCGTGGGCGACGCCGGAGTCGCCATCCTCGTCGGCCACGGCGGATTCGCGCGGCTGGAGCGATGGACGACTCGAAGCGAGGCGGCGGCGTGGGACTCCGCCGATGTGCGCTTCCTGCAGGAGCAGGCGGCGCGGCTCGTCTCCGGGGCGCCTCGCGAAGGATGTTCGCGCGCGGCGATCTCGGCGCCCGGGAGCCGCCTCGCTCGTGCGGCGGCGCAGAAACTCGGACTGCCGGGCACCGACGCGGCGATGGACCGGATTGGTTTCTGCGGCGCGGCGCACCCGCTTCTGGCGCTCGTGGAAGCGATGGAAGGCGCGCGCCCGGGCGAACCGGTGCTGTGGGCGGCCTGCACGGAGGGACTCGACGCCGCGGTCCTGCACGTTACCGGGGCGGCGGTCGGGAAGTCCTTTGCCGAAGGGCTGGAGCGGGCGACGCCCGTGGCGGAATACGGGAAGTGGCTCGCCTCGAGGCGCTTCTTTGAAACGGAAGCATCGCGGGAGGTGTTCCGTTCTCCTGCGATGGAACATCGCGACGAAGAGCATCTCCTGCGGCTGCACGCGGCGAAGTGCAAGGCGTGCGGCCGGCTGGACGCCTTGCCCGGGCCCTGCTGTCCCGCGTGCGGCGAACCGCGCGGGACCGGGCGCGTTCCGCTTCGCAGGACGGGAACGGTCTTCACGTTCACGCACGAGTCGTACGTGCCGACGCCGTGGCCGCCGGTGACCATGGCGGTGGTGGACCTGGACGGCGGCGGCAGGATCCTGGTCCCGGCCGCGGACGTTTCTCCGGAAGCCGTGCGCATCGGCCTGCGAGTCCGGCTCGTGCTCCGGCGCCTGCACATGGGCGGCGGGGTGCCGAACTACTACTGGAAGGCGGTCCCCGAATGAGCGGCCGCGTGGCCATCGTCGGTGCGGGGTGCACGCCCTTCGGCGAGCATTTCGATCTCAGCTACACGGACCTCGCCGCCGCGGCGTGCCGCGAAGCGCTGGGCGAGGCGGGAATGCGGCCGCGCGACGTCGGCGCGGCGTGGCTCGGGACGGCGTTTCCGGATGTCGGCGTCTTCCGCGGGCGATCGGGGATGGATCTGGTGGAAGCGCTGGGGCTCGGGGCGTGCCCTGTGACGCGCGTCTCGAACTACTGCGCGACCGGCGGCGACGCGATCCGTAACGCGGCGAATGCGCTTCTCGCAGGGGACTGCGACATCGCGCTCGCGGTGGGGGTGGAGAAGCAGAGGGATCGCCCGCCGCAGGAGAGCATCGTCAAGCTGATGGTGGAGACCGGGCATCCCTACTACCAGAAGGGTTTCACGGCGGCGGGGACGTTCGCGGTGTTCGCGGTGCGGCGGATGAAGGAGTTCGGGCTGAAGCGCGAGGATCTCGCGGCGGTCTCGGTGAAAAATCATGCGCATGCGGCGGGGAATCCGCGGGCGCACCACAGGAAAGCGGTCACGGTGGAACAGGTGCTCGCGTCCGCGCCCGTCGCCTGGCCGCTGACTCTTCTCGACTGCTGTCCGACGACCGACGGCGCGGCGGCGGTGGTGCTGGTGCGGGAGGAGGACGCGAAGAAGTATCCGGGTCGTGTGCTCGTCGCAGGAGTGGGGTTTGCGGTGACGTCGGGGTGGGACGCGCCGTTCCACGATCCGGCGTTTGATTTCATTGGATTCCCGGCGGTCCGCGAGGCGGCGCGGATCGCGTACGCGCGCGCGGGGATCGGCAACCCGGCGCGGGACGTGCACGTCGCGGAAGTGCACGACTGCTTCACGATCAACGAACTGATCGCGTGCGAGGACCTCGGGTTCTGCGGGCGCGGGGAGTCGGCGAAGCTGATCGCGGACGGGGTGACGAAGCTGGGCGGGAAACTGCCGGTGAATCCCGGCGGCGGGCTGCTCTCGTGCGGGCATCCCGTGGGCGCGACCGGCGTGCGCATGGTGCACGACGTCGTGAGGCAGCTTCAGGGGAAGGCGGGGAAGTGCCAGGTGCCCGGCGCGCGGGTCGGGCTGACGCAGAACATCGGTGGGCCGGGGGCGGTGGCGTTCGTGTCGGTGCTGACCACATGACGAAACCCCCTTCCGGCGCGCGTCCGCCGCGCGTCCTCGTCGCCAAGCCCGGCCTCGACGGGCACGACAAGGGCGCGAAGGTGGTCGTGCAGGCTCTTCGCGACGCAGGGATGGAGGTCATCTACTCGGGTCTGCACGCGTCGCCTGAGGCGGTCGTGAAGGCGGCGATCGAGGAGGACGTGGACGTGGTCGGGCTGAGCGTGCTGTCAGGGGCGCACCTGCCGATCTGCCGGCGCGTCTGCGACGGCCTCCGCGGGACCGGAAAGGCGGTGGTGCTCGGCGGCGTGGTGCCGCAGGGCGACGAGGCCGAGTTGCGCGCGATGGGGGTCGAAGCGGTGTTCCGCATGGGCGCCCCGTTCGAGGAGATCGCCGAGTGGATCCGTCACAGGACCGGAAAGTCGTCGCCGAGTCCGGCTTCGAAATAAAGCCGGTCTACACGGCCGCCGACGCCGCGGGACTCGATCCCGGACGGCCGGGGGAGTTTCCGTTCACGCGCGGCATCCACCCGCAGATGTACCGGAAGCAGCCGTGGACGATGCGCCAGTACGCGGGGTTCGGGACGCCCGCGCAGACCAACGAGCGGTTCCGCTCCCTCATCGCGCACGGGCAGAACGCCCTGAACGTGGCGTTCGATCTTCCGACGCAGCTCGGGCTCGACTCGGACGACCCGCGGGCGGAAGGAGAGGTCGGGCGGGTCGGGATGGCCGTGGACACGCTGGACGACATGGAGCGGGCCTTCGAGGGGATCCCGCTCGGCAAAGTGTCGACGGCGCTGACCATCAACGCGCCGGCCCTCGTCATGCTCGCGATGCACCTCGCGGCGGCGGAGAAACAGGGCGTCCCGGCCACCGAGGTCCGCGGAACGCTTCAGAATGACATCCTCAAGGAGTTCATCGGCCGCGGCGCCTGGATCTACCCCGCGGGTCCCTCGGTCCGCCTCGTCGCCGACTCGATCGAGTACTGCGCGAAGTCCGCGCCGAAATACAACGCCGTCTCCGTCTGCGGTTACCACCTGCGCGAGAGCGGCGCGACCCCGGCCGAGGAAATGGCGCTCGCGTTCGAAATCGCCCGCGCCTACCTCGACTCCGCGATCGCCCGCGGCGTCACCGTCGACGACGTGGCCGGCAAGATCACCTTCAACCTCAACGTCTTCGGCAACCTCTGGGAACAGGTCGCGAAATTCCGGGCGGGGCGGAAGCGATGGGCCTCGATCGTGCGCGACGAGTACCGCGCGAAGGAACCGAAGTCCGCGCAGCTGCGCATGCTCGCGGGCGGCGGCGGCGGCGGCCTGACCATCGAGGAGCCCGAGAACAACATCGTCCGCGGCGCCTATTACGCCCTCGCCGCGGCCCTCGGCGGCGCGCAGACGATGGCCCTCTGCTGCTACGACGAGGCCTACAGCATCCCCACCGAAAAGGCGTCCCTCCTCTCTCTCCGCACCATGCAGATCCTCGCCGAGGAGGTCGGCCTCTGCGACACCGCGGACCCGCTCGGCGGATCGTATTTCGTGGAAGCGCTGACGGCGGAGATGGAGAAGAAGATCGTCGCGGCCGAGAAAGAAGTGCGTGCGCTGGGAGGCGTGGTGAAAGCGATCGAAGACGGGACGATCCAGCGGAAGCTCGCGCGCCAGGCCTACGAGTCGGAGAAGCGGCTCCGCTCGGGCGAGACGCCGAAAGTGGGGGTCAACCGCCACGCCGTCGCGGGCGCGCCCGCGCCGAAGGTCGAGACGCACCCGTACGACTCCGCCTCCGCAGACCGGAAAATCGGCGACCTGCGTGCCCTTCGCGCCCGCCGTTCGTCCGACGCGGTCCGCGCTTCCCTCGACGCCGTCCGCCGCGCCGCGGCCGGAACGGCAAACCTGGTGCCGCCGATCCTCGAGGCCGTGAAGGCCCGCGCGACCGTGGGCGAAATCTGCGGCACGCTCAAGGACGTCTTCGGCGAATTCCGGGAGCCGAGATTCTGATGCTCAAAGGATTCCGCATCCTCGACCTGACCCGCATGCTGGCGGGCCCGTACGCTTCCATGATCCTCGGCGATCTCGGCGCGGAGGTCGTGAAGATCGAGCCCCCCGAAGGCGACGAGATCCGGAAGATGGGGCCGCCGTTCGTGAAGGGGGAGTCCGCGTACTTCATGGCGGTCAACCGAAACAAGAAGTCCGTCGTGCTCGACCTGCGCGACCCGGCCGCGCGCGCCGCCTTCGACCGGCTCGCCGCGAAAGCGGACGTCGTCCTCGATAACTTCCGCCCCGGAGTCATGGACCGTCTCGGGATCGGCCACACCCGCCTCCATGAGGTAAACCCGCGCCTCGTCCTCTGCTCGCTCACGTCGTTCGGCGAGGAAGGCCCGATGCGCGATCTTCCCGCGTTCGACCTCATCGTGCAGGCCTGGTCGGGAGCGCTTTCGCTGACGGGCGAGCCGGGCGGTTCCCCAGCGCGGCTCGGCATCCCGATGGGAGATCTCGCCGGCGGCATGTACTCCACAGTCGCGATCCTCGGGGCGCTTCTCGAGCGCACGAAAACCGGCAAGGGCCGCAGGCTGGAACTCTCGCTTCTCGACTGTCTCACCGCCATGACGACGTACCTCGCCCAGTACTGGTTCGCCGACGGAAAAGTCCCGGGCCCGCAGGGGACCCGGCACCTCTCCGTCGTCCCCTACGGCGCGTACGAGGCCGCCGACGGCTGCCTCGTGGTCGGCGTCTTCACGGAGCGCTTCTGGCAGGGTTTCTGCCGCGCGCTCGGTCGGCCGGAGTGGGAGCTGGATCCGCGCTGGAGCGCGAACGAGTTGCGCGTGAAGAACCGGAAGGAACTCGAAGCGCTGATTGCGGAAACGCTCGCGGCGCTTCCCGTTCAGGAATGGCTGACGCGCCTCAATGCGGAAGGGGTTCCTGCCGCGCCTGTCCTCACTCTCGACCGGACGCTCGGCCTCGAACAGCTCCTCCTGCGGGGCATGGTCCAGCGCTTCACACACCCGGTCGCCGGAGACGTCCCGACGCTGGGCGACCCGATCCTCCGGGGGCGCCCGGGGCCGCCGCCGCTGCTGGGGGAGCACACCGAATCCGTACTTCGCGAAATCGCGGGACTGTCCGCGGCCGAAGCGGCGGCGCTCGCGAAAGGGGGGCGCGCCGCGGCGCGTTGACCCCGATGATGAAGCACATTAACCTTCTTGTGAGGCGGCGGCCCGCAACATTCCGGAGCCCGGCATGCGCATAGGAATCGACGTCGGCGGCACATTCACGGACGTCATCGGGATCGACCGCGAAGCCCGGGTGACGGTGCGGAAGACGTACACCACGCCGGCGGACCCGTCGGAGGGAGTCGTGACGGGGATCGGGAAGCTGCTGGCGGCCGCCGGCGCGACGGCCCGTGACGCGGAGCTCGTCGTGCACGGGACGACGATCGGCACCAACGCGCTCCTGACGCGGAACGGCGTGAAGACGGGCATGCTCACGACGGCCGGCTTTCGCGACGTCCTCGAGATCGGCCGGGTGCAGCGCCCCGCCGCGGGCCTGTACGACATCAACGTGGACAATCCTCCGCCTCTCGTACCCCGGGCGCTCCGGCTTGAGGCCGTCGAGCGTGTCGGGAGCAAAGGCGAGGTGGTCACGCCGCTCGACGAGGCGTCCGTCCGCGTCGCGGCCGGTGTCTTCCGCGTCGAAAAAGTCCGCGCCGTCGCCGTCTGCTTCCTCTTCTCGTTTCTCAATCCGTCGCACGAAAGACGCGCCCGCGAGATCCTCGCGAAGGAACTCCCCGGGGTTTACGTCGCGATTTCGAGCGACGTGTGCCCCGAGTTCCGCGAATTCGAGCGCTCTTCGACCGTCGTGATCAGCGCTTACCTCGCGCCGATCGTGGAGTCGTACGTGGAAAGGCTGTCGAAACGCCTTGCGGACAGCTACCCGTCGACGCAACTGCGGCTGGTGCAGGCGAACGGCGGCGCGATGCGGGCGGCGGCGGCGAAGGGACGCGCGGTGCACCTCGTCAATTCGGGGCCGGCCGGGGGCGCGACGGCGGCGGCCTGGCTCGGGCGGCTGACCGACGAACCGCAGATCGTCGCGGTGGACATGGGCGGGACATCGTTCGACATCAGCCTCATCGCGGAGGGAGTGGCGCACGTCACGACGACCGCGAAGTTCGACGGCTACCCGATCAAGATCGCCATGGACGACGTCAACGTCATCGGCGCCGGCGGCGGGTCGATCGCCTGGGTCGACCGCGGCGGCGCCCTCTGCGTCGGCCCCCAGAGCGCCTCCGCTGTCCCCGGCCCCGCCTGCTACGGCCGCGGCGGCGCCGAGCCCACCGTCACCGACGCCAACGTCGCCCTCGGCCGCATCAGCCCCGGGTACTTCCTCGGCGGCGAAATCGCCCTCCGAAAGGACCTCGCCGAGAAAGTCATCCGCGACCGCGTCGCCGGACCCCTCGGCCTTTCCTTCGAGGAGGCCGCCTTCGGAATCCTCCGCGTCGTCAACGCGAACATGGCCAAGGGCATCGCCGCCGTCTCCACACAGCGCGGCCACGACCCCCGCGAGTTCTCCCTCCTCGCCTTCGGCGGCGCAGGGCCGCTTCACGCGGTAGAAATGGGCCTGGACCTGGCCATGAAGCGCGTCCTGATCCCGCCTTACCCGGGCGCCTTCTCGGCGTTCGGGTTGCTCGTCGCGGACACGCGCCACGATTTCACCCGCACGGTGATGATTTCGCAGGAAGACCTGGACCCGGCCGCCCTCGGGAGGACTTTCGCAGAGCTGGAGGAACGCGGCGTCGCGGAGCTGGAAGCGGACGGGATCGCGAGGAAGGACCGCCGGGTGCTCTGGTCCGCGGACCTGCGCTTCGAGGGACAGTCGTACGAGCTGAACGTGCCGGTGGGGCGGAAACCGAAGCCCGACGTGGAGTCGATGCTGACGGAGTTCGAGAAGCTGCACGAGCGGATCTACGCGTTCAAGGCCGTGGACGAACGGACGGTGGTGGTGAACCTGCGCGTCACGGCGATCGGCGTCACGCCGGAGATCGACCTGCCGCGGCCGGCGAAGGGCACGAAGGACGCGAAAGGGGCGTTGAAGGGGAGGCGGAAGGTGTACTTCGGCGGGAAAGGGTGGGTGGACTCGGGGATCTACGAGCGGGCGAAGCTGAAGGCGGGGAACGTCGTCGCCGGCCCCGCCGTGGTGGAGGAGGAAATCTCATGCACCGTGGTGCCGCCGGGACTGTCGCTGCTCGTGGACGCGTTCGGGGTGCTGGTCGTGGACCTGGAGGGAACGCGATGAAATCCGACCCGGTCACGACGCAGGTCATCCGCTACCGCATGGAGTCGATCGCCGACGAAATGGGATTCACGCTCGTGCGGACGTCCCGCTCCACGGTGATCAAGGAAATCGAGGACATCTCGTGCGCGGTGTTCGACCGGCGCGGACGGACGATCGCGCAGGGGCACCACGCGCCGATGCTGTTGACGGGATTCGAATTCACGATGGCCGCGCTCCTGGAACGCGTGAAGGACTGGGAGGAAGGGGACGTCGTGCTGTCGAACGACCCGTACCTCGGCGGGCAGCACCTGACGGACCTGCAGACGTTCTCGCCGGTTTTCTACAAAGGGAAGCTGTCGGGGTTCGTCGGCAACATCGCGCACCACTCGGACGTCGGCGGCTCTGCTCCCGGCACCGTCACCGGCGGGCTCACCGAGATCTTCCAGGAGGGCCTGCGCCTCCCGATGGTCAAGCTGTACCGCGCCGGCGTCGAAGCGCCGGACATCTTCGGCATCCTGCGCGCCAACATCCGCGTTCCCGACAAGACACTGGGCGACCTGCGCGCCCAGGCGGCGGCCGGATTCGTTGGCGTCCGGCGCCTCAAGGAAACGCTCGAGCGCTACGGCCCCGGCGTCGTCGAGGCCGCGACGGAAGAACTCATGGCCCACTCGGAGAAGCGGATCCGGGCGGCGCTTCGAGAAATCCCCGACGGGACCTACTCTGGCGAGGATTTCGTCGACGACGACGGGATCTCAGACCAGCCGATCCGGATCTGCGTGAACGTCCGGAAAAAGGGCGACGGCGCGACTGTGGACTTCACCGGGTCGAGCCCGCAGGTGGTGGGAAACCTGAATTGCCCGATCGCGACGGCGCACGCCGCCGTCTACTACGCGCTGATCGCCGTCCTCGATCCCCACGTGCCGCCCAATTCCGGCTGCTACCGCCCCTTCAAGGTGGTCGCCGAAGAAGGACTCGTCATGAACCCCCGCCCTCCCGCGGCGGTCCAGGCCCGCACGAACACCTCCCAGAAGATTTCCGAGGCCACGCTCCGCGCCCTCGCGCTCGCACTTCCCGACCGCGTCACGGCCGGCTCGCACGGGAACATCATGACCAACGCCTTCGCAGGCTGGTACCCGGGGACCCACAAGCGCTTCGTCTGCATCGACATCCAGGGCGGCGGCGCTGGTGCGCGCCCCACCAAGGACGGGCGCGACGGGCAGGACTCCCACCTCGCGCGCTTTATGAATACGCCCACCGAGGCCCAGGAACTGGAATACCCGCTTCGCGTCGAGCGGTACGAGTTCATCCCCGATACAGGCGGTGCCGGGAAGTACCGCGGCGCCCTCGCTCTCCGCCGCGACATCCGCGCCCTCTCGGACATGACCTTCTCGCGCTACGCCGACCGGCAGAAGTTCCCGCCCTTCGGCGTGCTGGGCGGCAAGGACGGCTCGTGCGGCGAAACGCGCATCAACGGGAAAAAGACGAAAGCGAAGGGGATCGACCGCCTGAAGGCCGGTGACGTCGTGAGCCTTCTCACGCCCGGCGCGGGCGGCTACGGGAAGCCGGGCGAGCGCGATCCCGAGGCGGTCCGACGCGACGTCCGCGACGGAAAGGTCACCGCAGAAGCCGCTCGGCGCGATTACGGAATCGACTCATGAGCGCGATTCCCGACGGCCTCGCCTTCGAACCCGGCCGCATCACCCTTCGCGGCGTCCGCTTCCTCCTCGTCCGCCCCGAGACCCTCGTCGGTTTCCAGAAGGCGGTCGAGCATGAAGCGGGTGAGATTGCGAAGCGCAGTCTGATGGCCGGCGGCATCGACGGCGGCGGCCGGTCCGCGCGGCGCCTGCGCGACGGCGGGCTGAAGGGCCGGGAGGTTGTCGAGGCGATGTGCCGCATGGGAACCGAGATCGGTTGGGGGAGGTTCCGCATCGAAGGATTCGCGGACGGCGGGTTCGAAATGGCGATCGAGTCGTCGCCGTACGCCGAGGCCTACGGGCCCTCGCCACATCCCGTCTGCCATTTCCTCGCGGGAGTCGCGCAGGGCATCGGGGAAGCGGTGTACGGCGCGGCGGCGGCCGAGGAGATCGCGTGCGCGAGTGCCGGGGCGCCGGCGTGCCGGTTCGAGGTGAAGAAGCGATGATCGAATTCTCCCCGGAAGAAACCGAGTTCCGCGCTTCAGTTGCGCGCTTCGTGGACGCCGAGATCGTCCCGGCCGCCGCGGCGCTGGACGAGCGGCAGGAATTTCCGCGCGAGCTGTTTCTGCGCATCGGCCGGCTCGAGTATTTCGGCCTGCGGTACCCCGAGGCCGCGGGCGGCAGCGGCGCGGGGTTCGCGACGTACTGCATTCTCGCGGAAGAGCTGGCGCGCGGCTCGATGAGCGTCGCGGCGATGACGGCGATGCAGGCGATGATGGGGACGGACTTCCTGTTCCGCTTCGGCACGCCCGACCAGCACGAGCGGCTCTTCAAGCCCGCGCTGCGTGGGGAGAAGATCGGCGCGTTCTGCCTGACCGAACCGGACGCGGGGTCGGACCTCGCGAGGATCGCGACGACGGCGAAGGAGACGCCTGCGGGCTGGCGGCTCTCGGGGAGCAAGTTCTGGGTCACGAGCGGGACCGTCGCGGACTTCTTCACGGTCGCCGCTTCGGTCGACAGGACGAAAGGGCTCAAGGGGCTGAAGTTCTTCCTGGTCGAGCGCGGCGCGCCCGGGCTCGTCGTCGGGCGCAAAATAAAAACATTGGGCAACTGGGGGGGCGAGACGACCGAGCTGTCGCTCGACGACGCGCCCGCCGCGAAACTCGGCGACGCCGGTCTCGAAGATCTCGGCAAACTCCTCAACCAGATCCGCGTCATGACCGGCGCGCTGTCCCTCGGCCTCGCCCGCGCCGCGCTCGACGAAGCCACCCGTTACTCGAAGGAACGCATCTGCTTCGGCCAGCCGATCGCGAATTTCCAGGCTCTCCGCCACCTCATCGCCCAGTCCTGGGCCGACCTCGAAACCTCCCGCCTCGCGGTTTACCAGGCCGCGCGCATGATCGAGCGCAACCAGAAGTGCGGCGCCCAGGCCGCCGCCGCGAAACTCGTGGCCTCCGAAATGGCCAACCGCGCTGCCGACACCGCCCTGCGCGTCCTCGGCGGCGCCGGATTCGCCATGGAGCACGCCGCGCAGCGGTATTATCGCGACGCGCGGTTCCTGCTCATCGGCGGCGGAACGTCCGAAATCCTCCGGAACGTCATTGCGAAAGAACTGCTCGGCGACTGAAGCGCAGACAAGAGACTCGCCATTCCCGCCATCCCTGTTTCGAGGTTCACCATGACGCCGGAAATCGCCGCTCTCAAGCCTGCCCCCGTCCAGGTTTTCGTCGTCCCTCCCATCCCACCGCCGCAGCGCCACCCGATGATCTTCGGCGCGTTCGAGAAACTCGCTCCCGGGGAATCGGTCGTGCTCGTCAACGACCACGACCCTCGCCCTCTCCACATGCAATTCCAGACCCGCTGCGCCGGTCGCTTCGAATGGCTCTACCTCGAGTCAGGTCCTTCGCGCTGGCAGGTCCGGATTCTGTGCACGGCGGCGGCGCCCGCCGGGGCCGCGCCAGCGCCGGCTCTCGCAGGAGGTTGCGGTGGCCATGGACCCGCGGCCCCGCCGGCGGCGCCGACCGTCTTTCGTCCCGCGGACCGCGCGCAATACCGGCCGGAGAAGTTCAACCCGCTCGTTCTCGCGCAGACGCCGCGCATGAAAGTCGTCCTGGCGTGCTTCGAGCCGGGCCAGTTCATCCCCGTTCATTCACCCGGAATCGATCTGGCGCTCTATGTCATCGAGGGGCGCGGCACCTGCCAGGTCGGCCCTGAAGAACGCGCCGTCCAGGCGGGGGACCTCGTCTGGGTGCCGGCGGGCGAGAAGCGCGGCATCCGCGCGGAGACCCGGATGTCGGTGCTGCACATGGTCGCTCCGCCGCCGACCGACGCGGACCACTCCGAAGTGCACACGGGAATTGCCCGGGGGACCTGGAAGAGCTGAGCAAGCGAGGGGGGACGGAGGCCGCCGGATGCCGACGGCGAGTCCCGGCGACCCGTTCTCGAGCGGCCCTTCAGGGCGCCATGAAGAATGGGTGATGTTTTTCCCGATCCGGAAACCCGTACCGCTCCGCGCCTGTATGAGCGCGGTGGCGGAATGAAAAACAAGGAACCTCACATGCGTGTTGCCGCTTCAGCTCTCCTTGTCCTGCTTCCCGTCACCCTGCTCGCCCAGGAGCCTCCCGCGCCTCCGTCCCAGAAGGAGGCCGACGCGCGCGTCGCCGCGCTGAAGGAGGCGTACAAGGGGGACTCCGACGCGGCGAAGAAAGAGGCGATCGCTGCGTGCGCCGACTGCCCGCACGCGACGGTCGCAGCCGCGCTTGCGCCGCTGCTGGTGTCCGGCGCCGACGAGCTTCGCATCGCCGTCGCCCAGGTCCTGGGGAAAATGGCGGGCTTCGCCGACGCCGCCAGGGCGCTTCACTCCGGCCTGAAACCCAACGAAAAGCAGGACAAAGTGCTGCGCGCCGTATTCGAAGGGATCGCCCGCGTCGGCCACGCCTCTTCGGTCGGCATTCTCGAAAAGTGGATCGACGACCGGCTCGACCTGCGCGACTCGGAAGAAGTGCCGGGCGTGATCCTGGCGTTCGACGTGCTGGGATTCCTGAAGTTCAAGGCGAGCGTGGACGTCATCCTGGAGCTGTGCGACAAGAAGAAAGTCTCGGGCGAAGGGGCCGGGACCGGCGGCGGGTACAAGCTGAAATGCGGGAAACACGCGGAGGCCGCGCTCGTGCGCCTGACGGGGCAGGAAGCGTTCGGCGACGTGGAATTGTGGAGGGACTGGTGGAAGAAGCACGCCCGGGACTACAAGGACGACATGAGCCCGCGGGAAGGCAAGTAGGGAGGATCTCCCGACTTGTTGCGGGCGGCGCGCGAAGAAGGGCCAGTCGGTAGGGGGTAGTTGGTAGGGGGTAGGTATGTCTCCTGCGACAGCGGTCGTTCCTACCCACTACCCCCTACCCCCTGCCGTTCCTACTTTGCAGCGAATAGCTTCGCCCCCACGATCTCCACCAGGATCTCCGGCTGCGGACACGCGTGACCTTCGCCGGAACCGCTTCCTTCTCCGCCCTTGGCCGCTCCCATCACGCGCACCACGCCCTGCACCAGCACGCGCTGCCCGACGCAGTCTTTGGGGAAGAGGACTGAATCGTTGAGGCTCTTCGCGATCGTCTTTCCCTTCCCGTCATCGACTTCCACCCAGCAGCCACGGCCCTGGCAGACGCCACGGACGGTGCCCTCGATCTGAACTTGCTTGCCCTTGAGCGCCTCGTTGAGGTCTGCCACCGGAGTGACGGTCCCCCTGTCGAACTTCGCGCCGCCTTCCCAGGCCGCCGCAGAGGGGGTTTCTTCCGTGGTGCTGCAGGCCGCGAGGACAAGCGCCGCCAGGCAGGCCGTTGCCGTTTTCAGTCTCATTCGTTTCTCCTTTGGAGGGAATCGTTGCGGATCACCAGCGCGTCCACGCCTTTCAGGCTTTTCGCGGAAGCGATCACAGGGTTGGCGTCAACTTCGAGAACATCGGGGTGCCTCTTCATCCAGCGCGCGAGCGCTGCGATCGCCCTGGCGACTGCGGGGATCGCTTCGGGAAGCCGCGCGGCGAGGCGTGCGCCCGCTTTTGTTTCGGCGATCATCGAACGCGCTTCGGCCGCCGTGACCGCGCCGACGCGGAGGGCGACGTCGCGAGTCTGTTCGGTCCAGATGCCACCGCTTCCGAACATCACGACCGGGCCGAACGTGGGGTCGCGGCGGGCGCCGATCAGCAATTCGTGGCCGCCCGGAGGGAGCATTTCCTGCACGACGGCTCCGGCGCCGAAGGCGCGCTCGAGTTTTTTCCACGCGGCGGCGAGGGTCTTTTCCGTGACGCCGAGGAACACGCCGCCGCGTCCCGACTTGTGGGGGCCGGCGTGAAGAGCCTTGAGGGCGACGGTGCCGCCGAAGCGGCGGAGGAGGCGTCGGGCTTCGGCGAGGGAGGAGGCGGTGGCCTGGCGGCACATGGGGATGCCGGCGTTTTCGAGGAGCTTTGCAGACTCGTACGGGTCGGCGGCGCGGCCCGCGGCGGGCGCGGCGGGTTCGGCAGGCTGGCTCGCGCCCCGGTTCAGGAGGGCGAACGCGCGGACGGCGCGCTCGGGCGTCGGGAACACGGGGATGCCGGCGTCGGTGAAGGCTTTCTGGATCAACGGAACGTCGAGCGTGAACGCGAGCACGGGGACTTTTGCCTTCGCCTGCGCGAACGCGGCGCCGAACTGCAACCGGTCGAGGCCGACGTTGATGGCAAGCAGGGCGCCGATCTGCGGGTCCGAGGCGACGGCCGCGACGGCGGCGGGGAAGCGTTCCGGGTCGCACTGGGGTGTCATGTCCACGGGATTGCGGAGCGCGCCGAACTCGGGGACGAGCGCCTTGAGAGCGGTCTGCGTCCCGGGCCCCAGCTCCGGCATCCAGACGCCCGCTTCTTCCGCCGCGTCGGCCGCCGCGACGCACGGGCCTCCCGAGATCGTCACGACCGCGAGCCCCTTCCCCACGGAAAGCCCTTTCGGATACGCGCTGTACGCCGCGAGGGCGTCGAAGAATTCGTCGGTGTCGCGGGCGACGACGGCGCCCGCCTGCCGCAAGGCGGCTCGGACGACGTCGCCATCGCCGGCCATGGAGCCGGTGTGGGACTGTGCGGCGCGCCGGCCCGCGACGGTGCGGCCCACCTTGAAGGCGACGACGGCCTTCGTGCGGCAAAGGCGGCGGCAGGTTTCGAGAAAACGCGGGCCGTCCTTGATCTCTTCGACGAAAAGGCCGACGACCTCGGTGCGAGGGTCCGACTCGAGCCAGTCCATCACGTCGGCGTGGGTGATGTCGGCCTGGTTGCCGATGGAGGCGAAGACCGAGACGCCGATCGAGCGCCGGCGGAGTTCGCCGAAGAGGAGCCCGCCGTAGGCGCCGGACTGCGAGACGAACGCGAGGTTCCCCTCGCGACGCGGCAACTCCCAGAAGTAGGTCGCGTTGAGCCGGCCGGGGAGGTTGTAGACGCCCATGCAGTTCGGTCCGAGGAGGCGCAGGCCGGACTTGCGGACTTCTTCCTGAAGAGCCTTTCCGTCGCCGCCCATCTCCCCGAATCCGCTTGCGAGAATGACGGCCGCCTTCGAACCGCGCGCGGCGGCGTCGCGGATTGCGCCGGGCACGCAGCGGTTGGGTATGGAGAGGAGCACGAGGTCGGGCGCGACCGGGAGCGAGCGGACGTCGGGGAAGACGGTTCTTCCGAGAATCTCGCCGCCGGACGGGTTGACGGGGAAGACCTCTCCTTCGAAACCGTAGTCGAGCACGTTCTTCAACAGGACGTGCCCCAGCTTGGCCGGGTCTCGGGAAGCGCCGACCACCGCGATGGAGCGCGGGCGAAACAGCGGGTCCAGCGCGCGCGAGGGCGCGGTCATTGCCGGATGTGCCGTTGCGCTGCCCGTCACTTGCGCCTCCGTTCTGAAAGGAACGAAACTCTCGCTTTTACAGGACGGCAAACCCCTCGATTTCCACCTTCGCTCCCGCTTCCACAAACCCCGCGACCTGCAGGCACGTCATCGCGGGATAGTGCTTCCCCATGATCCGTTTGTACTCGGGGCCGAGCGACTTGAGCGACGCGTTGTACTCGTCCTTCGAGCCGATGAAGATCGCCAGCCGGACGATGTTCTCCGCCCGCCCGCCCGCGGCCTTCACGACGTCCACCACATTCTGAAGCGCCTGCGCGAACTGTTTCACGAAGTCGTCGCCGACGAGTTTCGAATCCTTGTCCCATCCCACCTGACCGGCGACCGCGAGGAACGTTCCCGTCGCCTTGACGCCGTTGTTGTATCCGAGCGGTTTCGCCCAGCCGGGCGGATTAACGATTTCCACGAAGGGCTCTCCACACTCTTTCAGGGGTCATCGGGAACTCGCGCATCCGGACGCCCGTCGCGTCCGCGATCGCATTTGCAATCGCCGGCCCGATCGGGACGATCGGCGCCTCGCCGATGCCCTTCGCGCCGAACGGCCCTTCGGGATCGTTGGTCTCGACGAGGACGGTCTCGATCTCGGGGATGTCGCGCAGTCCGGGCATGCGGTAGTCGAGGAAGAACCCGTTCTGCATCTTGCCGTCTTTGAGGACGCACTCTTCGAACAGGGCGTAGCCGAGGCCCTGGATCACGCCGCCTTCGACCTGCCCTTCGGCGTGCATCGGGTTAATCGCCTTCCCGATGTCGTGAGCCGCGACGATGCGCTTTACCACGACCTGCCCGGTCTCGGTGTCCACCTCGACCTCGACGCCGTGGCAGCCCCAGGTGTAGGCGGCGGAGACGTTGCCGTGGTTCGCCTTGTCGACCATCGTCGTGGGCGGGTCGTAGAAGACGCTCGCGACGATGAGGCGGCCTTTCTGGCGGAAGTGCTCGGCGCGGACGACCTTGTCGATCGACGCGTCGGCGGGGAGTTTCAGCGCCGCGCGGGCGTCCTCGATCTGCTTCTTTGCTTCCTTGGCCGCAAGCCGCACGGCGTTGCCGGCGATGAAAGTCGTGCGGGAGGCGTGGACGCCGACGTCCCAGAGGCGGATGTCCGTGTCGGCTTGCGTGGCGACCCGGACCATGGACACGGGGACGCCGATTTCGTCCGCGGCGATCTGGGCCATCGCGGTCTCCATCCCCTGGCCGATGTCCGTCGCGCCGACGATGACGACGACCTTGCCGAAATCGTCCACCTTGACGGTCGCGCCGCAACCGTCGCTCCGGTAGATGCGCGCGCCGCCGCCGACGTGGAACACCGCCGCAATGCCGATCCCGCGCCGCAGGTGCGGCAGCGCTGAAGCGGCCGGCCGTTTGAGGCGCGTCCTCACCGCCTCCAGGACTTCCTTGAACCCGCACGACGTGATCCGCCCGCCCGCCGGCGTCGTCTCCTCGGAGCGGTTCGCGTTTTTCAGCCGGAAATCGATCGGGTCGATGTGAAGCGCCTTCGCCAGTTCGTCCATCTGGGATTCCATGGCGAAGAGGAGTTCGGGATTGCCGAAGCCGCGGAACGCGCCGGTGGGCTGCGTGTTCGTGCAGACGGTCCGCGCCTTGTAACGCGCTGCGGGGCACTGGTAGAAGTTCCCGAAGGTGTTGACCATGACGACCGGCGTCATGGCGCCCCACGAGACGTACGCGCCGCAGTCCACGAGGATGTCGGCGTCGCGGCCGAGCAGCGTGCCGTCGGCGGCCGCGGCCGTGCGCAGGCGGACGACGGTCCGCGGCCGGACCGGGTCGGTCTGGAAGTCCTCGTCACGCGAGAAGACGATCCGGACGGGCGTTCCGGTTTTCTTCGCGAGAAGCGCGACGATCGCCTCGTGCGGGTAGAGGTCGAGGCGCGCGCCGAACGCGCCGCCGATGCACGGCTGGACGAGCCGGATGTCCGCCGGAGAAATGTCGAGGGCTTCCGCGAGGTCGCGCTGGACGAGGAACGGGATCTGCGTCGGGTCGTGGAGCGTCAGACGGCCGTTCGCGTCCCACTCGGCGATCGCTCCGGCCGGCCCGAGGCACCCGTGCTGCTGCGCCGGCAGGATGAACGTCCCTTCGACGATCTTCGCCGCGTTCGAGAACGCTTCCTCGATCTTCCCGTGCTCGTAGTGGTGCGTCTGGACGAGGTTCGACCCGCGCGCTTCGTGCAGGACTGGCGCCCCCGGCTCCAGCGCCGCCTCCATCTCGTACACCGCCGGAAGCGGCTCGATCAGCACCTTGATCCGCTCGCACGCCTCGATCGCCGCTTCGATGTCCGTCGCCGCGACCGCCGCGAGCTCGTCGCCGATCCGTCTCACGCGGTCGCCTTTCAGTGCCACCTGGTCCTTCGAGTACCCCCACACCTTCGCCGGGATGTCCTTCGCCGTCAGGATCGCCCGCACTCCCGGCACCTTCCACGCCTCCGTCACGTCAATCGACACGATCCGCCCGTGCGGCACCTTGCTCCGCAGGATCTTCGCCTCGAGCATCCCCGCCAGCCGCAGGTCCTGGACATACCGCGACTTGCCGGTCGCTTTGTCCGCCGCGTCAAGCTTGGGGACGCGTTGTCCGACGCTCTTCACGGATCGCCTCCTGGATCTTCTTGTACCCCGTGCACCGGCACAGGTTCCCCTCCGGCACGTCCTCCGTCTTCGCCGCGAGGATCATCCCCGGCGTGCAGAACCCGCACTGGATCGCCCCCTTCGCGATGAACGCCTCCTGCATCGGGTCGAGCTTTCCATTCTTCGCAAGGCCTTCGATCGTCGTGATGGAAGCGCCTTCCGCGTCCGGGGCGAGAACGAGGCACGAGACGAGCGGCTTGCCGTTCACGAGCACGGTGCACGCGCCGCAGTCTCCGGTCGAGCAGCCTTCGCGCACTCCGGCGAGCCCGAGGTCGTTGCGGAGGACCTCGAGCAGCGTCCGGTGCGGCTCGATCTCGAGCGCGACAATGTTCCCGTTCACCGTCATCGTGAGACTCCGCTTCATGAGGCCACCCTTTCCAGCGCCCGCCTCACGAGCACGCGCACCATCTCCCGCCGGTATTCCGCTGAGGCCCGGATGTCGTCGATCGGCGAACAACGCCTCACGGCCTCTTCCACCGAGGGCGGCACCCGGATCGGAGTCGGGGAGACCGCGCCAAGCGCGAGCCGCACGTCCTTGCCGACCGCGGCGCACGCGACGCTCACGAACGCGAGGTCCATCGCGCGGCGCGTGCAGAACTTGATGAAGCAGCCCCTGGCCGTCGCCGCGGGGATGCGGATTTCTTTCAGGATCTCGTCGGGTCCCAGCGCAGTCTTCCCGGGTCCCAGGAAGAACTCCCTGAGCGGGATCAGCCGCTCCCCCCGTGTCCCCCACACGTTCAGCGTCGCGTCGAGGCAGAGCAGGGGAGGCGCGAGGTCCGCCGCGGGGGATGCATTGCACAGATTGCCGCCCGCCGTCGACATCGCCCGGACCTGCGGCGATCCCATCTCGTGCACGGTCTCCACGAGCATCGGCCAGCGATTCGCCACGATTTCCGATGCCGCCAGCTCGTCGAGCGTCGTGAGCGGCCCTACGAACACGTGATCGCCGCGCTCCTCGACCCCGCGCAGCCCACCGATCCGCTTCAGGTTGATCACCCGGTCCACCGTCCACTCGCGCCGCTTCAGCCGCACGAGCAGGTCCGTGCCGCCCGCCAGCAACCGGTTTCGCCCGGGGCGCGCCATCAGCGCCGAGGCCTCTTCCAGCGTGCGCGGCTCTTCGTAGTCGAACGCTCTCATGCCTTCTCCGCGCCTTTGAGGAACGCCTGCCGGTTCGCTTCGACCGCTTTCGGCGGCGAGAGCTTCTCGAGGGCGGCGAGCAGGGAAGCGCGCGCCGGGAAGGCGCCAGGCGCGGCGGTGGACGAGAAGCCGAGGAGTGCGATGTTCGCCGCGCGGGTGGCGTTCAGCTCCCGGGCGATCGCCGACGCGTCGAGCGACCGCGCGCCTTCGGCCGCCGTCGCGTTCACGAAGCACGCGCCGCCTTCGCGCAGGAACGACCGCGCGTCCGCCAGCCGGGTCACGTCGATCGCGACCGTCACATCGGCTTTCCCGCGGCGCACCAGCGGCCCCTCGAACCCGCCGATCTTCACATGCGACTCGACGGCGCCGCCGCGCTGGGACATCCCGTGCGTCTCGCTGACGATGGCGTCGCGTCCCTCCATCTCCGCCGCTTCCGCGAGGAGCCGAGTGACGAAGAGAATCCCCTGGCCGCCGAGGCCGAAGATGACGATCTGGGAACGCGTCGCGGCGGCGGCGATCACGTGAGCGGGACCTCCTTCTTCAGCGGCAGGATCGCGTCGGACGGGCACATGTACACACACTGGCCGCAGTCGATGCACTTCGTATGGTCGATCACCACCTTCCCCGTCGCCCGGTCCTTCACGAGTCCCGGGCACTCGCACATCTTGAGGCAGTAATCGCACCCGTCGCACAGTCCCGAGTCGATCTCCACGGGCGTCCGGACCTCGGGCGGCTGGTAGAGCGCGCAGGGACGCCGCGCGACGACGACTGCGATCCCGCCCTCGGGTTCCTTCGTCCAGGCCCGCGCTTCCTTGAGAATCGCGATTCCGCCCTCGACGTCGTACGGGTCCGTCGTCCGGACCCATTTGACGCCCACGGCCCGGCAGATGGCCTCGATGCTCGCGCCGGCGTCCGCGGGCGTCGGCTGCGCGCCGGTCATGGCGACGATGCCGTTGTCGGAGACGACGCAGACGAAGCGTGCGCGGGCGGCGACGGCGTTGAGAAGGGCGGGGATGCCGCTGTGGAAGAACGTGGAGTCGCCGATGATCGCGACGATCGGGATGTCTTTTCCATCGAGCCGGTGCGCGCGCCAGAAACCTGTCGCCATGGTGATCGACGCCCCCATGTCGAGGCAGGTGTCGATCGCGCGCTGGTTGGTGCCGAGCGTGTAGCAACCGATGTCGCCTGCGAAGATGGCGCCCGGCATCGCCAGCTTGAGCTCGTAGAAAACCGAACGATGCCCGCACCCCGGGCAGAGGCGGGGGGGAAGCGGCGCCGACGGCGGCGCGGGGGGCGGCGGCCGGCAGCCGAGGAGGCGGGCGACGACCTCGGGGGTCAGCTCCCCGTGCCCGGGCACGTGGCCGGTCAGCCGTCCCTGGACATCGCGCCGGTCCGGGATCTGCATCTCGATCGCAGCATCCGGCTCCTCGATGACGAGCACGCGGTCGTGGCGCGCGACGAAGCGCGTGACGAGGCCGAGGGGAAGCGGGTACGGGGTCCCGATGCGGAGGACGGGGATGTCGAGCCCTTCTTCGGCCAGGACGTCGCTCACGGCGGCGGCCACGCAACCGCCGGCGATGATCCCGAACGGCGTCGGCCGCGGGTCTTCGACATTGAACGGCGACGTCTCGAACTCCGCGCGGATCGCCTCGAGCTTCGCGTTGAGCTCCGCGTGAAGCGGCAGCCGGAACCGCGGCGTCGCGGCCCAGCGTTCGGGGTCCTTCGAGAATTTCGCCGGCCGCGGCCGCCGGTCGAGCGGCCCGGCATCGATCGCCTGCCGCGAGTGGCAGACGCGCGTCGTCGGTCGCAGCAGGACCGGGAGCCGGTGCCGCTCCGACAATTCCATTGCCGCCATCGCCATCGCCCGCGCTTCCCGCGGTGTCGACGGGTCGAACACGGGGGTCTTCGCGAAGATCGCGAAGAGCCGCGTGTCCTGCTCCGTCTGCGACGAGTGCGGCCCGGGGTCGTCGGCTGCGACCACCACGAAGCCGCCTAGGCATCCGGTGTAGGCCGCCGAGAGCAGCGAGTCGCTCGCGACGTTCAGACCGACCTGCTTCATTGCCACCGCGGTGCGCTTCCCGCACATCGACGCCGCCAGAGCGACGTCGAACGCGATCTTTTCGTTCACGGACCATTCGGTGGCGACTGCGGCGCCGAGGGCGTCGCGCTGGCGCACGATCTCCTCGAGGATCTCGGTGCTGGGCGTCCCGGGGTACGCGGTCGCGACCTCGCAGCCGGCCTCGATCAGGCCGCGCGCAATGGCGCCGTTGCCGAGAAGGACTTCCCGGGCAGGCGCCGAAGTCTGTTTCAGGGACGTGTCGGGGTCCACGGGCGTGATTTTATCCTCGGGGGAACGGAGGCGATAGGTGATTAATGTGCTTAATTAATGTCTCGTGTCACAGGACCGCCTGCGGCGCGACGTCCCGGCCTGGAGTCGAAAGCCGCGCGGGCTCATGCCCCGGCAGGTGTGTTTCGCCGCGCCCGCCGCGGACTCCGGCGGGAGCTTTTGCGCGCGCCCGGAAAGTGGCAATTCCGAGCGTGGCGAAGAAGAAGACAATGGAGGCGGCGTTGAGGAGCCCGCCCCACTGGCGGCCGGGCATCCAGGCGGTCGCGTCGGCGACAAGCCGGACGGCGAGAGTTGCGTGGAGGCCGGCGAGAGGGAGGTACAGGAAGCGGGTCCAGGCGGCAGGGAGACCGGTGACCGCGGGGAGGATGACGGGTGCGTGTGCCATGATCATGCTGAAGACGAAACCCAGGAAAATGGCGTGGTAGGCGAAATCCCGGCTTAGCGCGTTGCGGGCGAGATCGGGCGCCCAGCCTGTGAGAAAGACGCCCGCGACGGCCAGCCAGGCATATCCGGAGAGAAGGCCGGTGGCGATGAAGCGCGGGAGGCCGGCGATGCGGACGGTGCGGCGTGCGACGTCGAAGCGCAACAACCAGACGGCGAGGACGGCGAAGACCACGCCGAGGGCGCGCAGGCCGTGCGGCGGGTCGACCGTCGCCCAGGCGAGTGTTGCGCCCAGCGCGGCGACGGCGGTCACGAATGAGATGGTCGCGAACCGCGTCAAGCGCGTCATCCGGCTGAGTTCGAGTCTTTCCGCGGCGATCGTCAGCACAAGGAACCCCATCCACCACGGCACGACCTTGCTGATCGGGCTCCCGAAGAACCACAGCGCGTTGCCGGCGAGCCAGCTGACGGCGCCCAGCGTGATCACGGCGGAATGCAGCACGGGTTGGCGAACCAGCACCACTCCCGTGACCAGCGACAGGATTGCCGCTTCGGCGACGAAGAACCCGCGGGCCCACCGAGGGTCAAGCGGGCTCACTTCCGGCAGAGTCCCGAAGAGAGCCACGGCGCCGAGGAGCGCGAAGACGGGAGTCAGCCAGCCCCACCACCGGCCTAGCGCCACGGCCCGCTCCACGCCGATCACGCCGCCCAGGAATCCGCAGACGACCAGCGCGCCGTGAATTTCCGGCATCCGCTCCCACGGCACAGGCCATCCCCACCCGATCCGCACCAGCCCGCCCCAGAGCGCCGCCAGCAGCAGGACGACGAAGAGGCCCAGCAGCGGCAGCGGCCCCGTCTTGCGCGCAAGCTGGCCGAGGGGACAGGCCATGGCTACCACCCCATCGCGGCCCGCGCCGATGGCGAGAGGAGTTCATGCGACCACGGGGGCTCCCAGACCAGCGACACCGTGCAGGAGCGGACGCCGGGGACCCCCATCTCTACCGCCCGTTGTGCGCCGCTCACCATGGCCGGCCCGACGGGGCAACCCATGCTGGTGAGCGTCATCTTGATCTCCACGTCCTTGTCCAGAACAGTGACCTCGTAGACGAGCCCGAGTTCGACGATGTCCAGGCCGAGCTCAGGGTCGAGGATGCCGTGAAGAGCCTCGATGACCTTCTTCATCGTGGGGACATCGTCCCGGCCGGGAATGGAGTGGTCGATTTGTCTCATGATGGAGAAGTTTCACACAAGCCGTGTGCCGCGAAATGCGCAGGGGGCGAGGTAGCGCGCAGCGGATTTTTCCCCCGCGCAGCGTGGATTCACACAAATCAGGGGGTTGGGCACAGTGAATCTGGTCCAGCGCTGTTGTGACTGCAGCTGCGGACGGCTACGAACTACATCATCGCCGAACCCTATGCGTCATTCGTTTTTTCCGATGTTGGAATCCGAAATTGCGCTGAACCCACCACTTCTGATCCTCGGATTATGGCTTGCCCTATTCCGGCTATTGTATTAGTTAATGACATTTACTAGTATTCCGACGGCCAGATTAGGCCGCGGAAAATGACCCCTGGGATCTGCCGCCGTTCAGGAAGGAATCCATGAACCGTGATCGCCTGTTCGTTGTCTTCGCGATCCTCTCTCTCGGTGTCGGCATCACCGTCTCCCTGGCGCGAGCCGGAAGAGCGGCCGATTCCAGCGTGCTTCCCACCGCGAATTCCATCGCCGACTCCTGGAAACGGCGCTCGCTTCGCCCCGTCCCGAACCCCGATCCGAACGCGAAACCGCAGCCTCACCGCTGCCGTCCGTACCGCGTCGCCGCTTCGGCGGACGGCGAGCGAGCCTGGGTCACGCTCTCCGGAAAAGAGATCTGGCCCGGCTCGGAGGTCGCTGTCCTCGATGTCCCCGGGCGGCGCGAGGTCGGCCGCGTCGCCGTCGGTTCCTACCCCTACGCCATCCGGATGCACCCCGCCGGCAAGTGGGTCGTCGTCACCAACCGTTACTCCAACTTCCTCTCCGTCATCGACGCCGTCACGAACAAGGTTACTTCGGAGATTCCGGTCCCGTTCTATTGCGAAGAGCTTGAATTCTCCCCCGACGGGCGCCTCGCCTGCCTCTCGAATTTCTGGAACAACCAGGTCCTGGTCGTCGACCTGCAGGAAATGGACGGTTGCCTGAAGGGACGGATGCGTGAGCTGGGCTTCGACCGCGCGGCGTTCCGGGGCGAAGAGGCCGCCGGGACCATCAGAGAGTCGGTGTGCGAGGCGTGCGGCTGGCGGGGCGAGCCGGCTTTGAAATGTGCCCGCTGCGGCGCGCCGGCGCCGCGGATCGTGGAGCGGCCGCGCGCCGTTTCGCGGCCGGGCGGCGTTTACTCCGCGCTGCGCGCCGGCTGCGGGACGGCGGGTTGCCACCTGTACGGGCTCGGCGGCTTCACGGCCGGTCCGGACCCCGCGGAGACTTTCCGCAGCGCTGTGGCCCACGCGTTCCCTGACGCGCCCGAGGCCAGCCCGCTCCTCCGCTGCACAACCTCGCTCCGCGACGGCGGCTGGGCCGATGGCATCGACGGCCGGCACCACCCGGGCGGTGTCGCCTTCGCCGACCCCGCTCACAACCCCGACTACGCGCTCATCCGCGATTGGATCGCCTCGGGAACCGAGGGCCCCGGGATCTCCGTCGGCGACAAGCCCCGCGACATGGCCTTCAGCGCGGACGGACGCTTCCTCTTCGTCGCCAACACCGGCTCGCTCGACGTCTCCGTGATCGACCTCTCGACCCTCCGCGAGACCCGCCGCATCTTCACCCGCTCCCCCGTCAACGACATCGCGTGGGCCGGAGACCGCCTCGTTTTCGCCACCCTCGGCGTCGGTTCAGGGCACCCCAAGGCGCGCAACCCGGCGCGCGAGTCCCTCGATCGGACAGGCGCGGAGACGGAATTCTCGCTGAAGCGCGACTTCGCGACAGGGAAGCCTCTTCCGCTCGAGAACCAGGACCCCCTGGGCCCCTACGACGATGTGGACGGGACCGCGCAGGAGAAGTTCCGGGACATCACGAACGACGTCGTGCTGCTCGACCCGTCGGTGAGCGACGTCGCGGCATACGCGGCGACGGACGCGTGGGTGAGGTACACGTCGGACACTTTCGAGGCCCTGCCGGGAGACAAGAGAGGCGACGTGCCTCCGGAGCTGATGAAGGTTGCCGGGGCGTTCCCTGAGCAGATCGCGACCGCGGCGGACCGGGTTTACGTGACGATGTCCGGCACGTTCCAGGTGCAGGAGTGGTCGCGCGAAGGAAACCGGCTGGTCCCGGGGCGCGTGTTCGATACGGGGTTCAAGCCTTCGGGGATCGCCGCCGCGGGGCGCACCCTGGTCGTCGCCAACCACCTGCAGGAAAGCGTGACGTTCATCGACCTCGAATCCGGCGCGGCCTCCTCGCTTTCGCTGTCGCAAATCCTCGAGCCGTTCCCGGCAACGGATTTCGAGCGCGGCGAGTTCTTCGTCCAGACGTCGATCTTCTCCGTCGACCAGGACCAGAGCTGCGTCCACTGCCACTTCCGCGACACCTCCGACGGCAAGAAATGGTCCGTGAGCCAGACCATGGGCCAGAGCCGCGACGGAAATGAGCGCGCCGGCGGCAGCCGCGAGGTCCCGGATATGCGCGGGCTCTTCCATGACGTCCCCTTTTTCGTCGAGGGAACGCTCACCATGGACGAGCCGCTCACCATGATCATGGAGCAGAACCCGCTCGTGGATTTCCAGGGCAGGACGCCCGTCGGCGACTTCACGGGAATCGTGGCGACGCCCGACGAAGAGAAGAAGTACTCGAAGTCGGCGGACGCGATCGTGGTGGCGACGGGGAAGTGGTCGTCGCCGGATGTGAAGCTGGCAGATCTAATGAAGCGCCGGGAGATCCACTTTGCGAGGATCTCGGAGAAGTACTGGGGGAGCGCGTATGGTCTTCGCGACTGCCAGAAGTTCGTGGGGGCGTATCAGGGGGAAGAGCCGAGGCTGCTGGCGAACCCGGAGGCCTCCGAAGATCCGATGGTCGTTCAGGGGAAGGCGATCTTCGAGGACGCACGGGTCGGGTGCGCCCAGTGCCACCCCGCGCCGGCGTTCACGGACAAGAAGCACCCGAACAACATGAACCGGTCTTTCCCGCCGCTTGTGACGCCGGCGCCGCGGGACAACGTGCACACGCTGGTGAGCGCGGACCGCCTCGACGCGATCAACGGGTTCGTGCGGGCCTGGGACGCGGAGGACAAGGGGCGCGTCGAAGAGCGTGAAGGGTTCTTCGTGGCGCCGTCCTTGCGCGGCCTCTGGGCGCGCCCGCCGCGGCTGCTGCACCACGGCCGGGCGGTCAGCCTGCGGGAAGTGGTTTGCACGCCCGGCCACGCCGCCCTCAAGCCGCTTCCCTACGGCCGCCACGAACAGGGGCTCAACGAACGCGACGGCGTGCCGGACACGCACGGCGTGACGTCGCACCTCATGGTCTGGGAGATCGAATGCCTGGTTCGCTACCTGCGCTCCATCGAATAGCCCTCGCCACCGCCGCCGCGTTCGCGCTGGCCGGCCTCGGCCTGTGGGCGCGTCGCGACGCGTTGCCCGCCGCCGCCCCGTCGTCCGCCGCTTCCGGCGGCACCGTCGTCCGCGCGACGCGGCCGCTCATGGGAAGCGTCTTTGAAATCGCGGTCTGGGCGCCTGCGGGGAAAGAGCCGGAGGCGGCTGAGGCGGCGCGGGCGGGGCTGGACCTGGTTGCGGCGCTCGAGGAGAAGATCAGCGAGTGGAAACCGTCGAGCGAGATTTCCGCCGTGAACGCGGCGGCGGGGGGCGAGCCTGTGAAGGTCGGGCCCGAGACGCGCGAGCTCGTCGGCGCGATGGTCGAGTGGTCGCGGCGGACGGGTGGAGCGTTCGACGTCACGGGCGGGCCTCTGTTCCGGCGGTGGGAGAAGGCGCGCAAGGAGAAGGACCTTCCGTCGGGCGCGGAGGTCGACGCGCTTCGGGCCCTCGTCGGATGGGAGAAGATCACGCTGGGCGCCGGAGCGGTCCGCCTCGCGAAGCCTGGAATGGCGATCGGTACGGGAGCGATCGGCAAGGGCTGGGCCGCCGACAAGGCGGGGGCGATGCTCGAGGAGCGCGGATTCCCCGACTACATCGTGGACGCGGGAGGCGACCTGCGCGTCGGTGGCTCGCGCGGCGGCGAGCCGTGGACGGTCGCCGTGAAAGAGCCGCGGCGCGAGGGCTTTCTCGCGACGATCGCCGCCGCGCCCGGCGGCATCGCGACATCCGGCGATTACGAGCGGTTCTGGCTCGTGGACGGCGTGCGCTACTCCCACATCCTCGACCTCCGAACCGGCTGGCCGGCGCGCGGCCTCGCAAGCGTCACCATCATCGCGCGGGACGGCACTTCGGCCGACGCCCTTGCCACGGCCGTATTCGCGATGGGGCCGGAGAAGGGGCTCGAGTTTGCGAATGGTCTCAAGGGGGTGGAAGCGATGCTGGTGCGCGACGACGGAGGGGAGATCTTCACGCGCGGCCTTCGGCGGAAAGGCGACCGGCTGGAGGTGATCCGGTGAACGGCGCGCAGGTGCGGGGGGCGATGGTGCTGGCGGCGGCTTCCGCGGCCGCGGCCATCATAGGATGGAAGGCGTTCGCGATCCGGGAACGACCTGCGCCGGCGCGGCAGGCCGGCGATTCCTTCGCCGTCTTCTGTCGCGAAGTCGTCCCGGTGCTGGACCGCCGCTGCGGCGGCTGTCACGGTGTTCCCGGCGACGTTTACGATGCCATCGCCGCCGAGCCGCTGAACCGCACGCTCCTGCGCTGGCCCGTCGACGAATCCGGCCGCATCGCGACGGCCGGCCAGCGCGTCGAAGCGTTCCGCCGACTCACGCAGACCTCCGCGGGCGGAGGGAAGCAGTTCGCGCCGCTCGACCGCCGCGGGCCAGCCCTCGCAAGCCAGATTCTCCGGGCGCCGCTCGCTGAATCGCTCGGCGGCTACGTCCACGCCGAGGTGTTCGCCTCCGTCGCCGACCCGGACTTCGTCGCGCTGGCGGCGTGGGCCAGCCTGGAGATCTCCGCGAGTCCCGAGCCCGCCGCGACGCTCTCGCCCGGCGCCGAGACCTTCTTCGCCGAAAGGGTCGTCCCCATCCTCGAGCGCAAGACCTGCTTCGGCTCCAACTGCCACGGAAAGCTGGCCTTCAACGACCTCAAGCTCGACCCCGGCATCCCCGCCCTCCGGGAACGCTTCACCCCCGCTCTCCACCGCGCCAACCGCCGCGCGATGCTCGGCGAGGTCACCCGCCTGGTAAACCTGTCCGGCGACGTCGAGCAGTCGAAGCAGCTCAAGAAGAGCATTCCCGTCGAGCAGGGCGGGATCGTGCACAAGGGCGGGAACAACTTCCTCGAGAAAGGCGACCCGGACTACGCCGTGGTGAAGGAATGGCTGGAGCGGGAACGGGCCGAAGCGCGGAAGGCGACCGGTGCAGCGCTTGGAGACCTGCGCGGGATCGTGTTCGTGCGCCGGCCGCGGGCAACGCCGGAGCGGTACTTCGAGCCGCTCGTTTGGCTGCCGGGAGCGGACGTGATCCTGCTTCGGGACGGCCGCGAGACGAACCTCACGGCGGCTCTTCACCCGTCCGCCCCCGCGGACATCCGTGCGGCGGAGGTCAGCTACGACGCGCGGAGGATCTCGTTCGCGATGCGCAGGAGCGAGGAAGAGCCGTTCAACGTCTGGGAGATCGAGCTCGAATCCGGCGCGGCGCGGCAGATCACGTTCTCGACGGACCCTGCGGTTCATTTCGTCGATCCGGTCTACGTCCCCGACCCCGAGGACGCCGACGGCCTGCGGCTCGATCTCGCGGACCTCGTCGTGCTCTCGAACTTCTCGGGCGAATTCTGCGAAGTGAGCCCCGACGGGGTCCTCGGCGAGGCCGAAGGCGGGACGGCGGACGCCATCGAGGACGCTGAGCTGCGCGAGAAGGCAGGAACGTTCGACGGACGGCGCCTGCGAGTCCTTCGCGGTGCAAACACCGGCGAAGCGCGGACCATCTCCCGCCAGGAGCCAGGCCGGCTCCAGCTGGACCGGCCGTTCCCGTCGCCCTGCGACTCCACGACCCACTACGTGATCGACGCGCCGGTAAGAGTGGCGCCGAAGTTCGATCTGTACCGCATGAAACTGGCGGCCCCGGGCGGCGAGCGCGCGGCATTCCAGGCGACGCTGCGGCGGATGACCTGGTCGCCGTCGCAGGCGCGGCGGCCATCGCTGCGGTCGAGCGGGGAAGTGATGGCGACGTTCCTGCGCGCCGGCTGGCAGGAAGGGCGACCGTTCTTCAACGGCGCGATCTTCCGCACGCACATCGACGGCTCGAATTTTCACACTCACGGCGGCAACCGCTCCGGCCTGCCGATCCACGCAGACGGGCGCGAGGCCGCGGACGGGCTGGAGGTCCGGATCGGGCGCGACGCGGACTCGTGGTGGGGCGGCGTGCCGATCCTTGTTGACCACCAGTTCGGCCCTCACATCGAGGACCGCAACCCCCTCGACGACCTCGACCACCCGTGGCGCAATGGCCCCCCGAAGTCCGCGATGACGCGCTTCGCGTCCGCCTGGATCCCGCTCGACGAAACAGCCTCATGCCGCGGGTTGTCCCCGGGAGGCGCGTGGCACGACCTCTTCCCCATGCCCGACGGCTCGATCCTCGCGTCGTTCGCGCCGGGGCCCGTCGACCTCGACGACCCGTCGGCGGCTCCGGACTTCGACATTGTGCGGCTCGTGCCCGACCCGGCGTTTCAGTCCGCGGACGGATTCGCGGGCGGAAAATTCCGGCGCGAAACGCTCGCCGGCGGGCCTTCCGCCGAGCTGTGGCCGCGCCCCGTCGCGCCGCACCTCAAGGAACCCCTGTCGAAAACCATCAAGATCGACGAGGACCTCTTCGGCCCCGCACCCCGCGACCGCGGCCTCGCCCGCTACCCCGCAGGCGCTGCATCCGTGCTCCAGGTGTTCGATCTGCCGCTCCTGGACGCGTTCTTCACCCAGTCCACGCCGGTCGGTGTCCGCCACATCGCGTCCGATGTCTGCCCCTCCTGCGGCGACGCGACCCCCGACATCGACCAGGTCCATCTCGCCCGCATCGTCGGCCTCCAGGCGCGCCCTGACCCCGCCGCGCAGCCCCGTCGCTTCCTCATCGCCGAAGTTCCCCTCGCCGAAGACGGCTCCATCCAGGCCGCCATCCCCGCCGGCATCGCGTTCGACATCGAGTCGGTCAACGCGCGCGGCATGGCGCTGCGCTCCCCGAACCGCTGGCTCTACACACTCCCCGGCGAACGCCACACCCTCTCCATCCCGCGCCCGCTCTTCGCCCAGACCTGCGGCGGCTGCCACGGCGGCCTCACCGGCGCGCCCGCCGACATCCTCCGCCGCCCCGACATCATCACCTCGGCATCGCGGACACAGGCGATCTGGGATGTCGAGAAGCGCCGCAAGCTCCTGCCCTCCAACTGGGACGGCGGGCGCGCGCCGGCGCCGGTCGAAGTGAGCTTCGAGAAGAGCGTCCGCCCGATCCTCGAGCGCCGCTGCCTGGAGTGCCACGAGGGGAGCGGAGCGGTGTCGGGAGTGAATCTTGCGGGCGAAGCGGCCTACGACACCCTTTTGCGCTTTATAGATCTCGACGACCGCCGCGCGATCGTCTCGCGACTCGCCGAGCGGCTCGAGGGACGCGAACTGCACGCCCCGGGTGTAGCGCCCGCGGCACCACACCCGGACGGCGCACCGCTTCCCGACGAAGATCTCCGCGCTATTTACCGCTGGATCGACCTGGGGGCGGAGCGATGAAGGGCGCCTCGATCCTCGGCATTCTCCTGCTTGTCGTGGCGCTCTCGGCGGCGGCGTGGCTGGCGCATGAAGGGGTGTCGGGAGTTTCCTGCGCGAAGGCGGGTGACTGCGCGAGCTGCCACAAAGGGTCGCCGCCGACGACGCATACACCGGCTTTCGTCGAAGAAGGGCACGGACCGGCGGCGCTTCAGAATCAGGCGTCCTGCCTCGGCTGTCACAAGCGCGAGTCGTGCGACGAGTGCCACGCAAAGGAGCGGCCGAAGTGGCACACGAGCGGGTTTCGGGCGCCGGGGAGGGGGCGGGAGGAGAGGGAGGAGCACATCCGGATTTCGGCGGCGCACCGGGAGTCGTGCGGCGAGTGCCATGCGCGGCGGTTCGCGTCGCAGTGCGCGGAGTGCCACCGGCCGGACGAGGCGTGGCTGAAGACGGCCCAGGAGGCGCGATGAAGGTCCCGGCGCTGAAGCAGACGGTGCGCGAGGCGATCCGGGCGCTGGAGCCGGCGCCGGCAGTCCGCGTCCGGACGGCCGGGCTGCTCGCGCGAGTGGTGCCTGGAGACCGCGTGGAAGCGGGGCAGGTGATCGCGGAGTCGCCGGAAGGGGAGGGGTTCGCGCGGCGTCGGCACTCGCCGTACGACGGCGTCGTGGTTTCGGCGAAGCGCCCGGGAGAAATCCGGATCGAGGGCCGGCCGCGCGTCCTTCCTTCGGCGCCGCACCGGGAGTTGGCGTCGCTCTCGCCCGAAGCGGTGGTCGCCGCCGTGCGGGACGCCGGCATCGAGGGAATGGGAGGCGGGATGTTCCCGACGTATGTGAAGCTCGCGCCCGGCCGGCCGGTCGAGTGCGTGATCGTGAATGCCTGCGAGTCGGAGCCGTACCTCGCGTGCGACGCGCGCGTGATGGCCGAATTCCGCGACGACGTCGAGTGCGGGATGCGCCTCGCCATGCGCGCCGTCGGCGCCGCGCGCGGCGTGATCGTCCACGACGACGGCGGCTACCCGGGCGGCTACGAACGCTTCCTCGTCCGCCAGGTCCTCGGCCGCGATGTCCCACCGGGCGGCCGCCCGGCAGACGCGGGCGCGATCGTGATCAACGTGCAGACGGCCCGCGCGATCCACCACGCCGTCTGCCTGGAGCGGCCTCTGCTGGACCGCGTCGTGACCGTCGATGGCGGCGCCGTGGCGCGCCCCGGGAATTTCACGGTGTCGCTCGGCACCGAGTTCGGCCACATCCTCGCCTGCGCTTCGGCCGACCTCGCGCTGGCGGCGGTCCTTCTCGCAGGCGGTCCGATGATGGGCGTCGAGTCGCTGCCCGACGCCGTCGTCGAGCCGGGGACCGGAGGCGTCCTCGCGCTCACCCGCGAGGAGATCCGCCGCCCCACCGACAACCCGTGCATCCGCTGCGGCGACTGCCTCGAAGCGTGCCCCGTGGGCCTGAGCGCGCGTCACCTCATCCTTCGCCCCACGGCCGCCCTCTCGCGCTGCATGGACTGCGGCATGTGCCAGTACGTCTGCCCCGCCGACCGCTCCCTCGTCGCCCTTCTCCGCCGGGCCAAGGCGACATTGCGATGAGCGAAGCGCCCCCGGCGCGCGCCCGCGTGGCGACCGCCGTCCTTCTCGCCGCCGCCGCGGCCGTCGCGTTCGCGCTGCGCCCTGCTGACCCGGACCGCGCGCTCGCCGAGCGGCTCATCGGCCCCGCCGCGCGCGTCCCTGGCGGCGGCCCGCCCGCATTTCACAACGGCCGCAAAGCGGTCCTCTTCTTCGAACGCCCCGGCGTCCAGGGGCTCATCCGCGGCGCCGTCGTCCTCGAGGGAGATGCCGTCGCCGACGTCCTTGTCCTCACCAGCACCGAGGGCCACGACGGCCGCGTTCTCCAGTCCCCCGGGTTCCTCGCTTCGTTCCGCGGCCGGCCCGCACGCCCCCCCGTCGTCGTGGACTCCGTCACCGGCGCGAGCGTCTCCTCCCGCCTCCTCATCGACGCCGTCAACGACCGCCTCCGCTGGTGGTCCACCGAGGCCCCCCGATGAAACTCCGCTTCCCCGCCGGGTGGATCCTTGCCGGGCTCGTGCCTGCGCTCTGGGAAGCGCCGCCGGTCGCGTCGCTGGCCTGGGCCGCCGCGCTCGGGCTTGGCGCGGCGCTCGCCGCCGGCCGGCCGTCGCGGTGGGTTGCGATCGCGTGGATCGCCGCGGCCGCCGTCCCTGGCGTCCCGCTCGCTCCCATCGCCGCCGCGGGCGCTCTTCTCGCCGGCGGTCGCGCCCACCTCGGCGCGGCCGCTCTCGGCGCTGCCCTCGGCGCCGCCGCGCAGTTCGCTCCCTTCGTCGTCCCTGTCCATGCGGGCGGAGCCCTTCTGCTCGCGGCGGCCGCCGCCCTCGCCCTTCTGCCGTCAAACCCCGAACCGCCCGAAGAGGAGTCCGCCCGATGAAGCCCTGGGACGCGGTCTTCCTCGCCGCCGCCGCCGGTCTTTTCCTCCAGCGCCCCCGCGCCTGGTGGCTGGCCGCAGCCGCTCCACTCCTCGCTCTCGCTGCGCAGCCGCTCGGCACGTTCGCCGGCCCGGCCGCCGCGCTGGCCGCCGTCCTCGTCGCGCCGCGCTTCGCCCCTGCCGCCCTCCTCCTCGCCGCCGGGCACTACACCGGCTGGGCCGACGCGGCGCGCGCTTCGGCCGTCTGGCTCGCCGTGAGCGCGCTCCTGGCCTCGATGGAAGAGCGTTTTGAAGAAGTTTCGCCGCGCCTCCGCGGCGCGCCGATCCGGCTGTTCGCGACCGGCGTGCTCTACTACGCGCTTCTCCCGGTGGCCTACCTGTGAGCCCCGGCCCCCTGGTCCACAGCGGTCGCACGACCCGTGTCTTGATGGCGCAGGTGCTGATCGCACTCGCGCCCGCCCTGATCGCTGCCGTCGTGCGCGGCGGCGTAACGGCGGCCGCCTCGCTCGCCGCCGCCCTGTCCGTCGCGTGGGGAGTCCAGTGCTTCTTCCTCAGGCGCGCCGCGTTCCACGAAAGCGCTCTCGTCACCGCCGCCATTTTCGCGCTCACTCTCCCCGCGACGGCGCCGTGGTGGCTCTCCGCGCTCGGCGCCGCGATCGCGGTCTCCCTCGGGAAACACCTCGGCGGCGGCGCTGGCAACTCCCTCTTCAATTCGGCCGCCCTCGCGCGCGCCGTCCTCATGGGCCTCGCTCCCGGCCTCCTTTTCGCCCCGCGCTGGCCCGCCGCCGACGGAATCACCGCCGCAAGCCCGCTCGCAAAAGAAGTCGATTCCGTGGCAACGCCGCTCCTCGACCTCCTCCTTGGCCAACACCCCGGCTCCCTCGCCGAAGCCGCCCCCCTGGCCGTCCTCGCCGGCGGCCTCTTCCTCGTCGCCGTCCGCGCCATCGAGGGCCGCGTTCCCCTCGTCTACTTCGCGACCGTCTCTCTCTTCGCCCTCTTCCTCCCCGCAGGCGACCGCATCGCCGGCCACGCGCCGTGGCTCGCCCACAATGCCCTCCTTCACATCGCTTCCGGCGGCGTGCTCCTCACCGGATTCTTCATGCTCACCGACCCCGTCACCGCGCCCTTCACGCCGCGCGGCCGCATGCTCTTCGCCGCCCTCGCCGGCGCCGCGACCATGCTCGCGCGCTTCTACACGCCCTACCCCGACGCCGCCGTCCTCGCCGTCCTCCTCGCCAACGCATGCGTTCCCGCCATCGACGCGCGGACGATTCCGCGGGAAGCGCTTTCCTGAACTACTGGTTCGGCACGCTTGATTTCGTGGGTCGCGCCCTTCGGACGCGACCCACGAAATCAAAGCTGACTCACCACTAGCGTGCGGCGCGCACGAGCCATTCGCGGAGGAGGCCGCGAAGCACTGCGGGATCGGCCTTCCAGGCGGCGACCCAGCGTGCAAGCTCCGCGGCCGCGGGGGCGGAGCCCAGAAGGGCGCGGTGCTGGCGTTCGAACCAGAGGGACGCGAACGCGTCCCGTCTGAGGAGTTCGGGTCCGAGTCCGCGGGCCGGGGGCGGGGTCGAATCGGACGGAACGCGCTCCCCGGCGAGGCGGGCGAGCAGCGTGCACGCGGCGACGGCGGAATCGGGGAAGCGGCGATTGATGTTCGAGTCGGCGAGCCAGAGCTTCCAGGTTTCCAGGAGATTCCCTTCTCCGTTGGCCCATCTCGCGGATTCCACGGCCAGGTCGAAACCGTCCGGCGCGAAGGGGCCCATGAGATCGAGGCAGGCGAGGTCGCGGGCGAGGAGGACGCGCCAGAAATCAGGATCGGCGAGGACATCGTTGGCGAGATCCTCGGGCGAAAGTGTGGCAAGCCGTGCGGCGGCAGAAGCGTCGGCCTCGAGGCCGAAGACACGGGCGACGAGGGTCTTGATGCGGGCGACGCGGGCGGCGGAGGGCGCCACGGGCGAGACGCCGGCAGTTGCCTTCGCGCGGAGCCGGACGCGCGAAGGAAGGCTCCGGCCGCGCGACGGGTCGATGACGGCCAGCTCGAGCACCCACGTTCCGGCGACATCCGCCTTCAGGCTCGCCTCCCGCCCGTCGGCATTGGCGAGCTTCGCCTCCGAGCCGGCGGGCGCGAGGACGATTCTCCATTCCCACTTCAGCCTCCGCCCTCCCGGCTCGCGGCTTCGTTCGCCGTCGAATTTCGCGACGCGGCCGGGCTCGATCTCCTGGTCGGGGCCGGCGTCGGCCAGGGGCCTGACCTCCGAGGGCTCCGCGCCCGCGGCGAACGCCACGAACGCCGTGTACTCCAGCGAGCCTCTCCGGAAGTTGTCGCCGCCTCCGTGTTCCGCGCCGCCGTCCTCGAGCGCCAGCGGCTTGAGGACGAGCGGCGAACGGTCGGGGGCGTCGCGGCGCGCAAAGCGCACGACGACGTCGAAGTTTTTCTTTCGCGAGATCGCCCCGTGGCCGGATTTCCCCGGAAGCGTCAGGACAAAACCGCCCACGGGAAGCCCGGGCTTCGCGTGGCACGACATGCAACTTGCGTCCAGAATCGGCAGGATTTTCTCGGAGAAAGTTGCCTGACTCAGTTCCTTCATTTCCGTTGCCCCCGGAGCGGGCAGCTCGGGGCGCGGCGGAAGCGGCGTCTTCGTCGCGACGTCGTACGGCGACTCGGAAGGCGGCTGCTTCACGGCGGGAGGTTTTTTCGACGGGGGCAAGTCGCGCGCGGGAGGCGGGTCGGGAACCTGTGGTTTCGGGGGAGGAGGCGGTTTTGCGGTCGCGGGACTGCCCTCGGAAGGCTCCGGCGCCTTTGCCGCTTCTTCCGGTGCTTGTGAGGAGTCGTGTTTCGAGGCGATCGGCGTGAAATCCTGGGTGAGTGCCCCGGGCGATTCGGGCCGCGCGGCCGGGAGGTTGAATTCGCCGAGAGCGAGAACCAGGATTGCGGCGAATGCGACGAATGCGCCCGTCAGCCCCAGAACGACGGGAAGAAGTCCGCGCGGCGCACGCGGAAAAATCAGCTCGTCCGTCGGCGCGTCTTCCGTCGCAACAGCGGGCGCCGTGCCGGCGTCAGGCCCGCGCCCCACGGGAGAACATCGCGGGCAGAGATCCGCTCCCGCCGCGATCTCCTCGCCGCAGCCGCACTCGAGCGAGATCACCTCTGCCCCCGCCACATCCGGCACCACCACCGACGTTCCGCAACCCGGGCAGCGGGACCGGTGGCCGGATTTGCGAAGGGGAGCGAGCAGCCGGTGACCGCAGGCGCACCGGAATTTGACCTGCAGATTCTGCTCGTCCTTCGACATCGCCACCTCTTGGCTCCGGATTGCCGGGCCTACGCCTTCTTCAGGAACCCGAGCGCCGGCGCCTGCGGCTTCCAGTCGGGGAAGAACTTCTCCATCTTCGTGAACCCGAGGAAACCGCTCAGCACCTCCGTGAACGGAAGGCGGAAGTCCGTGTGCACCGGCATGTCCCGCTCCTCGTACAGGCTCTTCGGTTCCAGCCCCGTCCACTTTCCGAAAATCTTCCCTCCGTCCACCTGCCCGCCGAGCGCCAGCATGATCCCGCCGTGGCCGTGGTCGGTGCCGTTGTTCCCGTTCTCCGCCACCGTGCGGCCGAATTCGGACATCGTCAGGACGAGCACGTCCTTCATGCGCGCCTCGCCGAGGTCCTCCGCGAACGCGGCCAGCGTGTCCGAGACGTTCTTGAGCATGTCCGCCATCTGCCCGTCTTCCACGCCTTCCTTCGCGTGGTGGTCCCACCCGTTGTAGTCCGCCGCCGCGACTTCCAGCCCGCACCCCGCCTTGATGACCTGCGCGATCCCCTGGAATTGCCGCCCCAGCGTCGTCGCCGGGTACTTCACGCCGCCGGCGCCGTCCGCCTTCGCGAGAATGTCCTGCAGGAAGCGCAATTTCCGGATCGTTTCCTGCCCCGCACCCAGGATCTTGTCGGCGGGATCGTCGGACCGCTTCTCCATCCCGCCCCCCTTCCCGTACTGCCCCTCGAATTCGTCCATCGCCTGCATCGCGCGGTCCTCGGGAACGGCCAGCACAGGGAATTGGCCGCGAAGCGCTCGGGGCAGAAGCGGCTGCGCCGCGAGGGCGCGCAACTCGACTTCCTTCCGTTTCCCTTCGTTCGTCGCGGTCAGCCAGCGATTGAGCCAGCCTTCCGTAATCGTGCGGACGCCCGGCGCGGCGTACTCCATGAAGTCCTGCGCGTCGAAGTGGCTGCGCGTCGGGTGAGGGGAGCCGACGTTCAGGATCGGCGCGAACATTCCCTTCTTGTAGAGAGCGTGCAGCCCCTTCATCGACGGATGCAGCCCGAACCCGCCGCCGAGGTCGAGCGCGCCGCCGTCGGCGCCGGGGGGCGGGACTGCGATCGTCGGGCGGATCTTGCGGTACGTCGCGTCCGTGTACGGCGCGACGAGACTGAGGCTGTCGGCGCCGCCCCTCATGTAAAGCACGACGACGGTCTTCACGGCCGCGCCCTTCTCGTCGGCGAGGGCGCTGAGGCCGAAGCGGCCCGAGGCGATCGCGCCGAAGACCGCTCCGGAGGCGCGGAGAAAATCACGGCGGTTGAAATCGGTCATGGGGATCTCCGCTACTGTTCCTGGAAGGTGGGGGAACCGAGAAGAGCGCCGAGGAGCGCTTCGGCAGCCTGGCGCGGCTTGAGGCCCTGCTTGAGGATCTCCGCGCAGCGCGCCTCGGTCGGGGCGTCGACGCCTCCGGGCAGAATCATGGACTCGAGCGCTTCTTTCATGCCGGCAGGGTCCTTGGCGAGGATCGGCTTGAAGTAGTCTGCCGACATCGAGATGCCGCCCATCCGGCCGCTGGCGAGCCTCAGCGCGAACTGCCACCGGTACACGAGAACGCCGGGGTCGAGCCACGCTTCCGCCTGGTCGAAGTACCCGGTCGGGTCCTTGCAGCGGCAGGTAGGCTGGCCCATCTGGTCGAGCATCCGGAGGGTTTCGTTCGTGTTCACGATCGAGCTTCCGGTGGCGCGAAGCGCGCTGACCGTGAACTCAAACGGCGTCTTGAATTTCACGCGGAAGTTCTCACGGCGATAGAAGTCGTCGCCGAAGATGATCGTCTGGTAGACGGCCTTGAGATCTCCGCCCGTCTTCAGGTATTCGGCTGCGGCCTTGTCCACGAGCGCCGCGGGCGGCTGGTCGTTCACGAGGTGCCGGCAGAGTTTCCAGCAGATGAACTTTGCGGTCAGCGGGTGCCGGGCGAGCCGGCGGATGACTTCCTCGCCTTCCTCGATTCCGCCGTTGCCCGAGAGGCTCAGGTTCAGGACGCCGATTTTCTTGGGGTCGTCGTCGTGCCACTCCTTGCGGAAGTTGAACTCGCAGCGGTCTTCGCCGAACGACACGGTCCATCCCGTCAGCGTCCGCGCCACGGCGATCACGTCCTGCTGCGTATAGCCGCCGGGGACGTTCTCGTTCTGCACGCCCACCGTGTGGAGTTCCATCACCTCGCGTGCGAAGTTCTCGTTCAACCCGTGCTGACGCTCGAGCTTCTGGATGAACTCGGACTTCTTTCGGTTCGCCCCCCCGCGCTCGACCATCTCCTTCTCGCGCTCCGACAGAGGCCGTTGCGACAGCACGTTGTCGAGGTACACGAGCATCGCGGGATGCTTCGCGCACGCCATCAGCATGTCCTCGAACTTCCCGAAGACGTGCTTCCGGATCACGTCTTCCTCGTAGTTCCCGGCGAGCAGCTGGCACTGGTCTTTCGACTGGTCGATGCTGAAGTGGTTCCGCCAGAAGTTCACGAGCACTTCGTTCAGCTGGCGCCGCGAATGTGCGGCGCGGAGGATGACCGCCGATCGCAGTTCCTCCTGGACGTCGCGGCGGAGCCGGTTGTACTCCTGCTGCAGCTTCAGCAGTTCCTCGGGAGTGAGGTTCTTGCGGTCGCGGAGTTCCTTCGGGCGGTACTGGTCGATGACTTCGGAGGTGCTCATGAAGACGGACGGGCAGTCCTTCTTCAGCCTCTCCTGGAGCGCGGAGTCGTCGATCTTCTCAGGCTCGAGCTGTTCGAGGGTCCACGCCATCCAGCCCCGGGAAAGGATGTCGTCCACTTCGCCCGGCCGTGGTCCGAACGAGAGGCGGTTCAGGCAGTGGAAGGCGATCTCCCGCTGGCTCAGCTTCGTGCCCGGTTGCGCCTGCGTAGGCGGCGCGGGGTCTTCGCCGGGGCAGGCGAGGGCGGCGGCCAGGACGAGTACGGACGAAACGACTGTTCTGTTCATCGTAGGGGTCTCCGATGCGGCTCCCGGGCCGCGCGGGACGGCCTCGAGGGGACGCTGTCCCCTTGCCGGACCCGGCGCGCCGGTCTCCGCAGAATTCAACACGCGCGAAGGGGCCCGGTTGCCGGGAATCCCTCCCGCCGGCCGAATCGGCGGAACTACTTAATGGCCTTAATGTTCCGCTTTCACGGCGCGCAGTTCAAGCGGGATTGCGTCCGGAATCTGCGGAATCCCCGGAAAGGGGGACCGCCTGTTCCGCCGCACAAGCCGACGTCCTGCGGGCGATGGCGGGGCGCCTGCTCACCGTGTCCCGCGCCGCGACACCAGAAACAGCGCCAGCGCTCTTCCCGCCCCGACCTGGATCGCCCGCGCGCGCAGCTGCGTCGCCTTCGACAGCTGGCGGCGGCCGGCGAAAACCTCGGCCATGAGGAGGTAAAGCTCCGCGGCGAGGTTGGGCGAGAGGCTGGCCGCGTAGGACCAGAGGGCTTCAAGCGGCTCGGAGCCGACGATGACGCCCGCGATGGGAGACCACTCGGGCATCGCCGCGACGGTTTCGGCCAGGCGGTTGATCGCGTCGTCGGAGCGGTTCATGGAAGAAAGGGCTGCGCACTCGAGAAGAACGCGGAAGAGCTCCTGGAGGGACTTGCTGGCGACATAGGCGGCGGATTCGCGCTCGAGTATCGAGAGGCACTCGTCGGGGTTGCCGTCGAGAAGCGCGACCAGCGCGAGCCAGTTGCGCGCCCAGGCGCCTTCGTTCGACGGGTGGGTGGCGCCGCCCATGACGACGGTGAGGGAGGCGCGCGCGGCGCGGAGGTCTCCCTCCGCGATCTGCGTTTCCGACAGCCGCAGCATCGTCACCCACCGGTCGCGCGCCGCCAGGTTGACGCCGAGCGCGAGCGTCTCCTGCAGTTCCATGCGGCATCGCGCAATCAGGTCCGGCGTCATCCCCGAGCGCGCGAGCGCCGCGTGGCACTCCATGCGGACTTCGACCGCGAACTTCTCACGCATCAGCTGCCGCGCCGCCTCGTCGCGCACGCGCGCCGGCCCCCCGATCACGCTGCACAGGCGCAGCATTTCCGCGCACACCTGCGCCGCCTCCGTCGCATCCAGCCACCGCTGCCGAAGGAGTTCCTGGTACATCGAAGAGGCCTTGTCGGGCGACTCGCGCTCGACCTTGTCGATCGTCTCCAGGAGAAGCGTCCACAGCTCGATGCGCACGGGGTCGCCGGGATAGCGCTGGCAGCCTTCCTGAAGCGCGACCACCGCTTCGTACTTGTTTCCCGCCTTGAGTTCGAGCTTCGCCTGGCCGAGGGGGATGACGGCCTCGAGAGGCGTGCCGTCGAGCTTGCGAAGAGCCTCGAGCGCCTCGAGGCGCTCACCCATTTCGATCGAGCACAGCGCGCCCTTGTAGTGCGCGAGCAGCCCTTCCTCCCGGTCCGGGTGCGTCTCGCCCATCTCGCGGTACAGGTCGCGCGCTTCCGACATCTTGCCGAGCTGGTAGAGCTTGTCGGGGAGCGCGAGGAACGTCAGCTGCAGGGGCGCGCCGCGGCCTTCGAGCTTAAGTTCGCGGAATGCGACGCCCTCCTCGTCGCACGACAGGCCGACGCGGTCGCCGCGGAGGGGAAAGAGGTCGCGGTACTCGAGGGCGCGGGTGCCGTTGATGGTGAGCGTGATGCGGTCGCCTTCGCGCAGGACGAGGATGCGGTAGCGCGTCCGCGCGGCGAGGCGCACGTCGATACGGCGCGCGGCGGTGACGCCGTGGCGGATCAGCTCGACGCGCCCCTCGGGGCCGGCGGCCAGCCGGATCTGGTAGCCCTCCAGCGAAAAGCCACCGCGGATCGCCAGCCAGACCGAGGCTTCCCACGACGTGCGGTCCATGTCCGCGGCCAGCGTGAACTCGAGGCGCACGTCGCCGGTGACGCGCGGCACCGCCACGACCCGCGCCGACTGGCCGCCCGCGCAGACCAGGTCGCGGCCCTTGCGCGACCAGCGGCCGCTCACAAGGTCCCACGCCTCCGCGCCCTTTCCCTCCGCGACGTCGCGCCACGGAACCCGCCCCGCCAGAAACTCGTCCATCGCCCGCGCCAGCTCGCGCGCCGTCGGGTACCGCTTCGCAGGATCCGGATCCATCGCCCGCTCCACGATCTGGCAGAGCGCGCGGGGAGCGAAGCGCCCCTGCCCGCGTTTGTGCACCGGCGTGATCTCCGCCTTGAGCGTCGCCCGAAGCGCTTCGTCCGGATCGCCGGTGTCCACGGGAGGATGAAGCGTGATGATTTCGTAGAGGATCGTCCCCAGCGAGTAGACGTCGCTGGGAGGCCCGACGAGCGTTCCCATGCCGGCGGCCTGCTCCGGCGACATGTACCCCGGCGTGCCGACGATGATCCCGTCGCGCGTCAGCCCGCCTTCTGCCGGCGACACGATCTGCGTTGTCTCCGCGCGCTTGCGCTTCTCGCCCATCACCCGCGCCAGCCCCCAGTCGAGGACGAGCGCTTCGCCGAATTCCCCGATCATGATATTGCCAGGCTTGAGGTCGCGATGGACGACGTCATTGAAGTGCGAAAACGCGATCGCTTCGCAGACGCGCGCGAAGACTCCGAGCAGCGCCAGGAGCGGCCAGGCTTCCTCTTCGCGCGGCTTGCGGTCGCGCAGTCCCTCGAGGATGTCGGAGAGCGGCCGGCCCTGGACAAGCTTCATCGTGTACCACGGCCCCCACGTCGTGTCGTTCCCGAGCTGGTGGACGGGGACGATCCCGGGGTGGGCGAGCCGGCCGGTGACCACGGCCTCGTCGGCCAGCCGCTCCGCGAACTCCGCCGAGTAGACGTCGGGGCGCAGAACCTTGAGCGCGACGTCGCGGCTCAGGACGGGGTCGCGCGCGAGGTAGACGGTCCCCATCCCTCCTTCGCCCAGGATCGAGAGGATCTCATATCCCCCGATTTCCGACGGCTGCCCCTGCGGCGGCGTCGTCCCGGGCGCCGGCCCCTCCGCCAGCCCCGCCTTCGTCGGCGGCTGGCACCGGTCGCAGAGCCGCGAAGGCTCTCCGGCCGGCAGCTCGGTGCCGCAGCGGGGACAGCAGTTCACGGTAGGGGTCATGAAGTGGTATCCGGAGAAGCGAGGTGGGAACCGGAGAGTATCGCACTCGGCGGCCTAAGGGATCGCCCATAGGGTGGCGTCGAGAATTCGCGCTTGGATGAGATAACTCGCCGTGGCCCTTTCAGCCCGCAACCTCGCCGTCTCAAACAATGTTCCCGCATGACGCGCACGCACCTGCGCCACGTCCCGCACCGATCCAGAAAGATCCGTCACTGTCAGCCACGCTCGCGACATGCCCATTGCTTACTTCGACGGTCTCTGACTCCAACCGATAACTGCCAACAAATGCGTGGGAAGCCCACCAGTCGCTCAGCTTATTCGCAGTTGAGGACCTGAGTCACAACAACGATCCCATCGGCGTCTCCTTCGATGCCCCCTAGAGGGCCCCCTTCGTCTCCTCCCCACCTGACTTTTGCCTCCGCTGTCGTATCCAAAACCGAGTTGTCTAAGAACGCACACGCAACCGGGTCGGAGACCGGAAGGACCCATCGCAGGTCGATGTGGTCCTTCTTGCCATCGAATTTCGTTTTGAACTTCACCTGCCTTCCGATCGCCGGAACTCCGACGACAGGGGCTGCGGGGAGCGGACCCCACGAGACGAAGCATCCCATTGAGTCGGAGTCAAAAAACACCAAGACATTGTCGCAGGAAAAGGTCACCGTCCAAATGCAATCGACTATGAGAGTCCCGTTTGCGGTGGCTCGATCGGACTTGGTCTTGATCTTGAGATCTAGCTCTGCATCGGCTTGTCCAAAAGCAAAGTGCCCCGGGTGGAGCTGCCCTTGGTGGTTGCAAAGCGAAGTCGTCTGACCGAAGGAATGTACGTCTGCGTCACCGCCGCCCTTCCTCGAAACGCAGGTCAGTACCTGCGACCCCCCGGGCGATTCCTGAGTGGTAGTGAAACCCAGGTAAACCAGAACCAGGGAATATGACGGCGAATCAGTACTACTGTGGTTGACGGGGCCTGTGACGCCGATGGCGCAGGTCACCAAGGCGGTGGCAACAGCAAGTCTCACCAGACGCATCACTTTCCTCCTTCTTTTGGCTCCGAGTGAGCTTCGAGGAAATCCTCAAGCAGAGACACCACTTGCTTGAGAGAATGATCCGCACCTCCGCTGGCCGAGAGCGAATCTCTGATTCGAGCCAGCATTTCGGGCGTGCAAGATTCACCGACCATCAAGGCCGACCGCAAGCCGAGTTTCTTGTCTCGTAACAGCTTGACGACTTCAGGTAACACCGCGGCTTGTGAATCTAGATCTCCGACCTTGAGAACATAACGAACCGCGTCGAGCCGCAATGCAGGTTTCGTCGACGAACCCGTGCCGATCTGTTTCATCACCCGGAGCAAGTCTGGGCTAAGTTCGCAACTCGAGGCACCGCGAACCAGTCGCTCAACGGCAGGGTGATCGTTCGGCAGACGGTCCAGACAGGATGCAATCGTCGAGGCACCATCGGCCTCCCTTCGCGCGATCGCGGCAAAGCCATCAGCGGCAGTCACACTTTGCATGACGGTCCCACCGACAACGTCCGACTCCAAGTCCTTCCGGATCGACTCGATTGCGGCGCCGGTTAGCCCTACGAGATCGGAGCGAGCGATTAGCACGGACAGGCAGGAACGCACTGCCGGGTCCAAACACGCTTCTCGGAGATCCGAAAGGGTCGTCGCTTTCAGCAAGGCCGGATTCAAGAGAGATGCCGCCGACAGGAGATCAGAGCGCAGCGGATCCTCCGCCGATGTGGAGATCAATCGTTGAACGAATTGCTCGATGACCGTCGAATCGTTGACGTAGGCGAGCGCGAATACTGCCTGCCGCTTGTGAATTGTCGGGTAGTCACCCTCGAGAATCCTCGCAAAAAATGTCGAAGCGAATTCCGGCGCCGCACCTCTCATACCGTAAATGAACAGGTTTGTTTCGGTCGGATCCAACTGCAGGGTCAGCACTTCGATGGCGATCAACTCGAGGAATTCCGGATCTAACTTGGCCACGGCCTTCAGGAAAGGGTCCTCACCGGAAATGATTCCGTTCTTGGAGGCGCGAACGCCTACCGCCCACGCGCGAACAAGCCGGGTGACAATATCGGGACGATTGGCAGCCCGAAGAAAGGCAGCCGCTCGCGCCTTGACTTCACGGTCGGTTCCGTTCTCGAGCAGTTCAAGGATTATCTCGGTTGCGCGGTCCGGGTTAAGCACGACTAGAATTCGCATGGCAGCGTCAAACAGGTCCGCGTCGCCGGAGTGTTCGAGCGCCAGGCGTTCGACGATTTCCTGGACTCCGTCGCAGGAATTCGGAAGAAGCGCAGAGAGAGCAAGTACCAAGATCGCCTTGTCCTTCGACGCCTCAAGCAGAGTCCGTACGAACTTCAGTTCTGGCACCTCCGCCAGCAGAATTGTCGCGGCTAGGACGCGAACTGCTCGTTCGGACGACTCGAGTGCCAAGGCCGCGAATACGCCAGGACGCAATCGCGCCTCGGCCTCAAGCTGTCGATCAACGTCGCCGATTCCTCGCTGCATGGCGTCAAGCCGGCGCAGAAGGAGCGCCACAATTCTCAGACGATCGCTCTCAGCGACCGGTTCCAAAGGCATTCGAGACGCCCCGGCTCCGGACACTAACTTGAACTCTGTCGTTCTGAATGGGACATTTGGTGGGATCGGTTTCTCAGACTGCATTGAGTCTCGCAGGATCCACATGGAAAGGCATGCCACGACGCAGGCGATGCTCATCACCACCGCGAGGAAAAGTTGTTTTCCTGTGCGAATCGACGGAAGGATCGAGCGGCCGGGTTTCTTGTTCATGACTTGTAAGTAGGTGGCAATTTGCGTTGGTAAAACGCCTTAGGAACGTTCAGGCTAGCAAGTCGGCGGTACTGGAATCAAGGACAGAACGGAGGAGTATTCGCTACCGCGCGCTCGCCAATTTTCTCACGAACTCGCGCTCGCCGCCTACCGAAAGCGCCTGCCGCCGCAGGGTCGTCGCCGAAGCGTCGCGCTGCCTCGCCATCTGCAGCTCCGCGCCTGCGATGTAGAACTCCGCCTGGAGATTCGGGGTCAACCCGCCCGCGTACTTCATGAATGCTTCCATCGGCTCCCGCCCCGAGAGCGCGTCCATCACCGCTCTCCACTCCGGGTGCGCCGTATCGCCTTCGAGCGACGGCACGATCTGTTCGCGAAGCCCCATCCAGGACAGCGCCGCCGCTTCCAGGATCGCGCCGATCAGGTGCTGCGGCTGCGCGGTCGCCGAATACTCCTTCGAATGCGGAGCGAGCGCCGTCAGCGCTTCCTGCGGGCCGCTTCCGACGATCCAGCAGAGCGCGAGCCAGTTGCGCGCCCAGGCGCCCTCGACGGACGGGTGCGGCGTTTCCTTCATGACGACCGAGAGCCAGCGGCGGGCGTTTTCGAGTTCGCCGGAAGCGATCAGCGTTTCGCAGAGCCAGAGGATGACGCGCCAGCGGTCGCGCTTGCCGAGGCGGGCGCCGAGGGCGAGCGTCGCGTGGAGCGCGAGGCGCGACTGCTGGACCAGCGCCGGGGTCATGCCGGAGCGGGCGAGCGCGGTGTGGCACTCGAGGCGGACGGGGACGTTGTGGGGATAGACGGAGAGGATGCGCAGGGACTCGGACCGGATCTTCGGCTTGCCGCCGACAAGCCCGGCGAGCGCCATGAGCTCCGAGATCACCTGCCCCGTTTCGTGCGACTCGAGCCACGGCTCGCGCAGGAGCTGCTCGTAGAGCGTCGCACCGAGCTCCGCCGATTCGCGGCTCACGCGGTCGGCGGTGTTCATGAGCAGCGTCCAGATCTCGACGCGCACCGGGGCGTCCACGAAGCGCCGGCAGCCGTCGCGCAGAACCTCCCACGCTTCCATGATGTTCTTCGAGCGGAACCCGATGCGCGCGCGGCCGAGCGCTGACAGCGCTTCCAGGGTCGTCCCCTCGAGCTGCCGCAATTCCTCGAGCGCGGCGTCGTTCTCGCCGAGCTCGATCGAGCAGAGCGCGGACTTGTAGCGGGCGATCAGGCCTTCATCGCGGTCGGGGTGCGAAAAAGCGAGCTCGTTGTACAGCTCGCGCGCTTCCGTGAGCTGCCCGAGCTGGAACAGCTTGTCGGGGAGGGCGAGGAAGGCGAGCTGAAGCGGCGCGCCGCGGGTTTCGACGAGGAGGCGGCGCAGGAAGATGCCGGCGCCGTCGGCGGCGATGGCGACCCGGTTGCCGCGCAAGGGGAAGACGTCGCGGTATTCGAGGGCGCGCGCGCCGTTGATGAACAGGGAGATGCGGTCTCCTTCGCGCATCACGAGCAGCTCGTAGTCCGCGCCCGCCGAGAGGCGCAGGTCGAGGCGGCGAATCGCGATCACTCCGTCGCGCACGAACTCGACGCGCGCTTCGGGGCCGCCCGCGAGGCGGATCTGGTACCCGTCCACCGAGAACGACCCGCGCAACGCGAGCCAGAACCCGATCTCCCACGACGTCCGTCCTTCCGCGCGCACCGTCGCCGCGATGCGCACGTCGCCGGGAAGCTGCGTTTCGAGGAGAGCGCGCGCCGGCCCCGCGAGGCAGGTCAGCGACTCCGCGCCGACGTCCCATTTGCCTGACGGAGTCTGCCACTTCGCCTTCCCCCCGTCCGTCACCGGCCGCCACGGCGCACGCCCGCCGAGGTAATCCTCGATCGCGCGCGCCACCTCGCGCGCCGAGGGAAGCCGGTCCGCGATGTTGAGCGACAGGCACTTCTCCACGAGCGTCACCAGCACGCGCGGGGCGGATCGGCCGTGCGGGCGCTTCTCCAGCGGCACGAGCTGGCCGGCGATGACCTTCTGAAGGGCGTCCTGCGTCGTCGCGGCGTCGACGGGGGAGCAGCGCGCGAGAAGTTCGTAAAGGATGGCGCCGAGGGAGTACACGTCCGAAGCGAGCCCGATATCGGATGACGCGCCCTTGGCCTGCTCGGGGGACATGTAAGCGGGTGTCCCGATGACCTGCCCGTCGTGCGAAAAGGACGAGCTGTCGGGGGTCAACGCCGCGGCCCCGGGGGCGGTGTAGAACTTCGTCGTCGAGGGACGCATGCCCTCGGGCGCGTTCTCCTCCAGCTTCTTCGCGAGCCCCCAGTCCAGGACCAGCACTTCGCCGAAGTCCCCGAGCATGATGTTCCCGGGCTTCAGGTCGCGGTGCACGATCCGGTGGTGGTGCGCGAAGGCCACCGCTTCGCACGCGCGCAGGAAAATGCCGAGGAGAACGGGCAGCGTGAACTTCTCCAGGTCCTCGGCGCGGTTCTCGCGGAGGCCGGCGACGACCGAGGAAAGCGCGCGTCCCTCGACGCGCTTCATCGTGTACCACGGCCCGTGCTGCGGGTCCTCGCCGATGCGGTACACGGGGACGATGCCGGGGTGCGCGAGCCGCCCGGTCACGACGGCTTCGTCGAGGATTTTCCGCGAAATGTGGTCGCCGATCTTCGGCCGAGGGACCTTGAGGGCGACGAGCCGGTCGAATCCGGGCTCCATCGCGAGGTAGACCGAGCCCATTCCGCCGACGCCCAGCACGCCCAAAATGTCGTGGCCGCCGATCTGCCTGGGAATCGGTTCTTCCGTCGAAGAGTCCGGCGGCGGCTCGCCGGCACCGGTGTCGACCTGTCCCGACTGGGTGGCCGGCGTCTGCGCGGCGCGGCAGAGGCCGCAGAGCGCGAGCGTCGAGCCGGGCTCGATGGGGAGGCCGCAGCGGGTGCAGAAGGATTTTTCGGCGGTGGGCACGATGCGGTTACTTTAGAAGGTGGGGGAAGAAAGGACACAACGAAACCAAAAACGAAAAACAAAAAAGGAAAAACGAAAAGACTCCTTGATCCGCCGGCCGTACTTCCTGAGTGCGAATGAAAGGCTGCAGGGGTCGCTACTTTCCGCCCGCCGCCGCCCATTTCTTCCAGTCCGCGACCCTCGCGTCGTCGTCCTCTCCCGCCGACTTGCGCCTCGTCACCGATTCGAGCGATGCCATCGCCGCCAGGCGGATTTCTCCTCGCGCCACGTCGTTGCCTCGCGCGTCGCGGAGCGTCGCGGAACGGTCGTCGTCGAGAAGCGCCAGGAGCGCGGGCACGGCCGCGTCGCGCGGGGCGCGCGCCAGCGCCGCCGCCGCCACGAGGCGGACTTCCGCGTCCTCGTCCGCGGCAGCCTTCACGGCATCCGTGGCATCCGACGCCAGGATGATCCGCCACGCCGCGGCCCGCAGCGCGGCATTCTCGTCCGCGAGACACCCTTTCGCGTCCTCAATCCCGGGCGGATCGATCGCCGCCAGCGCTTCCAGCGCCGCCTGCCGCAGGATCGGCGCGCGCCCCTCGACCGCCATCGCCGCGCGAATCGCCGGCGCCGCGTCCTTCGACTTCATCCTGGCGCACGCGTCGATCGCAGATCGCACCACATCCGTTCCCTCGTCGTCGAGCCCGCGAGCCGCCGCCGCCGCGCCGCGCGGGTCGCCGATCGCCCCCAGCGCTTCGATCGCCGCCATCCGCACCGCAGAAACCGAATCGACCGCTGACTCCGACAGCCTCTTCACCGCCGCGCTGTCGCCGATCCGCCCCAGGGCCCGCGCCGCCGCCGATCGCACCGTTCCGTCCCTCGCGTCGAGCGCCGAAAGCGCCGGCGGCAGCACCCGGCGCTTCACGACCTCGTCCAGCGCGTCCGGAGCCTTCCCGGTCGCGCGCCCCCACTCGCCGGCCACGCTGAGAGCCAGCACGCGCAGTCCGGGCTCGGGGTCGGTGAGAAGCGGCACGAGGCGTTCGAGGGAAGCGGGGTCGCGCAGGGTCGCCAGCGCGGAGGCGCGGCGCGAGACGAGCAGCAGGGCGTCCTTTTTTGCGCGGCCGGTTCCCATGTCCATGAAGCGCATGGCGGCCGGCACGACGTCCACGCCCGGGCAGGTCACGCCGAGCATCTGGATCCAGCGGATGAGCGACTCGTCGTCCGCCACCAGGATTTCGTCTGCCGCGGCCGGGTACTTCTTCAGGAAGGCGGCCGGAAGCGCCGTGCGCCACTCGATCTGGGCGAGGGCTTTTCCCGCCTTGGCCCGGACCTCGGCGTCCTCGCTGTTGGCCGCTTCGCGCAGGGCGGGGATCGCGGCGTCGCCGATTTCCGTCAGCCGCTCCGCCGCTCTTTCGCGGGTGTCGTAGTCATCGTCGCCCAGCGCCTTTACCAGGTCGGCGATTTCGTCGGCGGTCGCCGTGAGGGCGAGGAGGGAGCACAGGCAGAGAATCGCGGCGCGCATTCGCCCGATGGTAGAGGCTGCGTCCCGGCACGGAAAGCCCGCGTCCGTTTTCGATTGAGCCGCCCCGCGCGCGTCCGTACCCTTCGCCCATGAGAATCCTCTTCGTCGCGGCCCTGGCCGCCAGCGTTTCCGTCGTCGCCGGATGCGGCAAGCCCGAGACCGGCCCGAAACCGATCCGGGTCGGCACCGAAGCCGCGTACTTCCCGTTCGAATTCGAGGAAGGCGGCGAGATCAAGGGCTTCGATGCCGACCTCATCCGCGCGGTAGGCCGCGAAATCGGCCGGCCGGTCGAGCTGCAGAATTGCGACTTCGGCGGCCTCGTTCCCGCCCTCAAGACAGACAAGTACGACGCGGTCATTTCCTGCATCACGATCACGGAAGATCGAAAGAAGGAAGCGGACTTCAGCGACCCGTACTACGACGCGGGGCAGATCGTGGCGGTCCGCGCCGAGGAGACGGCGATCGGGTCGAAGGACGACCTGAAGGGCCGGGTCGTCGGGGCCCAGACGAACACCACGGGGTACGACCAGGCGGTCCTGATCACGGGCAGCAAGGACCTCGTGAAGCCCTACAAGGACGTCAACCTCGCCTTCCAGGACCTTCTCAACGGGCAGGTCGTGGCCGTCATCAATGACGAACCCGTCAGCCGCCGGCTCGTCGCCACCAAGCCCGGGTTCAAGCTCGTGGGCGACGTCTTCACGACGGAGCAGTACGGGATTGAGGTCCAGAAGGGAAACAAGGAGCTGCTGGACCAGATCAACGCGGCGCTGAAGAAGATCCGCGCGTCGGGGGAGCTGGAGCGGCTTCGGGAAAAGTGGATCACGAAGCCCCAGTAAGCCGTGGACCTGAAGCCCTATCTTGAGAGCCTGCCGTCCGCGATCGCAAACACGGCGTTGCTCACTGTCTGTTCCCTCGCGGTTGGAATTGTGCTGGGACTGGTCATCGGACTGGCGCGGGTCAGTTCGATCAAACCGCTGAGGATGGCCGCCGCCGTGTACGTGGAGGTGGTCCGGGCGATCCCGCTCTTCGTCCAGATCCTCTACCTCTACTACGGGATCGGGTACCTGATCCGGAAGATCTACATCCCGAGTCCCTTCGTGTCGGCAACCGCGGCTTTCGGGCTCTGCTACGCCGCCTACATCGCCGAGATCTTCCGGGCCGGGTTCCAGTCCCTCGACAGGGGACAGTCCGAAGCGGCGCGGGCCCTCGGGCTGACGCGCCCCCAGGCGATGCGCTGGGTGCTGCTTCCGCAGGCCTTTCGCAACATCCTTCCGGCGCTGGGTAACGAGGGCGTCGCCTTGCTGAAGGACACCTCGCTGGCCTCCGTCGTCACCATCACCGAGTTGACCCAGGTAGGCGGCCAGCTCACCAACCGGATCTACAAGCCCTTCGAAGTCTGGACCGTGATCGCCCTCTGCTACCTCGCGCTGACTCTTCCGCTTTCCTGGGCTGTCCGCAAACTGGAGGCTCGCCTGCGTGTCCGCGGCACCTCTCATACGGCTTAAGGGCCTTCGAAAAACCCTGGGCGGCAAGGAGATCCTGAAAGGGATCGACCTCGACGTCGCCAAGGGGGAGGTCCTGTGCGTCATCGGACCGTCCGGATCGGGAAAGTCGACCCTGATCCGGTGCATCAACTTCCTCGAGGTCCCCGACCAGGGCACGATCGAGTTCGACGGCGTCCTCGTCCGTCCGGATGGATCGCTCGATCGCCACCGTTCCCGGGTGGGAATGGTATTTCAGCGCTTCAACCTGTTCTCACACCTGTCCGTCGTCGAGAACTTGACCCTCGCCCCGACGAAAGTCCTCGGACTTTCCCCCGGCCAGGCGCTTCAGCGCGCCCGTGCGCTGCTCGACCGGGTCGGACTCGCCGACCGCGAGAACGCGTACCCTGCCGAACTCTCGGGGGGCCAGCAGCAGCGTGTCGCCATCGCCCGGGCCCTCGCCATGCAGCCCCAAGTCATGCTTTTCGACGAGGTCACCAGCGCTCTGGACCCGGAACTGGTGGGGGAAGTGCTGGAAGTCATGAAGGGGCTGGCGCGCGAAGGGATGACGATGCTGGTGGTGACTCACCAGATGAAATTTGCCCGGGAGGTGGGGCACCGGGTGATCTTCCTGGAAGGGGGAGTCATTGCGGAAGAGGGGAAACCTGGGGATGTTCTGGAGCGGCCGAAAGGGGCCCGTTTGAAGGAGTTTTTGGGACATTTCTCATGAAGTTCCCATAAGTCATTACGCAGAAGCATGTTAAGATGTGGTCGATTTGCAATCGTCAAAATGAAATGCACTTGAATTACCCCTTCTCCACGACATACAATTCTCCCTTGCCCCCCTGAGAGGTTGCCTCCGCCGCGCCGAACGCGACACCACTCCTTGTCGCGCCAACCCGACCTCTCCGCCCCCAAAACACACCCCCATGCTCACCATTACCAGCGCCAAGTTTGTCGGTCGGGACGCCGAATTCCAGGCGTTCAAGGACCTGATCGCCCGGCGCATCCTCCAGGCCGACCCCGCGGCCCACGACGTCTTCATCATGACGGGCCCCCCGGGTATCGGAAAGTCCCGCCTCTTGCAGGAATTCAAGTACCACGCCCTCATGAAGGAGGTCGGCTTCTTCATGGCCACCTCTCACGACGACGACGTGTCCTCCGCCCCATTCCTCGACATCATTCGCCGCATGGTTCACCAGACCCTCGGCGCCTCCGGCCCCATGGTCGGATCCCAGACCCGCCGCCTCCTTGCCCAGACCGCCATCCCGAAAAACCTGTCCCAGCTCCTCGACAAGCATCGCGCCGCCCTGACCCCCTTCATCCCGGAATTCCGCGCCGAGGGCAATCCTCCCGAAGCCGCCCGCGGCCCACAATGGCACAAGGCAGCCTTTAACTTCCTCTCCGACACCGCCCGCGTCATCCCCGCGGTCTATGCCGTCGAGGACCTCCACCTGGCCGACGAGCACACGCTCGCCATGTTCCGCGACCTCGCCCTTTCAGCCGCCGATCCCGGGCGCCGGCTTGTCCTCGTCGGCTCCACCTACCTCGAACTCTCCCCGGCCCATGCCCTCGCGCCCCTTCTCGCCCAGCTCCGCACCGCCGGTCGCGTCACCGACGTCCGGCTCGAAGGACTGAAGGCCATCGAGATCGCCGAGCTCATCCGCAACATGCTCCAGATGGACCGGAGCACCATTCCCCTCGTCAAGCGCATCATCCAGGACTGCCAGGGGAACCCGCTTTTCGTCGAGGAACTCATGAAGCTCCTCATCGAAGAGCGCGCCATCTACTGCGAAACGACCCGCTTCCGCACCAACCTCGACCGCCCGGAGGAATTCCGCTTCCCGACGTCGCTCGCCGAGTGCTACGTCCGCCGCCTGAACCACCTCTCCGCCGACGCGCGCCGCATTCTCGCCGTGCTCGCGGCGCTTCGCAGGCCCGCCGACCTCAACGCCCTGGCCGAGAATGCAGGCTTCGAACGCGCCCGGATGGGCGAACTCCTCGTCGAAGCCGAACGAAAGGGATTCATCCGCAAGCAGATCGACGAGGACCGGGTCAACTACAAGCTCCGCCACCCGGCCATGCGCGACGCCGTCATGTCCACGTCTCTCCAGACCGGGCTGCCCTCCTACCGGGGGGAACGCGGGCTCCGCGAAGTCCTCGAGATCAACAAGGGACTGTTCATGGAGACGTCCCTCGAAGCGCTTCATCGCCGCATCCTCGAAGGCGCCGCCCTCCTTTCCGGCGCCGAGCGCGGCTTCCTCCTCGCCCGCACCGACGGCGAAGTGCGCGTCGGCGCGATCCGGCGCTTCGATGCCGAGAAGCTCCTGGGCCCCGCCTACCGGGATCTCATCGACAAGGCCAAGTCCGTGTCCGCCCCGCAGCGCACCGTCGTCGGCGGCGAAGGCGCGGACCTCGCCCGTGCCAATCCGGAAGGCCTCGGCCTGCGGAGCACGATGTTCCTGCCTCTATCCGTCGGCGCGGAGAGTTTTGGCGCCCTGTGCCTGGACAACTCGCTGGCGGGCGCGCCGTTTCGCGAGGAAGACCTGCGGCTCGCGACGGAATTCGCCGAGCAGGCCGCCCTCGCGATCCGCTGTTTCCAGCGCGCGCCCGGACCGGACAAGGAGCCGGACGCGCCGTCCCGGACGCTGGAGTCCGTGGAGCTGGCCTACATTCGCGAAGTGCTGACCTACGCGGGCGGAAATCTTGCCCAGGCGTCGAGAATTCTGGGTGTGCCGTACGTCACGCTCTGGCGCAAGGTCAAGAAGCACCAGTTGGCGGTCAAGTAGGCCTGCTGCGCCAAGTAGCTCCACGTTGATTCTGTGCCATGCAGCCGCCGCGAATCTCGCCGGCCCGCAAGGCGGGCCGGGACTGGAGCGGAACGGAGCTCCAGTGAGGATCGACAACGAAGCGGGACGGCGAAAGGCGCGCGGATGCATGGCACAGAATCAACGTGGAGCTACTTAGCGCTTTCCGTACCTCCGCATCGCGAACTTCTTGCCCTTTCCTTCAGCGCGGATGTCCGAGATTTTCGGCGCGTCCGAGCCCTTTTCTTCTCCTGGAGCGCCTCCGGCGCCGGCCGGGACGGGAGGCGGGATGAAGTTGGGCTCCTGCAACCCGAGCTCCTGCTTCTGCCCTGCCGACAGCGCCATCCGTACCGTCGCCGGCGCTTCCTTCATTTCGAGACGGACGGTCGGTGGTTTCCCGGCCGATGTGCCGGGCGCCGGTGGCGGGGCGGGCGGCGGCGCGGCGACCGGCGCAGGCTCGCCGATCGGCTTCGACTTCTCCACCAGCTCGAATGCGATCTTCTCCGGTGTCACATTCGAGGTCTGGCACTTCGGGCACTTGATCTTCTGCCCCACCGCAAGCCCCGCGACGTTCATCTTCATCGCGCATTTAATGCAGAACACGACCCGCCGGCCCTGCTTCTTGTTCAACTCGAAGACCTGCGCTTCGCTCAGGTATCCCTTCTGCAGCATGATCCGGTCCACCGTCGTCTGGCGCCCTTCCTTCTCAATCTCCTCCTGGTACTTGAGGCACTCTTCAACCCGCTCCCTGGTTGCGAGTTTTTCCTTCACCGCGAGAGAAGTGAATTCCACGTCGCCTTTGCTGGGCATGGGCGGTTCTCCTGGGCCGGGCCGATGACCGCGACTTTATCGCGCCCGGCGACGCGTCCCACCATAAATCAGCATGCCCGTGTCTGCGGGCAGCCCTGTTCCCGGCGGCTCCCCGTCGTGCTACCATTCGGCCGTTCATTGGAGGCCAGCGACCGTGGTCCGGATGGAACTCTCCCGCATCGTCCTCTGCGAAACGAGCGACCAGCAGGTCATCACCCTCAAGGAAACCGGGGGGGAACGCTCGTTCCCCATCACGATCGGGATCTACGAAGCGGCCGCCATCGAGCGCAAGATCAAGGGCCAGCGCTCCGTCCGCCCGCTCACCCATGACCTCCTGACGTCCGTCATCGCCGAATTGGGCGCCCGAATCGCCCGGATCGTGGTCTGCGAGCTTCGCGAAGAGACTTACTTCGCAAAGCTGATCCTGGATAAGGAGGGGCAGGAAATGGAAATCGACGCGCGCCCCAGCGACGCCATCGCCCTGGCCATCGCTTCCAGCGCACCCATCTTCGTGGACGAGTCCGTCTTTGAAGCGATCGATTCGCACTAGGGGCGCCCGGTCGGCCCAACCCCTTCACGCGCGGGGCGTTTAACCACGGAAGCCCCCCCTCGGAGATCCCATGCGTCCGCTCGCTCCTCTTCTTGTCCTCGCCCTCGCCCTCCCCGCCTCCGCAGGCGGCCTCGTCGAGCTCGCAGGCAAATCCATCGACGATTACACGTTTTCCTTCCGTGCCCGCTGCTGGACCAGCGACCAGAACTCTCTGGTCCAGGACTCGACGACTGCCCAGCCAGGAAGCGCCATCGACCTCTTTGACGACACCGATCTCGACCGGCGCATCTACATGCCCTGGGTCGACGCTGAGCTTCGCTTCGACGAACTCGCCATCCGTTTCGACTATTTCTGGGCCAACGACCAGATCCGCGGCGAATTCCGGGAAGGGGAAGGGTTCGACGGCCACGTGTTTCTGAGAGGCGACCGCGCGCTCATGCGCTTCCAGGCCCAGCAGGGGAGCGGTCACTTCGAATGGATTCCGTTGGATCTCGGAAGCGAAAAGACGATCGGACTTGAGATCGGGCTGCTGTTCGGGGCGAGGCTTACGCGGATGGAAGCGCAGTTCCGGGACTCGGCTTCGGGCCAGCAATTCCACTCGAGTCTGGTAGGGGTAGGGCCGGACCCGGGTCTGACCATCACGCTGGGTGTGCTGAACTTCCTGTCAGTTGAGGGCCGGGTGTCAGGGATGCAATTCCGGCTGGGGACATACGACTATCGCGCGCTGGACGCCAGCGTAGAGCTGAGGTTTTTCATCGACGACCACTTCTACATCGGACTCGGCTACAAGTACTGCTACGCGTCCATAGCGAAGGGAGAGGCCGATGAAAACGGCAGGCTCCTCGAATTTGCGTATTTCGGACCCTTTGCGGGCATCGGCCTCCAGTTCTGAAACTGCGAGCGCGGATTGCCCTGAGGCGCTCGGCGCTGGCCCGCCCGACGCGCATCGAATGCGCGCTTTGTCTCGTCCACGGCAGCCGCAGCATTTCGCGGCCCCCTCCCCCGTGGGCGCAGCCCCGCGCGTCCCATCGCCTCGAAATAATGGAGGGTGAGGGATTCGAACCCCCGGAACCTCAACCCGGACCTCTCCGCAGAAGACGACACGGACCAGCATATCCGGCGGGGACGGCCCCGAAAAGTGAAGGTCAGATTCCCCGGTTTTAATTGCCCGAATCCCCGGCCCGGCCTAGACTTACAGGCCCGAATTTTCGAATCCCCGACGACCTGCAACTGGAGAAATCGCCGTGACGACCAGCCTCGCGCCCGAAAAGCCCAAGATTCAGGCCCCCGTGATCAACGACTTCTCGATCGAAATCGCCACCGTGAACGGGTCGGGAAGCCAGACCGCCAACAACATGATCATGCGGTCGATCTTCCAGATGGGGGTTCCCTGCAGCGGCAAGAACCTCTTCCCGTCCAACATCGCCGGCCTGCCCACCTGGTACACCATCCGGGCGAACAAGGACGGCTACATCGCCCGCAAGGCGGAACTCGACATCCTCATCTGCATGAACCCCGACACGGTGTTCGAGGACATCCAGGGGCTCCGTCCGGGGGCCGTCTGCCTGTACAACGACGAACTGCCGGTCTCCGAGGACCTGCGCGCGGACATCACCTGGTACCGCATTCCCTTCGCAAAGATCGTCAAGGAGTGCTGCCCGGACGCGAAGCTCCGCCGCCTGGTCACCAACATCATCTACGTCGGCGTCCTCGATTTCCTTCTCGAGGTCGATATCCAGGAGACCTTCAAGGCCCTGCGGAAAAACTTCGCGCGCAAACCCAAGGCAGCCGAAATCAACATCGTGGCGGCGCAGGCGGGGTATGACTGGGCGAAGGCGAATCTGACGAAGCGCGACCCGTACCGCGTGCAGCGGATGGACAAGACGCAGGGCAAGATCATCATCGAGGGGAACGCCGCAGCCGCGCTGGGCGCGGTGTTCGCCGGCGTCACGGTGCTGACCTGGTACCCGATCACGCCTTCGTCCTCGCTGTGCGAGTCGATGATCGACTACCTCGAGGAATACCGCGTCGACAAGGCCACCGGCAAGCCGACGTTCGCCCACGTTCAGGCCGAGGACGAGCTCGCTTCGATCGGCATGGTCCTGGGCGCCGGCTGGGCCGGCGCCCGCGCCTGCACCGCGACCGCGGGCCCCGGCATCAGCCTCATGAACGAGTTCATCGGCCTCTCCTACTACGCCGAGATCCCCGCCGTCATCTTCGACGTCCAGCGCACCGGCCCCTCCACCGGTCTTCCGACCCGCACCATGCAGGGCGACATCCGGCTCTGCGCCGGAGCCTCCCACGGCGATACGAAACACCCGATGCTCTTCCCCTGCGATCCCTCCGAAGCGTTTGAGATGGCCGGCATTTCGTTCGACCTCGCCGAACGCCTTCAGACCACCGTCTTCGTCATGCTCGACCTGGACCTGGGCATGAACAACTGGATGTCAGATCCCTTCGCTTACCCGACCAAGCCGCTCGATCGCGGCAAGGTCCTCTCCGTCGAGGACCTCAAGCGCCTCGGCAAGTTCGAGCGCTACCGCGACGTCGACGGCGACGGCATCCCGTATCGCACTCTTCCCGGGACCGATCACGCCCTCGCGCCGTACTTCACGCGCGGAAGCGGCCACAACGAGAAGGCGCAGTACTCGGAGAAGCCGGCCGACTACAAGAACAACATGGACCGCCTCGCGAGGAAGTTCGAGACGGCGCGCAAGCACGTCCCGGCGCCGGTTGTCGAGAACGAGCCGGGCGCCGAGATTGGCTTCATCGCCTTCGGCACGACGCATCATGCAATGAAGGAGTGCCGCGACCAGCTGCGCAACGAGAAGGGGGTCAAGACGTCGTACCTGCGCCTCCGGGCCTACCCCTTCAGCCAGGACCTCAAGGATTTCATCACGAAGCACAAGCGCATTTACGTTGTCGAGCAGAACCGGGACGGCCAGATGCGCGACCTGATTGCGCTGGAAGTCGGCCCCGACGTCGCCAAGGTCCGGAGCATCCGCAACTACAACGGCATCCCTATCGACGCCCGCATGATCACCAACACCTTGCTGAGCCAGGAGGGCAAATAAGATGGCGCCGGAAATCGCCTCACCGCAGGTCCCGCCGCAGGAGCGCAAGCAGAACCGCCTGGGCCTGACGCTGCCGGACTACCAGGGAAGCGCCTCGACGCTCTGCGCCGGGTGCGGGCACGACTCGATCACGAACCAGATCATCCGCGCCTTTTTCGAGATGGGCGTTGCGCCGCACATGGTGGCGAAGATGAGCGGGATCGGGTGCAGCTCGAAGACGCCGGCCTACTTCCTCGGCAAGTCGCACGGATTCAACGCCGTCCACGGACGCATGCCCGCGATCGCGACGGGCGCAGTCCTCGGCAACAAGAAGCTGGTCACGATCGGTATTTCCGGCGACGGCGACACCGCCTCGATCGGCATGGGGCAGTTCGTGCACCTCCTGCACCGCAACGCGCCGTGCATCTACATCATGGAGAACAACGGCGTGTACGGCCTGACGAAGGGCCAGTTCAGCGCCACGGCCGATTTCGGATCGAAGTCGAAGTGGGGCAAGGAGAACCAGACCCCGCCGATCGACTGCTGCGCGATGGCGGTCGAGCTCGGGTGCGGATTCGTGGCGCGGTCGTTCTCGGGTGACACCAAGCAGATGGTCACGCTTCTCAAGGCCGCCGTGGCGCACAAGGGGACGGCCTTCCTCGACATCGTCTCGCCGTGCATCACGTTCAACAACCACGAGGGCTCGACCAAGTCGTACAAGTGGGCCAAGGACCACGAGGAAGAGCTGCACGAGATCGGCTTCGTCCCGTTCTTCGACCAGACCGAGGCGGAAGTCAAGCCCGGCGAGACGAAGGAAGTCCAGTTCCCCGACGGCTCGAGGATTCGCTTCAAGGCCGTCGGCAAGGAATACGACCCGACCAGCAAGGAGCAGGCTCTCCTCGAACTGCTCCGCACCCGCGAGCAGAACTCGTTCCTCACCGGCATGCTCTACCTGAACACGAAGACTCCGGACCTGTGCACCCAGCTCGACATGCCGGATGCCCCGCTCGCGACGCTTCCCGAAAGCCTGACCCGGCCGCCGAAGGCGATCCTCGACGAGGTCATGGAACGCCTGAAATAGTTGGTAGTCGGTGGTGGGTGGGGGGTAGGAACGACAAAGAAACGGCCTCCTGAACGGGGGCCGTTCTCATTGAAAAGAAGTGATGTCCCCGAGGACATCGGCTGCTAAATTGACCGCCCGCGGTCGTTGTCGTTCTCTGATTTCACGGGGCGGGAATGTGAAGCGGAGTTCGTGCGGTTCGCGCGTCTTTTCGTGCGAGCCGCACGAACTCCGCTTCACATTCCCGCCCCGTGAATTCAGGAGAGGTGGCAGAGTGGCCTATCGCGGCGGCTTGCTAAGCCGTTGTACGGGTTATGCCTGTACCCAGGGTTCGAATCCCTGCCTCTCCGTCGCCGAAGCGGGTTGGCCTGGCGGGACGCTCCGGCGTGGCCGATGTGAAGGGGTGTTCCGGAGGGCGGCCCTGGCGGCCGCGCCTCCGCGCCCCACCAGGCCAACCCGCTTCGGCGACCTGACGGCTGTGACGCCTGACCTTGCCTGAGCGCGAGAGGGATGAGCGGCTTGAAGTGGGTGGCGCCGGTCCGGCCGGACGCGCCGAGTTGGTCCAGTCCTTGATTCCACGACTGCCTCAGTCTCGCCGGATGGACTGGCGCTGCCCACTTCAAGCCGCGCATCCCTCCCGCGCTCAGGCTTGACGCTCACTGCCGCGCGGGACTAGGATGATCGGGTTCCACTGAACGATTCCCGAATGAGACTGGAGACAGGACGCCATGGGCGGCTACACGATCCGGGAAGGGTGCATCGGCTGCACGGTCTGCGCGAAGCGCTGCCCGACCGAGGCGATCACGGGCTCGACGAAGAAAATGCACTACATCGACCCCGAGCTGTGCATCGACTGCGGGGTGTGCGGGTCGTACTGCCCCGTGGACTGCATCTACGACCAGTTCGGCCAGCAGACGTTCATGATCAAGCAGGCCAAGCTCCGGCCGCTCGCCATCGTGCTCGAGGAAAACTGCACCGGCTGCGAAGCGTGCGTGAACATCTGTCCCTTCGACTGCCTTTCCATGCGCAAGGGCGGGGAAGAGGGCCACTTCTTTACCGTGTCCTGGCTTTCCAAGCCGAAGGCCTGCGTGGCCTGCAAGCTCTGCGAAGTGGCGTGCGGTGACAAGGAAGCGATCAAAGTCGTGTGGCCCGACAAGACCGGAGCCCTGGATCCTTACGGCGAGCCGCTGGTCAGTTTCAACCTCCCGGCTTCGCTGAAATAGCGCGGCCGGAAATGCGGAGTTCGGGGGTCTCCATCGCAACCATTTCCATCCCGGTTTCGACGCCGCCCCCGGAATGCGGGGGATTGCGGTGATCGCTATCGTCTCCGACATCCACGCGAACCTCGAGGCCCTCGAGGCAACGCTCAAGGACATCCGTGCCCAGAACGTGACGGAGATTCTGTGCCTGGGCGACGTGATCGGCTACGGCCCCAATCCGCGCGAGTGCCTGCGCATCGCGATGAAAGAGTGCCGCTTCAATCTGCTCGGCAACCACGAGCAGGCCGTCATGCAGGGTCCGATCGGGTTCAACCCCAAGGCGAAGAAGGCCGTGGAGTGGACGAAGGAGCAGCTGACGGCGAAGGAGTTTCCGGAAGCGGAGAACCTGGACTTCTGGAAGTACCTGAACTCGATGCCGGCGCAGCTGACGGAGGGAACGATCCTCTTCGTGCACGCTTCGCCTCTCGACCCCACGAACCAGTACGTCGTGCCGATGGACGCGTACAACGAGGCGTTCATCGACGAGTTGATGGACGTGATTCCGCAGATCGCCTTCTGCGGCCACACGCACATCCCCGGGATCTTCACGCAGGACTACCTGTTTCTGTCGCCGCAGGACATCGACAACGAGTACATCCAGGGCGAGAAGAAGCTTCTCGTGAACGTCGGCTCGATCGGCCAGCCGCGCGACGGGGATAACCGGTCGTGCTACATCCTGTGGGATGCCGAGAAGCGGTCGGTGAAGTACCGGCGCGTGGAGTACGACTTTGAGACGACGATCAAGAAGATCGAGAAGAGCGGGCTGCCGGAGACGCTGGGATTGAGACTGGCTCGCGGCGTCTAGGTGGCCAGCGGCGGGTAGCCCCGAATGTCCGCTTCGCTTAATCTGGTCCGATCATGGCTGACGCCCCCTTCAAGAACTACCAGCTCGCTTCGTCCTTTACCTACGGCCCCATCAAGACGCGCCGGTGCGGGATGTCGCTCGGGCTCAACACCCTGCCGCCGGATCTCAAGGTGTGTTCGTTCGACTGCCCCTACTGCCAGTGCGGTTGGACGGAGCCGACGGCGCGCGGGCGCGGGGAGCGGCTGAAGTATCCCGAGGTGAAGGAGATCCTCGGCGAGATCGAGGCGCGCCTCACGGAACTGTCCGCAGCCGGGGAGCGCGTCGACACGATGACCTTCGCGGGAAACGGCGAGCCGACGCTTCATCCGAAGTTCCGCGAGATCGTGGAAGGGACGATGGCGCTGAAGAAGAAGTTCTACCCGGCCGCGATCGTGGACGTGCTCTCGAACGCCCAGACGGTAAACCGCCCCAACGTCCGCGAGGGGCTCAAGCTGCTCGACCGCCGCATCCTGAAACTCGACGGCGGGAACATGCGGGTCATCGAGGCGGTGGACAAGCCGCTCGCGAAGTTCGATCTGCCGGAGATTCTTGAGGGACTGCGCACGCTCGGCGACGTCACGATCCAGTCGATGTTCGTCGCGGGGTCGACGGACAACACGGCGGACGAGGATGTGGCGGACTGGGTGAAGTGCCTCGACGTCGTGAAGCCGGTCGCGGTGCAGGTGTACACGCTCGACCGATTCCCGGCGGACAAGAGCCTGAAGCGCGTGCCGAAGGCAAAGCTGGAGGCGATCGCGGAGCGGGCGCGGAAGGCGGGGCATCCGGCTGATGTCTTCTAAACGGAGGTAGAGGAGTGCACCCTGGGACGGCTAGATCCATGCGGATCGTCGCCATCGGCCTGCTCGGAATTCCGGTTGTATGCGGAGTTGTGGCCACGGCAGCATTCAATAGCCAGGGCGGCTTCGGAGCGGGCCACGGCGACGCGGACCCGTTGATTGGATTGCTGGGGTGCCCGGCGTTGTTTCTGCTCCCATGGCTCCCGGTGCCGGACTTCATTTCGCAACATGACTTGATCGCGATCATCTGGCTACCGGCGGTATTGAACGAGCTCCTGGTCTGGGGGCCGATCGCCTGGTTCATGTTCCGGCTTTCCCGGCGCGCGCCCGACGCGCGTCCCCTGAGCAAGGCGCAGGGGCCGGCTCTAGGCGACTGAGCGGGGCGAATCCAGGGTCGAAGGCACTGTCACGGCATGAGGCCTCACGGAGACTCGCCAAAGACCGCGGAGAGCGGGATCGCAATTCCTGGGAGCAGGGGAGACCGAAGTATGCCGTCGGCGCCGAACACACCGCGGCTGATCCATCGGCCGCCGGCGCGCTCCAGGATTTCGATGGTGCCCAGGTCCGGGTCCCCGATCCAATACTCAGGGAGTTTGTGCCGGAGGTAGAGATCTTTCTTGCGCTTGAGATCGTGTTCCCGGTGGGCCTTCGACAGGAATTCGATGGCGATGTCCGGCGCCCCTTCGAGGCGTTCTTTGAGACGGTCGAGGTGAGCCTTGGCGATGAAAACGACGTCCGGTTGTACGACCGTGCGTTTTGACAGCACGACGTCGAACGGCGAGATAAACACCTCTCCGAGCTTGCGCCTGCGGACTCGTCCCTCAAGGAAGGCCGCGAGACGGAGGGCCGCGCGCTGGTGCCGTGCTCCCGGTGCGGGGGTCACGTCGTAGAAGACTCCGTCAATGAGCTCGACGCCCCATTCGATGGGGAGGGCCATGTAATCGGCCACGGTCTTCGGGGGATCAGCGCGCACCGGCATGCCCCTAGGATACGAGGCGTTGCGGAGTACGCGGAATCCGAAGATTCGGCGAGCGGGTGTTCGTGCAATCACGACTGACCAGAATGATATCATGGATATATACGATGTCAACGGCAGCATATGAAATAGTTTGCAAAGTGCGTTTCCCCTTCTCCGCCGGCCTCCAATCTGGCAAAACAGCCGCATGCCCTTCCTCCTCACCGACCGCGCCGTCCGCCTCGCCCGCGAGGCCGGGGGGCATCTGCGCCTGGCGCCGCGTCCCGGGCCGCAGCATGTGCGGCCGATGCCGGTGGATTTCTTCCTGGAGGACGGGCCGCCCGCGGACCACGTGTCGTTCCTGGCCGCAGGAGTGACGGTCTGGGTGCCGGCGCATCTGACGTGGATGGCGGATAACGAAGTGGCCATTGAAGCGGCGGCGGATGGGCACTTGCACGGGGCGATCGAGGACGTGCGGACCCCGTACTAGCGTGGCCGGCGGACGAATTGAGGGGACGGCGGTGGGCAGGGGGTAGTTGGCAGGAGGTAGGAACAACTTCTCCCACGATGGCTTTTCCTGCCCCCCACCCACTACCAACTACTCCCGCCCGCGCAACACTCCCCAGCCGTTGTCCTAACGCCTTGCCTCGCTTGCCCTTAGACGGCATTGCCGCTTCTGGCGTTATCTGCTAACGTTGACTCCCTTTCCCACTCCCCGGAGCACGCAGCAATGTCCGACGGCGCCACGCCTTTCACGACCCGGCATTACTCCATGGAAGACCTCGACGCGCCCCAGAAGCCGCAGAACGGCAACGGGAACGGCGGCGACATTCACTCCTACCGGATCGACACGGACCCCGCGGAGACCGAGGACTGGAAGGACTCGCTGGACGCGGTCGTCGAACACCATGGGGTTGAGCGCGCTTACTTCCTGCTCAACACGATGCTCAAGCGGGCGCAGGTCAACAAGGTGCGGCTGCCGGCGCTGGTGCAGACGCCGTACATCAACACGATTTCGACCGAGCTGGAGCCGCCTTATCCGGGCGACGAGGAAATGGAACGGCGGATCCGCCGCATCATCCGATGGAATGCGATGGCGATGGTCGTGCGCGCGAACTCCGCATTCCCCGGCATCGGCGGGCACCTCGCGACCTACGCCTCCGCCGCCAACCTGTACGAAGTCGGCTTCAACCATTTCTTCAAGGGCAAGAACGGCGACGCCTCCGGCGACCAGATTTTCTTCCAGGGCCACTCGTCGCCCGGAATCTACGCCCGCGCGTTCCTCGAGGGACGCATCCCGCTTGAAAAAATGGAGCGCTTCCGCCGCGAAGTCGAACGCGGCAAGGGCCTTTCGAGCTACCCTCATCCGTGGCTGATGCCTGATTTCTGGGAGTTCCCGACCGTCAGCATGGGCCTCGGCCCCATGGCCGCGATCTACCAGGCCCGCTTCAACAGATACCTCCGCGACCGCGGCATCAGGAAGACCGACGAGTCGCGCGTCTGGGCGTTCCTCGGCGACGGGGAATGCGATGAGCCGGAAGCGCTCGGCGCGCTGTCGCTGGCGTCGCGCGAGGGGCTGGACAACCTGACGTTCATCGTGAACTGCAACCTGCAGCGGCTTGACGGGCCGGTGCGCGGGAACGGCAAGGTCATCCAGGAGCTCGAAGCGATTTTCCACGGCTCCGGCTGGAACGTCATAAAGGTCATCTGGGGCCGCCGCTGGGACCCGCTGCTTGCACAGGACACCGACGGCGTGCTCGTGCGCCGCATGGGCGAAGTCGTCGACGGCGAATTCCAGCGCTACCAGATGGAAGGCGGCACGTACACGCGCCAGCACTTCTTCGGGACCGACCCGCGCCTCCTCAAGATGGTCGAGCACCTCACCGACGACCAGATCGCGCGCCTCCGCCGCGGCGGGCACGACCAGAAGAAAAACCACGCCGCGTTCAAGGCGGCCGTCGAGCACAAGGGGCAGCCGACCGTCATCCTCGCGCATACCGTCAAGGGCTGGACCCTCGGCGGCAAGATCGAGTCGAAGAACGTCGCGCACAACCAGAAGAAGATGGAAGAAGAAGAGCTGAGAAAGTTCCGGGACGCGCTTCAGCTTCCGATCGCCGATGCGAAGCTGGCGGAAGCGCCGTTCTACCACCCCGGGGAAGACTCGCCGGAAGTGAAGTATCTGCGCGCCCGCCGGGAGGCGCTGGGCGGCTATGTGCCGCGGCGCATCGTGCGCAAGAAGTCCCTGGCGCCGCCGCCGCTGGAGAAGTTCGACTACTTCTTCAAGGGCACGAAAGAAGCGGTCTCGACGACGGGAGCGTTCGTGCGGATCCTGGCGGACCTGTGCAAGGACCCGCAGATTGGCAAGCGGATCGTGCCGACGATTCCCGACGAGGCCCGGACGTTCGGGATGGAGGCGCTTTTCAAGACGCTGGGCATCTACTCCTCGGTCGGGCAGCTCTACGAGCCGGTCGATTCGAAGATGCTGCTGTCGTACCGCGAGGCGAAGGACGGGCAGGTGCTGGAAGAAGGCATCACCGAAGCGGGCGCGATGTCGTCGTTCATGGCGGCCGCGACGTCGTATGCGACCCACGGCGAGCCGATGATCCCGTTCTACATCTTTTACTCGATGTTCGGTTTCCAGCGCATCGGCGACCAGGCCTGGGCCGTCGGCGACGCGCGCGGCCGCGGATTCCTCATGGGCGCGACCTCGGGCCGGACGACGCTCAACGGCGAAGGTCTCCAGCACGAGGACGGGCACTCGCTCCTGCTGGCCTCCACCCACCCGACCTGCCGCGCCTACGATCCCGCATTTGCGTTCGAAATCGCGATCATCGTCCACGACGGCCTGAAGCGGATGCTGCAGGAAAACGAGGACGGGTATTACTACATCACGATCCAGAACGAGAATTACGAGCAGCCCGCCATGCCCGCCGGCGTGCAGCAGGGCGTGCTCGACGGGCTCTACCTGTTCCGCAAGTCGTCGCTCGCCAAGGGCCCGAAGGTGCAGCTCTTCGGGAGCGGCTCGATCCTGATGGGCGTCTTGAAGGCGCAGGAGATGCTCGCCGAACAGGGGATTTCCGCCGACGTCTGGAGCGCGACGTCCTATCTGAACCTCCGGCGTGAGGCTCTCGAGACTGAGCGCTGGAACATGCTCCACCCCGAATCCTCGCCGCGCGTGCCGCTCGTGCAGCGCATTCTCAAGGGCGCCGACGGCCCGATCATCGCTTCCTCCGACTACATGAAGGCCGTTCCCGACCAGATCGTCCGCTGGGTCCCGCAGATGCACACCCTCGGGACCGACGGCTTCGGCCGGAGCGACACGCGCTCCGCCCTTCGCCGCCATTTCGAAGTCGATGCCGAGTCGGTCGTCGTCGCGGCGCTGTGGCAGCTGGCGAAACGCGGCCAGATGAAGCCCGCGGACGTGACGAAGGCGATCAAGCAGTACGGGTTTGACCCCGAGAAACCGGATCCTCGTACACTCTAGGCGCTTTGGGAGCCCCGCATGCTTCGCGAAGAAAACCTGCTCTTCGCCCTTTACGCCTATCGCATCGGCCTGCTCTCGAAGGAGCAGTTCCTGGCGGTTTCGAAGACCCTCCGCGCCGACAACGACGTGGACCTCGGCAAGTCGCTCGTGAAGCGCCACGTGCTGGACGACACGCAGTCGAAGACTCTCTGGGATCTCGTCGGCGTCCAGCAGGCGATGCTCGGGGACGCCAAGAACGCCATGGGAAACGTCCCGATGGACGACGAAATCCGCACGGCGCTTCATGCCGCGATCCTCGCCGGCGAAATTCCCGCCTCGAAGGCGGCGACGGACAAGGGGACGATCAACATCGACGCGCCGATCGAGGGAACGTAGGAGTCACGCCGATGTCCATCGAGTTCACGAAAAACCACCAGGACCTCTCGACGGAGAAGGGGTTCCAGTTCAAGTTCTTTTGCGACAAGTGCGGCAACGGTTTTCTCTCCGAGTACGTCACGAACAAGCTTGGCGTTGCGGGGAGCCTTCTGAATGCGGCCGGCTCCTTCTTCGGCGGCGTCTTCAACCAGGCCGGCAATTCTGCCCACCAGATCCAGAAGGCCGTCGGCGGCAAGCAGCACGACGAGGCGATCCGCGCTGCCGTCGCCGAGATGAAGCCGAAGTTCCGGCATTGCACGCGGTGCGGCAAATGGGTCTGCCCGCAGGCGTGCTGGAACGAAAAGAAGAGCCTGTGCGAGGACTGCGCGCCCGACATCGGCGAGGAACTCGCAGCAGCACAGGCGCAGGTCGCAAAGGACCAGGTCTGGGACAAGGCGCGCAAGGCCGACATGGTGAAGGACGTCGACGTCGAGCGCGAGACGGTCGCGAAATGCGCATCCTGCGGCGCCCGTACAGGCACTTCGAAGTTCTGCCCCGAATGCGGCAAGCCCGTCGCGGTGAAAACGAAATGCGGCGGCTGCGGCGCCGAAATGGACGCCGCGGTCAAGTTCTGCCCCGAGTGCGGCATTCCGCGCGAGAACAAGGTCAAGTGCGGCAAATGCGGTGCGCTGATTAATACCGGGACGAAATTCTGCCCGGAGTGCGGCGAAAAGGGCTCCGGCCAGTGACGCGTTTTCCGCTTGGATTGCCCCCTGCGCCAAGCCGACAATAATCCTGCATGAAACGCCCCGAGAACCTGCTCTTCACCCTCTACGCGCATCGCGTCGGCATCCTCACGCGCGACCAGCTCCTCCTCATCTGCCAGTCGCTCCGGCACGGGAAGGACATCGACATTGGCCAGTCGCTCGCCAAGCGCGGCCTGATGGACGACCGGCAGGCGGAGGCGATCTGGAACCTGGTGGCCTGCCAGGTGGACATCATCGGGACGGCCAAGAAGGCGCTCCAGACCGTCGAGGCCGGCGAGTTGATCCTGCAGGCGATATGGGCCGCGATCCAGCCGCAGCCGGCGGCGAAGAACCGGCCGGGCGACGACCCCCCGACGATCCAGCTTGACTGAGAACTCAAGCGTGCCCGAGGACCCGCGCTATCTGCACGGCATCGCGCTCTTCAATGCGCAGTATTTTTTCGACGCGCACGACTCGTGGGAAGATCTCTGGGCCGACACGCGCGACGGGGACCGGCTCTTCTATCAGGCTCTGATCAACGCAACCGTCGCGCTCTACCACTGGCGTAACGACAACAAGAAGGGCGCGCGGCACGTCTACGGGTACTTCACGGAACGCGCGCCGCGCTACCCGGCGTGGCACCATAGCCTGAACCTGGGGAAGCTGCGCGAAGAGATGGCATCGCTGTTTGCGCGGCTGGAGACGGAGGCATTTGAAGCGGCGAAGGCACCGAAGCTGGAGACGGAAGGGCTGGAGATACCCGAGGCGAAACCGCACGAGGAGATGTGATGCTGAAGAGCGACCGGTGGATCCGTGAGATGGCGAAGGAAAAGGCGCTGATCGTGCCGTTTGTGGAGCGGCAGGTGTCGCGCGGGGTGGTGAGTTACGGGCTGTCGTCGTACGGGTACGACGTGCGCGTGGCCGACGAATTCCGGATCTTCACGAACGTCCACACGGCGGTCGTGGACCCGAAGGCGTTCGACGAGAAGAGCTTCGTCGAGGTGAGGGCGAAGGTGTGCACGATCCCGCCGAACTCGTTCGTGCTGGCGCGGACGGTCGAGTATTTCCGGATCCCGAGAAATGTGCTGGCGCTGTGCGTCGGGAAGTCAACTTACGCGCGGTGCGGGATCATCGTGAACGTCACCCCCTTCGAACCCGGGTGGGAGGGATTCGCGACGCTGGAGGTGAGCAACACGACGCCTTTGCCGGCGCGGATTTATGCGGGGGAAGGAATCGCACAGGTGATATTCCTGGAGGCGGATGAGGAATGCGAGGTGAGTTATGCGGAGAGGAAGGGGAAATACCACAAGCAGAGGGGAGTGGTCGGGCCGCGGGTGAAGAGAACGACTTAATTTTGAATATCAAATATCAAATATCGAATATCAGATAGCCGATGAGGGCGGAGGTGGAGAGGAGCAGGACGGAGGCGATGATCTTGAGTCCCTGGCGCAGGCGCGTGGATCCGATGATGGCGTGGCCGAGCTTCAGGACTTCTTCCGACAGTCCGAGTGGTTCCCGAACCAGATCCTCGGGTAGCAGGCCCGAGTCCTTGGCCAGCCGAAGCCAGTAGCCGGTCTCGTGGGCTTCCTTAGTCGCGATCCCGATCTTGTGGACGAAGTCTCGCGGGCTCTCCGCGGCCTGCGACTCCTCGACATTGGCGCCGCAGCCTGTGCCCGACCGGAAGAGCTGGTTCCGCAGGAGATCCAGCTTGTCGGCCTGAGGCCCGGTGCAGAGCTTTACGACCAGGACCGAGAGCGTGTAGCTCTTCTCGAGTATGGGATTCGGCACGCTTCAACCTCCATTCATTATTATGTATTAGATATTATATATTCATAATTATGTCTTTGTCAACAGCTTTGCTTCATATTTCCACCACCCCCGCCTCTCCCTCCATCGCCCCGATCACCGCCAGCCCCTTCGGCGCCGCATTCCTCGCCAGTGCCACAAACTTGTCCACCTCGTCATCCGTCCGGTCCGGCGCATGATGGAACAGCGCCAGCTTCTTCGTCCCGGCTTGCTCCGCCACCGACAGCGCATGCTCCCACGACGCATGTCCCCACTTCTCGTGCCCTCTCCAGTCCTCCGGCCCGAACGTCGTATCGTGGATCAGCAGATCCGCTTCCTTCGCAAGGTCGATCGCCGCCTGCACGGGAACCCCGCCCGGGTAGCCCACGTCGGTCATGTAGGCAACCGTCCCGCTCTTTCCCTCGACGCGGAAGCCGTACGACTCGATGCGGCCGTGGGGGAGGGAAGCGGCGGTGACCTCGAAGTCGTGGATCTGGAACGGCTCTTCGCCCAGGCTGTGGAATTCGAGCTTGGCGGAGAGGTTCTTGAGGGAAAAGAGGGGCGAGTAGTCCGGGTTGAGCGACTCGTCGAGGACGTGGTCGACCTTTTTCCCGGCGCCGCGCGGGCCGTAGATGTCGATCTGCATTTTCGGGTTGAAGACCGGCGCGAAGAACGGGAAGCCCTGGATGTGGTCGATGTGGGTATGCGAGAGAAGGATCTGGAGCCTCTTGGCTCCCTGCCCCATCAGAGTCTTTCCGAGCTCGATGGCGCCGCTTCCCAGGTCCAGGATGATCCGCTTCTCCCCTTCCGTCAGCTCGACGCACGCGGTATTGCCGCCGTAGCGCACGAACTCTGCGCCCGCCGCGACGAAGGAACCGCGCACGCCCCAGAAGCGGATCTTCATTCGATCACCAGAATCTGGCCCTGGCGGGCCGCGTCGATCGCTACGCCGGTGTCCGCCGCGCGCTCGATGGTGTCGGCGAGCATGCGGTCCATTTCTTCGTCCGTGCGGGTGGGGGAATGGTGGAAGAGCACGAGCTTTTTCGCGCTCGCGTCGCGGACGATCTCGAGCGCCTGCCAGGGGGTCGAGTGGCCCCAGTGAGGGAACTTCTCGTACTCCTCGTCAGAGAAAGTCGTGTCGAAGATGACGACGTCGCATCCGTGGATCGCGCCGACGAGGTCGCGGCGCATTTTCTCGAGGATTCGTTTGTCGCCGGTCGCGAGGCGCTTCGGAGTACCTTTCGCGAAACTGTGTTTGTAGCGGATGCGATCGAACGGGGAAGTGTCGGTGATGTAGGCGACGGATCTCTTGCCGTGGTCGATGCGGAAGCCGGTTGAAGTCCCGGGGTGGTTGAGCGCGATCGGCAGGACCCTCACGCCGCCGATGTCGAGATCTTCCTTCGGGTTCACCGGCAGGAACTTGAAGTTCGCGGGGAGTTCCTTGAACACAATCGGGAAGACCGCGTCTCCTGCGACGCCCGCGATCGCCTCGTTCAGGCGGGTGCCGCGGCCGCTTCGCGCGTAAATATTCAGCCGGTTTCCGCGCACGAAGACGGGGTCGAAGAAGGGCAGGCCCTGGATGTGGTCCCAGTGAAGGTGCGTGAGGAGCAGGTTGACGGTGCCATTCCCCTGCCCGAGCGGGCCTTTCTGGAGATGCCGCCCGAGCGCGCGCATGCCGGTTCCGGCGTCGAGAATGATCGGCGCGCGGCCGGGCACATCGACCTGCACGCAGGAAGTGTGTCCGCCGTACCGGACCGTTGAGGTTCCGGGCGTCGGGTACGAGCCCCGGACGCCCCAGAACGTGATGCGCATTCCCGCTCTCCCTTGGGGGGGCGGGAAGGATACCAAGGCCCATGTAGGGGAGGAAATGTTGTGAGAGGGCAGATGGTGGTGAGCAGGAGGTAGTGGGTAGGGGGTAGGAGGTAGGCACCACCTTGGGCGGCGATCCCCATCGGCAGACGCCCGATCCTGGAACTGCTTTCGATCGAGATTGCCGATGCTTCGAGGTGCTTGGCTGTTCCTACCTCCTACCTCCTACCTCCTACCACTACCCCCTACCTCCTGCGCTCTTTCCAGTAGACGCACCCAAGCCACATCAGCCATCCTTCGCGCATGCCCGTCCGCGTCACCAAGCAACTCGAGTTCGCCGCTTCTCACACGTACTCCGTGCCGGGGGCGTCGGCCGCTGAAAACGAGAAACTGTTCGGGCCCTGCGTCCGCCACCACGGGCACAACTACATGCTGCACGTGACGGTCGAAGGAGAAACGGACCCGCGGACAGGAATGGTCGTGAACGTCACCGATCTCAAGAAGGCGATGCAGGACGCGGTCGCCGAGCTGGACCACCGCAACCTGAACCGCGACGTCGCGCACTTTCAGGCCCGCAATCCCACGACCGAGAACATCGCGCTCTACATTTTCGAGAAGCTCCGTTCCCGCGTGGCGCCGGCGCGGCTCCGGACCGTGCGCCTCCACGAGGACGAGACCCTTTTCGTGGAGGTGGACGATGCCTAGGGTTTCTCTCGTCCGGCGTTACGCTTTCTCAAGCGCGCACCGGCTTCATTCCGCAGAGATGTCGGCGGAAGAGAACAAGCGTCTCTACGGAAAGTGCAACAACCCGCAGGGACACGGGCACAACTACGCGATCGAGGTCGCGGTCACCGGCCCCGTCGATGCCCGCACGGGCTTCTGCTGCGACCTCAACGCCGTCGATGCCGCCGTCCGCCGTTCCATCCTGGACCGCTTCGACCACCAGGATCTCAACGCTCTTCCGGAATTCGCCCGCGTCGTGCCGACCGGCGAGAACATCGCGCGGGTGGTGTGGGACAAGCTGAAAGCGGAAGGACTTCCTCTGGCGTCCGTGCGGCTGCAGGAGACGCGCGACAACTTCTTCGAGTACCGGGGAGACTGATGAAACGCGGAGAGAAACTGACGGAAGCGCAGAAGGACGAGCTCCAGAAATCGGTGCAGCGGGTCATCGAGATCATGGGAGATGATCCGAAGCGCGACGGGCTGAAGAAGACGCCGAAGCGGGTGGCGGAGGCGTGGGAGTTCCTGACGAAGGGATACGGGCAGGATCCGAAGGTCATCCTGAACAGCGCGCTCTTCGACAGCGACTCGGACGACATGGTGATCGTGAAGGACATCGACTTCTACTCGATGTGCGAGCACCACATGCTGCCGTTCTTCGGGCGGGTGCACATCGCGTACCTTCCGGCGGGGAAGATCATCGGGCTGTCGAAGCTTCCGCGGCTCGTGGACATTTTCGCGCGGCGGCTGCAGGTGCAGGAGAGGATGACGACGGAGATTGCGAAGACGGTGCAGGACCTGCTGACGGCGAGGGGCGTGGGCGTGGTCATCGAGGCGCAGCACCTGTGCATGATGATGCGCGGGGTGGAGAAGCAGAATTCGTATGCGCTGACGAGCGCGATGATGGGGCGGTTCAGGAAGGATGGGAGGACGCGGGGGGAGTTTCTGGATTTGATTCGGCATGGGCGGATATCGGTGTAAAGAACGACCTAATTTTGAATATCGAATATCGAATATCCAATATCGAATGAACGTCCATTGGAAATTGGATATCAGATATTCGATATTTCTATATTAGTCCGTTGCCGTAACCTCACCCCCCACATGACCCTCGCCACCCGCAACGCTTTCATCTCCGGCGCTTCCTCCGGCATCGGCCTCGCCACCGCCCAGGCGTTCGCTGCCGCCGGCGCGCGCGTCGCTCTTTTCGCGCGGCGGCTGAACATTCTCAAGGAACACGCGGCGGCGATCGGCGAAAAGGCGTTCGCTCTTCGTGGCGACGTCCGCGAATTTCGGTCGATGGAAATCGCGGCGGACCACGTGAAGAAAAAGTGGGGCGCCCCCGCCAACGTCGTCGTCGTCAACGCCGGCATCGTCCGGACCGGCGAAATCGGTGCGCTGTCCGCCGAGGATTGGAACGATACGATCGCCACCAACCTCACCGGCGCGTTCAACACCGCCCGGGCGTTCCTGCCGGGGCTCCTCGAAGGACCGTCCGACCTCGTCTTCATCGCTTCCGTCGCTTCCTACGACACCTGGCCGACCTGGGGCGCTTACTGCGCTTCAAAGTGGGGCCTCCTCGGCCTGGCGCGCTCGGTCGCGCACGAGGTCCGGCAGAAGGGCGTGCGCGTGACGATCATTGCCCCGGGCGCCGTTGATACGGAGATCTGGCCGGGCGGGAACAAGCCGCCGGCGGAGAAGATGCTGAAGGCGGAGGATGTTGCCGCGGCAATCGTGAGTGCTGTGTCGGCGAACCGGCGGGCGAGCTACGACGAGGTGCGGGTGATGCCGGCGTCAGGGTTGTTGTAGGCAGGTCCTGGGCCAGTCACTTTCGCACCAAGACCGGGGACGAGGTCGATTTCCTGCTTGAGGTGCCCGACGGCCGCGCCGCTCAAGTCTGCCCCGCGATCCGCCGATGAACCCTTTTGCCCCATGTCGCGGCACCACTCCGACTTTGGCCGACGACGGACGAGCTTCGCCCGATACGCGTGGCTCGCCGGCGCCGGTCTTGCAGCCACGGGAGGCGCGGCGGTATGGCGCTGGCCGGGGCACGTACACGCGGCGCTGGTCAGCGTTGGCTTCGCGAGGGAACGCACCGTGGACGACGCCGTCCGCGACTACGGCGCGCGCGCGAAGGAACGCTTTGAACCCGCCTGCCTCGCCCACAAGATCGCCTGGCCGCCCCCGCGCGTCCGGCTGCTCGCCTTCAAGCGCGAGCGCGTGCTCGAGGTCTGGGTGGCGGGGAAGCGCGGCGCGTTCGCGAAAGCCGCGGCGTATCCGATCCTCGCCGCGAGCGGCGGGCCGGGGCCGAAGCGCCGCGCGGGGGATTGCCAGGTGCCCGAAGGCTTCTACAAACTCCCGGTCCTGAACCCCAACAGCAAGTTCCATCTTTCGGTCCGCGTCGATTACCCGAACGCAGACGACCTCGGACACCGCCCGGAGGATCATCCGGATCCGGGGACCGACATCTATGTCCACGGCGGCGCGAATTCCATCGGCTGCATCGCCATCGGCGACGCTGCGATCGAGGAACTGTTCGCCCTCGTCGCGCAAGTGCCCGCTTCCGGCCGCGAAATCTGGATCGCGCCGGTGGACCTGCGCAAGGAACCCGGGTACCGGCTGAAGGACGCCGAGCCTTGGGTCGAGGAGTCGTACCGGAAGCTCGCGGCCCGCATCAAGGCGGAGATGCCGTAACTACCTCGAGAGCCGCTTCCGCCACGCCTCGATCACCTCCGGCAAGACCGCGATGCGCGCCTTCCCGTCCTGCACCAGGATCGCGCGCTCGGAGTAGCGAACCGTTTCCCGGAGAATGTCCAGGACTGAAACGCGGCTTCCCGCGCGCCAGGTGCGCTTCGAAGAGAAGCCCTGCATGTCCAGCGAGGTACCGCCCAGGGCCGCCCAGGCCTCGATGTGCGAAGTGGTGACGAGATCCGAAGGGATTTCGCGCACAACGGACGCCTTTCGCCACCATTCCGCTTCGTGCCGCGCCGCCAGCGCCAGAGCGAGGGCAGTGTTGAACTGGTCATCCCACGGCCGTGAGGCGGCGCGGGCCACCAGCGACGCTTGCGACTTTTCGTCGTCCTCTCCCCATTCGAAGAGCCGCAGCCGTGCCGCGAAACGGAGGAGGTCGTCGTCGAAGGCCGCGACGTTTCGGACGCGCCGGACGAGCTCGCGACGGTCGCGGTGATCCCAGGCCTGGAGAGTGCCGGAGTCGATGAACAACAAGAGGGAGATCTCGTCCCAGCCGACCCACCCGATGTCGAAGCGAGCCAGCGTCCGCCGGGCGAGATCGGCCGACACGGCCGCCGGAATCTCGATCCTCATGCCCTGCCGGACCCACCATTCGTCCCCGTCGAGGGCCATGCGGACGAGCTCCGCGGTGGACCCGAGCGCCGCCAGGGCGCGTGCGGCGGAGTCGCGCAGGTTCGTGTCCTTCGACTCCGCAGCCTTGCGCAGCGCCGGCACCGCGTCCTTGTCCCCGAGGTCGCCCAGCGCCAGCGCGGCATACGCCTCCATCTCCCTGTCGGCCAGGAGCGCGAGCAGGATCTCCTTCTGCGCTGGCCCGCCGCGCCGGCCCAGGAAACTCGCCGCCTCCGCGCGGACCCATCGGTTGGCGTCCTTGAGAAGCGCTTCCGCTATCGGAAGCTGCGACGGCGCGTATGCCACCATGGCCGCTCCGAGTGCCTCCCGCCGCAGCCCGGATTCGGTGTCGCGCAGGAGCACGTCGAGCGCCGGGGCCCAGCGTTCGCCGCGTGTCGAAGCGATCAGGTACAGGAAGTTCTGGCGTATCTCGAGGTTTGGGTCCGACGCCAGCGGTGCTGCGGCCTCCACCAGGCCCGGCGGATCGATCGACCGAAGCACCATGCATGCTGCGAGACGTGCCTCGGGGTGCGGGTCCTTGAGCAACCGAAGCGCCGCCGGCGCCGCCTCGCGGCACGCCGTCAGCTCGATCGCTTCTGCCGCGGCGTAGCTCAGGTCCCCCGAGGGCGACGTCAACCAGTCGATCATCCGCTCCTTCCACCCGGGCGGCCGCAGCCTCGCAATATCCCAGCCGGCCAGGGCGGCCCCCTTGCGGAACGGCGCCGCGCCCACCGAATACAGCCGGACCGCCGACCCGGAATCCGCCAGCCCGCCATACGCCCACGTCGAAGCCGCCACAACTCGAGGCATCCTGTCCCGCAGCAACGGCTCCAGCCACGGAAGCGCTTCCCGCCGCCCCAGTTCCCGGAACGCGCGCGCGGCGGCGGTGCGCACATTGGTGACCGGGTCCATCAGGCGGCGACGCATCGCAGGCAGCTCGCGGTCCGTCGCGCACCCGCCGAGCGCCTCCACCGCCGCCTTGCGAATCCGCCAGTCCTGGTCCTCCGTGAGGTGCGCAATCGCCGCGGCCGCGGACGTCGCTTTCAGCTTCCGCGCGGCCTCGAGCGCCACCTTCTGAAGCGGCGCCGGCGCGAACACGTATCCCGTGACCAGGTCGCCGAACTTCGAATCCCCGGCCTTTCCAAGCGCTTCCACGACAAACGCCCGCTCTTTCTCAATGTCGTCCGTCCGCGCTTCCAGCCGCGCCGCAATCTCGGGAGCCAGCGGCCGGCACCCGCGACTCGCCAGCTCCCGGTACGGAAGTCCCCTCACCGGGTCGCCCCCGGCCGCCCGGATCATCGCCACCAGCTCCCGCACCTCCCGGTCGCTCGCGCCGCCGCCCTTCCAGGCCGAAGCCGCGAACTGCAGCAGCTTCGACGTCCGCGGGTCCTCCGGGGCCTTCACGTCGTCCGGATGATCCGCTTCCGTCGAATCCTCCGGCGGCTCCGGCGCCCCGATCCGCTCCCAGGCGCCCATGAGGCTGGGCCCGATCCGGCGCAGAAGCGCAATCCTCTCCGCCGCCTGCCGCGCGCCCGCCGCGCGTTCGGCGTCCGCATCACTCCCGGCGTCCTGCAAGCGCTTGAAGTCCGCTTCGGACCACTCCTCAAAGCGCCGCTCGATTTCCTCCCGCGCCGCGCCGCGGGCCTCCGTTTCATCCGCAGCGAGGCGCGCGATCAGCTCCGCCATCGTCGCGGGATCAGCATCCGCCGGGGACATCAGCAGCAGCGCGACGGAAAGGATCCTCAGAGGGCGGAGCATCCCTGCAGTGTAGCGGTCATCGCGCCAGCAGGTCGTCCATCACCCACTTCCGCCAGGTGTGCACCTGCCGCAGCGACTCCAGCCGCTCCCGGAACGCCTTGAACGGGAGGTGCAGCAGCGTCTGGTGAATCCAGTCCACGCGCGAAGCCGAGGCCGCTTCGTCAACAGCCCAGAGCAGAGGCTCGACGGAGCTTTCGTCGGCCAGGTGCCGGATCGCGGAGAAGAAAATCCCCGCCTTCCACCCGTTCCCCGTCTCGACGATCTTGATGGCGCGCTCCCAGCAGAACGGAAGCGCGTCGCGCCCGAGCTCTTGCTCGAGCACGTGCGACAGCCTGTTCACCGGCCCGTGGAGGCCGAGCCGCGTCCGGGCTTCCTCTTCGACGTTTACGTCCTCGACTTGTCGCAGGAAAGCGCGGAAGCGCTTTCCATGCTCCTTCCACGCCGCAAGGATCGCGGCGGTCGTGCGGATCCGGGGGTCGGGGTGGCGCGCGAATTTCCGGCGCAGGGCGCGCGGGTCGAACGAGCGGCGGAGGAATCCGTTGCGTGCCGAGGTCCAGGAGCGACCGCGGAGGGGAAGAAGGGAAAACAATTCGCTGGTGGGTTGCATACCCAAACATAACCGGTTGGCGGCCTCGGATTTCCCCTTCATTGACGCACCCTTCGCCTCACGGCACGATTCTCGCCCCCAACACTCAAGCAGGAGTCGTCCCATGCCGAAAGTCACCACCCGCACCCTGAACCTGATCGGCGGAAAGTGGGTGGAAGCGAAGTCCGGGAAGTGGTTCGAGTCGCGGAATCCTGCGGATGACGGCGACGTTGTCGGCGAGGTGGCGAAGTCCGGCCCCGACGACGTGGACGCCGCAGTCAAAGCCGCGCGCAAGGCGTTCGACGGGTGGCGGCTGACGCCGGCGCCGAAGCGCAGCGAGATCATGGGGCGGGTGGCGCAGATTCTGCGGGAGCGGAAGGAAGAGCTGTCGCAGCTGCTGACGCGCGAGATGGGGAAGGTGATCGAGGAAGCGCGCGGGGACGTGCAGGAGTCGATCGACACGGCGGCATACGCTGCCGGCGCCGGCACGCGCCTCATGGGCGAGACGGTGCCGTCGGAGCTGCCGGACAAGTTCGCGATGACGGTGCGCGCGCCGATGGGGGTGTGCGGGCTGATCGCGCCGTGGAACTTCCCGACCGCGATTCCGAGCTGGAAGCTCTTCCCGAGCCTCGTCTGCGGCAACACGGTCGTCTTCAAGCCGGCCTCCGACACGCCGATCGTGGCGACGGCGCTGGTGCGGATTTTCGAGGAAGCGGGTTTGCCGGCGGGGTGCATCAACCTGGTGCACGGCGGCGGCGGCGATGTCGGCATGGCGATCGTGAAGCATCCCGGCGTCGCTTTGATCTCGTTCACGGGCTCCAGCGGCGTCGGCCGCGAGATCGCTTCGGAGTGCGGCCGCGCGCTTAAGCGCTGCTCGCTCGAGCTCGGCGGCAAGAACGGCTCGATCGTCATGGACGACGCCGACCTCGAGCTCGCCGTGGACGGCTCGCTCTGGGGCGCCTTCGGCACCACCGGCCAGCGTTGCACCGCGACGAGCCGCATCGTCGTCCACGAGAAGGTGAAGGCGGAGTACCTCTCGCGCCTCGTAGACCGCGCGAAGAAACTCAAGCTCGGCCCCGGCAACGACGAGAGCGTCAAGGTCGGCCCGCTCGTGAACGCCGGCCGCGTGAAGGAAGTCCAGTCCTGGGTGGACCGCGGGGTGAAGGAAGGCGCGAAGCTTCTCTGCGGCGGCAAGGCCGCCACGAACGGCGCCCTGAAGAAGGGCTGGTTCTACGAGCCCACCATCTTCGACAACGTGAAGGCCGGTGACACGCTCGCGCAGGAAGAAATCTTCGGCCCGGTGCTGAGCGTGATCACCGTGAAGTCCTTCGACGAAGCGATCGCCGCGCTCAACAACTCGAAGTACGGCCTCAGCGCTTCGATCTACACGCAGGACGTCAACCGCGCCTTCCGCGCCGCGCGCGACGTCGAGACCGGCATCCTCTACATCAACTCTTCGACGATCGGCGCCGAGAACCACCTGCCCTTCGGCGGCATGAAGGAAACCGGCAACGGCCACCGCGAGGGCGGATGGACCGCCTACGACATCTACTCGGAGATTCGGACGGTCTACGTGGATTTCTCGGGGAAGCTGCAGCGCGCGCAGATCGATAATCGGAAGGCGGAGTCCTAACCCGCGGCCGGCGGTTTCTTCCGCGACATCACGAAGCAGACGACCCCGACAACGAGGCCGAGGAGCCCGGGGACGAGGAGCCCGACGCCGATCCCGATCGCCGTGCCGACCTCGCTGGAATTCACGGCACCCGCGGCGGCGGCGATGATCGCGAACAGGCCGCCGAGCACGAAGAGGCAACCGCAGCCGCCGCATCCGAAGGCGCCGATCTTGAGCGCCGGGTTGGCGCCGGCCGCAGCAGGCTGGGAGGGTTGTGCCGTGGGTGCTGTCTCCATCGACACGAACATCCGGAATCGGGGGCGCCATGTCAATTCCGATTGCGCCGACTGAGCGCGAGCGCCGCCAATCCCGCCAGAACGGCGTTCGTCCCGTAGCATGTCCCGGTGATTTCCGCCGAGACGAGCTACCTGTTCCGGCACGCGCTGCTGCGCGACGCCGCTTACCACCTGCACCTCCCCGGCGACCGCGCCCGGCTTCACCGGCTGGCACTGGAGGCGATTGAAGCCCTGGCCGGCGGCCGGGCGCCGGAGGGTGACGGGGCGCACCCGACGGACGCGTTCGCAGAGGAGCTGGCCGGACACGCCGCGGGCGCGGGGGAGGAGATGAGGGAGGTCGAAAAGCGCTACCTCGCCCGCGGGGCGCGGCACGCCTCGCGCCAGAACCGCGACGACGCAGCCGAGCGTCTCTGGCGCCGCCACGCCGGCCTGTCGGCGGGCGCCGAGCGCGGCGACTCGCTCGGACGCGCCGGGTCCGCCGCGGGAAACGCGGGGCGGCAGAAGGCCGCCCTGGCGCTCTTCGAAGAGGCGCTCGTCCTGCAACAGGCCTCCGGCGACCGGGTGCGCGAAGCCCAGGCCCTGGGCAATCTAGCTTCCGCGACACTCGACTTCGGCGACGTGGACGAGTCGCTGCGCCGGTTCGAGCAGGCCCTCGCTCTTCACCGCGCCGCCGGCGACCGCTCCGGAGAAAGCGTGACCCTGAACGGCCTTGCGATCCTGCTGCGCAACACCGGCCGACTCCCCGAGGCCGAGCGCGCTTTCGAGGAGATCCTCGCCTCAAACCGCGCCGCCGGCGACCTCCACCGCGAGGCCGCATCGTTCGGTAACCTCGGCGCCGTCTACACCGAGACCGGCCGTGCTGAGAAGGCCCGCGAAGCCTTTTCACGGGCCCTGGACAATTTCCGCAGTCTAGGGGAACGCCGCCATGTAGCCATTGCGGAAGCGAACCTCGCCACGATCGACAGCGTCGCCGGCCGGCTCGACGACGCCGAGAAACACTTCAAGTCGGCCCTGGCCACTCACCACGACCTGGGCAACCGGCGATCCGAGGGGATCCTCCTCACAAACCTCGGAGCGCACTACGCCAACAACGGCCGACCCGTCGAAGCGGAGAGCGCGCTCGACTCCGCCCTCGCTCTTCACCGCGAAACCGACAACCTCCGGTACGAGGCCGCCACTCTCGGCAATCTCGCGATCCTGCGGCGGGATGCGGGGAGGCTCGACGAAGCGCTCGCGGTGGTGGACGAGGCGCTGTTTCTGCACCGCCAGTTCCGGAACCGGCGCTACGAGGGGATTGTGCTCTGCGACCGTTCGTCGATCCACCTTGCAGCGGGGCGGATCGAGTCGGCGTGCAAGGACTGGAAGGACGGGGTGGCGCTGCTGCGCGAGGTCGGCGACACCGGGAGCCTCGAACGCAAAACGGTGGCGATGCGCGAAGCGTGCGCGGCGGCGGGGGTGACGGCTCTGGATGCAGCCTCTCCGTGACCGCCGAAAATCCGCTACCCGCCTGCGAGCGCCCCGATGATGTAGTACGCCTCAACCCCGCGGGCCACTGCTTCAGGCAGCGGCGCGTCGATCGGCTCGTCGCTCAGGTCCTTCTCGCACGCGAAGAATCGCAGGAACGCCCGGCGTAGCTTCGTCGAGTGGTCCCGAATTGTCCCCGCGAGCATGGGGTACTTCGCCTCGAGCGCGTCGAAGACCCGGCGCTGCGTGACCGGGGCCTCGACTTCGAGAGCGACTTCCATGCCGACCTTTGCCAGGGTGCGAAGGTGCTGCGGCAGCGCGACGCGGATCACTTGAGCGTCTGCACTTCCACGGAGACGACCGACGGCAGGTTCTGGACGATCGGGCGCCAGTTGTCTCCTCCGTCCGGCGAGACGTAGACCTGGCCGCCGGTGGTGCCGAAGTAGATGCCGGCCTCGTCGAGCGAGTCGGTGGAGAAGGCGTCGCGCAGGACGTTCATGTAGTTGTTGGCCTGCGGGAGCCCCTTGCCGAGCGCTTCCCATTCGTTGCCGCCGACCTTGCTCCGGTAAACGCGCATCTTGCCTTCGGGGGTGTAGTGCTCGGAGTCGGAGAGAATCGGCACGACGTACACCGTGTTGGGCTCGTGCGGGTGCACGGCGATGGGGAAGCCGAAGTCGCTCGGCAGGTTGCCGCTGATGATGCGCCAGTTGTCGCCGCCGTCGTCGGAGCGGCAGACGTTCCAGTGGAGCTGGAGGAAGAGCGTCTTTGGCTTCGACTTGTGCATGGCGATCTTGTGGACGCAGAAGCCGACGGTGGCCTTGGGGTCGGGGATGTACTTGGAAGTGAGGCCGTTGTTGCTGGGCCTCCACGTTTTCCCTCCGTCCTCGGTGCGGAAACACCCCGCGGCCGAGATCGCGATCCACATTTTCTTCGAGTCGGCCGGGTCGAACAGGACGGTGTGGAGGCACATGCCGCCGGCGGACGGCATCCAACCCGACGACGACGGGTGGTTGCGCAGCCCCGCGAGTTCGCTCCAGTTCTTGCCGCCGTCGGTCGATTTAAAGAGCGCCGCGTCCTCGACGCCCGCGTAGACGGTGTCGGCGTCCTTCGGGTCGGGCTCGACGTGCCAGACGCGTTTAAAAGCCCACGGCTTGTCTGAGCCGTCGTAGTACTTGTGCGTCCCGGTCGGGCCGTCGTACTCGAATTTGTTGCCGACCGCTTCCCAGGTCTTGCCGCCGTCGCTCGAGCGCTGCATGACCTGCCCGAACCAGGCACTGGTCTGTGAAGCGTAAATCCGGTTCGGATCCACGGGGGAGCCCTTGAGGTGGTAAAGCTCCCAGCCGCCGAAGAGCGGGCCCTGGACGTCCCACTTTTCGCGTTTGGCGTCGGAAGTGAGAATGAAGGCGCCTTTGCGGGTGCCGACGAGGACGCGGACGTGGCTCATGGGGGCTCCTGGGGATGTGGTGGAAGGGAGGTTGTACTAGAAGTTGCGGGGGCGGAAAAGATCTCGGGCTCTGTGGAGGGGGAGAGGTCATGACCTCACTCCGGGGAGTGAAAACGGCAGGGGCCAGGGCAGGATCGGGTTGGGGATTGGGGGGGCTGGGGCTTGGGATGGGGATAGGGCGTCGTAAAAGGAGCGCCCCATCCCCCCCCGGCCCAAACCCGGCGTTCCCCATCCCCTGCCGTTTTTCCATTCCGAACCAAAGCGCTCCCACTTCCGTTACCTCTTGATAGCACGCGACTTGCCCCTATAATCTCGCGCCTTCTCGAGGAACATCCCCCCCACCATGAACGACGTCCTCAACATCATCGTCGTCTCGCTCTACTTCGCCGTCCTCGGCGTCCTGTCCGTCTGCGGATTCCACCGCTACGCCATGGTCTGGCTGTACTACCGCCACAAGGAAGAAACCCCGCGCCCGCGCGTGTTCTTCAAGGAACTCCCGGCGGTCACCGTCCAGCTCCCCATCTACAACGAGATGTACGTCGCAGACCGCCTGATCGACGCCGTCTGCAAACTCGACTACCCGCGCGAGAGACTCGAAATCCAGGTTCTCGACGACTCCACCGACGAGACCGTCGAAATCGCGCGCAAGAAAGTTGCCGAGAAGCGCGCCGAGGGATTCGACATTCACTTCATCCACCGCACCGACCGCACGGGCTACAAGGCCGGGGCCCTCGAGAACGGCCTCCGCCATACGAAGAACGAGTACATCGCCGTGTTCGACGCCGATTTCCTCCCGCGCAAGGACTTCCTCCAGGAAACCATCCACTTCTTCGCCAACCCGAAGATCGGCATGGTCCAGGCCCGCTGGGAGCACATCAACCGCGACTGGTCCCTTCTCACGAAGATCCAGGCCATCATGCTCGACGCCCACTTCGTCATCGAACACACCGCGCGCAACCGCTCGGGCCGCTTCTTCAATTTCAACGGCACCGCCGGCATGTGGCGCAAGCAGGCGATCGCCGAGGGCGGCGGCTGGCAGCACGACACGCTGACCGAAGATCTCGACCTGTCGTACCGCGCGCAGCTCAAGGGCTGGGAATTCGTCTACCTCAAGGACCTCGCTTCGCCCTCCGAACTCCCTGGCGACATCAACGCGTTCAAGACGCAGCAGCACCGCTGGGCCAAGGGCGGCGTCCAGACCGCGCTCAAACTGCTGCCGACGATCTGGGCCTCGAAGGTGCCGTTCAAGGTCAAGATGGAAGCCACCCAGCACCTCGGGAACTACGTCTCGTTCCTCGGCATGGTCCTCGTCTGCCTCCTCATCCTCCCGTCGATGATCGCGCGCCGCGAGATGGGCTGGCTGCAGGACCTCAAGTGGGCCGACGCGATCGTCCTCATGGGCGCGTTCGTCTCCGTCCTCTTCTACTACGGCTCCTCGCAGATCGAGCTCGGCAAGGGCTGGGCGAAGCGCTTCCTCATGTTCCCCCTCATGCTCGCCGTCGGCGTCGGGATGTGCCTGAACAACGCCAAGGCGGTGCTGGAAGCGCTGATGGGGCACCAGACCGGATTCGTGCGGACGCCGAAGCACGGGCTGGCGACGAAGGGGAGTTCGCTTGCGGGGAAGAAGTACCGCACGAGCTGGAGCGTGCTGGCGGTGGTGGAGCTGACGTTCGCGGTGTACTTCACCTTCGTGTGCGGATTCGCGTACCAGTTCGAGATGTACGCTTCGCTGCCGTTCCTCGCGCTGTTCCCGATCGGGTTCTACTACATCGCGGGGTTGAGTTTCGCGCAGGCGTTCGCGGCGAAGCCGAGGGCGGTTGCTGCCGCGGTGCCCGTCGTCGAAAGAGAGAGAGTCAGCCTGTAGAAAAAGGGCAACAACGAAAGTAAAAACGAAAAGCGAAAATCCCCGCAGATTCCGATGATTTGCTTTTCGTTTTTTGTTTTTCGTTTTTTCTTTCGTTGTTGTCTTTCTTCTGCGCCGCCTGACAATCACTCCTCTGGATCCCACCGCCCCCATCGTCTCCCTCCGCTCCCTCACGCGCGTCTACCGCATGGGCGACACGCTGGTCACGGCCCTCGACCGCCTGGACCTCGACATCGCCCGCGGCGCCTTCTTCGGCGTCGTCGGCCGCTCAGGCAGCGGCAAGTCCACGTTCCTGAACCTGCTCGGCGGCCTCGACACGCCGACGGCGGGAACGATCGAAGTCGACGGACTCAAAGTCACAGGCGCTTCGCAGGACTCGCTCGCCTCCTACCGCCGCGACAAGGTCGGCTTCATCTTCCAGCAGTTCAACCTCATCCAGTCCCAGACGGCGCTTCAGAACGTCGAGATGCCCCTCGTCTTCGCCAACGTCGCGCCGGCGGAGCGAAGAAAACGCGCCGAAGAGCTTCTCGACCGAGTCGGGCTCGGCCCGCGCCGCAAGCACCGCCCCGTCGAGCTCTCCGGCGGCGAGCAGCAGCGCGTCGCGATCGCCCGCTCCCTTGCCAACCGCCCCGCGATCCTCCTCGCCGACGAACCCACCGGCAACCTCGACAGCGCGACCGCCGCTTCCGTCACCGAACTCCTCAAGCAGATGAACCGCGACGGCCAGACGATCATCCTTGTCACGCACGACCGCCCGATGGCCGAAGCCGTCTGCAGCCGCTTTATCGAGCTCAAGGACGGCCGCGTCCTCTCGGATTCAGCCACGCCAACCCCCCAGCCCGCGGCAGGAGCCTGACATGCGCGTTGCCGACATGTTCCGATACTCGTTCGGCAATCTCGCGCGGCAGAAACTCCGCAGCTTCCTCACCGTCTTCGGCGTCATCGTCGGCACTTCGGCGATCACCCTCATGGTCTCGCTCGGGATCGGGCTGCAGAAACAGACCGTCGAGTTCTTCAACAGCGTCGATTTCCTGACGTCGGTGCAGGTGTTTCCGCAGAAGCGCAACACGTCGCTCATGAACTTCGGCCGGCCGATCGCGGGCGGTGCGACGATGAAGCTGGACGACGGGACGGTCGAGGAGTTCAAGAAGATCCCGGGCGTGCTCACGGCCTACCCGACGCTCGACTTCGGCGGCAACCTGACGGTCGAGCGGACGGTCGACGGAAAGAAGAAGGCGACCACGGGCCGCTTCGTGCAGTTCGTCGGCATCCCCCAGGCCGCAATCATGCCGATGTACCGCGACAAGACGCTCGCGGGGGCGTTCTGGACCGAGGAGTCGCCGGGCGAAAACATCGCCGTCGTCCCCGCCGACGTGCTTCATGACATGGGACTCGGGCCGCCGCTTCCGGGGCATGAAAAGGAGGGGGAGACGGCGGCCTTGAAGGGCGACCCGCGTTGGAAGGAGCTGCTGGGGATGGAAGTGAAGCTCCAGTTTTCGGTGGTGGTGCAGAACGGGGAGCCGGCGCCGAAGGAGGAAGAGAAGGAAGGGGAGGATGGGGTGAAGGAAGACCCGCCGGAGAAGGAGATCATGACGAAGCGGGTGACCCGGCGATACCGGATCGTGGGCGTCTACGATTCGGCGGACATCGGGCTTCCGATGGCGCCGCTCGTTTTCATTCCGCTGGACCAGGGGAAGGAAATCCTGAAGCTGAGAGCTCCGCGGTCCTCCGCGGCGCCGGAATCGACCTACCGCTCGATTACGGTCAAGGTGAAGGACGCGTCGCTCACGGACCAGGTGCAGCGCGAGATTGACGGGCGCGGCTACGGGACGATGACGATCCAGGACGTGGTGCAGGTGATCGGCTACGTCTTCATCACGCTCAAGGCGGTCCTGGGCGCGGTGGCCTCGATCGGCCTGATCGTGGCGTTCTTCGGCATCGCCAACACGATGATCATGGCGATTCTCGAGCGCACGCGCGAAATCGGGGTCATGAAGGCGCTCGGCGCGCGCAACGCGGAGATCCGGAGGATGTTCGTCATGGAAGCGGCCGCGATCGGCGGACTCGGCGCGCTCTGTGGCATTGCGGGCGGCTGGGCGTTCGGCAAAGGGCTCAACGCGCTGGCAGCGTGGTTCGTGGAGAAGCGCGGCGGGCCGGAAGGAGTTTACCTGTTCGTGGTGTCGCCGTGGCTTGCCGGCGGGACGCTCGCCTTCGCGGTGGTCGTGGCGGTGATTGCCGGGCTTTACCCCGCGTGGCGCGCGGCGCGGCTGGATCCGGTGGCGGCGCTACGGAGCCTGTAAGGCAGCGGGCGAGCAGGCGAGCGGGCGAAAAAAAAACGGCCTTCCGAATTTCGGAAGCCGTTTTGTCTTTGCCCGCCCGCCGGCCCGCCCGCCCGCGCGAAGCGCGCCCGCCCTCACATCGTGAACCCCGCCTCCGCGCCCTTCCACCACTCTTCCCACTTCTTGATGAACGGCGGCCGATCCCCCGGCTCCCCGGGGACGCGCCCCTGGTCCTGCTTCGTGAACGTCTTCAGCAGCTCGTTGGCCGCGTTCGCCATCGCAATGTCGTCTTCCTTGAGCGCGTTGACGAGCGCCGGGATCACCTGCTTCCCGAATCTCCGGATGTCCGCGACGGCTTTCTCGCGTTCTTCGAAAGTTCCTCGCGCATAGTTCGAGAGGAGCTGCGGCAGGTCGCGGCGCATCGCGCCTTCACTGACGCCCCCGGGCGGTCTCACCGGAGGATTCACAGGAGGGTTCACCGGCGGATTCCCGGGAGGATTCTCCGTGACCGGCCCGCCGCTCTCGCCCGTGAACTCCGCAACGCTCACCAGCTGCGCCACCTGGCCCTTCGGCTCGTCCACCCACCAGTGCCGGTACTCCATGATCATCGCAGCGCGGCTCGAGGAATCGACGAAGAGCCCCTCGGGAATGCTCGGACCACCATGGACAGCGCGGTCGACGATGATGCGCGAAGCGTTGGCGATGTCGGGGTCGCTGGCCCACTTGCCGACGAGGCACGGGATGAGCGGCCTACCGTGGCGCAGCAGCTTGGACGCCGTCCGCCAGAACACCTGGTCAACCGGATGGCTCTTCAGGATCGCCAGCGTCGTAATGACCTCGGCGTCGATCGCCGGATCCGCATCCCAGCCCGCGTCCACCGGCGGCTTCGGCTTCTCCACCGCGGGAGCTCCCTTCGCTTCTTCTTTCTCCGCCTTCGCCGCAGCCGCCGCGAGCTTCTCCTTCTGCGCCTTCTTCTTGTCCTCGGCGCTCGGCTCCTTCATCAGGAAGACAACAGCCCCGATGATCGCCAGCGCCGCCACGCCGATGCCGCCGAAGATCATCATCTTCTCGCCGCTCTTGTCCTGCACCTCAGGCGCCGCCTGCGAAGCCCGCCGGATCGCGCGCGGGTCCGTCGTCGGGTCGAGCGCGCCCATGCCGACCGCCTCGTTGACGATGCGCATCTTCGCCGACATCCCGCCGCCGCCCCCGCGCGCCGAAGGACTGCGCGAAGAGCGCGTCGTGCCGCCGCGCGAGGACCGGTGCGTGTTGCCCCTCGAAGCCGTCTTCGCCGGCGCCGCAGCCGCAGGCGCCCCGCCCGGGATCGTCACGATCGTGTTGCACTCGGGGCACTGGAAGCGGTCGCCGGGGTCGTACCCGGAGCCGTCGTACTCGGCCTTGCAGCCGGGGCAGTTGACCATGCCTTCACTCATGGGGCAGTCCTCGATGGCGCCGGGACAGCGGCGGACCTGTAAGTTTGCGAAGTAGAGGGGGAGAGGCGCAAGAAGGAAAGCGATCGGAAGAGGGGGTTAACGTTTTTTATGCGATCGCGACCGGGCATGCCCCGGAAAACGGAGAACTTCAACTCTCGAGTTTCAAGCAATCTTGAAACTTGAAGGTTGAAGTTCTCCGTTTTCCGTCGCTACCTGCCCTCCGCCACCCGCCTCGGCATTTCTTTCCCCATCGCCATCTCTTCCCGCGCCGCATCCAGCTCCCCGCGCAGCTTCCCGTTCTCCCTTTCCAGTCGCGCCACCCTCTCCCGGAGCGAATCCAGCATCCCGCCTTCTTCCCCTTCATCCTCGCCCGGCTCTTTCTCCCCTTCCTTCGGTTCCACTTTCTTCGGCTCTTCCTTCTTCGGCCCCGTCCCTTCTTCCCCTTCCCGCGCCCCCGGCGGCGGCGTCTCTCCTCCGCCCGTCAAACTCCGCGGCGCCACGCCCTCCGCGATCGCCTTCAGCTCCGGATCCTCCGGCCGCACCTTCAGCCCCCGCTCCGCCGACCGCTTCGCATCCGCATCCCGCCCCACGCTCCACGCCGCCTGCGCCTTCATCTTCACGACGTGATACCGGTCGGTCTTGGGAAGCGCGTAATCCGACACGCGCGACAGCTCCGCGAGCGTGCTCTCCATGTCGTTCTTGTCGTAAGCCTCGTACGCGCGGATCGCCGCGCCGAGCGTCGAGTCGGTGAAGTGCTTGTCGGACATCACCTCGAAGTCGTAGATCTCGATCCACGGCTGCCCCGCGAAGACGGACTTCACTTCTCCCCACACCATCAGCCACGAGTACCGCGGCGTTCCCAGGAAGTCCGCCAGCCACTCGCGGTTCCGGCGGATGAAGAGGTTCGTGAAGACGTCCTGCCGCTCCTTCGAAATAAAAACCTTCGTCTCCGCCCCCCACCCCGACACCTGCGCGTGCTGCTCCGCCGTGAACGCCGTGTGCACCGGCGCGTACAGGTCCTCCGTCTTGTTCAGCCGGCACTTGAACGTCACGCGCGTGTTCTTGAACCCGTTGGGGTTGTTGCGGATCTCGCGAAGCGAGACGTGGGCGAAGTTGCCGTCGCCCGCGGGCGCCGGAACGGCGAACATCAGAAGCGCGGTTACGGCAATTCCCAGGCGTTGAAGAAGCATCGCGTGCTCCGGAAAGTGAGCGCTTGAAACGGCTTGCGAACGACTCTAGTGTGGTGCTTCTCAATGTCAAGGCCGCTCCATCCTCCACCCCCGAGGGTCGTTTAACAGGCATGCCCCTCCGCCGTCACCGCCGCAACCGCGGCATCGTCCTCCTGCTCGTCATGCTCATCCTCCTCGTGCTGAGCGTTGTGATGCTGCAGCTCGCCTTCAGCGCCGAGGTCACCATGCGCGCCGCTTCCAATCTCAACCGCGACCTCACAAACCAGGCGACGCTTCGAAGCGGCCTGCAAATCGCGCGGCTGATGATCAAGGCGGACATCGAGGGGGATCTGGCGGAAGCGCCGACGCCGCCGCTCGATCACCTCGGGGAGTCACTGATGCAGGACATCGCGCCGTTTGCGATGAACCCGGGCACGGATCCGACTTCGCTGTACCTGAAAATTGAGGACGAGGAGGGGAAGTTCTACCTGCCGGCGCTGGTGGACGCGAACGGCGTCGTGGTGCCGGACGAGAAGGACCGGCTGGCGCGGATGCTGGAGTACGCGGCGATCGGGGACGTGGACACGGCGGACCGGATTGCGGCGGCGATGGACAAGGAGGACAAGAACACGTTCGACAAGGAAGTGCCGAACCGGAAGCTGTACACGCTGAAGGAGCTGCTGGGCGTGCCCGGGATCACGGACGAGCACTTCTACGGCAAGACGGTGGCGACGGAAAAGCAGTACGGGCTCGCCGACGTGCTGACGCTCTACGGCTCCGGCAAGGTCAACCTCAACACCGCCCCGAAGCCGGTCCTGATGTCGATGTCCACTTCCATAGGCGTTTCCGACGTGGACGGGATCGTCAACGCGCGCGAGTCGGCGGACGAGGAAGGGAACCCGCAGGTGTTCCAGAGCGTGTCGTACGACGAGCTGAGCCGGAGCGGGATGTCCGAAGAGACGCACGCGACGCTCTCAGGGCACGTGACGGTGCGATCGAGCTGGTTCCGGGCGAGGATGCTGGCCAGGACCGGCAGCGTGCAGCGTTGGGCGTCCGCGGTCATCCAGCGCATCAATGCGACGACGAAGCTCGTTCTCTGGGAAGACGATCTGCGGTTTGCGCCGGATCCGGAAGAGCTGAAGGTGCAGGAGGAGGCGCTCACCAAGTAGGGGGCAGGAGGACGTGGGTAGGACGTAAGAACGGCATAGCCAGCTAGTGGAACGTCAAGCTTGTTTTCGGAGGTCATGAAAGCGTGCCTGGTGTCTTGTGCCTTGTGCGAGTTTTCACGCGAGGCACCGGGCACGAGACACGAGGCACTTCCCGGAAAAGCGAACTACCACAATCAACCCTGACGCTCCACGAGGTCGGCAGGTCGTTCCTACCCCCTACCAACCACCCCCTACCCACTACCGTTGACGCGGCTGTCCCGCAATCGGTACACTACTTGGCTCCCCTTACCCCGTCGGGTACGCAAATGCCAAGGCCTCTCTTCGCCGGAAACTGGAAGCTGAACCTGCTCCGGGCCGGCGCGGTCGAGCTGGCGGCGGCGCTTCGGAAAGGGCTGGAAGGGGAGACGAAGGTGGACGTGGTGGTATGCCCCCCGTACACGGCGCTGGTTGCGGTGTCGGAAGTCCTGAAGGGGTCGGCGATTGGGGTGGGAGGGCAGGACCTGTCGTGGCAGGACTCGGGGGCGTTCACCGGGGAGGTGTCGGGGCCGATGCTGGCGGATCTCGGGTGCCGGTGGGTGATCGTGGGGCACTCGGAGCGGAGGCAGTACTTCGGCGACACGGACGAGCTGGTGGGAAAGAAGCTGCGCTCGGCGCAGAAGGCGGGGCTGGAGCCGATTGTGTGCGTCGGCGAGCGCCTCGACGAACGCGAGCGGGGCGTGACGAAGGAGGTCGTCGGGCGGCAGCTGGACGGCGCGCTCGGCGGGCTCTCGAAGGACGAACTGAAAAAACTGACGGTCGCCTACGAGCCGGTGTGGGCGATCGGGACGGGTAAGGTCGCGACGCCCGAGCAGGCCCAGGAAGTCCACGCGTTCATCCGCGGACGCCTCCTGGCGCTGTCCGACGCCGCGACGGCAGGGGAGGTGCGGGTGCTCTACGGGGGAAGCGTGACCCCCGAGAACGTCCGCGGCCTCATGGAAAAGCCGGACGTCAACGGGGCGCTCGTCGGCGGGGCGAGCCTGAAGGCGGAATCATTTCTCAAGATCGCGAGGGGCTGACATGGGCGCGCTCGTCATCATCCTGACCGTCGTCTTCGTGCTGTCCTGCCTGGCGGTGACGTTCCTCGTCCTCATCCAGCCGCCCCATTCCGACGGCGGCTCCGGCCTCGCCGGCGCCTTCATGGGCGCAGGCGGCGACTCGTTCTTCGGCACCAAGGCGATGACGATGGCCGGCAAGATGACGATGTTCCTGTCGGTCCTGATCGTGGCGCTGGCCATCACGATCAACAAGATCGACAAGAAGCCGACCGGACCGACGGGCGGATCACTGCTGAAGGGAAGCGTTCCCGAAGGCACGCCCGAGAAACCGCCCGCCGAAGAGCCCCCGAAGTAGGAGCAAGCCGCCCGTGCGCAGCATGACCGGCCACGGACAGGCCCGCTCTCACGACGCGCAGGACGCCGTCGAGGTCGAGGTCCGCAGCGTCAATCACCGGTACCTCAAAGTCCACGCACATCTGCCCGAAGCCTACGCGTACCGCGAGGGCGAGATCGAGGAACTGGTGCGCGAGAACGTGAAACGCGGCGCGGTGGACGTGGACATCCGCGTCACGAGCGCGCCGGACGAGAACGCCGAGCCCTTCGATGTCGAACTGCTGAAGGTCTACAACAAGAAACTGAAGGCCGTCGGAAAGAAGATCGGCACCGGCTCGAAAGTGTCCCTGGAGTCGCTGCTCACGCTTCCCGGAGTCATCCGCCGCGACAGCGGCAAGAGCGGCGCGGAGCGCGTCTGGCCGAAAGTGGCGAAGGCCGTGAAGGAAGCGCTGAAGGACCTCGAAGCGGCGAGGAAGCGTGAAGGCGACCGGCTGAAGAAACCGCTGACGTTGATCCTGCAGGAGATGGCGAGGCTGCTCGAGGAAGTGCGCGGGCTCGCGCCGGGCGTTGTGGAGCAGTACCGGGACCGGCTGAAGGAGCGGGTCGCGCGCCTTCTGTCGGGGAACGACCCGCCGATCCCGGCGCCGGATCTGGGAAGGGAGGTCGCGCTCTTCGCGGACCGTTGCGACATCAGCGAAGAGATCGCGCGGCAGGAATCGCACCTGAAGGAGTTCGGGGACCTGATGTCGAAAGGCGACGACCCCGGCCGGCGTCTTGATTTCATCAGCCAGGAAATGCTGCGCGAAGCGAACACGATGGGTTCGAAAGCGAACGACTCGCGGCTGACGTCGCGGATCGTGTCGATGAAGGCAGAGATTGAGAAACTGAAAGAGCAGATTCAGAACATTGAATAGTCGGGCTGTTGTCGTTGCCCTATCAGCGCGTATCAGCGCCTGATCGCGTTTTATCTGCGCAACGCCTTTCGTTCGAAGGAACGACGTTGCGCAGATGAAAAAGCGATCAGGCGCTGATACGCGCTGATACGACGAAGAAGAAGCCGTCCCTTGAGAGACACACTGAGGTGACCCCTGGTACCGATCAAAAGACGGCCCACGACGTCCTCACCGACGCCGCAGGGACTCTGTCCCGGGAGCGCGGAATGACCGCGGGTCGCCTCATCGTCATTTCGGGCCCTTCAGGCGTCGGCAAGACCACGATCTGCCACGCCCTCCGCGGCCGCGGCCGGATCGTGCGTTCCGTGTCGGCGACGACGCGCGCCCCGCGGCCCGGCGAAGTGACCGGCCGCGACTATTTCTTCCTGACGCGGGAGGAGTTCATCGCGAAACGCGACGCCGGCGGGTTCCTGGAGTGGGCCGAATACGCCGGCAACCTTTACGGCACCCCGAAAGACTTCGTCGAGAACCAGACGAAGGAAGGCAATTTCCCGCTTCTGGAAATCGAAGTCCAGGGCGTCGTTCAACTGCGCAAGCAGGGCTGGCCGGGCGTGTACGTCTTCATCGCCCCGCCGTCGATCGGCGACCTGCGCAAGAGGCTGGAAGGGCGCGGCAACATGCCCCAGGAAGTGATCGAGCGCCGCATCAAGGTGGCCGAGGAAGAACTCAAGCACCGGGAGCTCTACGATTTCACGGTCGTGAACGACACGATCGACCGTGCGCTCGCAGAGGTCCTGGAAGTCCTGGACAAGAAACTCAAGAAGGAGTGACCGCATGATTGCTGCAAAGATGAAGATCGAAGACGCCATCCGCAAGGCGGGCGGGCGTTTCAAGCTGACCACGCTGATCCAGAAGCGCCTGCAGGAGCTCAACAAGGGAGCGCCGGCGCTGGTGGAGATGCCGGGCAAGCCGATGATCGACATCGTGCTTGAGGAGATCCTGACGGACAAGATTGCGCTCGTGACCGAGCAGGAATTGAAAGATCAGCTGCTGCAGGGGTAGACCTTTTCGGAGTTACACGGAGGGCGCAGAGTTCACGGAGGACACGGAGACGAAATTTCATTCTCTGTGACCTCTGTGATCTCCGTGACCTCTGTGTAAAAACGGAAAGATCAGCGACTCGATGACCACGAAACGAATTGTTATCGGCGTCTGCGGCGGCATCGCCTGCTACAAGGTGTGCGATGTCGTGTCGCTTCTCTACCAGCGCGGCTTCGACGTCACCGTCATCATGACCGCCGCGGCTCAGAAGTTCGTGAAGCCGTTCACGTTCCAGACTCTCTCGCACAAGAAGGTCTACACCGACCTCTTTGACGAGACCCAGCACGACCCTTCGCATATCTACCTCGCCGACAACGCGGACCTTTTCCTCATCGCGCCCGCGACCGCCGACATCATCGCGAAGCTCTCCATCGGCATCGCCGACGACCTCCTCTCCACCTGCGCCCTCGCCCTCAAGGCGCCCCTCATGATCGCGCCTTCCATGAACGACAACATGTGGAACCACCCGACCGTGAAGGCGAACCTCGCCACCCTCGGCTCGCGCGGCGCTTTCTGCGTCGCCCCCGACGTCGGCTACCTCGCCTGCGACCGCGTCGGCACCGGGCGGTTGCCGGCGCCCGATGCCATCGTCGCCGCCGTTGAAAAACTGCTCGGGCCCGGACCGGGGCGCGCGTTCCCCGCGGGAAAGTAGTCGCCGTGCGCATCCTCATCACCGGCGGCCCGACGCACGAATACCTCGATCCTGTGCGCTGCCTTACGAATCCGTCCACGGGGCGGATGGGAATGGCGCTGGCGCGGGCTTCCGCGAAGCGCGGCCACTCCACCGTGCTCGTGACCGGGCCCACGATGTTTCCGGACCCGAAGGGCGTGCGCGTGATCCGTGTCGTGAGCGCGCTCGACATGGATCGGGCGGTGCGGCGCGAGTTCCCGAAGTGCGACGCCGTGATCGGAAGCGCCGCGGTGTCCGATTACCGGCCCGAGGAGGAGGCCGCTTCCAAGATCAAGAAGGGCCCCGCGACGATGACGTTGCGCCTCGTGAAAAACCCCGACGTCCTCGGCGGCTGCGGCGAGCGCAAGGGGAAGCGGCTGCTGGTCGGATTCGCGCTGGAAACCGACTGCGGCCTGGAAAACGCGGCGGACAAGATGCGTCGCAAGCACCTCGACCTCGTCGTCCTCAACGGCCCGGAATCCTTCGGCGCTGACCGCATCGGCCCGACGTTCCTGACGCCGGATGGGAAGCGGAAGGCGTTCGGGGCGATGACGAAGAACCGGCTTTCGGCGCTCATCGTGGAATTTGTCGAGAAGATCGGGCTGAGTCGCTAGCGCGGCCGGCGTCCCGCCGCTTGCAGTACGGACAGTGCTTCGACTGTGACCCACTCATTCATCGCGCGCCGGCTGGTCCCGCCCCAGTCGACCCGATCGGCGCCGAGCGTTAAGGCTTGCCCCACTTTGTAGTACCGCTTCTCTGCGGGCCACCCACCGTCTTCCAGCCGCTTCGACTCGAGCAGGTCCAGCGCCGCCGCGCAGCGCGCGTCCTTCACGAACCCCGCCGCGGCCATGACGCGCAGGCCAGCGAGGATGTCGTAATGCCAGTAAGAGGGGAAGTGGAGCAGCGAGAATTCAGGGTGAATGGGTTTGCCGGTGGAGCGGCGCTTGAAAAGGTGCCGTGAGAGCAGCACGTCGGAGGCTCGCGCGGCGGCCAGGCGTGCCGGCTTCGAAGACTTTTTCCGCGCGTAGAGCGCCAGGCCGCGAAGCGGCCAGATGGTCTCGACGAAACTCGACGTGTCTGCGGAAGGATTCTTGTCGCAGTTCCAGCCGCCGTCCGGCCACTGCCAGTGGAGGAGCCGTTCGACGAGCCGGGGGACGCGTCCGTCGTCGAGGCCGAGCGCGAGGATCGCGAACAGCGCGTTGCCCTGTTGCGACGCGCAGCGGCGGTGGCGGCCCTGCATGACCGGGACGCCGTGCTTGCCGTACGCCTGAGAAGAGGACTTCGCTTCGAACTCCGCGAAATAGAACGGGTCGAGCCAGGCGTCGAGGACCTGGTCGCGGACCGGGAAAAGCGCGCCATCGCCGGGCGGGTACCCGAGTTCGGCGAGGTGAAGGAGGACCCAATGGGCGCCCTGCCACTTGGCGTAGGGATGTCGCGCAGGCTCGACGCGTCCCTCCCTGTCCCGCGCGGAGAGCAGGGCTCGGACACGCGGCGAGCGGCGGATTTCCTCCCGAAGCGCTCGGTTCGTCGGCGAAGTCGCCGATTCTCCGAGGACGCGCACCCGCATTCCCCATCGGACAGACGGTTCCGCGCTGTCCAGGAGACGATCTACAACCGGCATCGCCGTCGCGCCTCGGCGCATCCGATTCGCTCCTCTGGTTCCAGGTCCGGGAGATGACGTTATCATCTCGCCGCGTATGGACCCTTCCCTCATCGACCGCTTCTACGCCGCCCTCGCGCTGGACCCGGACCGGATGCGCACGCCGGCCGGGCCGGACGTGCCGCTGGACATGCTGACGGGGGACAAGGAGCCGCCGCCGTGGGTGAGGTGGAGGGTAGTGCCGGGGCGGCTGGCGGGGGAGACGTTCAGGAAGTGGGAAGAGGAGCACGGGGTGCACCTGCCGGAGTCGTTCCGCGAGTGGTTCCTGGCGCGGCACACGCTCACGCTGGACTGCGGCATCCTTCGACTCGCCTGCTCGCCGTCGAACAAGCCGTTTGCGGACCTCGACGAACTGCTGGAGTGGGACGAAGAGCCGATCCGGTCGCGACAGATCTTTCCGATCGGCGACGAGTCGCTTTACAACGCAGGGCCGCTCTGTCTCGACCTGCGCGAAAAGCGCGAAGAACCGCCGGTGGTTTACTGGAACGCGAACGCGGAGGAGATTTCGGCGCCGGTGTTTTCGTCGTTCCCGAAGCTGCTGGAGCTGACGGCGTTCGCGATGGAGACGGGGCTGAAGCTGTTCAACGATGAAGCGTTGCTGGCACAGTTCCTCGCGCTGGACCCTGAAGGTGCGGGTGGGCCGGGGAAGGCGTACTGGAGGGACGACGGGCTTCCGGACTGACACGGAGGTCACGAACACCACCGAGGGCACAGAGGAAAGACAAATAATTGTTCCTGTCTCGGTGCTCTCTGTGGACCTCGTGCCCTCCGTGTACCAGCAAATCCGCGTCACTCTCAACTTAACCGCTTTTCCCGAACCTTCCTCCGCGCCACACGTCAAAATACCCACATGCCCGCTCGCCCGCCTGCCCGCTTGGCCCTTCTTCTCGCGCTCGCCGCAGCGGTCGCCGCAGGCCCGCCGGGCACCGATGACCCCTTCAAAGACGCGGTCACCAGCACTTTCAATCACGTCCGCGCCCACGCGGCCTCCGCTCCTCCGGAGTCGCTCGACCAGGACGACCTGAAGGCGCTGATCGGGCTGTTGTCGGATCGCGACGTGAGGGTGCGGCAACTCGCGGCCGGCGGGCTGGGACTGCGCGCCGGAGAGGCCGGAGAGCGAGGTGCGAGGGCGCTCGTCGCAGCCGCAGTCGATCCCTACTCCGGCCTCGATTACCACGCACCGCGAGCGCTGGCGATGTTCGGGACCTCGGCTTATGGGCCTATGCGCGACACGCTCGCCGGCAAGGACGTGCTCTCCGCCTCGAGGATCTGGCGGCTCTTCCGCTCCCAGGACAAAGGGAAGGACCTCTGCCTCGTCTTCATGTGCCGCGCGGTGACGGAAGAGAAAGACCCCGCGGTCCGCGCGATGGCCGCGCTTGTCATGCGCCACATCGGGCTCGCGGACCGCGATTCGGTCGCCGCCCTCTGGACCGTCGCGACCGGCGACGCACCTGCCAGCGTCCGAGCTGCTTCCATCCGCGCCTTCGGACGGCTCGGCGCGATGATGTCCTCGACCGACGAAACCGGTGCGACGCGCAAGTACCAGAAGGTCGTCGACGCGCTCCCCGCGCTGCGCGAGCTCCAGTCCGACGAGGATCCGGCGGTGAAGGCGGCGGCCATCGAAGCGATGGACCTCGTGGAAGGCCGGAGGAGCCCGCGATGAAAGCGGCCCTCTGCTGTCTGCTCCCCCTGCTCGCGCTTCGCGCCGCGGCCGAGGACGGGCCGTCGCCGGAAATGGCGGCGATCCAGGCGGAGTTCGACGAGATGACGAAGGGCGGCCAGGGCAAGGCGGAGGCCGCGGACCGCATCGCGCGGATGAACCCGTTTCCCGGCGAGATCCTCTCGGGGTTCCTGGTCGAGTCCAAAGATCTCCGCTACCGGGAGTGCATCGTCATGGCCTGCGAGTACGCAGGCGCCGCTTCGAAACCCGCCGTCCCCGCCCTCGCGCAGGTGATGTTCGTGCCGGATTTCGTGCTTCGGACCGGCGCGCTCGCGGCGCTGCGCGCGTGCGGCCCCGACGCCGCCGCGGCGATCCCTTCGCTCCTCAAGGTCCTTTCAAGCGACAAGGTCCTGCGCGGCGGCGCCGCGGAGCTCCTGCTCTGCGGCATGGGCGACGCCGGCCGCGACGCGCTCAAGGCCGCGATCTCCGATCCCGATCCGGCCGTCGCGGCGAAGGCGATGACCGCCCTTTCCGACGCGCTCAATTTCAACAGGGCCGGCCCCTGGGCGCTTCTTGCCGAAGTGATCGCCGGCGAGAAGGACGTCTGGAGGCGTCTCTCCGCGGCGAAGAACGCGCGGCTGTGCCGCTACGAGCCGGGTGCCGACGCGCTTGTTCCCGTCCTCTGCAAGTCGCTCCTCGACGACGAAGATCCCGCCGTCCGGGCGGCCTGCGCCGCTTCGCTCCCCGAGCCCGCGAGCAGGAATCCGGATCTTCGCGAGATGGCGCTCGAAGCGCTGGAGGCGTCCGTCAAGGAGGACGCGGACGAAGGGGTTCAGGCGGCCTCGGCCGCGGCGGCCCGGCAGCTTCGCCCGCGGCGGTAGCGCTGGCCGTCGTGGCCGCCGATCCACTACGCTTGAGCGGACCCTCGACAACGGGAGACGCTCGATGCACTTCAGGATCGCAGGCACGCTTTTCTGGTCCATGACCGGCCTCGCCGCGCTGGCGCAGGGTGAAACCGAGGTCCGGATCAAGATGCCGAAGGGCGCGCGCTGGACCGTGGCACAGGTGCTGGAGGTCCAGAGCGAGAACCTCGATCCGAAGGGAAAGAGCGAAGGGAGGTCGAAGAGCCAGCCCGATTTCCGGCTGGCGGAGAGCTGGGTGGACGAATGCGTGGCCGAGGAAGACGCAAAGCCCCTCTCCATCCGGCGAACGGTGGCGTCGTCGCAGGTGTCCGTCCGTTCCGGGAAGCTCCTCGCCACCGGGATGGATCAGGCGGTGATCGCGATCGAGCGCAAAGGCGCGGATCTCAAGGTGGTCGCCGGTAACCCGGACGAAAAGTCGCTCGCGGTGCTGCGACTTGGCCCGCCCGAGGCGGTGGAGTTGCTGTGTCCGGAGAAGGCCGTCAAGACGGGCGCGACCTGGGACGTCCCGCAGGAAGCGGTCCTCCGGCTCCTCGATGCTCTCGGCGCGTCCATTCCCAGCCTGACGGGGAAGGACGCCGAGAACGCGAAGACGGAATTTGCGCAGGGCATCGGTGGCGGAACGCGGTCATTTGCGGAGGGCGTGGCTCTTCATGCAAAGGTCGCCTCCGTGCGCGCCGGCGAACTCAAGATCGAGCTGGAGGGAAACCGCGAATTTGAAGGGATGAGCAGCGGCTCGGTGAACGGCAAGAAGCCCGACGTGAAGAACACGATTGCGATCCGGGGCACGTTCACGGTCAACGCCGAGACGGGCGTTCCGGTGTCGCTGGACCTGACGATCGTGCAGGTCGAGTACGACGGGAGCCGCGTCGTCGTGGGGGGAAAGGCGCCGGCGATTCCGGGGATCCGGGAGACCTGGCGGCTCAATCGCACGTATACGGTGAAGAAATAACGCGCCGCGTCATGAGAGCCGCTTCCATTGCTGTGCTGGTCCTGTTCTCGGCAGGTTGCGCCGAGCGCCGCGTCGAAGCGCCGGCGATGCCGGAACTCCGGACGGTGGAAACCGCGATCCGGGCGGCGATCACCGGTGTCGGCTCGACCGAGGCCGGACAACCCGGCTACCTCGGCGTCGCCGTCGCTTCCGGCGACGACGGTGCGGTCTCGGTGATCGACGTCGCCGCAGGTTCTCCCGCCGCGAAGGCAGGCGTGAAAGCCGGCGACGTCCTGCTCGAGCTCGACGGGCAGACGATCGCCGACGGCGAAGATCTCCGCGAACGCTTGCTGGCCTCGACGCCGGGCACCGCGGCGCAAATTCTCATCGAGCGCGACGGCACCGAGCTGACCCTCTCCGCCGAAATCGGCGCGGTCAGCCGCCCTCTTGCGCTCGCCGCACAGCGCGCCATCCTCGGCATCCAGCTCGGCACTTCCACCGACGGCCGCGGCGCGCCGATTTCGCGCATCACGAAGGACTCGCCGGCGGAGAAGGCAGGCCTGAAGGTCAAGGACCTGCTGCTCGCAGTCGACGAGCAGCCGGTCAACACGCTTCTCCAGCTCACCGACTACCTCGCGACGAAGAATCCCGGCGACGCGGTCACGCTCGTGGTCGAACGCGCCGGCAAGCCTGAAGCCATCCGCGCGATCCTCATGGCCGACCCCGCGGCGGAACCGCGGCTGCCCTCGTACTGGAAGAAGGACCTCTACCGGCTCGCCGTGATCGGTGTCGAATACCCCGATACGAAGCACAACCCGAAGGTCGCGCTCAAGGACTGGGAGGAACAGTTCTTCAGCACGGGGACGTACGCCGACCGCCGAAGCGCCACCGGCCAGCCCGTCTTCGGCAGCCTGAACGACTACTACCGCGAGCAGTCGTGCGGCGCGTTCCGCATCGAAGGAAAAGTGTTCGAGTGGGTCGAGGTCGAAAAGAAACGCACCGACTACGCGCCCGGCACCGGAAGCAAGGCGCAGGACGCGTTCTTCACCGAAGTCGTCACGAAACTCGAAGCGCGCGACGGCAAGGACGCCCTCGAAAGCTTCGACGGCATTCTCTTCATCTATGCCGGCACCTGGCTCCAGACCAACCGCGGCGGCCTCTACTGGCCCCACCGCGGCACCACCACGATCGTCCGGAAGCGCTGGCCTTTCATCATCGTCCCCGAAGGTGGCCCGCGCATGACCAACATCAGCGTCGTCGCGCACGAGTTCGGCCACATCCTGGGCCTCCCCGACCTCTACGCCCGCCCCGAAAATCCGGGCTCCACCGGCCTCGGCGGCTGGAGCCTCATGTCCAACCAGGTCAGCAACGGCCGCCCGCAGCACATGGACCCGTGGTGCAAGGAGCAGCTCGGCTGGCTGAAGCCCGCGGTCATCGACCCGCGCGTCCCGCAGCGGTTGGTGCTGTCCCCGGTCGAGGGAAGCGCCACGGAGTGCTTCAAGGTGTTGGTCCGCCCCGACGGAAGCGAGTACTTCCTCCTCGAGAACCGCAAGAAGCACAAGTTCGACCGCGACCTCGCCGCCGAGGGCCTTTTCATCTGGCGCGTCGTGAAGCGCCACCCGTCGCTCGTCGTCTCGCACGGCGTCGACGGCCCCGTCGGCCCCGGCGTCTTCCTCCGTTCCGTCCCGTTTCCCAGCGCCTCCAACGACGCCTTCACCCCGTATACCACCCCCTCCAGCCGCGCCCAGCTCGGCGGCGGCTGGCCGGTGTCGATCACGAACATCCGCAAGCTCGAGGATGGGAGGACCGAGTTCTTGATCGGGGTGGAGTACGAATGACGGATCAACACACCGCCTATACGCAGATGCCGGAGTTCGACGGTATCTACCTCGACGATGCATTCCTCCTGGAGGTCTGCGACGCGCGGCCGGCCCCCCTGACGCTCGAGGACTGGGAAGCGGAGATGAGGAAGAGAGAGACGTAGCGGCGCCGGGCGGGCCCCCGGGAACTACGCCTTCCTTTTAGAAGTCGCCTTCTTCGCTCCCGCCTTCCCGGCCCCTTTCTTCCCGCTTTGCGCCTGGAACTTTTCGATGGCCGCGATGTACTTCGCAGCTGGCACCCGCCGGATCGCTTCCCCGATGACGTCCAGGGCGAGATCCTCCGCCGACTGGAACCGGATGCACGACTTGCCCATGTCGAGCTTCTTGCCGGTCTTCGCCCATTCCCTCCGGAACCACGCGGCATGCTCCGTGTCTCCGTAGACGCACATCAGGTAGAGCGAGCTGTAGTTCTTCTGCGCCGCGAGCCCCGCGAACGGCAGCGGCTGCCGGGGGTCGCAGTGATAGCCGGCGGGATAGACGCGGTGCGGAACATACCAGCCGATCATCCCGTACTGGATGCCCTCTTCGTAGTCCTTGTCGAGATTCGCGTTGACCACTGTGCGCACCGCCTCGATGGCGGCGCGGCGGTCGGCGGGGACGGAAGCGAGGTAGCTGGCGAGGGTGGCGGGTTTGGCGGGCATCGGGGGGGATCCCTGTGAATTGGAGGCGGCGATTGTAGCGGCGGCGGTGTCTGTAGCAGGGACACCGCGGACGGGCATATCCCTCGAAGAAATCCGGATTCCTGCGGATGAAGCGCCGCGGAGGCTGAAACCGGGGGTGCCGAAGGACCGTGAGGAATGCCACGGAACCCGTAGAATCACGTCCATCTTCTGGAGATCGCCATGAAACACGCAGCCCTCGTTCTGACACTTCTGTCCGCATCCGTCGGCTTTGCCGAGGACGCCGGGAAAACTGATGAACCCGCGCTGACGATCGACATCTGCCACGTCGAGGACGGGGACAAGCCGTGCGAGGCGTACGCGAAGGACAACGTCTGCGGCGCTGAAAAGCACTGGCATTGGGAGATCGAGGGGAAGGACGTTGCCCCGGAGGAAAAGGTCCGGGCGCGGATCAGAAATCACTCCGATCTTGGAAAGGCCGTCCTCGCAGACAGGATCTCCGAGGGATCCGTGGTGTTCCGCGTGGACCCGAACTCGCCCTGGTGGCTCGCCCAGATCACGATGAATTGGTGCGCGGAAGCGGGCATCTACCGGATCGAGTGGTGCCGTGTTCCGTTCCGGGAGCGGAAAGCCGCGGCGGCGGAAGGACGCGCCCTGCCGGCCCTCACGATGGTGAAGGTCTGGCTGCCAAAGGACTCGGGCATCGACCCCGACGCGCCGCCGATCTACTTCCCGCCCGATGACGAAGGGGACGGAAAGAAGGAAGAGCCGAAGGACGAGCCGTCGGACGCATGGATCGACGTGCGCGTCTTCATCAAGTACGACGCCGCCAGCGACGCCGTCTCCCGCAAGGTCGCCGGTCGAGAGGTTCTGGCCGACGACGACCTACTCATCGAGACCCTCAAAGCCGTCGTGGAAAAGGCGAAGAAGGGCGGCCGGAAGAATCCAGCCGTCATCGTCGACGCCGCCCCCGAGACGCCCTTCAAGGCGGTCGCCCACCTGACGGACCTCTGCCGCGGGCACAAGTTCGATAAGGTCGAGTTCGCAGCGCCGATGCCGGGGGCCCGGAAGTAGCAACCAAGAATTGAAGTAGTAACCAGCTTTCCTGCCTCTCTGCGGGTGTGGGCTCCGGCTGTTCTTTTCTCGTCGAACACATCGACCGCTTCAGCGCCGAAATTCCCTCCCCTTTTCCCCCTCCTCCTGCCGAAAAAGAGAGGTCCCGCTGTCACTCCGTGCCGCGGCGGGTCTAGGCCTTTGCCCGCGTGCCCGCTCGCCCGCCTGCTCGCCCGTCCTTTCGTCCTCCCGGAGGATTCATGGCCAAGACGCCCTCTGCCACGCCGAAGTCCGAACAACTCTGCGAATGGGTCGGCATCGCGATCTTCCTCGCGAGCGCCTTCGCGTGGGTCGCCCTCGCGACGCACGATCCCGGCGACTGGGGCGGGATGATGTACCCGCCGAACTCTGAGATCGTGAACAAGGGCTCCAAGGCCGGGGCGGCGTTCGCGTGGTTCATGTTCCTGCACTTCGGCATCGGCTCGTTCCTCATCGCGGCGCTCAGCTCGGTCTGGGGCGGCGCGATGTTCCTGCGGAAGAAGACCAGCGACCCGTTCTTCAAGTTCTTCGGCGCGGCGATCGTCGTGCTGTCCACCTCGACGCTGGCGTCGCTCGCGACTCCCGCGATCGCGCAGGGCTCGCGCTGGCACAACACGATGACGTCGATGGGCGGGCTGTATGGCGAAGCGCTGGCCCGGATCCTGTCGGATAACCTCGGGACGGTCGGGGCGGTGATGGCGGTGCTTTTCGCGCTAGCTTCGTCGGTGCTGATCGCGACGGACTGGGTGCTTCTCTCCTTCTTCATGCGCTCCTCTGAAGCGCTGGAAGGATCGTTCGACGCGACGTGGGGGAAGGTGGCGTGGGGCAAGCTGTTCGCCACGGCCCGCGGCCTGCTGAACCGCCGTCCGACGCTCGCCGCCGCGCCGGTGGCGGCGGCTGCGCCGAAGCGCGAGTACAAGCCGGTGATTGGCGAGGTCGTGCGTGACGAAGCGCCTGTGACGGGCGAGACGGTCGATGTGCCTAAGCCGGAGCCCGTGGTGGCCGCCGCGCCGGCCCCTGCGCCCGCGCCGGTCGCCAAGGTTGAGCCGAAGCCCGAGCCGAAGCGCAAGGAAGTCATCCACAAGCCGAACCCCGAGCTCCCTCCGATCACGCTCCTCGAAGACGTGCCCGTCGAGGAAATCGAGATCGACCAGGAAGGTCGCGTGCAGGCCCTGCAGCGCGCTCTTCGCGACTTCGAGGTCCAGGCCAACGTCGTCAACTACGAAGCGGGCCCGGTCGTCACGATGTACGAGCTCGAGCTGCTGCCCGGCACGCGCGTCGCCAAGATCATCGGCCTTGCGCCCGACCTGTCGATCCAGCTCGGCGTCCCCACGCTGCGCATCGTGTACCCGCTTCCCAACAAGACCACGATCGGCATCGAGGTCCCGAACCCGCGTTCCGCCGCCGTCCGGCTGCGCAACCTGATCGTCCAGACGGAGGATTCGTGGCGGAAGATGCACCTGCCGCTCTTTTTCGGGCAGGGAGCGACCGGCGCGCCGGTCATCTACGACCTCCAGGACATGCCGCACCTGCTCGTGGCCGGGACGACGGGGTCCGGCAAGAGCGTCTGCCTGACGACGATGATCCTGTCGATGCTGCTGACGCGCACGTCCGAGGACCTCAAGCTGATCCTGGTCGACCCGAAGCAGGTCGAAATGGCCGCCTTCAAGGAAATCCCGCACCTGATGGCGCCGGTTGTCACTGACATGCGCCGCGCGCCGATGGTGCTCGAATGGCTCGTCGCGCAGATGGAAGAGCGGTACAGCCTCTTCGCCAAAGTCGGCGTGAAAAAGATCGAGCAGTTCAACAAGCTGGGCGAGAAGGCGATCTTCGAGAAGCTGACGATCGAGGGCGAAGAGCCGCCGGACGTGGAGACGCACCTGCCGTACATCGTGGTGATCATCGACGAGCTGGCCGACCTGATGATGGTGAGCGCGAAGGAAGTGGAAGCGACGATCCAGCGGCTGTCGCAGAAGTCGCGCGCGGTCGGGATTCACCTGGTGCTCGCGACGCAGCGCCCCTCGGTGGACGTCATCACGGGCCTCATCAAGTCGAACATGCCCAGCCGCATCGCCTTCAAGGTGGCCGCCAACGTCGACAGCCGGACGATTCTCGACCAGCCGGGCGCCGAAAAGCTCCTCGGCAAGGGCGACATGCTCCTCATGATCAACGGTTGCCAGCAGCTCATGCGCGCCCAGTGCACCTGGATCCCGGACGAAGAATCGAAGAGCGTCATCACGTGGCTCCACGAAAAGGGCGGATCCGCGACCTTTGACCCGACCCTGACCCTGGTCGCCGAATCCGCGGGCGACGCCGGCGACGGCACGGCGGGCTGCGACGACGAGTTCTTCGAAAGGGCCGCCGAGGTCATCATCGGCGAGCAGCGCGGCAGCGTTTCGCTTCTCCAGCGCAAGCTCGAGATCGGTTTCAGCCGCGCCGGCAAGCTGATGGACGCGCTCGAAAGGGCCGGCATCGTCGGGCCGCAGGTTGGAGCGAAAGCGCGCGAAGTACGGCTGACGCTGGCGGCGTGGCAGGCGCGGCATGTGTCCGCGGCGGAGAGGGAGACGGCGGAGGCGGGGACGGCGTAGTGAGCAGGGGGTAGTTGGTAGGGGGTAGGAAAGGCAACGACACTCGGGGAGGGGCAAGCGCCCTTCCCCGTCTTTGTTGGAGGGAGCCATGGCCAAAGATCGCTGGGAACGCTTCCTGCTCGCGCTGGTCCTGTCCGCCCTCGTCCTGGGCTCCGCGTTTGCCGCCGTCCGCGCGCGCCAGGACCGGCCCGCCCTCCCGGTCGCTTCTTCGAAACAGCGCGCCTGATTTCAGCGCGCGGCCACTAAACTGGGCGGGTGAGCCGGTTTCCAGGAAGCCTTCCGCGGGCCGATTCCTCGAAAGGACTCCCGCCCGCCTGACCTTATCTATCCGGGGCCGGCTTTCCGGCCAGTGCACAAGGAGAGGAATCATGGCTTTCTGCCCGAGTTGCGGTTCGCCGGTCGATGCCGGCTCAACGTCGTGCGCCAAGTGCGGCGGACCTTCGGCCGCGAGGCCTGCGGCGCCCGTCTACGTCACCGCACCTTCCCCGCACAGCGGCCAGCCGGGTGGCTTCCAGCCCGCCTACGGCGCCGTGCTCCCCGACCCCTCGCCGATGGCGCTCATCCTCGCGGCGGCCTCCTGGGTCATTTGCGGGCCGGTCCTCTCCATCCCGGCCGTCTTCATGGCCCGCTCCAACATCCGCGGCGTCCGCGAAGGCCGCTTCAATCCCAACTCGCTCTCGATGTCGCAGCTCGCCTTCTGGGTCGCCGCGATCAACGTCGGCGTGGGCCTGATCTCCATCATCGTCGTTGCCCTGATCTTCGGCGGTGCCATGTTCTTTGCCGCGACCGTCCCCCACACGATGCACAGCCCGGGCGCGCCCTCCCGGATTTCCGGCTACTCGTCCACCCAGGCTTACGAGTCCATCGAGAAGGACGTCGAAAGCCGCATGGCCGCCCGGCCGGAGTCCGAGCGCAAGCTCTGGCGCCAGACACGCGACGACCTCCGCACGATGCGGCGGCAGAGGGGCTCCGGGACGATGCCGGAAGCGAAGGGGTTCGCCGAACTGCTGCGCGCCTCGGATGCGAACGAACCGTTGTGGGTTGCGCTGACGGCCCTCGAGAGGAAGGCCGCCGTGGAGTCCGGTCGGATCGCGCCGGTGCGTCCGAGGCCCGCGGGGTTTACGCCCGCGGAAGCGCCGCCGGGCGGGACGACGGAGGAAGAAGACGAGGATGACTAGGGGAAGTTCAAAGGTGTGCCTCGTTCCTCGTGCCTGGTGTCTGGAATTGAGCGCGCACGCCTGGGAACGAAGCACTAGGCACAAGGCACCAGGCACGAGGCACTTCCCTAACGCACCGCGTCAATTCCACCCCGTTCCCGCGCGGTAACAACCCCGTGCGGGCGAAGTGTTACCGCCGCGTCCCGTGTTTTCCTCTCGAAACATCCTCCCACCCGTTTCTCCCGCGTAACGATTCGCGCTTCCCGTCGCGCCGTGCGGACTTGCGTCGCGCGCGCGGCCGGCCGTGCCGCGGCATCCGCTTTGCGTCTGTGTCGCCGGCTGTCGCGAAAGTGTGTACCCGGAGGGAAACGCCCATGTGGCGCCAGCTCGGCTTCATCGCCGCGGCCTCGATGTTTTTATTTCAAGGCCTCGCCGAAGCGCAGGAACCTGACGTCCTTACGCTGAAGGCCATCTTCAAGGCCGACCGCTCCACCGGGAAAGAACTCTCCTTCATCTATATTTCCGGGGACACCCTCTACCCCGACGGCACCAAACTCTTCGTCGGCGTCCAGCCCCCCGACGGCTTCAAGTACCTCATGACCGTCTCCTGCTACGTGGACAAGGGCCACTTCCTCGCCGAAATCGGCCCCTGGGAACAGCACTTCCCGCCCGGCAAATACCGCGTCGTCGCCGAGTTCCGCTTCGAAGACCAGACCCCCGCCATGCAGTCGAAATTCGGCGACTTCCGCGACACGAAGCAGTGCATCATCGACGACCCCAAGTTCGCCGCCGAGTACGAACTCCAGAACCCCGCCCGCTACAAGCTCTTCAAGGACTACGTCGCCCGCACCGGCCGCTGCCCGGGCAAAACCGGCTCCGGCGATACCCACCTCGTGATCGGGTCCGAAGAGGACGCCGACCGCGCCCGCGTGACAGAGAAGGAAACGCTGCGAGGCTACGCCGGCGCGGCCGGGCATCTCGCCGCAACCCTCGCCGCCCTCCCAGAGGCCGACTTCGCTTCAGCTCTCGCAACCTGGCGCGCCGAGTGGTCCGACTTCGACACCACGATCCGCCGCCAACGTTCCGCCGTCGTCTGCTGCAGCTACGCCGAAGCGGCCGCTTCCGTCGAATCCGCGTTCATCAACCTCGACTGGCTAGCGGGGGACGTCGAAGCGCTGTTCGTTAGGGGCACCAGGCTCCGCAAGGACGTCGAATCGCTGTCGTCGAAAGGCGCTTCGATCGACAAGGACGAACGCCGCCGCCTCGCCAGCCTGAAGACCCAGCTCTCCGCCCTCGAAGCGGCCCGCGCTTCCCATGCCCGGACCGTCGCCGAAGCGATCGCCGACGCGCTCTACGGCCCCAAAGGCCTCGAGCCCGCGCCGGCCCGCGCCCGCAAGCACGTCCAGGAACTGCTGGAGCCGTTCGGAGTCGAACCGCAGACAAAGTAGATAAGAGCCCGCCACCGACAGTTCCCGACCTCGCGGACGCCGCCACGTGGTGGCGCAGGAAGCACGGTACTCGCGACAGCGCCGTGGTTCCCGGGAGTGTAAGGTGGCGGGCTTTTCTTCGCCACGCCACGTGCAGCGAAGAAGACGGCCACTTCAAAGTGCCCTCGGCTGGATTCGAACCAGCACGAACATGGCTCTCGACCATGCGCCTCTGCCCATTGGGCTACGAGGGCAAATCTGTCCGACGGATCTTCCTTTCATGCCCCGGGCTGTACGCAAATACGAACTATCCGGGGTACCGGCTCGGGCTGTACTTCCGGATCCAGGACCGGCGTGTAAAGCCAAGCCTGGCTTGGGATTCCGACGGAAAGGAGCTTTCCAAGCTCGATCTTCGGTCGCCGACCACTATCGGGAGGAAGTCTAGGAAGATGATCGCCCAAGAGGCCCTCGAGGTTCATCGCTCGCCGAAGTGATTCCGGTACCTCGGCCGAGGATTGCCATCGAGCTCTCGATGAGACGTCACGGGTCGCTAGGAATCGGAAGCCGGGTCTTGGGGCAATTCGGAGGGGTGCTCATCTGCCTGCGGTACTTGGGCAGGAGGCTTTTGCTGTTTCAGCTTCTCGTGACAGAAAATGAACTGCTCTGCGACCAGAACATCCGGCGAGTCCGACGCATCCGGGAACTCCTTACGGTTCTTGAAATCTCCCGCGCAGTGCGAAACGACCAAACTCGCGAGCTTGTCGGAGTCCACGAACCACTCAATCTCTTCCATGGTGCGGGCACCGACCTCGCCGACGTGTGCGATTCGAGACTTTGCGTACCAAGCCCGAGGAGCGACCGCACGCAGGAATCTGATGATCTGTTTCGCATCCTTCGCGAAAAGCTCCAACAGGTACGCCTCAACCGGCGTCTTTCCTTCGTGTCGTCGCCAGTCACCCAGGGGATTCCGAGCGCCGTGCTCCGCATCGTCGAGAAAGTCGTGGCCGGTTGCCGCCGCCTTCTTGACTCGCTCCACGAATGCTTTTCGAACACGCTCGAATGCTGGTTGGTCGAGATCGTCCTTCTCTGCGCGTTCTTCGCGGCCGGAGTACATCGCCCGGATGCACTCCGAAGAAAAGTGGATTGGTTCCGCGGTCATGACTACTGTCGTGGCGACTCGTTCGCGCTCGTTCATCTCAGGAATTTGCCGAAGTAGATCTGAGACGAGGAACGCAGCTTGGGCTCGCGGCTCCAGGAATGGAACCGAGGATCGAGGCGCAGGAATTTGTGCGCAGCGCGGAGCCAAAGCGATTGCCAATCGCTCAGCGGCTCGCGGTGGTGCCGTCGCGGCCGCGAATCGAAGCTTTTCGATTCCCCGAGATGCCTTGAGCGGACTCAAGACGTTCTCGATGGCTTTGACCAAGTCGTCCTCAGTTCCGGTGGCGGCCAACGAGAATAACTGTCTTATTTCGCGATCCGCGACGTCGCGCAATCCGATCGCATGCGTGAAGTAGCGCTCGCTGTACTCAGGGCTGCAAACCCTTCGATCACTCCGCCAGCGTTCGAGCCACTCCGCTGGATACTCCGAATGACCGAACACGGCCTCGCTGCGCGGGAACAGTTCGATCAGCAGATTTCGTGCGGCTCGAGAAACTACTTCCGGCATCGCTTCCAGAGTTGGATTCAGAAGCTTTGCGATCTCACGTTGTTCCTTCGGCGGTTTGCGATGCTCAGACTCGACGCCGGAAAACTCGTCAAGGTGGGAGCGCACGATTTCGAATACGTCAGGATGAAAGACTCGGAGGGCTTCCACCAAGAGCAAGTCGGCGAGGTTTACCTCCTCCTTGAGCATCGGTAGCGCGAAAGCAACGGCGTTACAGAATCTCTTCGCTCGCCGGGGTGTCGAAAGTTCTACCTCCGCGCCTTCGTGAAAAGCGGACACGAATCGATCGACCTCGCTTTGACTAAGTTCAACTCCTGCTTCCTTCAAGACTTGATTGAGCAGAGTGAAGCAAAAACTCCGAAGATCCTCGCTCGCGGCCGCAGGTAGGTTGAGAGGAAGCTGAACGATCTTCTCCAGAAATGCCCTTCCGCTGGCCGAGTCTCCGCCATAGGTTGCACCTAGCGCATTCGCAACAATCGTGTCGTCGAAAGCGAGGACATAAACGACATTCGGAAGATCAGCGCATGCCTTGACCAAGCGAAACAGCAGGTGGATCTCGTGGTTGTCCAGGCGGTCGATGTCATCGATCAGGACGACAACTCTCTTGTCGCTGGCTGCAAGAGCTTCAACGAGTCGCTCTCTCGACTGGTCGATCGTTGGTTGGCCCAGCTCAGCCGCCAACCCCGTCACTTCCTTTGCGACTTGAGCGACTGGTCCAGGAATCACTCCAACAACTGGAGCTCCAAACCTACCCCAGCGACCGAGCCTTTCACAGATCTGCTCGATCACGCCCTGTAGCTTCTTCCCCAAACTGGACGCCAATGAGTGAAAGAAGCCGAACAACATTCCGGTTTCATCGGTAAATCGCCATGGGTTGAACGAAACCAGCGAGATTCCCGCATCCTTTTGGAGATCTTCGCGAATGAAATTGAGAACGCTGGTTTTCCCGTCTCCCCAGGGTCCATGGATGCCAATAATCCAATTGCTACCGCGCGACAGAGAACGAATTGTCTTACAGATTCCATCCGCAAACGGACGTCTGTTCAGTTGATCTTCCGCTTGGCCGCTGATCGCGGTATCCGTTAGGAATCGGCCAGGCTCGTCAGCGTTATTCACGTGTGTTCCCTGAGAAGTGAGCATTTGTTCACGGGCGAATAATGTCAGATCGGCTGGGCCTGAACTCCGCGGTCCTGCCGTGTGGCTGGACATGCACGACATTCGGGAGAATCTAGAATTCCTGTACTAAAGTTGTCATCTGTTGTCCCTGGGAGTGAAGAGGGGCGCGCCTGGCTCGCGCCCCTCCCGAAAGTGTTCCGGCTAGAAGTGGAAGAATCTCAGTATCGAGGCAATCCACAGTGCCTCGCTGGCCTTTTCAATCAGACAGCAAAAGTGATAAAGCGCACGCCATAACCACAGCCATCTCTGCTTATCCACCTGTTCCATCTCACTTCCTTTCAAAAGCACTAGAGAATTGGAGCCGCACATTGCGGATTTCCATTTGGGGCGGTCCGGCCAGGACAGAGTCTCCCCTCACCACCTTTATCGCTCGAGACGGCCTGAGGGTTCGCAGTAGTTCCGGAGTCCGGCGGCGCGACGAGTGTGAGCTTGAGAAGGGGGATTGGTGCCGCGCCGGCGGCCGCGAGGACGTTTCGTAGGTCAGCATCCCCCACGCCGATCTTTCGCGCCACGTCGACGAGCTTGTCTACGTTGTCGAGGCGTTTCGCATCAAGCTCAGCCTGGAGAAGATCGTCCTCGATCCGGCGTCGTCGACTGGGACTGACGCGTTGGACGATGGCACTCACCGCGTCCACGATGACGCGGAGCACGCCAGCGACTCCGAAGACGTCCTTGGTTCCCGGGCCCATCAGATTTCCCTCCGGTTGTGATCCTGCTTCCTCTTCTTTGCAGGAAAGCCGACCTTGAAAGCAACGTCTTTTTCGATCTCCTCAAGTGTGTCCGCGCCGGAGGTGCTCGGGAAAATCTACGCTACCGTTACGCTACCCTTCGCCCGTTCGAACCCCTGGAAAGCAAAGGGCGAACGAACGCGCGAGAGGCATGAGGTACGAGACCTGCTTCGCACATGAGCCGTTCTCGCACGAGGGAGAGGCTAAGTGCAAATTTGACGCAGGAGCATTCCGCTCGATAATTTCACAACTACATACGGCACAGTGCTTTACAGAGAATCAGAAAATTCGGATTCACGTGTCGTCTCTTGGTGTGATCGACTCCGTTGCTGCTCTCGTACGCCGCGCGCAGCAGGGTCTTAGACTTAGCCACGATCGAGCCCGAACCGATCCACAACCAGGATCGATTAGACTCCGCACCGTGCTGCTCACCATCACCACTTCCAGTTCCCCCGCCACCGATCTGGGATTCCTTCTCCACAAGAATCCAGCCCGCGCGCAATCCTTCGACCTCTCCTTCGGCAAAGCCCACGTTTTCTACCCCGAAGCGACGGAGCAGCGCTGCACGGCGGCGCTCTTGCTCGAGATCGACCCGATCGGCCTCGTGCGGGGAAAGCCGGGCAGTAGCGAAGGACAGTCACTCGACCAGTACGTGAATGACCGGCCCTACGTCGCTTCCTCGTTCCTGAGCGTGGCGATCTCGCAGATCTTCGGCTCGGCGCTTGCCGGGCGCAGCAAAGAGCGGCCCGAACTGGCGACGAAGCCGATGCAGCTCAAGGCAACGCTCTCGGTCATCCCATGCCGCGGTGGGGAGCCCTTTCTGCGGTCGCTCTTCGAGCCGCTCGGATATCGGGTCAGCGTCGAGTCGCACCCACTCGACGCGACCTATCCCGACTGGGGCGACAGCGCGTACTTCACGCTCCACCTCCAGGGAACGTGCATGCTTCACGAGCTCCTGAGCCACCTTTACGTGCTGGTCCCGGTGATGGACAACTCAAAGCACTACTGGGTCGGCGAGGACGAGGTCGAAAAACTGCTTCGTCACGGCGAGGGCTGGCTGGCCGGGCATCCGGAGAAGGACGCGATCGCCCGCCGCTACCTCAAGCACCGACGGGACCTGTACCGCGACGCGTTGTCCCGGCTGGTCGAGGACGATCTCGATGAGCTGGAGTCAATGCGTGAGGGCCAGGCAAAGCAGGAAGCGGGGCTGGAAGAGAAGATCCGGCTTCACGACCTGCGGATGGGTGCGGTCGTCGCCGTCCTGCGCGAAATCGGCGCGAAGAGCGTCATGGACCTCGGCTGCGGCGAGGGCCGGCTGCTCCGCGACCTGTTGGCCGACAAGTCCTTCGAGCGCGTGCTCGGGATGGACGTGTCGCATCGCGCGCTCGAATTCGCGAGCGACAAGCTCAAGCTGGAGCGGATGCCGGAAATCCAGAAGTCGCGCCTGCAGCTCATCCAGGGATCGCTGACGTATCGCGACAAGCGTCTCGAGGGCTTTGACGCAGCGGCGCTGATCGAGGTGGTCGAACATCTCGACCCGGGTCGCCTTGACGCGTTCGAGCGCGTTCTGTTCGAGCACGCGAAGCCCAAGTTCGTGGTCCTCACGACTCCGAACTCAGACTACAACGTGAAGTTCGAGACGCTCCCGGCGGGCCAATTTCGACATAAGGACCACCGGTTCGAATGGTCGCGTGCCGAATTTCGGGCGTGGGCGGAACGCGTCGCCGGCCGTGCCGGCTATCGAGTCCGGTATCTCCCCGTGGGCCCCGAGGACGCCGATGTCGGCGCACCCACCCAGATGGCGGTGTTCTCGCGGTGAAACTGAAAATCCCGGAGCTCTCGCTCGTCGTCCTCATCGGCCCCTCGGGCAGCGGAAAGTCCACGTTTGGGCGGAAGCACTTTCTCCCGACGGAGATCATTTCCTCGGACTTCTGCCGCGGCTTGGTGTCGGACGATGAGAACAATCAGGCCGCGACGAACGCGGCCTTTGAGGTGCTGCACTTCGTCGCGGGAAAGCGCTTGGCCGCAGGCAAGCTCACGGTCATCGACGCGACGAACGTCCAGGCCGAGGCCCGCAAGCCCCTCGTCGCGCTGGCCCGGGATTACCACTGCCTGCCGGTCGCAATCGTCCTGAACCTGCCTGAACGCATGTGTCAGGACCGCAACCGCGGCCGAAGCGAGCGCACCTTCGGCCCCCACGTCATCCGGCAGCAGTCCCAGCAACTTCGCAACTCGCTCCGCAGTCTTCAGACGGAAGGCTTCAGGCACGTCCACGTACTCGCAAGCCCCGAGGAGATCGACGCGGCCACCATCGAGCGTGAGCCGCTCTGGAACAACCGCAAGAGTGAGCACGGCCCGTTCGACATCATCGGCGACGTTCACGGCTGCTTCGACGAAACGAAGGCGCTGCTGGAGCGTCTCGGGTATGTCGTCGAGGTCACGACCGCTGGCGAGCGCGCGATTACCGCGAGGCCCCCCGGGAATCGCAAAGCCGTCTTCGTCGGCGATCTCGTCGACCGCGGACCGAACACGCCCGACGTGCTGCGCCTGGTCATGGGCATGGTGGAAGCCGGGACTGCGCTGTGTGTCCCGGGAAACCACGACGTTAAACTTCTGCGGAAACTGCGCGGCAAGGACGTGCAGATCACGCATGGACTCGCCGAGTCCCTCGCCCAACTCGAGCATGAAACGGCGGCGTTTCGCGAGAAGACGACCGCCTTCATCGATGACCTGGTGTCCCACTACGTGCTCGACGACAACAAACTGGTCGTAGCGCATGCCGGGATGAAGGAGACCATGCAGGGCCGAGGCTCCGGCAAGGTGCGGGAGTTCGCGCTGTACGGCGAGACGACAGGGGAGACCGACGAGTTCGGCCTGCCCGTCCGTTACAACTGGGCCGCGGAGTATCGCGGGCCGTCGATAGTCGTCTACGGGCACACGCCGGTGCCGGCGCCTGAGTGGCTCAACAACACGATCAACATCGACACTGGCTGCGTCTTCGGCGGAAAGCTTACCGCGCTTCGCTACCCGGAGAAGGAGCTCGTTTCCATCCCCGCCGGCGCCATGTACGCGAAGCCGGCGAAGCCCTTTCAACCGGCGGAATCCCAGGCTCCTTCGCTCTCCGCGCAGCAGGCCCACGATGACTTGCTCGACCTCGCGGACGTGATCGGGAAGCGGATCGTCACGACCCGCCTCCACCACAACGTCACGATTCGCGAAGAGAACGCGATCGCCGCACTCGAGGTCATGAGCCGCTTTGCCGCGAACCCGAAGTGGTTGATCTACCTCCCGCCCACCATGTCGCCGCCGGAGACGTCGCAGGAAGGAAGTCTCCTGGAGCATCCGGCGCAGGCCTTCGCGTACTTCCGTCACGAAGGAATCCCACGGGTCGTGTGCGAAGAAAAGCACATGGGATCACGGGTCGTCGTAGTGATTTGCCGCAACGAGGACGCAGCGCGTCGCCGGTTCGGCATCGTTGGTGAAAGCGGCATCTGCGTGACCCGCACCGGGCGCCGCTTCTTCGACGATGTCGCGTTTGAGAAAGAGCTTCTGGCGCATCTGCGGGAAGCGCTGGACCGCTCAGAGTTCTGGAAGGACTTCGACACGGACTGGGTCTGCCTCGATTGCGAACTGATGCCGTGGTCGGCGAAGGCCCAGGAATTGGTGAAGCGCCAGTACGCGGCCGTCGGGGCGGCGTCAGGGGCGGCGCTGAAGGACTCAGTCGAGACCTTGAAAACCGCAGCAGCGCGGGGCGTGGACGTCGCTTCGCTGCTTGAACGCTCGATCGAACGCGCCTCCCTCGCCGAGAAGTACGTCACCGCCTATCGCGGGTACTGCTGGCCGGTCAAGTCACTGGCAGACATCAAGCTTGCACCGTTCCACGTGCTGGCCACCGAGGGGAAAACGTACTTCGACAAGAATCACCTCTGGCACATGAGCGCCATCTCCCGGTTCTGCAAGGGAAGCCCGATCCTCGTTGAGACTCGTTTCATCGAGGTCAGTGTCACGGATGAGGCCAGCGAACAGGCGGGAATCCGCTGGTGGGAGGAGCTGACTTCGCGCGGCGGAGAGGGAATGGTCGTGAAGCCCCTTGACTTCGTGGCGCAGGGGAGGAAGGGAGTCGCCCAGCCGGCCGTAAAGTGCCGCGGTCCCGAGTACCTGCGCATCATCTACGGCCCGGACTACTCGATCCCCGCGAACCTGAGTCGGCTCCGCTCCCGCGGCCTCGGCGCAAAGCGCTCTCTAGCGATGAGGGAGTTCGCCCTCGGAGTCGAGGGCCTTGAGCGATTCGTCCGCAACGAGCCGCTTCGGTGAGTGCACGAGTGCGTATTCGGTGTGCTCGCGCTGGAAAGCGAGCCGGTCGACCCGCGGCTGTAGTGCTTCGCAGAAACGGGAAGTTCACATCGTGCCGAAAAACATCGGACGGTATGTCCGAGCTAAAACATCGGGGCCGAGATCTATCCATTCTGTTAGTCCCCGGGAATCTCAACGGCAATCGCCCGTTGCTCGTCGTCATCTTCTTTCCGCAGCAGCCCCCATGCCATTCGCGCGATCCGAAAGAACTCTGGCAAGGGCTGAGTGCCGGCCCAAGAGGCCAGCGGCACACGCCTGACACCGCCACCTGACTTCCGGACCTGAGCGTCGATGTGGGCACTCGCCAGAGGCCGCTCCGCAAGCGGAACGAGCCGAAGTCGGTCACGAAATCTCCGAATCACGGTGTCGAGGCTCGTGGAATGCAGACTGCGATACGAGTCCGTCCCGCTCGGCCACTTGAGAACGAAGAACAGGTACCCCGTAGCTTTGTTGGGGACCCTTCGGTTTCGAGAAACGACCCGATAAACGCGCATGAACCGGAAGTCTACGAAATCGATGAATGTCTCCGTGCGGAAAGCGTTGACGCATGTGAAGCCCCGAACAGCCCGCCGCGTCACCGCGCTTGATTCGGGGCGACCCTCGGGACTAGCCTCCTGCTTTGGGACGCGTTCGCATCAGAAGGGTTACGATTTCATGAGCGAAGGTGACGAGTACCTGCGGATGTACCCGCGCCTCGAAAAGTGGGTCCATCGGTGTGTAGGGTGCCAGCATCGCGGGTACAAGCCCGAGCTGCCCGCCCACATTCCCCCGGGGGGCGCCGCGAAGAACATCCGTTCGCTCTTTGACGAACTCAGCCTCAACGGCGACGGACTTTGCCAACAGTGCGCGAGAAACGTCGGGCGTGGGAACGCGGGTGCCTAAACTGGTGACCTAGGCCAGCTGGAGTCCAAAGAGTGCTTGATCCAAGAAGATGTCACTCCGAAATCGCTCGGCTGAAGAAGCTGATGCGATCAGGGGACGATGAGCAGATCCGAATCAGCAACATCGCCGCGACCTACCGGATGGCTGGGAACCGCAGGCGCGCGTTCGAGTGGTGGAAGCGCGCCGCCAGATGAACACGGATGCGCGATGACTGGCCCGCTTCCTCAAAGGCAATTGCCACGGGGTCCGGCAGATCTTCACCTACTTTAACGAGCGGAGGCCTTGGTTCACCCGATCAGGACCTGAACCAGTTGATGCGACTCCTGTGACAGTGGCAGAATACGACTTCGCATCTCTGGGGAGGGTCGATGTCAATCACACTGCTGATTCGGGACGAGTCCGCGACGGGCGAAAGCTACCAGGAACTCCCCATCGAGTTCGAGACGGAGCGCATCACCGTGCGGGACCTGATCCGGGAGCGGGTGAGGCAGGAGGTGTCCTCGTTCAATCAGAAGCAGGGAGACCTGCACTTTCGCGGCCTGGTGCAACCGACCGACACCGAGCGGGTGCTGAACGGGCGGCGAACCGAGTATCGGCTGAAGGCTCCGCGTTCGATTGACTGGGAGGAGCAGTTCAGTCGCGCGATCGAGGCTTTCGGCCGGAGCGGGTTCTTTCTGCTCGTGGGCGAAAAGCAGGTCGAGAGCCTTGATCAAGAGCTCCTGATCGAGCCAGACACCCGGGTCAGCTTCGTGAAGCTCGTCCCGCTCGTGGGAGGCTAGGCGTGGCCAAGGAGTCGTTCTTCCACCGGTTCTCCGCGCCTTCGGGCGATCCGTTGGCCACGGAACACGAAGCGGTAGCCCTGTACGTCACGCAAGCGCTTGCCAGCCTGGGGAAGGAATCCTACTGGAAGGACCTGGACCTCAAGGCCATTCCCGCCGGCCAGGTCATTCTCGCGGCAAAACCGGAGCAGGCGCGCCGCTTTCTCCTTGCGGCCGTGGCACAGTCGGTGCACTGGGAACGCGAAATTGAGCAGGTCCGCGCCCAGGCCAAGAACGTTCACGAACAGATGAACGCTCATCACCTGCCCGGCTGGCTCGAAGCCTACGGACCTCAGCGGCAGACCATGCAGGTAGCGCAGGCGTTGCTGCGCCGTTCCCTGCCGCTGAAGAAGGACGACATTCGCTCGCTCCTCGCGTGGTGCATCTCCGGCAAGGACGGAATCAGCTTCATGCTCCCGATTGGATTCGTCACGCGCGCGATCGAGCGCTACATCGCCGAAGAGAGCCTGGACCAGGAGATTCGCGCGCAATTGGAGGACTTCGGGAAGCGTCTCCGCGCTTCGCACGACAAGGATTCGAAGCGCTTCGCGACGGCGGTCGAGCAAATGTGTGCGGGCGAAGGCTCATTGGCGGAGACGCCCGTTCCCACGACCCGCACTCCGGCGCCGCGCCCTTCGCAGGCCGGAAATCCAACGATTCTCGTCGCGCTGAAGCAGAAGCTGGGAGTTGCCGGGACCACTCCTGAAGTCCCCCACAGCGAAACGGGGGCCGATCGCTTTTCACTGCGCGCGGACTCGCCCTTAGGACCCGAACACGAAAAGCTCAACGCCGTGATGACCGAGGTCGTTGGCACGACGAACTACTACAGCCCGGATTTCAGGAAGCTCGCGTCAGGACGCGCCGTGCTCGACACCAGTCGACCCGAACGCGGCCGGATGCTCTTGGCTGGAGCCGAGCGTCGCATCGGCGTCCTCCTTGCTCCGGCGGCCGCGTTGAACGAGCCTGCCGTCTGGCAATCGCGCTATGCGGCCGCCGCCACAGTTTCTGCCCTGCGGCACTCTCCCGTGGACCTCGATCGCGCGCAGCTGTTCGATTTTCTTCTCTACCTGTCCGCGCTTCAGGGACGCGAGATTCTGAACTGGGCGGAAGACTTCCCACGATTCCTGACGCAGTTGGAGAGCGAGTCGGCGAGGGATCCGCTGACCGAGGGCGAAAGATACGTGCTCTTCCTCTGGCGTGCATGCCTCATGTCGGGGCCCCCGCTCGGGACGTCGTCTCAGGAAATTGCGAAGCTCACGGCCCTCATTGGCGATGGCGCGATGTTCTTTCTCGTTCCGGGCGAAGCCTGGAGCGACGCTTTGAACACCTCGCTGACGGAATTGCCGGCGCGTGGACGCGCCGCATGGAAGGATCTCCTCGTGCACGCTTTGACGGCCACCGCGTCCAGACCTTCCGAAAAGTGGTTGAAGACGGGGCGAAAGCTGATCGAAGGGGTCGGAGCCGAAACTGCGCGCGACTTTCTCTCAGCCTGGCTCGCACTCGTCCAGAAGGGCCAGACTATCAGGAAGCCGGGCGCGGGAGACGTCATCCACGAAGAGAACGCGACCTGCCTGCGCGGCTTGCTGTGGCTTGTCCCGCTTCTTCTTCGCCGGGACGACCTGGCGCGGACTGTCTCCTCCGTCGCGCTTTCCGCATATCGAAAGATCCCGGGCGTCGGTCCCCGCGCAGTAAAAGTGGGAAACGCCGCTGTTTACGCCCTTTCCGAGCTCGGCTCGACGGACGCCGTCGGGCAGCTCGCCATGCTAAAGGTGCGTGTGAAGTTCGGAACCGCACAAAAGGAGATCGAGAAAGCCTTCGATGCTTCGGCACAAGCGCTCGGCTTGCCACGTGATCAGATTGAAGAAATGGGAGTTCCGTCCTACGGGCTTGAAGAAGTGGGGCGGCTCAAGGAATCGATCGGGCAGTACCAGGCCGAGCTCCTGGTGACGGGGAGCGACGCCGAGCTGAAGTGGTCGGACGCAGCTGGAAAGGCGCTCAAATCAGTGCCCGCTGCATTGAAGAAAGAGCACGGGGAAGAGTTAAAGGAACTTCAGCAGTCGCTGAAAGACATCCAGGCAATGCTGCCGGCTCAGCGCGACCGGATCGACGCTCTCTTTCTCTCGCAGAAATCATGGCCGCTCGGGGCATGGCGCGAACGCTATCTGGACCACCCGCTGGTCGGCTCGATCTCGCGGCGCCTCATCTGGTGCGTCGACGGCGCGCCCGCACTGTTCCTGGACGGAACTGCATCCGATGTTCACGGGAAGTCATTCCGCGCTTCGGAAGGGGCGACGATCACCCTTTGGCACCCCGTCGGCCGGAGTGTCGTCGAGATAACGTCCTGGAGGCGCCGCCTCGAGTCGCTCGGAGTCACTCAGCCCTTCAAGCAGGCCCATCGCGAGATCTACCTGCTGACCGACGCGGAGCTGCGCACGAGGACCTATTCCAATCGCTTCGCGGCCCACATCCTCCGGCAGCACCAGTTCAACGCTCTCTGTGCGGCTCGCGGCTGGAAGAACAAGCTGCGCCTCATGGTGGACGACACTTACCCACCTGCGACTCGCGACCTGCCCCAGTGGGGGTTGCGAGTGGAGTTCTGGATCGAAGGCGTCGGCACCGAGTACGGCGGGGACACGAACGAGTCCGGGGTCTACCTGCGCGTCGCCACGGATCAAGTGCGCTTCTACCGCAGAGAAACCGCCGAGAGCCGCGCCCATGCTGGCGGCGGCGGCTATGCAGCGAACGCCGGCGGGCCGGCGCACGGCAATGACATCGAACCACTGACTCTCGACCTCATTCCGCCGCTGGTCTTTTCAGAGAGCATGCGCGATGTTGACTTGTTTGTCGGCGTCGGCTCCGTCGGAAACGACCCCACCTGGCAGGATGGCGGTCCTCAGGGTGCCTTCCGCGCCTACTGGCAGAGTTACTCGTTTGGCGAGCTCTCCGCGAGCGCGGCGACGCGGCGGGAGGTGCTTCAGCGTCTCGTCCCGCGCCTCAAGATCGCCGACCGATGCTCCTTCGCGGACCGCTTCCTCATCGTGCGTGGTGAGAAGCGCACGTACAAAATCCACCTGGGCTCGGGAAACATCCTGATGGAACCGAATGACCAGTACCTCTGCATTGTTCCGGACCAGCGAGCTCGCTCGGCCGAAGAGAGCCTGTACCTCCCATTCGAGGGTGATTCCGTGCTCTCCATCATCATTAGCAAGGCGCTCCTTCTCGCCGCTGACTCGAAGATCAAGGATCCCACGATCGTGACGCAGATCGAGAAGGTCTGAGAGGCCCCGGACCCTGCGCGCTTAAGGCAGTCTCGGAATCTCGCCGTGCCGGACGGAAGTAACTGCATCGGATAACCGAGCCCAGACCGGCGAGTTCTTCGTTGCTTGAAAAGGGCTCCCCGATCAGAACTCGAACTGATTGCGCGAGCATTTCGCGATGATGGCGCTTCATGCATCGAAGCTGTCAAGGCGCCGCGTCCACGGGACAGGGCCTACTCGTGCGCTCAGCGGAAAGTTCGGATTTCATCCAGACTGGTGACCAGACTGGATACGAATACGAACTATGGCCGAGATGGCGAAGGGCCTCCAGTTCAGCTAACTGAAGCCAGCGGCGGAAGTTGCATCAATTTCTGCCTGCGACAGCTGATAGTTCGTATTTCATCCAAAGTGCCCCCCGCAGGATTCGAACCTGCACAAGACCGGTTTTGAATCGGTCGCCTCTGCCGTTGGGCTACGAGGGCCTGCGAATCAAAAGCTCCCGATGGGAATCGAACCCACACCCTCCTGCTTACGAGGCAGGTGCTCTCCTTTGAGCTACAAGAGCGGATGCGCTCGTCAGGACTCGAACCTGCATCGGCCGGTTATCGACCGGCTGCTCTACCGCTGAGCTACGGGCGCGCAAGCCTCTCGAGGGGGACGATCCCTCTTCTCCTGCCTGGGAAGCAGGCGTTCCACCGTTAAACCAGAGAGGCGAAGTGCTCTCGGCAGGAATCGAACCTGCGGTCTTCAGCATGTCGGGCTGCCGCTCTTCCGCTGAGCTACGAGAGCCGTTCGACTCGCTTCGCTCGCTCACGGCGGAGCAGACGAGTTCGGTCGAATCGCGGGCAAAACCAGATGGTCCCAGGAGGAGTTGAACCTCCGTCGCCGGTATGTGAGACCGGCATTCTCCCGTTGAACTACGGGACCGATGCTCGGGGGAGGATTCGAACCTCCACTGACCAGCTTCTGAGACTGGTGCCTCTGCCGTTGGGCTACGCGAGCGTTGTGGTTGTCGCTGGGGACGACTGGATGTGGGCGGCCGTGCGGCGGAGGCGAAGGGTGCCCCGGCGCGCGCCTGGTTCATCAGCACTCTTGCGCCCGCAGCCTCCGACGCCGGGCGCCCACGTCCAGTCGGGATGGCTGGATTTGAACCAGCGATCTCCTCGTCCCGAACGAGGCGTGTTGAGCCAGGCTTCACTACATCCCGGAAGCGACTGGTGGGACTCGAACCCACGTCGACCACCATGGCAAGGTGGCGCTCAGCCTCTGAGCCACAGCCGCGTTTTGATTCAAGAAGCCCTCGGCGGGGATCGAACCCGCATCAGCTTGTTTGGAAGACAGGCGCCTTCGCCGTTCGGCCACGAGAGCGGAATTGTTGTAAGTGGGCCCTCGACGGGAGTCGAACCCGTCGTCTCCCTTCCTCATACGGAAGGGTGTCTCGCCGCTCGACTACGAGGACCGTTATGGGTGCGGCAGGAGTTGAACCTGCTGAGCCCGCGAGGGCTGCTGGGTTACGGCCAGCTCAGTTTTCCGATTCCGTACACACCCTGAGTTCGCGCGACGGGTCGGCGAGTCGCGCAATTGACGGTGGGCGCTTCGACTCGTGTCCGGGCGCTTCGCGCCCGGCACTCGCTCAGGGCATTCGCCTCGCCAGAGCCACCGTTCGCGGTCGGCTCCGCCATGAGCGAGCCCCCGTGAGAGGCGCGGTGCGCCTCTCACGGTGCGAGTCGAATGGAAGCGGCAGGGTTCGCACCTGCGTCGGCTCGTTTAGGAAACGAGGGCCTGTCTACTCGGCCACACTTCCGATGGGGACGGAGGGAGTTGAACCCGCATCACGAGGTTCGTAGTCTCGTGTCCTTCCGTTGGACGACGTCCCCGACTCATGGTGAAGGGTGGGATCGAACCACCACATCCTGGTCTTCAGCCAGGCGCTCAGACCCTCTGAGCTACTTCACCGCAAATAGGCGCGGCGGGAATCGAACCCGCTCTTTCAGGTTGAAGGCCTGGGTGCCTGCCATTAGCTGACGCGCCCGCACGATTGGATGGGAGCGGAGGGATTCGAACCCTTCCTCGTCCGGGTTAAAAATCCGGTGCTCAGCCACTGAGCGACGCGCCCTTGCGCAATAGAGTCGGTGGGACTTGAACCCACATAGGCCTGCTTAAGAGGCAGGAGCTCGGCCGTTGAGCGACGACTCTGTAATAGGGATGGAGGGATTCGAACCCTCGTCTCCAGGCTGAGAACCTGGCCGCCTTGGCCACTGGCCGACATCCCCGGGCGTAGAAACAGGGGGGGCTGGATTCGAACCAGCAGAACGAGTGTCAGAGGCTCGGGGGTTACCGTTACCCGACCCCCCTCTTTTGACAGAGGCGGAAGGAATCGCACCCTCATCACCGGACTTGGAAACCGGAGTCCTGCTGTTGGACGACGCCTCTACGAATGGAAGTGGTGGGAATCGAACCCACAGTCTCCTGCTTGCGGAGCAGGCGCCTTCCCGTTGGGCTACACCCCCGAATGCAAGTCCTTCAACTGGTCAAAGCCTCCGTCCCGTCTCGGCTCCGCCATGAGCGAGCCCCCGTGAGAGGCGCGAAGCGCCTCACATGGGGGCGAGTCGAATGGAAGCGGCGGGAATCGAACCCGCATGGGCCTGTCTGCCGGACAGGTGCCTTCCCGTTAGGCAACGCCCCCGACGTTTTCGTCGTTTTCCATTCCCGTGCGCGAGGATGTCGTGCGGCGCAGCGAGGAGGTGCGTCGGGCCCGCGCCGGCCATTTGGCGCGGAGTCCGGCGCGCTTCCTCGCGAAGCCGCACGACATCCTCGCGCACGGGGAGTGGGGTTTTCTACCCCCGGGGGCCGCCTTGAGGGCGGCCCGCCTCGTTAGCAATGAGGTGCTTTAAGCCGCTCAGCCACCTCCCCGGATTTGCGCGATGGGATCGCGCATTGAAGGAAGGTGAAGGATTCGAACCTTCGTCCCCCTCGCGGGGGCTCCTGTTTTCGAGACAGGCGCGATAAGCCGGACTCTGCCAACCTTCCGTGGACAGGGGCACCAGGATTCGAACCTGGATCAACCTCCTTAACAGGGAGGTGACTTACCGGTTAGCCCACACCCCTAACTTGCACGGGCCTTTCCGCTCGTGCCGCGTGCGGCGGAGCGAATCTGGACGCCGCGCCCGCGCCGGACTTTCGGCGCGGCGTGCGGCGTCCGGATTCGCGGAGCCGCATGCGGCACGAGGGCGACGGGATTTGAACCCGTGATCTCCGCCGTGACAGGGCGGTGTCTTGAGCCTCTGGACGACGCCCCCAGAATCGCGCCTGCAGGAATCGAACCTGCCTGCTCCTGGTTCCAGGCCAGGCGCGCAGCCACTGCGCCAAGACGCGAGGAATTGCTTTTTTGCCGGGCCGTTCCATTTGCGGAGGGGTGGGAGTCGAAGGAACGCGGAGTCGCGCGGCCGTTCGTGCGACTCCGCGTTCCTTCGACTCCCACCCCTCCGCAAAGCGCGGAAGTGGATTCGAACCACTGCGCACCGGTTTTGCGGACCGAGCCGTTGAGCCACTCCGGCATCCGCGCGCTTGATAGCGGGAAGGGGAATCGCACCCCTGTGTGCGGCTTATGAGACCGCCGATCAGCTACTGATCCATCCCGCAGGGATTTGAGGTGGGAGGTTGTTGATTTGCGAGGCGAGACGAACGGCCGCCTCGCCTCGCACATCAACAACCTCCCACCTCAAATCCCCGGTACGGCAATGACCGCACGAACAGGGGAGAAAAGAACCGGCCCGGGCGCGTCGCCGTGAGGGGGGGAGGGGCGGACGTCGGGGGAGGGCCATTGTTGCCCGGGCCGGGGATGTGTCCGGCAGGAGTCGCACCTGCAACCTCCAGATTCGGAGACTGGGGCTCTTCTGGTTGAGCTACAGACACAGGGAAGAAGGGTCGTTTTGCCGTTCGCCAATTCGCGCTTCGGGATGATGAAGCGACGGGGTCGGGGCGAGCGGCCACACTTGAAGGCAAGCTGACCAGAGATTGTGAGCGAGCTCCGACTCCGTCGCTTCATCATCCCGAGGCGCGAATTGGGGCGGCACGACTCGAACGTGCACGGCGAGGTTCAAGGGCTCGCGGCCTACCTTTAGCTGACGCCCCAGAAGTTTCGTTGCCGTCCTGAATGCAGGGGTGTGATCGATCGATTGGCTTGTCGTTCGGCCCGGGCGGAGCCGGCCGTATGGCGGAGGTCGGGACGAACGACGAGCCAATCGATCGATCACACCCCTGCATTCATCGGGGTTGAAGGAGTTGAACCTTCATCTGCGCATTGAGGGGGCGCCGTCCTCAGCCATTAGACGAAACCCCAGGAAGGCGAGGGCAGCAGAGATTCAGAAAAACCGGCTCCCGATTCCCGGGTTGGGAATGGGATGACATGGAACCGGAAGCCGGTTCGGGAAGATCCGCCGGTTATCAAAGATCACTTCGCGCTGCGTCGGTTGACCGCAACTTGCGCTTCCATCTCCTGGCATGACGTTCCTCCTGCAAGGGACCGGTCGGGGTTGCACCGACGTCTCCCGGGCCACAGCCGGGCGGTCTGCTGTTGAGCTACAGTCCCGTGGCGGCGCCGGTCTGGAAGGTTGATGAGTGAAGCGGCGAAAAGGTTCGCGCGTGTGGAAAACGAAAACGCCGCCGAGTGATCGGCGGCGTTCTGTTTGATCCTGGTCTGGCCGGCGGCTACATGCACTCGTTGCCCATTCCGACGTCTTCCGAACCGGCGCCGGATTCCGAGTCCATGCCGCCTTCGGTCGCGTCGCCGCCGGAGTGATCGTCCGTGCCGGGGAGCGGGCCGTCGCCGGTGCCGCCACCGTCGTAACCCGGCGCGGGCGGGGGAGGGCAGGCGAACGTCAGGACCGGGCTGGACAGGACTGCGAGGGTCACGAGCGCGATGATGAAGAGTTTCATGGTTATCTCCTTGATTTCTTTGTTTGAAGGCGTTTGTTTGTTTCGTACGACGGAAGTATGTATAGCAACGGGGGTGCCACTCGTTCCGCCTGCCGCCAACATCGACATAAAGCGTGTATTAGTAGTGTCTTGCGAGCGAATCACGATTTCCATGGCGCTCGAATTGAGCCATTAGCGTACGAAAACAAGACGATAACGCCGTACGCGAGTATGGGATTCGATCCCAAGCGGGTGCCAGCCTCTGCCAGCCACGCGCTTGACAGTTGCCGCCTTATGTCATATATTTCTGTATAGACAGAACAATCAGAAACGGAGGTCTCCCCCATGAATCTCACCACCACCGAAAAGAAGTTCATCCTCCACTGGGGCGAAATGGGAACCCGCTGGGGGATCAACCGCACCGTCGCCCAGGTCCACGCCCTTCTCTACATCTCGGGCCGCCCCGTCCCCGCCGATGAAATCGCCGAGACGCTCTCCGTCGCGCGCTCCAACGTCTCCACCTCGCTCCGCGAACTCCAGGGCTGGGGCCTCGCCAAGGTGACCCACGTCCTCGGCGACCGCAGGGATCACTTCGAGACCTTCCAGGACGTCTGGGCCATGTTCAAGCTCGTGGCGCAGGAGCGGAAGCGCCGCGAGATTGACCCGACGCTGGCGATGCTGAAAGAGGCGATCGAGCAGGCGAACAAGGATGGCGAGAAGGCGGCCAGGGAGAGACTCGAGCACATGCTGGAGTTCTTCGAGACGCTGACGGCCACCTTCGACGAGTTCGTGAAGATGTCGCCGGGGGCGCTTCGGAAGGTCGTGAAGTATGGCGGGAAGCTGCAGAAGCTGCTGGGGGTCGGGACTTAGGCCGGTCTTTTTTTTCGCGCTGAACATTTCAAAACTTACAGAAAGAACGGTTATGACAGCCCACAGGCGATCTGCGTGGTTCTTCACCGAAGCGGCTCCGGCCCCCAGGGCCTGGGTCTGCTACGACGCGGAGTGCGCCCTGTGCACCGCCGGCGCCCGCCGCTTCGCCCCCCTCCTCGCCCGCCGCGGCATCGAAACCGTGCCGCTTCAGGCCGAGTGGGTCCGCGCGCGCCTCGGCCTGCGCCCCGACCAGATGGCGTTCATTGCTGCCGACGGGCAGACGTTCGGCGGGGCGGAAGCCGTGGCGCGCGTCTGCCGCGAGATCGGGTGGGCGTGGCCCGCGTGGGCGGCGAGCCGCGTGCCCGGAGTCGGCGCCCTCATGCGCGCCGGGTATCGCTGGGTCTCCGCGCGCCGGCATTGCGCGGGCGGGGCGTGCCGGATCGAGAAGCGGTCCGACGCCGTGACGTGGGAGCCGCTGGTGGTCCTGCCCGCGGCGGTGTTCGCGCTTCGCGAAGCGCTTCCCGCGTGGCTGTGGATGTGGGCGCTGTGCGCGGCGTTCTTCGCGGGATTCAAGTGGGTGACGCTCCGGAAAGCGCCGCCCGCCCGGCTCGGTGCGAGTCTCGCGTACGTCTTCACGTGGCCCGGCATGGACGCGAAGCGCTTCCTCCACGGCCGCGCGAAATCCGCGCCACGCACTTCCGAGTGGGCCGCGGCCGCGGTCAAGGTCGCCGTCGGTGTGGCGCTGTTCTTCTGCGTCCCTCGCTTCGTCGCCGACCCGCTCCTCGCCGCGTGGATCGCCATGGCCGGCCTGATCTTCGCCGTCCACTGCGGCGCCTTTCACCTCGCCAGCTGCGCCTGGCGCGCCGCCGGCCGCGACGCCGACCCCGTCATGAACGCGCCGCTCCTCGCCACGTCCCCCTCCGGTTTCTGGAGCGGCCGCTGGAACCGCGGCTTCAGCGACCTCGCCCGCGACCTCGTCGTGCGGCCCCTCCGCCGCGCCCCCGGCCTCGCGCTCTTCACCGTCTTCGCCCTCAGCGGCCTCGTCCACGAACTCGTCATCAGCGTCCCCGCCCGCGGCGGCTGGGGCCTGCCCACCGCGTACTTCGTCCTGCAAGGCGCCGCCGTCGCGCTCGAGCGCAGCCGGCTGGGGAAGCGGCTCGGTCTCGATCGCGGCCTGACCGGAAGGCTCTTCGCGTGGACCGTCGTCGCAGGCCCCGCGTTCTTCCTCTTCCACCCCCCGTTCGTGCACGGCGTCGTGCTGCCGATGCTTCGAGCGGCGGGGGTGAAGTGAAAGGGGGATCAAGGTGGAAGTACTTTTCGCTGCGTTCGCCGGGATGCTGCTGGCGCCGATGCTGTTTCAGCCTCTCGTGGTGCTGTGGTGTCTGAGCCGGGTGACCGGTCCCGTTCGGCCGGAACCCAGCGCGGACCTGAGACAGGGGCTGTTGGCCTTCTGGGTACTAGTGACCGTCGCCCAAGTCGGTGGATGCGCTCTCATGCTCTGGCTCATGAATCGCAGAGCTTTGTGCGACGTCCTGACGCCTCTCGCGGCCGCCTTCTTCGGCTGGGGACTTTGGCCCGCGCGCCCTGTCGTGCTGCTCCGAATTCTGCCGACCCTTAGTCGACCGATCCGCTTCGTGGTTGTCGCAGGAGAGACGCTGATGACTGCCATTTACGGGGCCTGCACTGTTGCCTTGATTCGCAATTGGTAGGAGGGACCACGATGACTCTCATCACCGCTATCCGGCTGGCCGGCCTGCTCCAGCTCGCGCTCATCCCGGTGAACTTCGTCGCTCCCTACAAGCTCCGCTACGCCGCGAGCCTCGCCGGCGCGACGCCGGTCGTGCGCAACATCTTCTACGTGCACGCGGGCTACATCGTCTTCGTACTCGCCGGCCTCGGCGCGCTTTGCCTCGGCGCGGCGGACTTCCTGGGAAGCGGCGCCCCGCTCGCCCGCTGGACCTGCGGTTACCTCGCCGCGTTCTGGGGAATCCGCGTCCTCGTGCAGATCTTCTACTACGACCGTGAAGAACGCCGGCGCAACCGCGCGCTCGACGTCGCGTTCCTCACGTTGTTTGGGTTCCTGGCGGCGGTGTTCGCCGCGGCGGCGAGCACAGGAGGCCTGCGATGATCGTCTTCTTCTTGCACCCACTGACGCACGTGCTGGGCGTAACCCTGATAGCGATCTCACTCGGAGCTCTCGCGATCCTCGTCGTGACGTACCACGCGCGGCGCTACGGGTACTGGAGGTGACCATGCTTCCCGAACTCATGCCGAGGTGCCTTCTGATGGCCGGTCTTGGACACTTCCTCGTCCTCGCCGCAAGCTTCCAGGTCCCTGCGCGTCTGGGCTGGAAGGAAGAACTCGCGCGCCTCCGCCCCCTGAACCGCAAGCTGATGTGGATCTACGGCGGATTTACCGTCCTCACGATCGTCGCGTTCGGCTTCCTGACGCTCTTCCTCCGCGACGAAATGCTCCTCGGCGACAAGGCCGCGGTCGCGCTCGCGGCGTTCATCGGCGTGTACTGGGCCGCGCGCATCGGCGTCGACGTGTTCTATTTCAGTCACGACGACTGGCCGAAGGGGCGCCAGTTCGTGGTCGGGCATGCGCTGCTGATGATGCTGTTCGCGTTTCTGGCGGTGACGTACTTCGGGCTCGTCGTGTGGCAGCTCTCGGGGGGCGCGCGATGAGAACGGACTTCGATGAGCAGTGCACCGTCGGTTGCACCGCCTTCATCGGCCTGGGGATTCTCTGCATTTCGGGACTCGCCCTGGCGAGCTCGGCCATCGAATTCAGCATCGTCGTGATCGCCGTCGCGGTCTTCGGGCTTTTCATTGGCCTTGCGATCACCTTGATCGCAGTGGACAGCCCGCGCCCGGCTATCAATTTCAGGTCGAAGCGAAACGCCTTGCCCGCGCCGGCAAGCCCGGCCTCCCTTCGCCTCGAGCCTGTCCCGCATGCGGAACCCATCTGGACCCGCGGAGGCCCGGCGATGCGCGCCCACGTCGAGGCCCGCACGCGAATCGAGACGATCTTCCTCGCACTCATGGCCTCCGTGGCCGTCCAGGCGATTGCAATGACTGCGCTCTTCGCGCGCAGCGACGAGAATCCCACGATGGCCGCTCTGGGCGCAGTCGCATTCCTTCCCGTCGCCCTGGCGACGCTGACCGCCTCGCGCCGCGATGGAGGCGACTGCGCGGTGACCACCGCGACCCTGGTCGCCGTGCTCGGCGGCGGTTCCAACATCGGACTCTCCATCACCGTCTGGTTCGCCGCGCCCCCTTTCGGCCAGCTCGACCCCACGCTGTTCACGGAACATCCCGGCCGCGACTTCCTCTGGAGTCCCTTCGCAGGCGCCGGGGGACCCTGGTTCCTCTCCGGCCTCGCCACACTTCTCGTCGCCCGCGCTTCACGCCCCGGTGGATGGCCGGGGAGTTCCATCCATTCGCGCGAAGCGGCGGCGTGGTGGATGAACGGCGTGCCGGTCATCAGCCTGCTGGCCTACGGATTCGCGATGCAGATGGCACGCCGCTGATCGTCGGCGCCCGGCGTTTCTGGTCCGACCCAATCGCTGCCCTTACGATCTCGACGATGCACTCCGAGCTCGCCTACCTCTTTCGCCATGCCCTCCTGCGCGACGCGGCCTACCAGCTGCAGCTCCCCGGGGACCGCGCGCGGCTGCACGGGCTGGCGTTCGCGGTGATCGAGAAAGTGTGCGGCGGTCGCCCGCCGGAGCCGCCGGCTCTCGGGCACGCGGAGAGTCCGCCCGAACGTCCTCATCCGACGGACGGATTTGCGGAAGCGCTCGCGGAGCATGCCGGGCTCTCCGACGGAAGCCTGAGTCCGGCGGGGATCCTGCGAGTGCGCCGGCTTTACCTGCGCCGCGCGGCGGAGTTCGCGGCGAAACGTTTCCGCCCAGGCGCGGCCGTCCGCCTGTGGGAGCAATTCGCAGGACTCTCGGAAGAGCGCGAGAAAGCGGCCGCGCTCCTGCAGGCGGGCCGGCTCGCGATCCAGGATGGCCGGACAGGGTCGGTGGAAGCGCACCTTTCGACGGCACTCGAGCTCTTTCGAAAGAGTGGCGAAGCGCGCGGCGAGGGCGCGGCGCTGGGTTACTTGTCGAGCGTCTTCGGCGAAAACGGCCAGGTCGAGAAGGCGGAGCGCATGGCGGAAGACGCGCTGCGCGTGCAGCGGGCGGCCGGGGACCGGAAGGCCGAAGGGTCCACGCTGGGGAACCTGGCGACGCTTCTGATGCGGACGGGCCGGACCGGGCCGGCGGAACGGGTGTATCGGGAGGCGCTGGACCTCCACCGTGAAACCGGGAATCGGCATCAGGAGGCGATCGCTCTGACGAACCTGGCCAGTCTCCAAAGGGACATGGGGCAATTCCGGGAAGCCGAGCCCGCATATCAGGAAGCGTTGAAGATCAATCGGAGTCTCGGCAATCGGCGCTCCGAGGGGATGGCACTTGCGAACCTGGCGATGCTCTTCGACTTGACGGGAAGGCGCTCGCAGGCGCTGGACGGCTTCGAGCGCGCCCTCGCCATCGCCCGGGAGGTCGGGAGCAGGCTGCTGGAGGCCAGCGTCCTGGGCAACCTCAGCAACATCTTCCTGGACACAGGCCCCCCAGGCCAGGCGGCGGACCTGCTGGCGCGCTCGCTGTCGATCGCTCGCGAGATCGGAAACAGGCACACGGAAGCTCTTCTCCTCGCGAACCTCGCCCGTCTGCACCTGCGCGAGGGGCGGCTCGGCGAAGCCGGGCAGGGATTCGCGGAAGCGATGGCGATTCTTCGCGACATGGGAGACACGAGATCCGTGGGGATCATGGAAGCAAACCTGGCCGGCCTGCACGAGCGCGCGGGACGGATCGAGGAGGCCGAGGCCTCGCTCGGCAGGGCCCGGGAGCTGCTCCGGCAGGTCGGCGATCTGCAGACGGAGGCCAGCGTGCTGTGCGCGAGCGCCATTCTGCAGGTCCAGCGGGGGAGGCGCGACGCCGCGCTTCCCGACTGGCAGGAAGGTGCCCGCAGGCTGCGCGACTGCGGCGATGTCCAGGAACTGGAGCGCCAGATGTCCGCGATGAAGGAGGCATGCGGGAAGGCCGGCGTGCCTGCGCTTCCGGACGAATGACAGGCGGCGTCCTTCGCTTCAGCGCTGCCTCGCGCGCGTGAGGAGCGCGCAAGGCATTTCAAACCGGCTGCGGCACGCCAGCGCGGGTAGGCCGCACCGCGCAGGAAGGCATGACGAAAGAGAGATGCGGAATCGGCGTTCACGCGGGGCTTGTCCGGAACTCGGATATCCCTGCCTTCGCGCACGCTTCCCGCATCCGCTCCAGCTCAGGCTCGAGCGCCGACGGTCCTTGGGGACCCATGAGGCGAAAGCCCTCGAGCCAGGTACGCCGCGAGTCGTCGATTCGACCCTGCTGCAGCAGGAGCAGGCCCAGGTCGCAGAGGTGGGCGGCCTCGAAGTGCGCGTTGTGGACCTCGCGGTCGATCACCAACGCCTCCATGAAGAGGCGCCCGGAAGAATCCAGACGACCCGTCAGCTGGTGGAGGGTTGCGAGATTTCCCAGTGTGATGCCTTCGGAACGCCGGTTCCCGGTCTCCTGATGAATTGCCAGTGCTTCCTCGCCCGTCCGTTCCGACTCGCCGAACCGGCCCAGCGTCGCCAGAAAGCTTCCGAAATTCGTCAGGATTCCGCCTTCGGATCGTCGGTCGCCTACTTCCCGGAGGATATGCAGGGCCTCAAGGAGCGAGCTCTCAGCGCGTCGCATCTCCCCGGTCTGCGCCAGGACGTTCGCATAATTCCCAAGCGTGAGCCCTTCAGAACTGCGGTTCCTGACTTCTCGGTGAATGGCGAGAGCCTCTTCCTGCAACGTCAGTGCTTCCTGAGTCCGTCCCCCCAGCCGCGCGATGGTGGCGAGATTGCTCAGCCCGACGCCCTCCGCGCGACGATCGCCGGCGGCGAGGTGAAGAGAGAGGGCGCGCCGGAAAAGGCGTTCCGCCTCCTCGAGTCGTCCTGTCTCGCGATAGAGCCGGCCGAGATTCGCCAGGGCGTTTCCCTCCAATCGCGGGTCAGGATTGTCGCCGAGGAGCTTGAGAATCTCCTGATGAAGCTGCTCAGCGTCGGTCACCCGACCCGACTCGTGCCGCACCATCGCGAGACCGCTCAGCGAGAGGATTTCACGACGCCGGTCCCCGTTCCGGCGGTGGATGAGAAGCGCCTGCTCATAGGACGGGGCGGCGCGAATGGGATGGCCTGCACGAAGGGCCACGTCGCCCGCCTTGCGGAACGACTCGCCTCTCTCGGCCCCGGTTGTCAGAGAAGCGTACTTGAGCCACTGGGCCTCCGCTTCGAGATACTGAAATCGTTTTTCGGCGAACCCTGCGGAGCGGCGCACGTATCGCCGCTCTTCTGCCCGCGCGTTTCGCCCGGGAGCCAGTTCGGGATCGGTGTCGCCTTCAGACTGTGCGAGACGGGCGTGCTCGGACAGCTCCGAAGCGAACTGGTCGGCTGGATGCGGCTCCGGAAGAGGCTCGGAACCGTCCAGCGACGGCAGGAGCGGGGGAGGTCCGCCGGCCAGGCCTTCGATCGCCGCGAATGCCAGCGCATGCAGCCTCGTGCGGTCGCCGGGGAGCTGGAGCTGGTACGCCGCATCGCGCAGCAATGCGTGACGAAACAGGTACGCAGTTTCTCCTGTGATCACGTCCGAATCCTAACAGGGCCCGGCGCGAAGATTGTCGAAGCGGCACCGGTTGTGAAAGCCGAGGCGGCGCCCGCCCACGGGTCGCATGGCCCGCTGCTGAAATCCGCTGACGCCTTGGCGGTTCGATAGTCTGCACCGGCGCGGCGGAATTCCTGGCGGGTGGGACGCCGCTCGCGCGGTGTAATCTGGGAGGCCCGAGGGACGGGCTTGCATCCCCATTGTCCGCGGAACCGAGGAGATCGACATGCTCCTGCCCCTGATCGTGCTCGGTCTCATCCTCATGGCGACGCCCCTGTTCCAGGTGGTGCTCGCGCTTGTCTGCGCGGCCATGTACTGGAACCCGGCCCAGCCCCAGAAGATCGGTGAGGCGCCCGCGAGAGAGCCGGGCCCGAGGAGCCCCTGGTACAAGGACACGACGGAGTGGGAAACCCGGCGAAGGATGCTCCTCTGGTGGGTGGTTACGTTCATCGTTTTCGGCGGCGCGGCGGCAAGCGTCCTGCGCATGGCCAACGATGGGAGCCTGAAGGAACCGTTGGACCTGGCCGCGTTCGTCGTGGGCCACGCATTCTGGTTCGCCCGGCCGCTCATTCTCTTCCGGCTGATGATGGCCCCCGACGCAGGCTTGCGGCGCCGCGTCCTCTCCCTGGAGCTGGCGTTCACCGCGCTCTACACGCCGGCATGCCTCTTCCCGCTGCTCGCCTTCTTCGACATCGGTCCCTGGAAATAGCCTCACGTCTGCAGGGTCAGCCAGCATCAAGCCAGGTCGAGGGACTTGGACGGCTCGACCGTTCCTACGGAACCTTGACCCCGACGTGCGTCCTGCGAAGCTCGCGGGCCGCTTCAAAGGAGGAACGACATGGCCGACACGCTGCCCGACCCGAATTCTGACCTCGCCGCCCTTCGCAACGTCCCGTACATGGGCGTGATCTACGTCGTGGCCGAAGCGGTGAAGCTCGGTTTCCGCAACGGCCACCCGGAGTGGTGCAACCTGGGGCAGGGGCAGCCTGAGATCGGGGAGATGGCGGGGGCGCCGAAGCGGATTTGCGACGTGCATCTTGAGCCGGCGGATCATGCCTATGGGCCGCTGGAGGGAACGCCCGAGCTTCGCGAAGCGGTCGCTTCGCACATCAACCGGCTGTACCGCAAAGGGAAGAAGCCGTACTCCGCGAAGAACATTGCGATCGCGCAGGGCGGGCGGCTGGCGCTGACGCGGGCGATGGCGGCGCTGGGAAGCGGCACGGTCGGGTATCAGCTTCCGGACTACACGGCGTACGAGGACATGTTCAACATGCACCTTGCGCGGCTGGGGCCGATTCCGATCCGGACGCGGGAAGCGGACGGGTTTGTGCTGACGGCGGAGACGCTGGAAAGGGAAGTCGCAGACCGGGATCTCGGCGCGGTCGTGATTTCAAACCCGTGCAACCCGACGGGGAACGTGATCCAGGGCGAAGAGCTGTCGCGGATGGTGGCGCTCGCGGGCGAGCGGCGGGTGACGCTGCTGATGGACGAGTTCTACTCGCACTTCATTTATACGGCAGACGGCAAGCCCGGCGCACGGCCCGTGAGTTCCGCAGCGTTCGTCGACGATCCCGACCGCGATCCCGTGCTGATCTTCGACGGCCTCACGAAATCGTTCCGCTACCCGGGCTGGCGCATCGGCTGGGTCGCCGGCCCGCCCGCGATGGTCGAGTCGATGGCCCGCACTGCGAGCGCCATCGACGGCGGCCCGTCGCGCATCGCCCAGCGCGCGGCCCTCATGGCGCTCGAGCCGAAGCGCGCCGACCAGGAGACGACGGCGCTCCGGAAAGTGTTCTGCGAGAAGCGGAATCTCATGGTGAAGCGGCTCAAAGCGATGGGAGTGCGCTTCGCCGCGGAGCCGCGCGGGACGTTTTACTGCTGGTGCTCGCTCGACCGGCTCAAGCCTCCCTTCAACGACGCGATGACGTTTTTCCGCAAGGCTCTGGAGCGGAAAGTGATGACGGTGCCGGGGGAGTTCTTCGACGTGAACCCCGGCAAGTACCGGCGGAACCCGTCGCCGTACAAGCAGTGGATGAGATTCTCGTTTGGGCCGCCGATGGAGAACGTCGAGATGGGATTGGGGCGGATAGAGGAGATGCTGGGCGCTCGCGGCAAGGAAGGGCGTGTTCGTGGGAAGAGGGCGTTGGCGAAGTGAGAGTGCTGGTGCCCGGAAACAGATAACTTCAAATTTCAACATTCAATTTTCAAGCAACGGGAAAACTGCAAGACGACAACCGCAAGGCCCGCTCCGCCAGCGGTTCTTGAAGTTGAAAGTTGAAGTTCTCCGTTTGCTTGAAACTTGAAAGTTGAAGGTTGAAGTTCTCCCTTTCCCGCCGTCCCGCGCGCCCCGTCATTCCTGATACCCTTCGCTCCCATGCCCCGCCTCTCCTTCCGCATCGCCGTCCTCTGCTTCCTCACCGCGGCCTTCCTGTTCGCGTGGGGCGTCCTCACCCACTCCTTCCCGCCGGTGCTCGGCCAGTCGCTCATGACCGCGATGGGCGCCGGCGTGGGCGCCGTGCTCCTCTGGATCTACGTTCGCCCTCCGCTGCCGAAGCCCGGCTTCGGCCCCGCCGCGATCGCGCTCATGGCCGCTTCACAGGTCGCCTACTACCTCCTCGTCTGGACGGACGCGAAGCAGCAGGGCGACCTCTGGCGGATCTGGTGGGGCGCGGCGGTGCCCTCGCTGGTCGCCGCGCACCTGCGGGTCATGCGGATGCTGGAAATCGACTGGACCACGCGCTTCGGCAAGATCACCGCGGCCGGGATCTGCCTGCACGGGCTGTCGTGGGTTTTGCTGGTGTTGCGGAAGGACATGATGGCGGATCCGCCGAAGTGGTACTTGGCGATCATGGCGGCGTTCGGGGGGACGTCGGTGGTCTGTTCGCTGATGGTGTATTACCGGTATCGCAAGGCGCACGCCGGGCTGCTCTCGGTTTTTCCTCTCTGGGCGCGGTGGACGGCGTTCGGGATCTCGCAGGTCGTGCTGGTGCTCGCGGGGTTTTACATCGGGCGGATCACGGGCGGGGACGAAGCAGTGTTCGAAGCGTTTCCCTCCGCGCTCGCGGGTATGTCGCCCGAGGAAATCGAATTGTCCGTCCGCGCCGACGCGGCGCGGCTCAAGACCGTGACGGCCGGCATCGACGAGGTCTCAGCGCGCTTCCCCGGCCTGCGCGCGAGACTCGAAGGCGCGATGAAGGCGGAACGGCGCGAGTACCTCAAGGCGCCCGAGGACGACGATCTGCGCGCGACGTACATGACGTTCCTCACGTACCGGTCGGCGCTTCTCCGGCACGTCGCGATCTACTCCGGCTTCGAGGCCGTGCGCGACCCGGCGCTGAAGGCACGCTGCTTCCTGGTCGCCTATGCGGCCGCGACGGCGCTTTTCGAATCGTCGGGCCGGCTCGTCGTCACGTTCCAGACGTGGAGCATCGCTCGCAGCAAGCTGAACGAGCCCGACTCGCGCTGGGGGATTTCGTCGGGGATATTCGACCGGATTGCCGCGAGCGTCGGCTCCGACTCGAACGTGGAGCGCTTCGAGGAGATGGCGGCCTACTACGAAGGGCGCAAGTCGCTCTGGCGGGAGGACGGAGTCTTTCCGCCGGAGGAGATGGACTGGTTCGAGCAGCGGATTTCGAAGGGGATCGAGGCGGCCCGGGCGCTGGACGTGCACTCGCACCGGAACTGGCTGAGGCGGGTGGTTTCGAAAGTGAGGAGCGACGCGTATTCACCGGTGTACGTCGTGCAGTCGCAGCTGTCGCAGTGGATCGGGGACACGCGCGTGGTCGCGCGGCCGCCGCTGATTCGCGCGAAGCAGATCGGTGAGTTGCGCGCGAAGATGCAGCCCGGGGACATCATCCTGGAGCGGCGGAACTTTTTCCTCTCGAACGCGTTCCTGCCGGGGTTCTGGCCGCACGCGGTCATGTATGTCGGGAACGAAGAGGAGCTGAAGGCGATGGGGCTGCTCGAGAATGCGGACGTGAAGGCGAAGCTCGAGGCGTGGCGCAAGCCGTGCGAGGACGGGAACCGCCATGCGGTGATCGAGGCGGTGAGCGAAGGCGTGATCTTCAATTCGCTCGAGCACTCGATGCATGCGGACTTCGTCGCCGTGCTGCGGCCGCGCGTCTCGAAGGAACTGAAGGCCGCGGCGATCGCGCGGGCGTTCGCGCACGAGGGAAAGCCGTACGACTACGAATTCGACTTCAAGACGACCGACAAGCTCGTCTGCACCGAGCTCGTCTATCGCTCCTACGAGGGCACGGTGCACTTCATGCTGCAGCACGTCATGGGGCGCGACACGCTTCCCGCCGTCGAGATCGCGCGCAAGTTCCGCGAGGAACGCGGCGCCTCAGGGCAGGAACTGGATTTTGTCGCGTTCCTCGACGGCCGGCCGTCCGAAGGCGAAGCGGTGTTCGCGAGTGAAGAGGAATTCTGTAAGTCTGTGGATCGACCGCGGGAGTTTCACGAATAGGCCCTTCGACCAGGACAGGCTCGCAGAGGCTTCGGTCGAAGATCAGCGCTCGATGACACCACCGTCGTCGGCCTGTGTTTTCCCGGAGACACTGGTCCCCGTGAGCTTGACGTGTCCTGCTTCGACCGCCCGCACGTCTCCCGTCACGTCGCACTCGACGAGTTCGATCCGCGAACACGTTCGCGCCACGACGAGGCACGTGATTTTGCAGCGCACCAGCCGGATGACACTGTCGTCGTGCGCGCCGACGTAGCCGCCCTTGCCGTCCACCGTTGAATCCTCGAGCTCGATCCGCCCTTTGCCGAAGGTCATTGCTTCGCCGATCGTCGATTTGCGCAGTCGGACCACGGCGTCGTCGGAAGCGTAGATGTTCCAGGCTCCGACGGTGGCGTTGCGGAAGACGAGCGCGCGGTCCGGCGCAGGGACGCGCCACTCGGCCATCGCGCGGCCGTTCTGGAGGTCGTCGATCGTCAACGCCGTCTTGTGGCCGAAGAGCAGCCCCACGGCCATCGGGTTGCAGTCCTCGACGGAACCGGCCGCGTCAGGGAGCGACAGCAGCGTCCACTTCACTCCTTTGCTTCGCTCGACCGAAACGTTCAGCCCGTGGCCGCTCTTCCAATTGGCACCGACGTCGGGGCCGGGGAAGCGCATCGCGCCCGTGAGATTCGCGCCGAACGTGTGCCAGAGGATGACGTTCTCGCAGTCAGAGACTTCCACCGTGCCGCCCGGTGCGATCACGAACTCCCCGGGGTTCTTCGTCTTTGAGAGCAGGATCTTCGCCTTCGGAGGCACGTCGCCCGTGAAGCCGCCGATGCACTCGACGCCGGTCATTGCGACCGTCTGCGCACCGTCGAGTTTGAGACCGGCGGGGAAATGAGTGAAGACGAGCGCGTCGTGGAACGAAAGACGCGCTTCGCCGGAAAGCCGCACGTCGCGCTCGTGCTGAAAGCGCTGCAGGATGTCGACCACGCCGCCGCGGAACTCTGCGATGCCGCCCTGGAGGGAGATCTCGCCGCCCGCCACGAATCGTGGCGCGGTGACGGTGAGCTTGCCCGGCTTTTTCACGGTGATGCGGCCGGTGTGTTTCCGGCTGGTCGCGACCAGTTGCTCGGTCTCGACGACCCACTCGCCCGTGGTTTCGTCGATCGGTGCGCGCACGACGCGGACTTCGTCCACACGCAGTTCGTTCCGGCCTTTTGCATTCCCGACGATCGCCGCCGCGTCGAGCATGACCCACCCCGTGCCCAGCCGCGCGGAGTCGAGGCGTTCCTTCTTCACCGCCGAGTCCGCGTTCAACGCAAACTTCCCCGCCTCGAGCGTCACGTCCGTCCAGGCGCCGCCGACGAGGCGGAACGGCTGGTTCCACGTCGCGCCGTCGCGGTCCTTCAGGACCACCACCCACGTCCCCGTCTCGTCCGAGCGGATCCGGAGGCGCAGCTCCTTCAACTCCGTCAGCAGCGCGTAGTTCGCCAGCGGCGCCATCTTCGACCGCTCGTAGCCAAGGACCAGGTGACCGCCCTCCGCCTTCAACTCGGCCTCGGCGGGCTTGTCGCCTCCCGGAAGCGCCGTCTGGAAGCCGTCCGCGGAGTCGCAGGCGAGGATTTCCTCGTCGTCCCCGGCGAAGGCCAGGCGGGACAGGAGCACCAGCGAGGCGACAAGGGAAGCGCGCATCATCACCGCTTACAGCCGAATGAGGACCCGGGTTTCATGCCTTACGCCGCCCTTCCCACGCCGCAAGGACCTTCTTCGGCGCGATCGCTCGCCAGGCCTGCTCGAGCAGGTGCGCGTAGTGCGCCTTGCCGATTCTCGAGAACTGCACGATCAATGCGCTTCCGCCGAATGCGCTCTGGAAGGTCACCGGCTCCGAGTCGGCCAGCGTCGCGGTCCGGTCAGCGCCGAGGCGCAGAAGCGCGCCCTTCCGTCCTCCCGGATGGATCGTCGCAAAGATCTTCTTCCGTACGCGGAAGTCGGCAACCTCAAAGTGCGACGACTCGACTGCTTCCGGGAACGAAAGCGCGAGCTTGCGCACGGCGTCTTCGGTGATCACGCGTCAAATGTACACTGGATCCGCATGAGACAGATCATCACGCTCGGCGGCGGCGGCTTCAGCATGGAGCCGGACAACCCGCGGCTCGACGACTACATCCTCCGGAGCACGGGTCGCAAGCGCGGTAGTCAGCCCGTCGCTCGAGAACAGCTGTCCGTCGACCTGGAGTTGCTTCAGCATCACGATTCCGAGCACTGCCGAGACGATGCCGAACACCGTTCCGCCGCCGCCGAAGAACATGACACTCCAAAATGAGGGAGCAGAATTGACGGCATGGGGCGCAGGCTGCCCGCGGAGCCTGACGGTTATTGCGAGAGTTACCATGACGACGCCGATCGCAAAGAGCGGCACCATCGTGCTGAGCAGGCACTTCAGCGCGTACTCAATCGGATCCATGACGAAGAATGGATTCCCCTCCAGGCTTGCGAGTCTCGCAACTAGAGCCTGGAAGAGCGTGGCGATCGACATGAACACGCCGACGCTGAGGCAGAGGGACGCCGGGACCCCCGAGCCGCAGGACAGAACGACTGGGATCCATGCGAGTGACGTCAGAGTGCCCACCAGCATGGGACCGAAGAGAAGGGAATAAGCGACCAGGTAACGAACGATTCCGCGCGGCTGCCACTTCATGATGTCAATGTCCCGCCAGAGCTTCTCGGCATCCTCGAGGTCCCCGTTGGCAATAAGCACCGAATTCAGAGCGCCGACGGACGTGCCTGCGATGTACCGGAAATCTGACAGTCCCCTTTCACGGAGAGCTTTCCAGGCGCCGATCTGGTATCCGCCTTTGAATCCTCCGCCGCAGAGAACGAGTCCGATTCTTCGGCCGGCAAACTTCCCATGGGCATCGACAGCCACAACGTAACCCTCCCACGAAGTATCCTTCCCCATTCTCGCATCGGTGGGGGGGGCGGGCGAAGGATCCCGCCTGGACACTACGGGCCGAGAACGACCTTCGGCCTTGCGACCACCCCCGCACCAGCGTAAGCTCTTCCCCCCCATGCCCACCGGCAACGTTCACTTCATTTCGCTCGGCTGCCCGAAAAACCTCGTGGACAGCGAGGTGCTCCTCGGCCGGCTCGTCCTAGACGACTTCGCCGTGTGCGAGAAGGCGGAGGACGCGGACATCATCGTCGTGAACACCTGCGGTTTCCTCGAGGCGTCGCGGCAGGAGTCGATCGGGGTGATCCGGGAAGCGTGCGAGCACAAGAAGAGCGGCGGCGCTTCGGGCGTGGTCGTCGCGGGGTGCCTGGCGCAGCGGGACAAGGACTCGCTCGTCGCGCTTCTGCCGGATGTGGACGCGTTCCTGGGGATCATGGGCGAGGACAAGATCGCTGAGCTCTGCGAGCAATTGACGCAGCGCGTCAAGTCGAAGCGGAAGAGGTCGCCTGCGAAGTACCAGGTCGAGCGCAACGACCGCGAGTGCCAGGCGGACGTCGGGCGGCTGCGCCTCACGCCGCGGCACACGGCGTACGTGAAGATCAGCGAGGGGTGCGACAACGTGTGCACCTTCTGCATCATCCCGAAGATCCGCGGGCGGCACCGTTCAAAGCCGGTGGAGATGGTCGTCAAGGAGGTCCGCGAGCTTGCGGCGGACGGTGCGAAGGAGATCAACCTGATCGCGCAGGACACGACGAGCTACGGCAAGGATCTCTACGAGAGTTTCGAGCTGCCCCGGCTCCTGCGCGAGGTCGCCGCGGTCCCGGGCGTGCGCTGGGTGCGCCTCATGTACGCGTACCCGTCGTATTTCACCGACGAGATGATCGACGCGCTCGCCAGCACGCCCAACGTCGTCCGTTACGTCGATATGCCGCTTCAGCACATCTCCGACCCGATGCTGAAAGCGATGAAGCGCAACATCACGAAGGCCGAGACGCTCGACCTGATCCGCCGCCTGCGCGAGCGCGTTCCCGGCCTCGTGCTGCGGACGACGTTCATCGTCGGGTTTCCCGGCGAGACGGACGGGGACTTCGAGGAACTGCTGGCGTTTGTGAAAGAAGCGAAGTTCGACCGGGCGGGGGCGTTCAAGTACTCGCCGGAGAAGGGGACGCCGGCCGGGCGGTATGAGGACCAGGTCGCCGAGGACGTGAAGGAGAAGCGCTTCGACCGCCTCATGCGCGCGCAGCAGGCGGTTGCGTTCGACCGGCAGAGGAATTGGCTGGGGAAAGAGATCGAGGTGATCGTCGAGTCGCGCCAGGGCCGGCGCACGGTCGGGAGGACGGCGGGGGACGCGCCCGACATCGACGGCGTGATCTACCTGACGGGGAAGGATCTGCCGATCGGGGAGATCATCACGGTGAAAGTCACTCGCGCGGAGGGCTACGACCTCCACGGGACGGCAAGCGTCGCCGAGAGCGCGTTGCGATAGAACAGACGGCGCCGGGGTCTTCACGGAAGTCCTCCCACGAAAGGAACGCCCATGTCCCTGCCACGCATGCTGCTGACCCTCCTGGCGCTCTTCGCTTTCTCCGCGGTTTGCCGAGCCGAGGATGCGGCCGCGGAGAAGAAAAAGGCCGAAGCGGCCGCGAAGGAGAAGAAGAAAAACGACGCGGAGCTCGCGAAGCTCGACGCGCAGATCAAGAAGACGCCGGACGATCCGGCCCCCCACACCCGGCGCGCTCAGCTGCTCATGAAGATGGAGCGCTGGAACGACGGATACGACGCCGCGCAGAAATCGATGCAGTGCTCCATCAAGGCCGGGGACAACCTCGCTTCGATTGCGCTGGAGAGCATCGAGCTCGAAGGCGGATTCCGCGTCGACGTGGTCTTCAACATGGGCTCGAGGGAGCGCAAGCCGCCCGAGATGGGAATCGTCCGGCCGCTGACGTTCCGGGTCATCCAGAAGGCGGAGCCGGCCATGAAGGAGTCCAAGGACATGCTTCTGGAGTCGATCGACTTCGAGCTCGGCTACATGGGCACGAAGGCCGAGACCGCGGCGTTCGGGATCACCGATGGGAGGGAGCACAAGAACCTCGGCATGCAGAAGGTCGACATGTCGTACGGGGAGATCCGCACGGGCCTCATCGACCTGGTCCGGCGGCGGCACCCGCCTGAAGAGACGAAGTAGCCGCGCGACGGGAGTAGAATCAGGGCATGAGTCCCGTTGCCATCCTGCGCCGGCGCTGTCCGCGGTGCCGCCGCGGAAAGATTTTCGCGGGCGTCCTCCGGATGCATGCGCGGTGCCCGGAATGCGACCTCGGGTACTTCCCGGAGCCGGGGTACTACCTCGGCGCGATCTATTTCAGCTACGCGCTGAGCATTCTCATCGGCGCGCCCTTCGCGATAGGGCTCTTCCTGGCCGGCCTCACCTACTGGCAGGCCATCGCGGGAACCGGCGCGCTCTTCTGCCTTCTCTGGCTCCCGATCTTCCAGTACTCGCGCGTCCTCTGGCTCCACTTCGACAACGCGCTGACCGGGTAGCGAGGATCCGTCCGGGCGCCCTGCGCGCGCTCTCTGGCACAGCGGTTGCAATCCGTCCCGAGTGAAACGCGGAAACCGCAAAACACCGGTGGTTCGCCGAGGGACAGGGGCACTTTTACCGGGGTGCGCCCTCGGCCCGGCAAGTCCTACCTGACTCATTTTGAAAAGGAGATCGCCATGAAGCTGAGAATCGCATTGAGCGCCGCCGCCGTCGCGGCATTGACCGTCAGCATCCTCCTGCCGCTTCGGTCAGAGGACAAGGCCGCCGGATCGAGCCCGAAGACAGGGAAGGAAGCGCCCGAGTGGATGCAGACCGGGCCGGAACACGCGCAGCTCGTCTCGCGCGCGGGCACCTACGACGTCACGGTGCACTGCCTGGCGAGCGCGACAACGCCCGAGAGCGACAGCGTCGGCAATGCCGAGCTCGAAGTCATCCTGGACGGCCGCTTCCTGCAGCAGTCCTTCGAGGGCGAGTACAACGGCCAGAAGTTCAAGGGCCTCGAGATCAGCGGCTACGACCGCGTCTCGGGGAAGTACACGAGTTTCTGGTTCGACTCGCTCGCCACGGCGAGCATGTCGTTCACCGGCGAGGGCAAGAACGACGGGAAATTCGTCGAGTACAAGGGCCAGGGGATCGACCCTGAGACGAAAAAGGTCGTCCACACCCGGAGCGTGCTGAAAGAGAAGAGCGCCGACGAGTTCACGATCGAGATGTACTGCGACCGGGAAGGTTCCGAGAAGAAGACGATGGAAATGACCTACAAGCGCCACAAGCCGTAGTCGATACCGATCCAGGTCAGGCCACGGGACCGCTCCCGTGGCCTGGCCGCGTTTCCACGGCGCCGTTGCGGTTCGCGAGGTCTTTGAGCGACACCGCCGCCAGCGCATCGGTCGCGCGCGCTTCGGCCTGGTCCACCAGCTGGTAAACGGCGGCCGCTTCCGTCCCGTTCGGAAGCGTGTACGCGTCGCCGGCGGTCCTCATCGCGTGCAGGACGTCGCGCGCCGAGAGCTTTGAGGGGTCGCGCGCCGGCATGTACCCCGGGTCCTTGTTCCCGCCCAGGCCGACTTCACGGAGTATCCCCTTCTCTGCAAGCTGATAGAGGATGTCGTGCACGACGCGCACGGGCGCGTTCATGCCGGCCGCGATGACTTCGGCCGTGGGCGGCGGCGCGCCGATTTCGAAGGGCCTGACGGTCTGGATCGCGATCACGAGGGACAGCCTGTCGCGGTCGGCGGTGCTGATCTTCACGGCATCGATCTCGCGCTTGTACGTGTCCACGTGCTGCGCGGCGAAGGCGACTTCGGCGCCGAAGAGGACGACGACCCAGGAGAGGTAAATCCAGAGAAGAAAGACCGGAACCGAGCCGAGCGACCCGTAAAACGCGTACGACGTCACGATCTTCGTGTTGTACCAGACGTAGGCGCTCTTCATGCCTTCCCAGCACGTCCCCGCCACCAGCGCGCCCGTCAGCGCCGCCCGGAACTGGACCTTGGTGTTGGGCATGATGAGGTAGATGCCCGTGAAGAGTCCCCAGGCGAAGAGGAACGGCGCGAGGGTCAGCGTGAAGACGCCGAAGAACGGGACGTGTTCGGTCAGCCAGGTATAGAGACCGTTGCTCTGCACGAACGTCGTCGCGGCGACGGAAGCGACGAGGAGGATCGGGCTCAGGGTGAGGATCGTCCAGTACACCATGAAGCGCCGGAGGAACGGCCGGTGAGTCTTGACGCCCCAGATCTTGTTGAAGGTCTTCTCGATCGTCTGCATGAGCGAGAGGGCGGTGTAGAGCAGCGCGAGGAACCCGACGACGCCGATGGCGGCCGCGTTGATGTTCGCGACGAAGGAGTCGATCGTAGTGACGACCTTGTCGCCGACCTCAGGAGTGATGTAGCGGAGCAGGTAGTCTTTCGCCTTGCCTGAAACTCCCGACAGCCCCCCGAATCCCTTGAACATCGAGAGCACGACGGCGAGAAGGGGCACGAGTGCGAAGATCAGCTGGTAGGTCAGCGCCGCGGAGAGGAGGAAGACGTCGCTTCGCATCGAGCCTTCGACCGTGAGCGTGCCCATCCGCAGCATGTGGTACCCGAAGCGGCGGATGCGGCTCTCGGGTTTGTGGAGCCAGATGTCGCGCTTGAAGAAGTCCTCGATCTGCTTCCAGCGCAGGGCCAGTCGCTCGCCGAGGCTCGCGGTTTCGTTGGGCACGGGCGGGAGTCTATCACGGGGAACCCGGGTCCTCTTCGACGGGCCGGGCCGGCGGTGGTAGCGTCTGGCGACCCCGAGTGAGGAGGACTTTCGCCATGGCAGCCGCTGCGCGAGGGGTCGTGGGCCTGAGGATCGGGATCCCGCTGGAGACATCGCCCGACGAGCGCCGGGTGGCGATCGTCCCGGAGACGGTGCGCAAGCTTGCGGCGAAGAAGCTGGAGTTCGTCGTGCAGGCGGGGGCGGGGGAGGGGTCGTTCCTGCCGGACGCGGAGTATGTGACGGCGGGGGCGAAGATCGCTGCGACCGCGGAAGAGCTGTATGGCGCTGTTGATGCCGTCGCGAAGGTCAACGAACCTTCAGTCGAAGAAGTCGCGAAGCTGCGCGAAGGGACGGCGCTGGTGTCGCTGCTCTACCCGCTCTCCAATCTCCCGCTCGTGAAGCTCCTGAACGACCGGAAGATCACGGCGATCTCGCTCGACATGATTCCGCGGACGACGCTCGCGCAGTCGATGGACGTGCTGAGCTCGCAGGCGAACATCGCGGGGTACTGGGCGGTGGTCGCCGCGGCGACGCGGCTGCCGAAGTACTTCCCGATGCTGATGACGGCGGCGGGGACGCTGATGCCCGCCAAGGTGCTGGTCATGGGCGTGGGCGTCGCGGGGCTTCAGGCGATCGGGACGGCGCGGCGGCTGGGCGCGGTCGTTGAAGCGACGGACGTGCGGCCCGAGACGAAGGAGCAGGTCGAGTCGCTGGGAGGGAAGTTCCTGCAGGTGCAGGGTGTCGAGGTGAAGCAGGCGCAGGGCGGTTACGCGCAGGAGCAGTCGGAGGAGTTCAAGAAGAAGCAGGCGGAACTCATCAGCGCGGCGATCGGGAAGGCGGACGTCGTCATCACCACGGCGCTCATCCCCGGCCGCAAGGCGCCGATCCTCGTCACGGAGGAACACGTCCGCTCGATGAAGCCGGGGTCCGTCATCGTCGACCTGGCCGCGAGGCAGGGTGGAAACGTCGCCGGCTGCGAACCCGGGCGGGACGTCGTGAAAAACGGCGTGCTCATCATGGGCCCCACGAACGCCCCTTCCAATCTCGCCCAGCACGCGAGCCTTACGTTCTCGCGCAACATCGAGAAGCTGCTGCTGCACATCACGGCGGACGGGGCGTGGAAGCTGAACCTGAACGAGGAAATCACGAAGGGATGCGTCATCACACGGGAGGGACAGGTGGCCAACGCGAAGGTGCTGGAGGCCGTTACGAAAGCGGGAGGCGCGCCATGACCGAGCCGATCCTGTCGGGGCTGTTCGTGTTTATGCTCGCGGCCTTCATGGGGTACGCGGTGATCTCGAAGGTCCCCGCGCTTCTTCACACGCCGCTCATGTCGTTCACCAACGCGATCTCCGGCATCTCGCTCGTGGCGTCGCTCGTCGCGGCGGGAAGCGACTGGGGCCTGGCCGCGCGCATCCTCGGCGTCGTCGCCGTCACGGCCGCGACGATCAACGTCGTCGGCGGCTTCTTGATCACCGACCGGATGCTGAAAATGTTCCGCAAGAAGCCGGGGGCGAAGTGACGCCAGCTCTTCTCGCGGCGGGAACGGCCGGCATGGAAGGGCGGCAGCTCTTCACGGCCGCGGCGTACCTCGCGGCGAGCTTCCTCTTCATTTACGGCATCGTCTGCCTGACGCATCCCGACCGCGCGCGCCGCGGGAACACGATGGCGGCGTTGGGGATGCTGCTGGCGGTCGCGGGGACGCTGGTGGTGCAGGGCCTCAGCTACGAATGGATCGCCGGCGGGATCCTGCTCGGCTCGGCCATCGGGGTGCCGATGGGGCTGAAGATCCCGATGACGAAGATGCCGGAGCGGATCGCGCTTTCGCACGCGTTCGGCGGGCTCGCGGTCGCCCTGGTGGGCGTCATCTACTACATCCACGAAAGCGGATTCGCGGCGCACGGCCGTGTGGACAGGTTTCACATGGGCGCGGTCGGCTTCGAAGTGCTGATGGGGGCGATCACCTTTACGGGGTCGCTGATGGCGTTCGGGAAGCTGCAGGGTTTTCTCCCCGGCAAGCCGACCGTGTTCCCGATGCAGAACGCGATCACCGTCGGGGCGCTTCTCGCAGCTGCGGGAATGGTCGTGTTCCTCGTCGCGCGGCCCGCCTCGATCTCCATCGGCGCCGCCGACGCCGTCTTCTACCTCACGCTCGGCGTCGCCTTCCTCCTCGGCGTGCTTCTCGTTCTCCCCATCGGCGGCGCCGACATGCCCGTCGTCATCTGTCTCCTGAATTCCTACGCAGGGCTCGCCGCTTCCGCCTCCGGCTTCGCCCTCGACAACAAGGTCCTCATCATCTGCGGCGCCCTCGACGGCGGCTCCGGCTTCATTCTCGCCATGGTCATGAGCAATGCGATGAACCGCTCGTTCGCCAACGTGCTGTTCGGGGCGTTCGGAAGCGACGCGGGCCCCGCGAAGTCTTCGGCGGGCGGAACAGCGGCGAACGTCAACGAGGCGTCCGTCGAGGAAGCGTCGGAGCTGCTCAGGAGCGCGGGGTCGCTCATCATCGTCCCCGGCTACGGCATGGCCGTCGCGCAGGCCCAGCACGCGGTCCGCGAAATCGCTTCGCTCCTCGAGAAAACCGGCGCGCGCGTCCGCTACGCGATCCACCCGGTCGCAGGCCGCATGCCGGGCCACATGAACGTCCTCCTCGCCGAAGCGAACGTCCCCTACGACCAGCTCTACGACCTCGACCAGATCAACGACGATTTCGTGAACACCGACGTCGTCCTCGTCGTCGGCGCCAACGACGTCGTCAATCCCGCCGCGAAAACGTCGCCGGGCAGCCCGATCTTCGGCATGCCCGTCTTCAACTGCGAGCAGTCGAAAGCCGTCATCGTCCTCAAGCGTTCCATGAACCCGGGCTTCGCCGGCATCGAGAACGAACTCTTCATCCACCCGCGCACGGTCATGGTCTTCGGCGACGCCAAACAGACGCTCCAGAAAGTGGCCACCGAGCTGAAATCCACGGCGGGGCATTGAGAGCGCGAGAAACAATCGAGCGCCGTCGGCAGTCGGACCTCGCTGCCCGGCGTCGGTACTGCTCGACTCCGCGCAGCGAGCCCCGACCGCGCGCCATCGCTCGCTTGTTTCTCACGCTCAGTGGGCCCCGTCGAGCCGCTTACGGCAGCCGCCACACGTCGAGCACGGTGAGGTCGTCCGAAGGTGGCGCGATCCCCCGGTGGTGCAGAACCGCGTTGACGACTTCCTGCGCCATCCCGCCGGCGTCCTTCCGGCCGCCGCGCATGATCGCCTTGAAGAGCTGGCCGTCGCCGAACTCGTTCGCGTTGACGTCCATGGCCTCGTTGACGCCGTCCGTGTGGAACAGAAGGTGCTCGCCCGGCGCGAGGGGAATCTCGCGCTCGACCAGCGCGCGTTCGAAGGCGCTTCCCCGCACGAGCCCGATCGCGGGGCCGTTGACCAGGACGGTTTCGACCAGCGGGCGCTTCTGGAGCGTCGTCCAGAGCAGGGGAGGATTGTGGCCGCAGTTGACGACGGAAACCGAACCCCGCTTCGGGTCGAGGATCCCGTAGGCCAGCGTCAGGAAGATCCCGGCCGGGAGGTCGGGAGCGATCCGCTCGCAGGCTTCGAGGACCGTCGCCCGCGGCGACGCCATCGCGGGCGCCAGCCCGTGAAACACCGTCCGGACCATGACCATGATCATCGCCGCCGAAACGCTCTTGCCGGAGACGTCGGCCACGACGATTCCGAAGCGGCCGCCGCGGAGAGGCAGGACGTCGTAGTAGTCGCCGCCGACGTGGGTGGCGGGGAGGTACCGGGCGGCGAGGTCGAATCCGGGCACCGCGGGGAGCTGGCCCGGGAGGAGCCTGGACTGGATGAGGCGGGCGCGGTCGAGTTCGCTGGCCAGCATCGGGTCGGACTCGATCGGCTCCGCGAACGTGCTCGGGAAGTCCGGGGGCGGCGTGAGGTCGCCGACGGCGCCGGAGTTGGAAGCGGCTCGGGAGGGGCGCTTTGGATCCTGTTTCACGTGGAGAGGTCCGAAAGAGGCCTTCGGGCGGCAAGGCGCGCGAGGGGGAGGGGCCGGATGTTCAGGACTGGACGGGGAAGTGGGGGTGTTTTGTGATCAATAAGGATTTTACTATTTTTAAGCATATCACAGGATGCTATTTGAAGGAATTGCCGGTGTTCCTGTTCCACCTCTTCTCGTGCCAAACCGACCCCCTGCCGCAGGTTATATTGTCTGCCCATGCCCCCCCGTCCCGACGACCTGAAACAGGACCGCCTTGTCGCTTCCTTCCCCCGCGATAACAAGGGCCGCCCCGTCATCGGCGACGTCTCCCTCCTGCGCAGGATCGGCGTCGGCGGCATGGGAAGCGTCTACCTCGGCCGCCAGGGCGCCCTCCGGCGCGAAGTCGCCGTCAAAATCCTGCCCTTCACCCTCGTCGAGGCCGACCCCGGCCTTGCGCGCCGCTTCGCCTCCGAAGCGCGCCTCGCGGCCAAACTTGAAAGCGACCACGTGGTGCGCGTCTACGGCGCGGGCATCCAGCACCGGACGCACTTCTTCGTCATGCAGTACGTCCCCGGCGAGAGCGCGGGGCAGTACCTGAAGCGGTCGCTGGAGGAGGAGGAGTTCATTCCCGAGGACGTGGCGCTCGAGATCACGATTGCCGCGACGAAGGGGCTGGCGGCGGCGCACGACAAGGGGATCATTCACCGGGACGTGAAGCCGGACAACATCCTGATCCCGGAGGGAGACTTCGAGGGCGCGAAATTGGCGGATCTCGGGCTCGCGAAGCCCGAAGGCTCCATGCAGACGTTCGGGACGCTGTCGAACGTCGCGATGGGAACGCCGGGGTTCATGGCGCCGGAGCAGGCGGAGAACGCGAAGTCGGCGGGCCCCGCCGCGGACGTCTTCGCGATGGGCGCCACCTTTTACGCCCTCCTGATGGGCGGCCCGCCGTTCCGCGGATCGAGCCTCGTCGCCGTGATCCGAGCCGCCATGGAAGAAGACCATCCGCCGCTGCCGGACACCGTGAGCGGCGGCATCCGCTGGGTGATCGACCGCTGCCTCTGCAAGAACCCGAAGGACCGCTTCCGCGACGGCTCGGAACTGCTCGCGGCGCTTCTGCGCGTGCAGAAGAACCCGAATGCCACGATGGCGAAGCAGCGGAGCGTGGTGGAGCACATTCCGGAAAAGAAGCGGAGCAAGGCGCCGCTCTGGGCGGGGGCGACGTTGCTGGCCGCGGGGCTGCTGGTTGCGGGGTTCTGGTACCTGAGGCACCGCAGGGGCAACGAAGCGCCGCCGGAGCCGCCGCGGGACATGGCGGCAGAGAAGCTCGACGAGCTTTTCGCGCAGGCCGCGAAGCAGGAAACGGCGGGGAGGCACGAGGACGCGCTCTCGACGCTGACGCGGGTTGCGGCGTACGCGCCCGACGACCGGCGGCTGAGGGAGATGCGGGAGAGGATCGGCGAGAAGATCGTCGCGGCAAAGGCCGCTTCCGAAAAGTCCGCCTCTTACCGCTCGTACCTGCCGGCGGCCGATGCGACGCGGCTGGCGGCCGACGCGGCGGACACGGTCGAGCTGTGGGACAAGATGCTGGAGGCCTGCGCGAAGCTCGAGCCCTCGGCACAGACGGATACGGAAAAGCAGATGGTGGGGCAGATGAAGTCGGAAGCGACGCAGCGGCGTCACTGGGCGGCGGCGCGGGTGGCGGAAAAGGGAGGGGACCTGGCGGGGGCGCTTGAACTGGCGCGGAAGGCCGCGGCGTCGGGGGGCCCGAAGAACGATTTTCTCGACGCGTACATCGCTGCGATCGAACTGAAGGCGAAGGAGACGGAAGGGAAGCTCCGCAAGAAGAAGGAATTCGACGCGGCGGTGGCGGCGGCGGAGCGCGAGCCGGACGTCATGAAGGCGCGCGCGCTCTGGACGACCGCGGTCGGGCTCGCGGAGGATCCCGCGGACCTCAGCCGCGCCCAACTGAAACTGCGGGAGGTCACCGACCGGCTGCAGGGCGCCGAGCGCGACACGCTCTTCGACGCCGCGATGCGCGAAGGCAACGAGGCGCTCTCCTCCGGAAACCTTGACGCGGCCGCGAAGCGATTCCAGGACGCGCTGGATCTGAAGCCGGACGAACCGAAGGCGCTGGAGATGCAGCGTGCGGTGGCGGACCGGAGGGTGGCGAAGGAGTGGGAAGCGGTGCTGAAGGAGATCGAAGCGGCGAAAAAGGGCGGGGACCCGGCCGTATTGAAGCTGGCCTACCGGAAGGCACTGGCGTTGAAGGACGACCGGGACATCGCCCGGGCGCTGACGGAGCTCGAGAGCGAAGACACGGCCATCAAGCCGAAGGTCTCCGGCGACCGGATCGAGGCCGTCCTCGACGCCGGGAGCGGGGTGAAGATGGAGTTCGTAAAGGTCAAGCCGGGAACGTTCACGCTTGGGGCCTCCTCGGACGCCAGAAAGGTCATCCTGACGCGGGAATTCTTCATACAGTCCACCGAAGTGACGCAGGACCAGTGGGCCGCGATCATGGGGACCAACCCTTCGTACTTCCGCGGGGGCAACCTCCCCGTCGAGCAGATCAGCTGGTACGACGCGATCGAATTCATCGAACGGCTCAATCTCCGCCTCGCCGGCTGGTCGGCAGCTCTTCCGTCAGTCGCGCAGTGGGAGTGCGCCTGCCGGGCGGGGTCAAAGTGGGACTGGGGCGCGGCCGAATCGCAGGAAGCGCTTGCCGAATTCGCGTGGCTCCCGAAGAACTCGGGCGAGAAGACGCATCCGGTGGGCGCGCTGAAGCCGAACGCCTGGGGGCTGTTCGACATGCAGGGGAACATCTGGGAATTCTGCTGGGACTGGATGGCGCCCGTTCCGTCGACGCCGGAGCTGACCGATCCGGTCGGGCCTGCGTCGGGGACTCTCAAACACATCCGCGGCGGCTGCTACAACGACGGAAACGCCGCCACCCCCGCGACGCGCAGCGAGGCCGATCCCCGCAAGCGCGTCGGGAGCGTCGGGTTCCGCATGATCCTGGTGCCTGGGAAGGAAGGCAATCCGCACCTGAAGCGGATGTCGGTGATGCTCGACGAATCGAAGAAGCTGCGGATGGACTTCGTCCACATCCGTTCCGGGAAGTTCGTGGCCGGCGCGCCCGGGAGCGTGAACCCCGACGCGGCCGCGCACTCCGTGACGATCACGGAGGACTACTGGATCTCCACGACGGAGACGACGCAGGCGCAGTGGGAGTCGATCGTCGGCCGGAAGACGTTTTCACGCCGGGCCGCGGACCTGCCCGCCGACACGCTGAGCTGGAACGATCTCCAGGATTTCACGAGGCGGCTCGCGTCGAAGACCGGCAAGCTCAAACCCGCTCTTCCGACGGAAGCCGAGTGGGAGTACGCCTGCCGGGGAGGCGCATCGAGCGTCTACCAGAGCGGCGACACGCTCGACCGCATTGGCGAGTTCGCGTGGCATGCGGCAAACGCGAAGGAAGCGCAGACGGTCGGGAAACTCCGGCCGAATTCCTGGGGCCTCTACGACATGGCCGGCAACGTCCGCGAGTGGTGCTCCGACTGGTACGCGCCGTACAGCGGCGACGCGACGGACCCGCACGGGCCGGACAAAGGGACCGAGCGGGTGATCCGCGGCGGCGCCTGGGACGAGCCGGCGTCGGCGACCGCTTCCGGCGCGCGCGCCCGGCTGGCGCCGGACAAGCGGATCCCGAACGTCGGGTTTCGCGTCGTGCTGCGGTAGGCTTGCATGACCGCCGCCCGCGCCGCTGAACTGCCGGGTGCAGCTCGAAACTTCTGCAGTGCGTCAGTTCGAGGCGCTCGAAGCGGCGGCGAAGGCGCGCATCAGCGACGCCATCGACGATCTTGCGGGGAATCCCAGGCCCGCGGGCGCGAAGAAGCTCGCGGGTACGACCGGGTACCGTGTCCGGACGGGGGATTGGCGCATTCTCTACACCGTGGACGATCCCGTCCGGCTGGTCCGCGTCTATCGCATCGGGAACCGACGGGACGCGCACAGAAACCTTTAAGCCACGTGCTCCACCATCCGCCGCGCCGCCGGCGCCGCGAGGTGCCGCGGGTAGCCGCCCTTCCGCAGAATCGCCCTCATGGCCACGTCGCACTCCCCGGGCAGCATGACGCCCGAAACCGCGTCGCGAGCCGCTTCGGCGAGCCGCGCTGCGATGAGGCGAAGCAGGTCCTCGCCGAGCGTCGAAACTTCCGGCGCGAACGGGTCCAGCAGGTCGAAAATCGCGGACTCGAGTTCGGTCATCGCGGACACTCCGATGGATTGCGGCTGATCTCCTATCGGTTCAAATCCGCGCCAGCTTGAGGGGAAAAACCGGCTTGAGACGACTCAGGCCATTCGAAGAGCCGACTCGAGCCGGTGAAGCCATCCCTTCAGGTCAATGGAGACGCCTCGGGCCGCGAACTCCAGCAATGCCGCGATCCGGTCGAGCAGCACCGGGACGTGAAGCCGCGTCAGCGTCTCTTCGTCCTCGGATTCGCACATGAGCCACTCGTACCCGCGTTCGTAGACGTAACCCATCCCGCATCCCGGGCAGCGGATCTCCTCGTAACAGCGGCTGTTCCCGCGCAGCCCCGGCGGGATGATCCGGGAGCACCCGGCGGGCAGCGACCCGGGATTCGAACTCCTCGATAGCACCGCGCTCGAATCCGGGACGTCGCGGCAGACGGCACAGGTCGCGGAAACGGGCGCCGCCTCGATGCGGGAAGCGCGGAAGGCGACGAGCGCCGCGCGCGCTTCCTCGACGGCCGGCGGATCGGGTCTGCGGATGACAGCATGAAGGGCGTCCAGCAGGCGGATCTGAGTCATGGCGTGTCCGGTTCTCGCGCGTGGACCGCGCCGACGCCGGACATGCTGAAGCTGAGGATGGCAACGCGGGTCATGATCGCGGCTTCAGGCGGGCGGAAGCGACTTGTGCGACCCATCGCAGAGGTGGCCGTTCTTCGAGTGCTTGCACATACAGAGGGCGACGCGCTCCTTCGCCGTGATCGTGAACACCTTCGGCGTGAAGATCGAGCCCTTGTGGGACCCGTCGCAGTACGGCTGCTTCTGTGAGGACCCGCACGAGCACCACGCGTAGGTTCCGGGGTCGACTTCGGCCACGGCGGGACGGCGATCGGCGATTTTCGGGTCGGGCATGGCGCGTTCTCCCGCAATTTGGGTTGCCGGAATCGTAGTGCCGGCGGGGTCGCTGCGATAGGGGGATGAAGCGGGCGCGGCAGGCCCGGCAATTTCGGCGCGTGGCCCGGTGCCGCGGCCGTAGTGCAGGGCGCCCGCTTGCCGGGCCCCCCTGGACGGACTATCGTTGGCCGCATGACAAAGCGCGCCGTGCCGGTTCTTACCCTGATCTTCGCCGCCTGCATGCCGGCCACTCCGCCGCAGGCGAAGGTCACGATGGCGATTTCCGTGCGCGTTTCGGAGAACGCGGACGTCGCGGCCGTCTCCGTGAACGGCCAGCCGCGCGGGAAGACGCCGCTCGAGCTCGACGCACTGACGCTGCCGTTTGACGCGGCGATCAAGCCCAGGTCCTGGCCTCCGCCCGGCGCGCAGGTCTTCTCGCCCACGAGCACAACCCACGGCAAACAGGAGTCGAGCTTCGCCCTCGCCATCGCCGGCGACATCGTCTACGTCCGCACGCTCCTCCACGGCGCTGAGACGATCGGCGCCGTCCGTCTCTCGGTTGCCGGCGCCAACGGCGCTTCGCTCGAGTTCGACAGCGCCGAGAAGGAACTGAACTCCTCCATCGGCCGCGCGGAGCACAAAGTCCGGCTGTACTACAAGGCACGCAAGTAGATTCCGGAAACTCTCGGAGGCACTTCATGAAGAAACTCGCGCTTCTTGTCCCCGTGGCCTTCCTCTCCCTCGCCTGCGGCGCAGCCCCCGGCTACCTCAACACCGACGTCATGGCCCCCGAAAACCTCGGCAACCCCGTCGCCGCCGGCGTCCGCGTCCAGGGAGAACTCATGACGGACGGGACGCTCACCTGCCAGGGCGCAGGCGAAGTCCACAAGGCGTACACCGACTACGTGGAAGCGATGCGCGGCCAGGGCTGGGAGCCGCGCTCGGCCGACGGCGACGACGTCAGCAGCATGAAGTGTTCGCTGAAGAAGGACACGCGGCAGGTGGACGTCGCGATCACCGCCGAGGGGAACGGGGCGATCAAGGTGGTCGTCACGGTGGGGACGGCGAAGTAGGCTCGACCTTTGCCCTGAATCCTCGCCGCCCTCGCTATGGCCGCTTCGACCTGCTCCGCCGGCGAGTCTGAGAACGTGGTGCTCTGCGACTGCCAGTGGAAGAGCGAGGAGGTGCGCGCGTGTTGGCGGCAATTGGATTTCGGAGGGAAATCGAGCGCCGATTCCAGAGCGGCAGCAAGCTGCGGATCGGCAATTCCTGAGCAGTTGGCCGGAAGATGTTGGTCGCACTTCGATACTCGACCGATATCATCTAGAACTAATGAGTTCTGCTTCCTGCGCTTGGCAAGGCTCTGTCTCTTCCTTCCTGGAAACTTCGGAGGAACGCGTCCTTTCCGATCTCACCGCGTTTCTGCGCGAAACCGGCGCGCCTCAGATCCTCGCCTGGGATCGCTCTCTCCGCGTCTTGCGAGACCAGCTCCATACGTGTATGCCCGACGCCTCGAACTTCGCACTCGTCCTCGAATTCGAACTTCCGCGAAGCGGTGGCAGGCGCCCGGACTTGATCGTTCTGGAGAACGGCCTCGTCCTCGTCATCGAATTCAAGAATCGCGTAACTGCGGAAGCGGCGGACCTCGCCCAGGTGAAGGGGTACGTGCGCGACCTCGAGGACTACCACGCCGCTTGCCGCGGCAAGACGCTCGTTCCGATCCTCGTGCCGATCGGGATGGAAGGGGAGCCCGAGGAGCGTGACGGCGTGCGCGTCGTCCCGTCGCGTCTGTTAGGCAGGGTGATTCGCGAGATCTCCAAAGGCGGCGAGGGGAAGCGCGGCGACGGGGAAGCGTTCGTTCTGGCACCATTTGAGCCTCTCCCCGCTCTTGTCGACGCCGCACGCCTACTATTCGAGCGCAAGCCTCTCCCTCGTATCAGAGCTGCCGAATCGGCACGCATCCCGGCGACGGTGGCCCGCCTCGAGCGGCTCGCTCGAGAAGTGCGCGGCACCGGAAGGCGGTCGCTCGCGCTTGTCTCGGGAGTGCCGGGAAGTGGCAAGACGCTTGTGGGTCTTCAACTGGTGCACTCGCGCGACCTCGGTGTCCCGGCGGTGTTCCTCTCCGGAAACGGGCCGCTCGTCAACGTTCTCCAGTACGTCCTGGAGAACAAAGAGTTCGTGCGCGACATGAAGAAATTCATTCACGACCACCTCGTGCGTACGACCTCGGCGCCGCGGGAACACGTCGTTGTGTTCGACGAAGCGCAGCGAGCGTGGGACCGAGACCGTGTGCTCAAGAAGCATCGCGGGGCACTGGCGGACGGCGAGCCGGCTCTTCTCGCGAGGATTGCGACCAAGGTGAGCGACGGATTTGTGCTTGTCGCCCTGATCGGGACAGGGCAGGAGATCCATGAGGGAGAAGAAGGCGGGATTGCCCAGTGGGTGGGCGCGCTGAAAGAGGTCGGCGGGTGGGATGTGCTTGGACCCCCCGGGTACCGGGAGGAATTCGTGAAGGCCGGAATCGAATACACGGCGGATGACCTGCTTCATCTCACGGTAGCGCTTCGGAGTCACAGGGCGTCCGACACGGCTCTGTGGGCCGGGCTCCTTCTTGAAGGTCGCCTGACCGAAGCGGCGAGCGTCGCTGCCGGCATGCGCGACAACAATTTCGAGATTCTCGGTTCACGATCGCTGAACGCTCTTCGCGACTATGCGCGTGAGCGATACAGCAATGAGTCCGGAAAGAGGTTTGGGCTGGTGACTTCGTCGAGATTCCGAAATATCGACGAGTACGGAGTGCGAACGCCACCCGCGAAATTCTTTCCGCATGGGCCGTGGTATGAGAGCCATCGTGACGATCCGAAATCCTGTTGTCGCCTCGAGGTCGCCGAAACGGAATTTGGATGCCAAGGACTGGAGCTAGACTTTCCGATCGTCTGCTGGGGACCGGACCTTGTCTGGCGCGGAGCTCACTGGGAAGTGGTGATCAAGCGACGGAATCCCGACGTAAGGAATCCGGCCAAGCTGAGGCTCAACGCATACCGAGTCCTCCTGACGCGCGGCCGAGACGGCATGGCCGTGTTTGTGCCTCCTGGCCAAGCCGGAGACGCAACCTGGAGTGCACTCTTGGCGGGCGGGATCCGCGAACTGGCTTAGCGTTTTCAACCACGTTTTACAGTTCTTGCCGTCCGGACCCTGTGGACGACGGGAGGGGGGTCCGTTTTCGTGGCGTCGACTTGCCTGAACCTGCGTCGATCTCCTTTCGATTTCCTAGCCCAACTTTCGTCGGTCACCGACCAGTCGCCGTAGTACATGCCGTCGTAGTAGAGCAGGCACTCGCACGTCACCTGCAGGTCGGCGCTTGCGCACTCGTCTGGCTGCCCCTCACCGTCGAGAGGACAGCACTTCAGGTCGCCCGCGTATGTCGTGTGGACGTAAGAGAGCGGACCGAGAATCGGGCCCTGTTCGCCCCAATCGTTGAGTTCTGACCGATCGGTGGTCTCGGTTCCATGGAAGAGTTCGAGGTAGACGGGCATGGAACCTCCTTGATCCGTGTGAGTTCAGAATTCCAATCGTGTGACATTGATACGTCCCGATCGAAAAACTCCTGGAGGAATTCCCAGGAATTCGGACAAGGTTCCACCGCGCCTGCCACCTCCTAGAACTCCTCAATGTGATTCCCCGTCCTCTTCCGCTTCACCCGGTCGAACTCCTTCACCGTCTTCGGGGATGAGGTCGAGGAACGCTTCCGATGCCACGACCTCGCGAGGCCGGGAGGAGTGGCGGGTTATCCTGCAACTATGCGAGCGCCGGCCCACTACGAATACACCGGCCTCATGGCCCAATCCTGGGACCTTCTCCGCGGCGACACTTCCGCCTGGCCCGACCGTGCGTTCTACCTCGAGGTCATCCGCCGGCACGGGCAGCCGGTGCTGGATGTCGGGTGCGGGACGGGGCGGCTGCTGCTGGATTTTCTCGCGCAAGGGATCGACGTGGACGGGGTGGACAACTCACCGGAGATGCTGGCGTTGTTGCGGGAGAAAGCTCGGGTGGCGGGACTGCAACCGCGCGTCTACGAGCAGCCGATGGAAGCGCTCTCGCTGCCGCGGCGCTACCGGACGATTCTCATTCCGTCGAGCTCGCTTCAGCTGGTCACGGACGTCGCGGCGGCCGGAGCGGCGCTGCGCGGGATGCGGTCGCTTCTCCCGGAAGGCGGCGTCCTGGTCGCGCCGTTCATGACGCTCTGGCACGAAGGCCAGCCGCTGGAGTCGGGGCGCGAGACGAGGGCGGTGCGGCCGGCGGACGGGGCGGTTTTCCGGCGGATCGAGAAGTGCCGCTTCGACCCGGCGAATGGATGCGAGCACACGGAGGACCGGTATGAGGTGATCGTGGACGGCCGCGTGGTCGGGGAGGAGACGCACCGGCGGTCGCCGGCGACGCGGTCGTACACGCAGGAGGAGGCGCGGCGGCTGTTTCTGGAAGCGGGGTTCGCGGAGGTGACGGTGACCAGCGGGTTCAGGTTGGTCGCCGCGAAGGCGGACGACCTGTTGTTCTGCGTGACCGCGCTGGATTCGAGGGCCCGTCCCGGGATAAGCTGAATCCATGTCAACGCTTCCCGACCACGGCGACTTCTTCGTCAAAACCACGCTCAACGAAGACCTCAAGGCGATTCGCCAGGCCACCGAGATGGCGAAGCAGAACCCCTCGAAGCCGGGGCACTACTGGCTGCGGGCGGTGATCAAGGGGGACGGGCCGGAAGGGAAGTTCGAGGTGATCAAGATGTATCACGTGGACCTGAACGCGGGGATCGTGGAGATCACGGAGACGATGGAAGGCGAAGAGCGGGCGCGGCGGACGCGCAAGCTGGACGATCTGGGGTAGGCTCGTTTGCGGCGAGGGTCGAAACGATGGGCTATGACGAAAAGCTGGCCGGCCGGATTGCCGGGAAGCTCGACGGGAAGAAGCCTCGGAAGTGAGCGGCCCGCGGAACCGATCAGGCTTTCGCCGCACGAGCCGCTAACATGAGGGCATGATCCGACTTGCCGCTCTCCTTCTGCCGTTCCTGGCCGGCGTTTCCGCGGCCCAGTCGCCGGCGACGCAGGTCACTTTCGAGCTGAACGACGCGTTCGTGAAAGGAAAGGCGCTGGAAGGGGTGGAGGTTTCGCTTCAGCGAAGCCCTGAAGGTCCTGTCGAGCACTCGGGGTTCACGGGCGCGGGCGGTCGCCTGGTGATCATCGTGGAGCCTGGGAAGTGGCTCGTGTCGTACCGGCTGCGCGGATACGTGCCGGTCGTGCGGAGCGAGACGGACTTTGTCCGCGGTGCGGCGATCGTGACGACGAGCCTGTCGATGAACCTTGAGAGCGAAGGGAGCGACGGCGGCCGCCGGGTCCGGATGATCCTGAACTGGGGATCCGGCGCTGACCAGGTCCGCGACCTGGATGCGCACGCGCTGTGTGTGTGCGTGCCGGCCAATCCGCACATCTACTACCAGGCGAGGATGCACGAGGCCGGTGCGCACGAGGTGTCGCTGGATGTCGACGACCGGGACGGGGGCGGGCCGGAGACGATCACGCTACGGGATCCCACGCCGGGACAATATCGGTACTTCGTGCACAACTTCAGCGGCGCGCCGGCGCGGCTCGGCGCTTCGGACGCCGTCGTGCGCGTCCTCTCGGGGGACGAACTGATCGGGGAATTCCGCGTGCCGCCCGACGTCGCGGAGCGGGTGTGGCGGCCGTTCAAGGCGATCGAAGTGACGCCCGAGGGAAAAGTCTGGATCGTGCCGTTCGCGGAGTCCGAACTGAAGCGCGCCGAGGACCGGCGGGCACCTGTCGGGACGTCGACGTTCCGGGAACCGGCGGATGAGGAAGGGGCGCCGGTGCGTGCCGCCGCGCCGGCGAAGAAGGACAACTCCTCTTCCTTCGGGGTCCCGATCGCCGTACTGGTTGTCGTCCTCATCATCCTGGCCGAATTGTTTTTGCGCCGCAGGCGCGCTTCCTGACCGGCGACGAGGTTTCCCGGGACCTTCCGGCGGCCTCCCGGCGCCGACGCGTCGCAGGTGAGCGTGCTGCTCACGCTCGGCGGCGTGGTCGACGAGGTCCTGAAGTAGCCGCGCGCCGACTTCAGGCGCGCACCACGCTTCGAGTACCTGCGAGCCGAGTTCCTTCTGGTCACGGCCGATTTTCTCCAGCGTCGTCGAGCGCAGCCGCCGGCGAGTGCGTGGCCGTTGATGGCGGCGACGAGGGGTTTGGGGAACGTGAAAGCGGCGCGGAGCGCGTCGTGAAGTGCCGGGATCAGATCGCGGATGTACGTGGGCCCGCCGTCGGCGAGTTGTTTGATGTCGAGCCCGGCGGAGAATATCGGGCCGTCTGCGGCGAGGACCACGGCGCGCGACCCGGATTTCGCCTCGCTCGCGAACGCCGCTTCCAGCTCGCGCAGCAGTCCGACGTCCATCGCGTTCGCCTTGCCCTGTCGGAGGCGCAGGATCGTGATCGCACTGCGGGATTCGGTGGCGAGCATGGAGGTCCATGGAACCATGCCCGCGGCCGGGGCGCACGCCGTTCGGAATTCTGCGAAATTCCGCTTGACATGAAATGAATTATAATGGATCATAATGACATGAAACGATATGAGACGGACTTCGACGCCGCCCTGGCGTTCCTCCAGGTCAGCCGCTCCACCCTGAACCGCTGGGTCCACGACGGCAAACTCCCCGCCCGAAAGGTCGGCGGCCAGTGGCGCTTCTCCGAAGAAGACCTCACCAGACTCCGCGACGGATCCGGGGAGCCCGCCCCGCTCGTCCGCGCTCGAGAAGAGCTGAAGACTTTCCTCGAATCCTCACGGGCCAACCGAAAGGGACCGAAAAACATGAACGCCATCGACACGAAATCGCAGCCGCTCGCCGAAGCCCTGGTCTGGGAAGCGCACGACCGCAAGGCCTCCGAGCTGCACCTCCAGCCGAGGAAGGACGGCGTCCACATCTCCGTGGGCAAAGAAGCGCGGCTCGAGACGATCCGCGTCATTCCGGCGGACCTCGCGCGCGAACTCGAGCAGGCATGGGAAGAAATCGGGCTGCCGTTCGGCGACTCGGGCATCCGCCGGATCTTCCTCAGTCGCGCCGGGGACCAGGCCGTGAACGAAGTCTCCGTGCTACTCCAGGCCATCGACACCCTCCAGGGGCGCCGCGTCACGCTACGCTTCATGGGCGGCGGCCGCATCGCCGACCTCGATACCGTCGCGCCGAAAGCCGACGACCGCGCCGTCTTCGAGCGCTGGCTCAAGCGCCCCAACGGGATCATTCTCTTCTCGGGCCCGACCGGCTCCGGCAAGACGACGACGCTCCTCTCCTGCCTTCAGCATCTCGCGAAGGACGCCGGGCTGGCCGTCTTCAGCCTCGAGTACCCCGCTTATGTCCGCGTCGATGGCGTCGACCAGGTTGAGGTTCCGAGCGAAGACGGCCCGGTCGTCAAGGCCGCGCTCGAGCGCATCATGAGGATGTATCCCAACGCGATCGGAATCTGCGTCGAGACCGAAGAAGCCGCCGCGGCCGCGCTGAACATGGCGATCACGGGGCATCTCGTGCTGATGCAGGTGCATGCAGAAGAGCACGAGGCGGCGGTGAAGCGCCTCGAGCAGCTCGCAGGCAGGCCGGTCGCGCCGTCCGTGATCGGGGTGATCTCGCAGCGGCTCAAGCGCGGCGACGCGGGCGGGAAGGTGGCTGAGTACCGCTTCTGGGAGCCTGGCGGGAGATAGGCTCCCGCGCGACGGCGGCCCGTTGCGTAAGATGCCGGGGATGCCTCTGCTTCGCCGCCCGGGCTGGATCTGCGCCGCCGTCGCGCTCGCTTGCCTTGCCGGATGCGGGCAGAAAAAGCCGGCCGCATCCCGAACTTCTTCGCCGGCGCCTCAGGAAATCACCGAACTCGACGCGGGGGAGCTCTTCACGAAGCTTCTTCCCGAAGGACTCCAGGCGCGCGTCACCCGCCGCGAGTACGCAGGCTACCGCGAGGGAGGCGTCTTCGTCATCGACGGCGACTACCAGTTCTTCCTCACCGTCATCAACAGCACGGCCGCGCCGGCGCGTGCGACGTGCCCGAAGTACCTGCTCGGCAAGGGCGAGGGGTGGAGGAACCCCAATCCGGGCGAAGGGCGGGAGCCGGAGTTCCTCTATTTCATGGTCGTCCGCGACCGGGAACTGCGGATCCCCGCGGGACAGGAGACGCGCGTTGAGCTCCGTGAAGCGCATTACCTGGGCAACGTAAACCGACCGCCCTATTTCGGGCCGGGGACGGAGCCGGAGCTGCGGATCTCGGTGCCGGCTGCGGATTCGCAGTATGTCAGAGCCGCTGAAGCGCTCGAAGCCCTGAAACCGTCGCTGGCGCCCTGGTTCCCGGGCCTCGCTTTCAGCCTCATTTCCGACGCGTCCCCCGACGAGATCCAGCGCAAGCGAATCCTGGCGTGGGAGTGGGTCGGGCTGAAGAGGCTTCGCGAGGCGCTGGAAGGGGCCGGTGTCCGGCCGCGGCAGGCATCGTCCTTCGAGGAGGCCGCGAAAAAGCGCGAGGGCATTCTCGGGAAGCTGCGCGCGGCCGTTGACGCCGCCGAGGCGATCCGCGCGGTGGACGAGCGATCGTGCGCCGGCGACGTCGAGGTCGCCGTCGCGGTCGCAGCTTTCCTCAAGCCGGAAGCCGACCGGACGGAGAAGTCACCGCTTCCCCTGGTCCTGGGCCGCCTCAAGGTCCGCGACCCCCGCATTCTCGACCGGCTCTTCGAATTCGCCCTGCGCGACGGCCACGAATTCAGCCGCGTGCAGGCGGCCATGGAGGGAGCGAAGCTCGGCGACCCCCGGTGCATTCCGCTGCTCGTGCAGTACAGCCGGAACCCGGCCATGGCCGATGGCGACGTGGCGAAACTGGCCCAGGAATGCACCGGCACGCTGGTCGAGTTGTGGGAAGCGCAGGGAAAGTTCGCGCGGGGAGGGAAATGGAAAGAAGCCATCGACCGCTTCGGCGGCCTGGATGCCCCCGATCTGGCGGCCGTCCCGCAGGGGCAGCTCGCCGAGCTCAGGACCTTCCTCGAGTCCGGAAAAAACCTCCGCAGGAAATAGCCGCCCCGTCCGTGGCTACAATGCCCGTGTCCTTTCGCCGTTCCGTGGAATCGCGGTCGCAGGGGGTGCGGCGTGGGCAGGGAGCTCGAGATTCTCGCTGGACTCATGGCAGTCCAGCTGCGCCTCGTGCCGGGCCCCCGATTCATCCACGCCGGCGCGCAGACCGAATCGGACCCGACGAAACTCCTCACCCGGCGACTGGTCGAGGAACGGGACATCGGCGAAGCCGAAATGGCGTCGATTCTCATGCTGGCGTCGGGGCAGGTCCGGCAGCACGGCGGGGACGAGACCGCCGCCCTGGCCTCGGCGCCGATCGACCCGAAGCTCCTCGACGCGCTTCTGGAGTGCGGGCCGTCTCCGAAAATGAAAGGGTTGCTGCGGCTGCTGCGTCCCGCGGAAAAAGTCGGCACTTCGGTGCTGCCGGGGCACGCACCGAAGCTGTCGCTCATCGACACTTCGGAGCTGGACGACGTTCTCGGCGGCGGCGAAGTCGACCTGGAACAGGAGCTCCGCGGCGCGCGGCCGATGGGCGGCGGCCTGGCCATCCCCGCTTCCATTCCGGCGCCGACCGCGGAATCGGCCGAGGCGGACGACGTCCGCAGGGTTGAGCGCGCGCTGAAAACGTACGCGGATTCGCTGGCGGCGGCGCAGGGGCAGAAAGGGTTCCATGCCAGGGGGATGACGCGCGGCGTCTCGGAGTCGAACGTGACGGCGCTCGGGTCCGACCAGTCCGCGACCCGGGAAGCCAGGCAGAAAGCGGCGACCTTGTTCGAGGGATTGCGCAAGACGATCGAGGAAGCGGTCGCGCGCCGGCCCGCGAACCGCGCCATCCGGCACGCCGCGGCGGAGTTCTACACGCGCGCGGCGAGCCAGCGCGAAATCGAGGGAGAGGCGGCGGCTTCTTCCGAACTCAAGGCCCGCGCCCGGCTGCTCGACACCTCCGTTCACTCCGCGGTCCGGCGCTCCGGGACGCTGGGCGTGCGGACCCGGGCGTTTTCCTGCGCGTGCGTGCGCGAGGGACGCGAGTTCGCGCCCGGCGCGCTGGCACTTCGCGGCCTGAGCCTGTTCACCGGCCTCCCCGCAGTCAAATCGCCCTCGAAAGTTCCGGGAGATTCCGGCGAATCGGATCGCCCCGTCCGGCTGAAGGCCCACGGGCCCGAGTGCGTTCCGGCGCCCCTTCCCGGAGCCGACGTCTGGCTCTTCCGGTACGACCTCGGCACGGATCACTCCACGCTCACGACGCCGAAGGACGTGGCCGGGCGCGGGACCGATCCGCTGCCGGTTCATCTGCGCGAAGCGCTTTTTGCGAAGAACTCCCCGCACGCGCCGGAAGGGCCCGGCGTCCACCTCGGGAAGACGCCGGTGGAGGGCCTCGTCCTCCCCTCCGGTTCGTGGATGCTGCTGGTCTGGCAAGCCGGCCGCAATCCGGCGCGGGTGCCCGTGCGCACGGGCGTCAGCGGCGACACTTCCATCGACGTGACGCTGTCGCTCCCCACGGAAGTTCCGCCGAAGTTCGCTTCGATCGCCGAAGGAACGTTCCTGTACCAGGGGGACGTGAAGAACCCGCACTCGGAGCCCGGCCAGTCCGGATCGACGCACGAGTTCCTGCTGGCGAAGTACCCGGTCACCGCGAGGGAGTACGCCGAATTTCTGAACGCCCGCTGCCAGGCGGAACTCGACCTCGTCGTGCGCCGGAGCGCGCCGCGGGACGTGGAAAAGGCGACCACTCTCTGGCCCGGGCCTCCGTTTGCCGTGCCGACGGCGCAGGCCCTCGAGGCCGCGCCCGCGGAGTTCCGCGCCGCCGCGAAGAAACTCCCCGGCTGCACCGCCGACTGGAATGAACGGTGGCCGATCGTCTCGATTTCGTGGCGCGACGCGATGATGTTCTGCGAATGGAAGCGCGCCACCACGGGATGGCTCATGACGCTTCCCCACGAAATCGACTGGGAGAAAGCCGCCAGGGGAGTGGACGGGCGGACGTTTCCGTGGGGGCACGGCCTGAAGCAGGGCAACTGCAATACCGTCAGCGCGCGTCCCGACTCGGCCAGCCCCTCGGCCGTGGAGGAGTTCCCGGCCGACGAGTCGCCCTACGGCGTCTTCGGGCTCGGCGGGAACGCGCGCGACATGTGCCTCAACCAGCCCGGGCCGGAATTCGCCGGGCAGCGCGTCATGCGCGGCGGCTACTGGGCGAGCGACGGCCTCCGCTGCCACTCCAGCTACCGCACCTGCGCCAGGCAGGACCACGTTTCCGCGAACGGAGGCTTCCGGCTGATGTGCATCACACGGCTCTCCTGATGGCCCGTCCGGCGGCGCCTCCCTTGTCCGGCGCCTGGAGCAGGAGGTACGCTTGCAGACATCCATCAGCGGGGAAGCCGGCGATCCGCGCCGGGCGCTGGATTCAGGGGAAGCGGCGGTGACAGAGCAAGAGAATCCGGGCCGGTGCCGGAACTTCGTGAACGCCTGCCGTGAACGGCGGTCGGTGAAGGTCCTCGCCGCGGGGGTGTTCCTCCTCGCGGCCGCGTGGGTCGTGCAGATCGCCTCACAGCCCGAGGGCCCGCGCTTCCGCGAAGGCCTCGCTCTCTACGCGACTCGCTTCTGGCCGCTTCTGGGAAGCGCCGCCGTGCTCTTCGCCGTGTGGGTCGCGCTGTGGGCCGCGACGCACCGCGCGAAGCTCTCGGCGGTCCTGCTCCTCGTGCTGTGGCTGCCGCCTGCGATCGCCAACGCGGCGAAGCTGGCGAGCCTCGACCTCCCGCTGATGCCGCTGGACGCGTACCGCACGGGGGACATGCTGTCGATTTTTCACGCGGACCTCGTGCGGCCGGGGGGGTGGCTGAAGCTGTCGCTCCTGGTCGCGCTCACGGCGCCGCTCGTCATGGCATTCGCGGTGATGCCGTCGCCGAAGACGCGGCCGCGCGTCCGCATCGCCGCCGGCGTGGCGGCCCTCGCGTTCCTGGGCTCGCTCTTTCTCCCGGCGACGAACGTCTTCGCGCAGCTCTCGGGACCGTTCACGCGCTACAGCTGGGACAGCCGCGGCACCCACGACCAGAACGGATTCGTCGTGTTTTTCGCCATGAACTGCCGGTACGTGAGGGTCGAAGAGCCGCGCGGCTACTCGGAGGAAGCGGTCGCGCGCATCATCCGCGAGCTGCCGCCGTCCACTGCGAAGACGAGCGGCCTCCGCCCGAACGTCATCGTCGTCCTGAGCGAGTCGTTCAGCGACGTGACGCGCATCCCGGGCGTCGAATTCGAAACCGACCCGCTCCCGACCCTCCACGAACTCCAGCGCGACTTCGGCCGCCTCGACCTCGTCAGCCCCGTCTACGCCGGCATCACGTGCAACGCCGAGCTCGAGATCCTCACCGGATTCAACATGCGCTTCTTCCCCGAACCCTCCGCCGCCTGGGTCGATTCGATCCGCCGCCCGGTGCCGTCTCTCGCTTCCATCCTCCGCGGCCACGGATATCGCGCGATCTCGCTTCACGCCGCCGGCGGGTTCCACAACGACGCGCAGGTGCAGCCGCTTCTCGGTTTCGAAAAGTGCATTCCCGGAAGCGACTGGGTCAACCGCGACGCGATCGGCTGGCTCGTGACGGACGAAGCGGTGACGAAGGAGGTCATCCGCGTTTCGCGCGAGCTGCCGCGGCCGTGGTTCGTGTGCGTGAACACCATCGAGGGGCACGCGCCCTACGACGGCAAGTACCCGGACCCGAAGTGCGGGATTCGCTTTACGAGGCCGCTCTCGGAGAAGTCGCGTGAGATTCTCGAAGGGTACGCGTACGGACTGAACCGAGCCGACCGCGCGCTGCGCGCGCTCATCGACGGGTACCGCGACTCGCCCGAGCCCACGCTCATCCTGTTCTACGGCGACCACCTTCCCGACCTCGGCGAGAACTTCCTCGCCTGGAGCGAAACCGGTTTCCTCCCGCCCGGACAGGGAAGCTCCTCCCTCGCCATGCGCACCGTCCCCGCCGCGATCTGGAACAACTACGGGAAGCGGCTTCCCGTGCTCAACGGTCCCGTCGGCATGTCGCGAGTCCTGCCGCTTCTCCTCGACGCGCTCGAGTTGCCGAAGCCGGCGCACGTGCGCGTCGTCGAGCAGGTGGGCGCCCGCTGGCCGGTCGTGAGCACCGCGGGATGCTTTGACGCCAGCGGGACCGGCGCGGACGCGGATCTCGCCGATTACTCCCTCATGCAGTACGACCTGCTGTTCGGCAAGCAGCACTTCCTGCAGGGCGGGCGCTGATGCCTAGGGCGGGCAAAGCAGCGGGATCGCTTCGCGTTTGTTCCTGCGATAGACATGAAAGTCGGTTCGGTCAGTCGTGATCACGATGTGGCGCGGGTACATCTCGCTCATGCGGATGAGGCAGAGATCGGCAAAATCGGGTTTCAAGTCGGCGTAACGCTTCGCCAGGGCTGCCAGCTGCGGAATATGCGCGCGGGATTCGAATGACGGAAGCACCAGGCCTTCCTCGATCATCGCCAGGACGATGGCAGAGTCCTGTACGTGGAAGGCCGCTTCCGCAAGGACCGCATCGCAGGTGAGCAGCGGTTCCGTCATGCCTTCCGCCACGCTGACGGCCCAGTCGTGGTGCATGTCGTTCCGGCGGATGAAGGCGACGATGAAGCCGGTGTCGGCGATCCCCTTCAATGCTTGCTGAAGCCCTTGCGCATCGAAAGGTCGCGAGGCCCTCCGCGGATGATGCCTGCGAGCCTCATGAATTTGCGTTGCTCGCCGGCCGCGCGAGCCTTCTCCAGCTGCTCGCGGACGAGACGGCCCTGTGAAATCCCGCTCCGGGCGGCGGCTTTTTCAAGCCAGTCGGCGAGGTCGGGGGTGAGGCGGATGGAGAGTGTACGACTCATATGGCAGAAGTGTACTCAGAGCGCGCGAAGAAGTCGAGTGCCGTCGGCGGTCGGACCTCGCTGCGCGACGCCGCCGAACGGCCGGCGTCGTCGCTTCGCTCGCCCCGACCGCTCGCCGTCACTCGATTTCTTCGCGCGCTCTCACCTGGCCCGCACCGGTCAATGCGCCCTACTTTTCCGCCTCCAGCCGGACGGTCACGTTTTGCACCGATCGATCGCGGACTCTCAATTCCGCGCTCAACTTCTCTCCGTCCACTTCCCCCCACGCCACCAGGTCCAGCCGGTCCACGTCCTCGGAATCGAAGAGCAGGCTGAACCGCCCGTCCGCCCCGACGACGACGATGCCGGAGTCGGGGCGCTTGATGAGGGTGCAGACGCTCGCTCCCGCGCAGGGTTCGCCGTCGGGCTTGAGGACGACCCCGGCGATGCGGAAGCCGGCGCGGAGGCGGACGACGAGTTCTTGCCCCTGGGGCTCGACGTTGCGGACGAGTCCCTTGACCCAGTCGATCGCGGCGGGGTCGTCGTCGGGAGGAGAGACCTCGACGAGCAGTTTCACGGGAGGGAGGCCGGTGAACGCGGCGACGCCGAGCTGATCCGTGACGCGGGCGCTGGCCGGGCTCTCGTAGACTTCATAGAGCCGCACGGCCGCCGCGGCGACAGGCCCGCCCGTCGGCGATTCGACCTTGACCCGCAGCGTCCGGTCGAGCGGCTGCACCTGGAGCTGCAGGACGAGGTCGCGCGCGCCGGCGCTCACGCCGGGCAGCGAGCCGGTGACGCGGACCGGCCACGTGTCTTCCGCTTCCTGAAGCGCCGGCGCCTTCTCGCCGAAGTCGATCGCGAGCGTGACGGTTTCGCCTTCGGGGACGGTGGCTTCGAAGCGGCCCTCGGCGTCGGTTTTGGCCGTCGAGACCGTGTCCTTCCCCCGGAGAGTGGCGACGACGCCGCCCTTGAAGGGTCGCCCGCGAGGAGTCAGGACGACGCCTGAGGCGATGCCCGCATCCTCGAGCACGAAGCGCACGTCGTTGCCGTCGTCCGGGTACAGCTGCGTCTGCATCGGCAGCACGTAGCGGCGTCCGAAGGCGGGGGTTTCGACGACCTCGACCACGGGAAAGTCCCCGTACGACGTCAGCCGGGCGACGCCGAGCTCGTTGGTGGGGACGCACCCCTGCTTCGGGTCGTCGTTCGCGCGCTCCGACGAAACCACGACCTGCGCGCCGGCGACCGCGGCGCCGCGGGCGTCGACGACGGTCACGGTGATGATCCGCGCCTGCGGAAGGCGCAGTTCGAGGCCGTCGCGACTTCTTCCATCGGACAGGTCGAAGGGAAGCGTCACCACGCTTGCGGGGAAACGCAACGCGTCACCCGCCGAGAGGATTCCTGTGCTGGCGGGCAGGCCGTCAAACCGGAAAGCCCCGTCGGACCCTGTCTCCACGCCATTCATGAAGATGTCCGCAACCGATCTCGTCGAGCGAACCTGCACCAGGCAGCCGGCCGCGGCCGTCCCGTCGTGATTCAGCACCCGACCCGCGATGAAGAGTTTCCCGGCGGGCGCCGGAGCCCGCAGGCCCGTCGAACTTTCCTTCGGCGGGCTGCCTTCGCCGCCCTCGCCTGCCGCCGGCCTCTCGGGGCCCCGCGCCAGGTCCGCGGACGAGTCTTCGACAACGGGGCGCTCCGCCCCACGGAACCGGAGCCAGAGCCCGGCCGCCCCTGCCATCAGCAGGCAAAAGACGACGCCGATGACAACGCGGTTCCGCACGAAGGTCTATTTGTCCTCCGTTTCGTCCGGCTTCCCGTGTTTCACCAGCTTCGCCGGCCCGTCCTTGATCAGCCCGATCCCCTTCACGTAGTACTTGTACTCAATGTGCCCGGGCTCGAGCGGCGTCGATTCCTGGATCTTGAGCACGTCCTTGAACTTCCCGGCCGGCGTCGTGACCTTGCGGTCGAGGCCGACGATCTCCGCCCGGTCCATCGCGACCCCGGGGGCGACTTCCTGCATGTAGCGGGCGCCCAGAAGCGCCGTCCCCGGCATGATCATTCCGAACTTCGCGCCGTCCTTGCCGGCGAGCCAGGAGCCGTCGTGCGAGACGACCTTCCCGCCCTTGTACATGTCCACGTCCTCGCCGAAGTAGTACACGGCGTTGGTGCGCTTCGAGATCACGAAGTAGTTGCGCGAGACCTCGATCAGTTCGTCTCCTTCCCACTCTTTCTCCTCGACGATGCGCGTGTTGATGTCGCCGACCTTCTTCGTCTCTTTGAGGACGGTGATCAGGAGCTTGAGCTTCTTTTTCCCCTCCATCCCTTCGTACTCGAGCACGTAACCGGGATCGAGAATGAAGTAAGGGTTCTTGCCGGATGTCTCGAAGTCCGCGGGGTCCTCGCCGAAATCCTGTGTGAACACGGGCTCGTCCGGCGGCGGCGCTTTCGGGTCTTCTGCGCAGACGGTCAGGACGAGAAAAAGGGCGGAGGCGGTGAAAAGGGAAGCGCGGATCATGGGGGCTCCTGCGGGCAGGTAGAAGTGCCTTCGACCATACGCCCCGGAGCGTGGGCGGTTCAAGGACCATATGCGGGCTCCGCGGGCCGAAGTCTCGAGCAGACGATTGCCTGCTCCATGATTTTCAGTCCAAGTCAGCCACCGAGGATCACGCACGAGTCCCCGAACTCGTGGCAGAGGTAACCTTCGGATTCGGCGTGCCGGTAAGACTCGCGCAGCAGTTCCTCCGCCGCGAATGCGCACAGCAGCCGGTAGTGGCTGGTGCCGGGTTCGTGGATGCCGGTGAAGATCCCGTGGACGACGCGGGGCCGGGTGTCCGGGGTCACGAGGTGCGTCGTGCGGCCGGCGCCGGCGCGGATTTCGCCATCGTGCGAACAGGCGCTTCCTTCGAGCGCGCGCACAACGCTGGTGCCGACGGCGATCACGCGGCGCGCGACGGCGATCGCATCCACCGTGGCCTGCGGAATCTCGAAGCTTTCCCCGAACGGCAGGCGCGCGTCGAGCGCGGCGTCGCCGGAAGAAGAGAGCCCCGCCGAGTGCGTGATCGACGCGACGCGCACGCCGGCGCGCGCGAGCCCGAGCAGCGTCGCCCACGACAGCGGGCGCCCCGCCGACGGCGCTTCCGCCGCCCACGGCCGTGCGGCCCAGCCGGTCTGGACGTCCCAGAGCGCGAGGGGGCGGTCGAGGTACGAGTACTGCACGGGACGGCCGGCGCGATAGAGCGCGGGCCAAAAGGCGTCGGGGGGTTCGTCGAAACGGAGGTGCACGAGGCGGGGCGAAACGGCGTCCACGGCGGTGACGATGGCGTGCAACTCCGCGCCGAAATCGAGGTGCGTGCCGGCCGGAAGAAGCGGCGGCGCCGGTCGGTCCTCGGTGCGCGCACGCCAGTCGCCGGCGCCGAAGGCGATCGCTTCCCAGGAATCTGCTGACGGTGCGCCGCACAGGCGAAGCTCGACGGGATGCGAGGTGGAATTGAGGGAAGCGGGGAGAGTCGCGGCGTCGTTGACGACGACGAGGTCGCGGGGACGAAGGAAGGAGGGGAGGTCGCGGACGCGTGAGTCGTGGAAAGCGCCGGTGGATGGGTCGATTCGGAGAAGGCGCTCGGCGTCGCGGTCCGTGCGGGGGTGGCGGGCGGGGCTGAGCATGGTCTTTAGCCTCCGCCAGCTTTCGCCAGCCTCGGCCAGCCTTCGCCAGCCTCACCTTCCATTCCCGGCAAACCGCTGAGCCGCGTTCCGCTGGGGATTTCCTCAACCCCCTCGATGCACCGCACGATCCGCTTCGCCACTTCCGCCGGATCCGCCAGCGTCGCGGGGTCGGCCTCGGGCATTGCTTCGGCATGCATGCGCGTGTTCATCTCGCCGGGGTCGATGCCGAGGAAGCGCACGCCGGTGCCTTCGAGTTCCGCGGCCCAGATGCGGGCGAGGTGATCGAGGGCTGCCTTGGAAGAGGAGTAGGCGCCCCAGCCGGGGTAGGCGCTTGTGGCGGCGTCGCTGGAGATGTGGAGGACGAGGCCGCGGCGGCGGAGGACCATGGAGCCGGCGAGGGCTTTGGTCAGGCGGAAGGGACCGACGAGGTTGACCTCGAGGACGCGGGAGAGGTCTTCGCACTCGGTGTCGAGGAGGAGGGGAAGGGGCGTTTTGCCGAGGGTGCTGGCGTTGTGGACGAGGAGGTCGATCGGGCCGACGAGGGCGGCCGCGGCGCCGGCGAGAGGGTAGATCGCGGACTTGTCGCCGATGTCGGCGGGGAGGGGGTGGGCTTCACCGCCTTCGGCGCGGATTTCGGCCGCGACGCGATCGAGATCCGTTCTTGAGCGGGCGACGAGGACGACGCGGGCGCCGCGGCGGGCGAGTTCCTTCGCGAGCGAGGCGCCGAGGCCGCGGCCGGCGCCGGTGACGAGAGCGGAAAGACGGTTGAGATTCATTGAGAGCCCTCCGGATTGTGTTCCCTACTTAATAAAGTAACTCCTTTACTAAGTTTGTCAAGCGGGTTGGGTAGAAAGGCGGGAGAGAACGGAACCTGGCCCTTGCCCAGGGGACGGAATGGGAGCGCCTGGGATTGAAGTTTGGTGGGCAAGGGCAAGGGCGAGGGCAACGACTGCGCTGTGACCGAATTCCGGTAACATTCCGGCGATGCGCATCACACTGCTGCTCCTGTTCCTGACCTCCACCGCGTTCGCCGATCGCTGGGGGGCATACGTGGAAAACCGCACGGTGTCCCCCAACGGAAAACACTACGTCGTCGCCAGAAGCCCCGAGTTCATGAAGCTCTCCTTCCAGATCTGCCGCCGCCGCGACGGTGTCGCGCCCCTTCTCCCGGCCGAGAATCCCGATCCCATCGATCGCGATTCCGAGGACAAGCTGCTGGCGGAAGGGCAGCTCGACTGGTGCCCGATTGCGATCCGGGTGCTGGACTCGGAGCCCTCGGCGGTGCTGTTCGAGAAGCACGGCGGAGTCGGGCGCGGAAACTCGCTGGCGCTGGTGGACGAGAAGGGACAGACGCGGTGGACGGTGCAGCTGGACGACCTCTTCACGGCGCAGGAGATCGAAAAGTTCATGCGCACGGTGTCGTCGATCTGGTGGTCGCAGGGGTGGTGGATTGACGAAAAGCGCGGAAAGGTCGTGGTCGTCGCGACCGGGGACGCGCTTCGCGAGGTTGACCTCAAGGACGGCAAGGTTTCGACGCCGCCGGCGAAGGTGCTGCTCCTGCGCGTGGAGGAAGGACCGGTGGCGGACCGGTGCCTGGCGCTTGAGGTGATGTCGCGGATACTGCCGGAGGGGATGACGCCGTGGGTCACGACGGTGGCGCAGGATGAGAAACAGCCGGTTGCGGTGCGGCTGCGCGCCGCGATTGCGTCGAAAAAGGCGGGTGAGGATCCGAGGGCGGGAGATCTTTTCCTGGCGGCGATCCCGAAGGGACAGCCGATCGACGAGCGGCGGTACGCAATCGGGCATCTCGGGGAGATTCTCGGTGAGAAGGCGATCCCTCACCTGCGTGAAGCGATGCGCGGGACTGCCGACGGGGCCTGGGGCTCGGCGCAGGAGGGTCTGGCGGCGTTCGGGGAGCACGCGGTGCCCGTGCTGATCGAGATGATGAAGGAAGTCAAGGAGACGCCGGACTACCGTGGAGGCGCGGCGCACGTGCTGGCGAAGATCGGGGCGAGGTCGTCGGTGCCGGCGCTGGTCGAGACGATTTCGGACCCGGTTGAATACGTTGCGAATGCCGCGGCAAACGCGGCGATCGCGATCGGGGCGCCGGATCTGGAGGAGAAGCTCGCCGCGATTCTGCTGAAGGGATCGACGCAGGACTCGCGCCTGGCCGGGTACTTCGAGGATCACCCGGGCGAGCGGGCGGTGGAAGCGCTCGTCGCGGCGCTAGGGCGGACGAAGCCGGATACGTACGACCGGCGGAGGGTGCTGCAAACGCTGAGGAAAATTACGGGGAAGGATTTCGGTGAAGAGGCGGAGGATTGGAAGGCGGGGTTGAAAGGGAGGTAACGACGGCGGAAGGAAGCTGTCCTCGCGGCGCCATTCCTCTCAGGGCGGTGCCATTTCCCATTCCCTCATGCCGGGTAGGAGGGAAAGGACAAGACGGGCGGCTGAATTGGCCTGGTTACTTCGCTCCCAACGTCCTCGCCCGAACAAGGTAAACCCAGACCTCCCGCCCCTTCGCCCCGTTCCTTGTGACCGCCGAGGCCACGAACGCTCTCCCGTCCTGCAGATGCGCGTCGCATCCCAGCGACACGACCTCGCAGGTCGGCGTCTGCACGGCGCCCCCTGTCTCGGACTCGGTCTCCAGTGCCTCCGCCATCGAGGCTTCGGCCAGACCCGACTGAAGCTTCACCTGCAGCCGTCCCTCGGTGGCCTGGAGGACGCCGGCGTGGAGAAGGAAGCCGTCGTTCAGCGAATCGATGACGGGATCCCAGGCCTTGGCGCCCCAGGCGATTTCCACGTCGTGCTCCGCGACGAAATCGGCGTGGCGGCCGCGAAGCGAATGGAAAGGACTCCCGGTGCGGCCGAGCGCGGACGACTGGGCGACGAGGCGCGCGGTCCCTTTCTGCACGAGCCCGAGGATGTCGCCGAAAAGCGCGTCGGGGAGCCCGCCCGCCCGCTCCAGGACGTCGCGGCGGGCGAGCCACTCGGACTCGGGGAACGCGAGAAGCCACGACTCGGCCGCGAGGTTCGCGCCAAGGCGCAACTCCAGGTCGGTCAGCGTGCGCCGGATCTTGTCCTGCACTTCCGGCGGCGCGTGCACGACGAGGTCGTCGCCGATGATGGCGTAGCGGCAGCCGTCTTCGCTCCAGGTTTCTTCGCCGGTGCCGGCCTTGATCCGCTCGTCCAGTTCGTCGAGGTCCAGGCAGGTCGGATCGGGACCCGGGCCACATCGGATTCCCCCTCCGTTCTCGGGCGGATCGTTCAGCCCCAGATGGGGGGGCCTGCGATCGAACCAGGGGAGGCGCAGCAGAGCGCCGATGCTGTAGGCACGGAAGACCTCCGCGTTTCCCGCCCGCTCGGCGACGGCGTCGGAAGCGCCCTCGACGCGTGCGCGCAGGAGGACGGCCGTGGTCCAGCCCGGAGTGAAGGGGCGGTAATCGGTCGCAGCGAGGAGGAGGGTCCGGCCCGGCTGAAGCGCGACGTAGGTGCGGATTTCCGTGGAATCCATGCGCGGAAGTTCGAGGCGTCCGCCGGACGCCGCCGGGAGTTTGAAATCGGCCAGCTCGGCCAGGCGCGCGGTCTGGATCAGGAGCTCGAGGTGCAACAGGTCCTCGCCCGCCGAAAAATGCGGCCGCATCTCCAGGACCGCACCTTCCTGAAGTTCGTCCATGATCGGGTCGGCGATCGCAGACTGCTGCGCAATCTCGATGTCGAAATCTCTCACATAGGTCTTCCGCCGGAGCGACGACGCAACCGCGTAGCGCCCCCCGCCCCCGCGGGCGACCAGCCGGTGCGCCACCCGGCCGCGCGCCTTGTCAGCCGCCGCGGCCCGAAGCCCCGCCGCCGCCGCTTCGTCCAGCAATCCCGGCGCAAGCCCGTCCGCAACCCCGGGCGCCAATTCCACCATCTCCATCTCCACCACGATCGTCCGCGCCGCCCGCTTTTCGAGCAGCTCGAGCGCTGCGGCAATCGACTGAAGCACTTCCGGCCCCGCCGTCACGCGCAGCGTCCCGTTGGCGTACTCGAGCGTGTCCACGCCGCTGTCCCACGCGCCGGCATTCACGGTCTGGCCGAGGAGAAGCGCGATGCTGTCTCCGGTGCCCTCCGTCTCGGGGGCCGCGCCCACCGGGGGCTCGTAAACGACAAAGCCGATCCGCGGCCCGCGCTTTTCGGGACGAGGGTCCGTCAGGGAGCGCAGATCCCACGTGCGGCGCTCCTGCGCGGAAGCGGCCGTTGCGAAGGCGAGGACGGCGAGGATGGCGATTGAGACCCGCATCAGCGCACCTCCGGAAAGCGGACCCGGATGAGGAGAAGGAGCGTTTCGGCGGGGCCTTCGCGTCGCGCCTCCGTCACCGCCGTCCACTCGCCGGCCTTGACGGTCGAGTCCGTCCGGATTTCGAGCAGGTCGATCGTGGTCCGGTGGATGTCGCCGCCGTGCTCCGCCCCGGTTCCAAATGCTGCGATTTCCGAACGCCACCCGAACTGGCCCTGGAGTTCCACCCGCGCGCGCCCGCCAGCGTCGGCCGCAAAGGGCCTCACGTCAAGCAGGAGCCCTTCGCGCAGGACGTCGTTGACCGGGTCCGTCGCCGCCGCTTCCTGCGCAATCTCGACGTCGCGGTCGCGCACGAAGAGCGACTCGGCGCCCGCGAACGCGTGGACGCGCTGGCCGGTGAGCCCGAGAGCCGTCGCGCCTGCGACCACGCGCGCACGGTCGCCCTTGCGCGCCGCCGCGAGAACGTCCGCCGCCGGGAGGTCGCCGCGCTCCCTGCCCTCGAGGGCCACCACGACCGCGTCCACCGCGACCCGCTTCAGCCGGAGTTCGGCCATTCCCTTGAGCGCCGCTTCCGTCGCTTCCAGGATCCCCTGCGGTGCGACGGCCATGATGCGGTCGTGCCTGAAGCGCAGTTCGCGGCCTTCCACCGACCAGGCGTCCTCCCCGCCGGCCGACTGGCGGAGCAGCGCCCCGAGAGTGTCGTCGTCGAGCCCGGGATTGCGCGGGTCTTCGATGAAGATGACGCCGCCCTGCTGTTCGTCCCAGTCCGAGAGGTCCAGCCGCTGCCCGGGGAAATCCGTCACGTTCCATTGGAGGGTGCCGGCCTCGAGGAAGCGCATCTTGAGATCGTCGAGGCCCGCCGCGAGATCGCCGAGGGGCTCTTCGACGCGCTTGGCGCGGACCAGCGCCACGAGCGTCCAGCCGTTCTCGATGCCTTCGACGCCGCCGGGGACGAGCAGGACGGTGCGCCCCGAAGGGCACGGCCACGTCCCGGCCGCGAACCAGGCCGCGCGCGAGGGGAGCTGGATCTTTCCCTCGGGTTTCGCCTTCGCGTCGAATTCGAGCACCGTGCCCGGGCGGGCGCACTGGAAGCGGTACTCCAGGAGGACCGTCGCGCCGTCGGGGGCGAGCACCGGCCGCACGTCGAGCACGGTCCCATCCAGCACTTTCTGCACGAACGGGTCGGCGACCGTGGCCGCCTGCGCAATTTCGATGTCGTAGTCCACCACCAGTTGCCGCTCGCGCACGTCGGCCGCGTGAAACCGAAGCCCCGGCGCGCCGCCCGATCGCAGCACCGCCACTGTCCGCCCGCGCGTCCCGCCCGCCGCCGCTTCCCGCAACGACTGCTCCTGCGCATCCGTCACGACGCCCGCTTCGAGCCCGGCCGTTTCAAGCACCCCCGGCGCCAGCAGCATGACCTCCGCATCCACCACCACCCGGCGCGCGCCGATCCGCGCGAGCACGTTCAGGGCCGCGACGATCTTCTCCTGGGCCTGCTTCGTCTGCTTGACCGTCATCCACCCGTCGCCGGCGATGTCGAGCGACGCGTCCCCCGCTTCCCACGACTCCGGCTCGACCATCCGCTGGATCGCCCAGGTCAGCGTCTCGGCGTCGAAGGCGGCCACTTCCTCGTACTCCTCGCCGTTCTCAACGGCCGAAGTATCCGGAATGGTTTTCAGGCTCAGCCTCGGTCCCGGCTTCGAACTGCCCGTAGCCCGGAGCGCGCGGACGTCGTGCGTGCGCGTCACAAAGCCAGAGTCCTCGGCCCAGGCAAGTCCCGCGGCGAGGAAGAGGACGGCGATCGGTCGCATGAAGCGGTCTCCCGGGTGAATTGGCAGGGCGTCCCCCGGTGCATGAGACGGCCCGACGGGGGTGCGGGTCAAGCGCATTTCTGAAGTTCTGGGCTGGCATGGGCCGGCATGAGCTGGCGTTGGCTTAGTTCAGCAGGAAGACCAAGACCCGTACAGAGGGTGGGCTGAAACGCCAGTGACTCGGGGCCGGCCAGGGGACTATACTCTGGTCGGGGGAGATTTTTCCGAGTGGACCGCTGCTTTGCGCTGAGATCGCTGGTGCGGGAGGGAGAAGTAATGAGCGACCTGCTCTGCGTTGGACTTTCGAAACGCTCCGCCCCCTCTCGTGTGCAAGCAAGCAAGCAAGCAAGCAAGGTAACCCACCTCTCAGCGCTGTTTGCGCGCCGCCGAAAGTCGAGATGCGGAAGACCGCATGGACGCCAGATGTCGCTGTGCCTCCCAGTCTGAAGGTTTCAATGCCAAGTTTTGCCTGGTGCCTACGAGAGGAAATCGCCCATGGAACGATTTGAGGCCGCACGTCGCGCACGCGCAGTTCTGCAAAATCTGGTCATCGCGGCGGCTCCGGCTGGTCAAATCCTGAATGCCACGCTTCGCGAGTGCCTCCTCCTGACTGGGGCGCGAACCGCGCTCTTCATTGGCGCCGCCGAGGTCCCAGAGCACCTTCGAAGCGTTCCCATGACCTTCGATGGACCGGGAAAGTGGCCGCCGCTTTCACCGAAACTGCTCGAAACGGTCATGCGTACGGCGAAGCCCTGGGTTCCCGTGGCAACGCCCGCGGATGGAAATGGCACTCCACCCCACGTCTCCGAAGTGCTGTGCCTGGGCGATCGTTTCATGGGGGTCGCAGGGTTCATGCCCTGCTCGTTGGAAACTCTCGGTGAAGCGGGGCGTGAACTGCTCACAGAGCTCCTACAGTCCATCGCCGAAGCTCTCTCCGCGGCCGTGTACCAGACGGCAATCGCCCGATTGGAGTCGGACCTGCGGCTTGCGAGAGTTGGCAATGCCCTCACGCCGCTACCTCTCGTCGGCGGACCGACGAAGCTGCAGTCAAAGCGGCTGGTCGGCAATTCATCCCAGATGCGCGATTTGGACGGACGGATCGATCGTGCAGCCGCCACCGATGCAACGGTCCTGATCCAGGGGGAAACAGGAACGGGGAAGGAACTTGTCGCCCAGGAAATTCACGCCCGTTCGCCGCGGCGGCGGGGCCCGTTCGTCGATCAGCACATGGGAGCCTTGCCCGACGACCTGATCGAAGCGGTCATCATGGGGTACGTCAAGGACATCCACTCGCAAGCCCACAAAGACAAGCCCGGCCAGTTCGAGCTAGCCGACAAGGGCACCTACTTCATGGACGAGGTCGGGCTGACCACCCTGATCGTGCAGGAGAAATTTCTGCGTGTTCTCCAGGAGCGAAAGGTCCGCCGCATCGGGTCGGAAGTGTCGTTCGATTTCGACACGCGCATCATTGCGGCGAGCAATCGCGATCTGCAGGAACTCGTCCGTGAAGGAAAAATGCGTGAGGACTTTTTCTACCGGCTCAAGGTCGTGACCATTCCCATCCCCCCGCTGCGTCACCATCTCGAGGACTTGCCGGCACTGTTCGAGTATTTCACCGAGCGCCTCGCCTGCAAGTGGAGCCTGCCCGCGCTTCGCGACCACAAATTCGATTCCGCCTGGGCCGCTCTCCTCGGGGGATGGTCGTGGCCCGGAAACGTTCGGGAACTTGAAAACACCGTTGAGGAGGTCGTAACGAATTCGGGAGGCGCGCCAAAGCTCGAGGAACTGGAAAAGATCATGGACGCGAAGCGGAATGCGGCCGGGATCGAGGAGGCAGCGTCCGGCGAGCGGATTTCGCACGCCAAGCGGATGGAGAATGCCGAAGCGAACTTCCTGCGAAGCGACCTGCGCGAGAGCAACGGCAGCGTCCGCAAGGCGGCAGAGAAGAACGGCCTCTCGGAGCCGACCATGCGAAGGAAGGCAACCCGGTATCACCTCTCGACTTCGTCAGGCGCTCAGAAATGACGAAGCGCCGCTCATCTTTGACGAAACGCACTTCGTAAGTCGAAGCCCTGTGGTGCGCGAAACTTGTGTCGCGTGCCGCACCGGCCGGTTCCGTTGAATTCGTCAAGAGTGAGCGAGTGCCGGATCCTTTTCCGGATCCCGCCCCGGGGAATGTGAGTGGCCCGCGGCTTGCGATAAAGATTCGCATGGGAGCCTGCTGCGGCGGATGCGATGAGGGCGCGAGTTGCGCTGGCAAACAGCCTGCGGCGGTTTTGCTGCCTCCGGACCTGATCATCCCGGGACCCGACCCGGATCGCACGGGAGTGCTTGAGCTGGAAGAAGTTCCGGATGAGACGACGAGCGATGAATCGGTCCCGCTGATCACGAAGTCGCTCGGCCCCACCCGGCCAGTCGCACTTAACACCCGTCTCGTCCTCACGGACGGCGGAACGACTGTCAGCGAAGCGCTGCACGTCCGGGGTTGCAACTCGGGTAGCGTCGACCTTGTCGTCTTCCTTCTGAATTCGATCTCGACCATAGACGCGGTCCTGGAGGGCGGAATCGACGGAGAAAACTACCGCCGGATTTCCTCGACGCGATTCAGCGCAGCCGGGTTTGCGAGGTTCCGATTTCGCCGGGTGGGTTACCGCTTTCTCCGAGTGTATTACAGCGCTTCCGGCTCGGCCGGTGGCGTCGCTGTCCTGACCACAACGATCAACGGTTCATCCAACTGACCCCCAAAGGAGGACGTTCATGGCCTATGCCAAGCTCTTTACAAACTTGTCCGTCGTCAACGGAGTTTCGCAGTACTCGCAACCGTTCAGTATGGCGGGGAACAACGCGTTCCGGTTCGGAGTGACGGTCTTCAGCAACTCCGCGACGAGTCTGACCTGTACGCCCCAAGGTTCCATCGACGGACAAAACTGGCGGGACCTCACCGCCGCAACCGGGCTCGTCGTCGGGTGGGCCTCGTTCACGCAAGGGAGCATCACCGACCTGATGGTGAGACTCGTCTGCACGGTCGTAGGAACCGGGACGATCGTCCTGGCCGCTGATGTGTACACGAGCCAGCAGTAGGAACACGAAGAGTCGGAGCAGTCGCAACCCTCGGACCAGTCGGGGCGGAGGAGAGCCGTCGTCCGGCTCTCTTCCGTCCGGCTTCCGAAATAAAAACATCGTCGTTACAAAGAGGTCGAAATGCCCGAACTTCCGCTGACCTACGTCTACGAGCCGCCGAACTGGCTTGCGCGCGCGAACGCCTACGGCTCCTGCGTCGGCGGCCGGAGATTCTCCGTCGCGCATCAGACACCCGGGACGACCGTGACGGGGCAGACCTCCTTCGTGGCCACGACTCCCACGTTCCTGATCAACCAGGCGAGCGCCGCGCACCGCGTCGTGCTCTCGAACTTCGCGCTCTGCCAGATCGGGACGCCCGCGGGAGGGACGATCCACGTGGCGCTGGCGATCGACTCGTCGGATCGATACTCCTCAGGAGGGACGTCGATCACCCCGCAGGCGACCGCGATGCCCAGTGCGCTCACCGCGGGCTTCAGTTTCCGGTTCAACCCGACCGCCGCCGCCGCCAGCGCCGTCCGGATCCTGAACGAGTGGACCCAGCCCGCGTGGGCCGGTTCGATTTTCAATCCCGACCTGCATGACGGCGTCCTGATCGGATACACGGGTTCGATTCTGATCTATACGTGGGCGGCCACGACGGCGCCGACGTGGATCATCGGCGGCTTCGACGTCCTGGAGGACGAGTAGGATGCCGACGATCCGAGACCTGAGCCAGGGCGGCGTCCAGCCTCACGCCTCGACGCACATGTCGGGAGGTTCCGACGCGATCAAGCTCGACGAGCTCGCCGCGCCTACGGACGTCACGACGCTGAATGTCTCCACTTCGGCTCACGGGCTGACGCCGAAGCTCCCGAACGATGCGACCAAATACCTCGACGGGACTGGCGCGTTCAGCGTCCCTGCGGGAAGCGGCGGCTCCGGCTCGTACCTCGGGACCACCGTGAAGACTTCCGGCACGACGTTCACGACCGGAGCCTCCACCAACACGATCCGTGTACGCCTTCAGGCCGGCGGCGGTGGAGGCGGCGGCGCTGCGTCGAATCTATTCAGCCCCGCCGGCGGCGGTGGCGCGGGCGGATACGCGGAAAAGACATTCGCCGTGAGCCCCTCGACCGCCTACACCTGCGCGATCGGCGCCGCAGGAGCCGGGGGCTCGGCAGGAAACAACAACGGCTCGGCCGGAGGGAACTCCACTTTCGCAGTCGGCGGAACGACCGTCACAGCTTTCGGCGGCAATGGCGGAATCGGAACTGCCGGCGGAAGCGGCTCATCCGCGATCTTCGTTCTGGGGGGCGCTGCCGCATCCGTCTCCACGAGCGCCGACCTGAACGCAAGCGGCTCGCCGGGAGGGTTCGGGACAGGAAGTGGCGGCATTGGTGGTAGCGGCGCCTCGGGAGCCGGAGGTTCGTGCCTCTTCGGCGCCGGCGGAAACAGCCTCAATACCCAGAGCGGCGGCGCCGCGGGCGTCGGTTACGGCGCGGGCGGAAGCGGCGGCTGTTCGCTTTCCAGCGGCGGAAACGTTGCCGGCGGCGCAGGACTCGCCGGGGTGATCGTCGTCGAGGAGTTCTCGTAGCAAGATCGAGGAGATGAAGTCGTGAGCGGAAACGGCTGTTCCTTCTGGGCCCAGAACGTCTCCCCGGAGACGAGCTGGCCGATTTCCTCCGAAGCGCCGGCGGGGATGGACGGAATGTCCTGGTCGAGCGAGTGCGTCTGGGACGCGATGTCCTTCCCGCAGGGAGTCCTGCAGGTCTCCGCGCCCGTCGAGATCCGGAACCCAAACAACACCGTGATCTTCTCCATCGTGATCATCGGCCAGAGCAGCGGGTCTCCTCAGCTCGCCATCGTATTCTCCGGCGCCAATTGTCCGGAGGGTCCCTACACCACGCTGAGCGGGCCGACCAACATCACGACCTTGGGCCTGCAGTTCCTAGGCGCCGTGACCGGAATCAGGTTCCCCTACGTCCGGGCAGAAGTCATGTCGTCGAACGGGAGTGCGGTGGCGGGGAGCGGGTGCTTTTGTGTCTCGGAAGCCTAAAGCCAGCGTTCGCTCGACAAACCAACCGTCCAAAGCGCCATCGGTGTAGCACATAACGAGAAGAGGTTTCGCGCGACTGTCTCTCATCAAAGTCAAGTCAGAGCTCTCCAGCGCCTGACGGGTCTTCGAGTCGATTTTCCCTAGAGAAGGAGGTACCGATGCCAGATCCAGAGATTGTGTCAATTGACGAAATCTTGCGTGCTAATGAGCTAAGGGATCCGCTGACCGGGGTCAGAACCGGCGGCACCGTGCTACACCCTGGCACTGGCGTGAAACTTCGGAAAGATCGGCCTTCAGGATCCATTGGAATCAACTTGGACACAGGTCAATTGGAGATGCATGACTGGGGGCCGACCGTTGCTGGGCCCAGTACTGATTTCTCAAAGTTACCTGAACGAATCCGACTCTTTGGGGGAGAAACTGGCGACGGGCCCAGGGTGGGTCGTGACCCAAAGGAGTCTGAGGACCGTGGCGTGGAGATGCTGCTTCCGGAAGGCGTGAGAAAATTCGTCGCAGGAGATGCGCTGAAGGCAGGTATTGTCTCCATTTCCTTCGAGTTCGGAGGACCTTGGGGCCTTACCGTCACGTTTGGAAGGCCGCCTGAGCCGGCTGGGGTCAGACGGAAGGACCTGGAGAAGTGACGCAATGCGAAACACGATCCATTTCTCGAAGTCGAGGACTGTCTGGGATGGGATGACTTCCCAGGAGCTAACCGCGCCTCCGTCGAAATCTCAGGAGCACGTCAATGCGAACAGAAGCTTCTAGCGAACTGACTCATTCGTCAAGGTGGTGTCATCCAGTTACATTTGCACTTGCCTTGTTTCTTGGATGCGCCGCGGGTCAGGGCACCAACGAATCGAAGCCAGAAGAACCCAGGATTCACAATTCGGTGGAATTGAGGGACTCGCAAGGGAGGATCCGGCTCTCGATCTGTCTGGATCAAGATGAGTGTCCTCAAATCATGCTATTTGATCCCGCCGGACACCCTCGCTCGCGAATTGGACTAAGTTCGGAATTCGAACCCGTAATTCGTATGACGGGTTCGAACGGCGAGGATGCGGTTTCGCTTGGTTTGCGCGAGGATTCCCCCCAACTCCGGCTGGAGTGTGGCGAGGGACGAAGTGGTATTCGGATCCAGGCTGAAGCAACGCGAGGACCGGAGTTGACGTTGTCGGATGGCGATGGTTTGGAGCGCGCCCGACTGGCAATTGATCGTGGCGCCCCACAACTTTCGATGTTGGACCCTGGACTCAAGCCTCGCCTGTACCTTGGAACCGAGGTCTCGACACCGGATAATTACGGACTCCGCGTCACCTCAGACGACGGCCTTTCCCGCGCGGAGGTTGGCACGACAAAAAACTCGCCGGCGTTCATCCTCGTTTCTGGAGGCGCTGGCGAATGGTCAGCGCTTGCAATGAGCCGTGGCGGGCACCCGCTGCTAAGCTTTGTCGATTCGACCGACATCGAACGAATTCGAGTCAGCTTGACGCCTCAACAGGAGTCCGAAGTAGCGCTTTGTAGCGCCGAAGGTCAGATTTCCGTTCTGGCAAGATGTCCGAAGTCGGGTTTCGGGTTGGTCAACTTGTCCGATGGCGATTCACCGACAGCCGTGTTTCTGGGGAAAGGTTCGTCCGGTGATGTCTTGGCCGGGATCGTTGATGCGGCGGGGTGTAGACGAGCGAGCTTGTCGCTAACCCCGGAGGACCGAGCTTACGCCTCCGTACAGGATTCGACCGCCTCCTCAGCCTTTCTGACGAACGATGGCAAAGGACTTTGCAAACTCGAGCTGAATCGAAAGGGAAAGACCAGACTGCTCGCGGGTTTTGACAAGACTGATACAGCATCCTTCATGTCGCTTGATTCGGAGGAAATCGAAACTTGGCGATCAAAGTAGACTGCGGGGCTGCCATTCTTCTACAGACAGGCTTCAGTAGATGCGGTCGGGCGTCTCGATGGGGTTGAGACGTCGGGTGTAGACGGTTTCGCGACGTTGTAGACGTCGTAGGGCGACTCTTCCGTTCGGACGGAGCCCAACACCTGGGCTTGCGGGACACCCCGAACCTCCGAACGCAAATCGCTTCGTCCACATCCAATTTCCCCAGGAGTCTCATGCCCGCCTTGCTCCGCCTCCCCCGCCAATGCTAAAGTCGCCCTTCCGGGTAACCCAGGGCCCGGTTGAGGGCCTCTCATGGACGCAACGAAACCGGAAGTCGCCGCTCCAGCACCGCCCGCGCCGCTGGCCGACCCGCGCGTGGACAAGCTCCTTGAAAAGATCGGGATCCTTGAGCAGCTTTTCGTGAAGCGCATCAAGGACGACCAGGCGCACGCGGCGGCGTACAACACGCTGTACCAGGACATGTCGAAGTACCGGGACGACGCGTTCCGGGGGGCGCAGAAGTCGCTTCTCAAGGGTCTAGTGCTCATTTACGACACGATGAAGCGGTCCATTTCGGGGATCGGGGACGGGACGGTGCGCGAGATGGTGAACCTGCACGTCGAGGAACTGCTCGAGCTGCTTCATCGCCACGACGTCGAGCGGATGCCGGACACGCTGGGAAAATTCGACCGGAACGTGCAGCAGGCGCTGGGGACGGAGCCGGCGGCGACGGCGGAAGAAGATCAGACTGTTGCGCGAGTGGTGCGTGACGGGTTCAAATGGGGGACTCAGGTGTTGAGGCCGCAGGAAGTAGTGATTAAGGTAAAAAAGTAGTAGGGAGCAGGGGGTAGTGGGTAGTTGGTAGGAAAGGCAAAGACTCTTAACAGGAGACCGTCCATGGCCGACCAGAAGACGCCGATGACGTGCGGGATTGACCTGGGCACGACGAACAGCGCCATCGCGTTCATCGACGAGCACGGCAAGGCGCAGGTGATCCAGAACACGGACAACGAGCGGATCACGCCCTCGGTCGTGCTGTTCGAGGAGAAGGAAGTCATCGTCGGCAAGATCGCCAAGAACTCGGCGGTGGCAGCGCCGGACCGGGTAGTGCAGTTCGTGAAGCGGCACATCGGCGAAGAGGGCTGGGTGAAGACGTACTTCGGGACGGAGTACACGCCCGAGACGATCAGCGCGCTGATCCTGAAGCGCATCGTGCAGGACGCCGAGAAGGTGAGCGGCGGCAAAGTTGGGAGCGTGGTGATCACGGTTCCGGCGTACTTCAACGAAGTCGAGCGCAAGGCGACGCAGGACGCGGGGACGATCGCGGGCCTGAACGTCGTCTCCATCCTCAATGAGCCGACGGCCGCGGCGCTGGCTTACGGGCTGGACCGGCTGGGCGAGAAGAAGCGCGTCCTGGTCTACGACCTGGGCGGCGGGACGTTCGACGTGACGATCATCGAGATCGACGGCACGAAGATCGACGTGCTGGCGACGGACGGCGAGCGGCGGCTGGGCGGCATCGACTGGGACGACGAGATCATCAACATGGTCTCCGAGAAGTTCCAGGCGGAGCACGGGATCGACCCGCGCAACGACCTCGAAGCGTGCCAGGACCTGCGCAACAAGGCGGAAGACGCGAAGATCAGCCTGTCGAAGCTCGAAAAGGTGCGCATCCTCTGCCAGTGCCAGGGCAAGACGACCAAGGTCGAACTGACGCGCGAAGATTTCGAGAAGATCACCAAGGGCCTGCTCGACCAGACCGAGACGTACCTCGGGGTCGTGCTCCAGAAGGCGAAGCTCGCCTGGAAGGACATCGGCACCGTCCTGCTCGTCGGCGGCATGACCCGCATGCCCGCCGTGCAGGGCATGATCCAGCGTGTCACGGGTCTTAAACCCGAAACCGGCATCAACCCCGACGAATGCGTCGCGATGGGCGCCGCCTACTACAACGCCGTCCTCGCCCTCCAGGCCAAGCCGTCCGAGGAGCCCGAGCTGGCGCTTCAGGGCGAAGCGCTGAAGGAGTCGATCGACGAGGAAGTCATGATCCTGCTGCAGGGCGTCGAGGTCACGAACGTGAACTCGCACTCGCTGGGCATCGTGGGCATCCACAAGAAGACCGGCAAGCTGGTCGCGTACAAGATGATCCCGAAGAACACGCCGATCCCGGCCGACATCACAAAGCCGTTCGGGACGGAGAAGGAAAACCAGGTCAGCGTGCAGATCAAGATCGTCGAGGGCGAAGGCGAGACCCCCGAGGATTGCACGGAGATCGGGATGTGCGAGATCAAGGACCTCCCGAAGGGCCACCCCGCGGGCTCGATCATCGACGTGACCTACTCGTACAGCGTCGACGGCCGACTGCAAGTCACAGGCAAGGACCGCCTGTCCGGCAAGGAGGCCAGGGTCGAGATCGTCCGCGCGAGCGGTATGGATGACAAAGAGATCAAGGAGGCGAAGAAGGACGTGGTTGAGATGGAAGTAGGCTAAGGACAGGCTGGCATAGGCTGGCGGAGGCTGCGGAGGCTGGCGGAGGCTTTGGCGCAAAGGGAGGCAACCCCCTATGAGTAAGCGCCGACGCAATCGCCAGCCCCGATTCAGCCGACGCCTTTAGCCTTCGCCAGCCTCCGCCAGCCTCTGCCAGCCTCCGCCAGCCTCTTCACTACCCATGCCTGAAAACCGCTTCCACGAACTTCTGGGCCTCCCAGAAGAGGTCTCCGACCCGGACTATTACCAGCTCCTGGGCGTGCCACGCTCCGAGAATGACGCCGCCGCAATCGAGGCGTGCTTCAAGGAGAAGATGACGCATGTCCAGCACATCGAGAACCCGCGCCACAAGGAGTTTCTCGAGTTTCTCAAGGGGGAGCTGAAGCGCGCCCGGTCGATCCTGACCGACGAAGAGCGGCGCGGCGAGTACGACCGCGAGCTGGCGGAGGAGCGCGGCGACGAGCTTCGGAAGGTGCTGTCGCACATGCTCGTGGACGGGACGCTGAGCTCGATCGCCGAGGTGTCGGTCTTCCGCGAGGGTCACAATCTCGGGCTGAGCGGCGAGTTCGTGAAGCAGGTCGTGGACGAGGAGTTGAAGAAGGCGGGGGCGCGCCGCGTCTCGGTCGCGACGGGGACCAACGGGCACCAGACGCAGGTCCTCATGAACCAGAAGGCGCAGGAAGTCGCGCGCCAGATGCAGGAAGCCCGCATGGCGGCGCGCATCGCCGACACGCGCGCGAAGATCGCGGAGACGCACCAGAAGAAGGCCGAGGAGCAGGTGCAGGTCGTGCTGCAGAAGGCCCGCGTGGCCGAGGTCCAGAAGAAGCAGGCCGTCGAACTGGCGCAGGAAACCCGCGAACGCGCGCGGCAGGCCGAGATCCACAAGATGCGCGCCGAACAGAAGGTCCAGGCCGTCACGCAGAAGGCCCGCGAAGCCGAGACGCTCGCGCGCAAGGCGATTACCCGTGAGCACCTCGCCGCCGCCCGCCACAAGATGTCCGAACAGGAACGCAAGCAGCTCGAAGCCGGCATGAAGGAGGCGGAGACCCGCTTCCAGGCCTACGTCGAAGCCTCCAACGAAGAACTTGAGTCGGTCCGTGAGAAAGGCATGGCAGGGCGGCGCCTCACGATGTGCTACGCCCTCCTCAGCATGTCGCTCGTCGCCGGCGCCGCGCTGCCTAAATACGTGCCGGGCGCCGCTTCCGCCATCACGAAACTGCTCGAACCCTATGTCTCCAGGGTCAGCGGCATTCCGCACGCGGCCCTGCCGCTCATCGCCATCGCAATCCTGCTCCCGACGCTTCATTGGCTGGCAGGGACGCGGGCCACCGGGTTCTTCGCGCCGCTGCTGGTTATCCTCGCGCTGGCCGTCGCGGCGGGCGTGCTGCGGGGATAGTGGCTGTCGGGAACGGAATTGAATGTAGCCGCGCCCGGCGAAGGATTGCAGGATTCCGCCCCTTAACCCATTCAGGGGAAACCGCCATGAAGTTCCGCAACGCTCTCCCGCTCCTCGCCTCGTTTGCCCTTCTCGCTGGCTGCGCCTCGAACGGCGAGGGCACCGCCGACACTTCCGGCAAACCCGGCGCCTTCCACGTCCGGGGCGACCAGGTTGAAGCCTGCGAGTGCGACTCAGTCTGCCCGTGCATCTTCGAAAAAGATGTCACCCACGAACAGTGCCAGGGCTGGCTCGCCCTCGCGATCCGGGAAGGCAGCTACGAGGGGACGGACCTCGCGGGCGTCACCTGCGCGATCGCCCTGCTGAAGACCGAGAAAAACCTGGGCAAGTCGATGGGCAAGTTGCGGACAGCAACACGCTCAGCGACGGCCCGGTGAAGTGGGATTTCAAGGGTCGCAACGGCGGGTACGGCGGCTTCGAATTCAAGAGCAAGTAGCAGAGTCCCGGGAGCCCGGCGAAAACGCCGGGCTCCCTTTGTCTACGGACCACCCGGAGGTCCCATGCCCCTCTACGACTCCGTCCTCCAGCTCATCGGCCGCACGCCGCTTGTCCGCCTCGCGCGCGTCGGCGCGGGATGCCCGGCGCGCGTCTGCGGCGTCGGAACAGGCGGCACACTGACCGGCGCCGGGCGCTTCCTCAAGGAGCGCAAGCCGGCGCTTCGCGTCGTCCTGGCCGACCCGGTGGGGTCGACGCTGTCCGGCGGGGCTTCGGGGACCTACTTGCAGGGGCAATCGGCGACCCAAGACCCGAATCCGCATCGTCCTTAACGAAGAGTCGCTAGAATCCCACCCCCTTCAGGGGGTAGGGGGTAGTAAAGGCCCTGCGTAGCCGGTTTTTCCTACCCACTACCTCCTGCCACTGCCGTCCCCGCTTCCAGGAACCCACGATGAGTCCCAAAGACGATTCGGAACGCAATACGTTCCGCCGCATCCACAGCGACCTCGTCGATGATTTCGACGAAGAGCTCGAGCTGGAATCCGAGGACTACGAGCCCGGGGACATTCCGGCGAAGGGGATTTCCGACGCCGAGCGCGTCCTGCGCCGCCGTTATTTCAAGGAGCTCTTCCGGCTCCAGTCCGACCTGATCAAGATGCAGGACTGGATCGTGCACAAGGGGCTGAAGCTGGTGATTCTCTTTGAAGGGCGCGACGCGGCCGGCAAGGGAGGGCTGATCAAGCGGATCACGCAGCGCCTGAACCCGCGCGCCCTTCGCGTCGCGGCCCTGCCGGCGCCGACGGACCGGCAGCGGTCGCAGTGGTACTTCCAGCGCTACGTGGAACACCTGCCGGCGGCGGGCGAAATGGTGCTCTTCGACCGCAGCTGGTACAACCGCGCCGGCGTGGAAAAAGTGATGGGGTTCTGCACGGCGGCGGAGCTCGAGGAGTTCTACCGGTCGGTGCCGGAATTCGAAAAGATGCTCGTGCGGTCGGGGATCCAGCTCATCAAGTACTGGTTCTCGATCAGCGACGAAGAGCAGGAGTTCCGGTTCATGTGCCGGACGATGGACCCGATGAAGCAGTGGAAGCTCTCCAAGATGGACCTCGAGTCGCGCCGGCGGTGGGAGGACTACACGAAGGCGAAGGAGATGATGCTCGAGCGCACGCACATCCCGGAGGCGCCCTGGTGGGTGGTGATGGCCAACGACAAGAAGCGCGCGCGGCTGAACTGCATCCACCACCTGTTGAGCCAGGTGAAGTTCCAGGAAGTGCCGCACACGCCGCTGACGCTGCCGAAGAGGGAGCACCGGGAGGACTACCACCGGAATCCGGTGCCGAAGAGCATGATCGTCCCGGACGTTTACGGAGAACCCGGAAGTCCTTCGGGTCAGGCTCCGACGGCCGAATGACTCGCGCTGCCGCTCCCGGAGTTCTCCTCCTGCTGGCCACCTTCGCCTCCGCCCAGACGACGACGGTCCGCGACGCGGACGGGTTCCGGCAGGCGGTGAGGACGGCGAAGCCGGGCGCGAAGATCCTCCTTGCGGCAGGGGAGTACGGCGGAGGTTTTTATTTCGAGAACGTGAAGGGCGAATCCGGGAAGCCTGTGACCATCGCCGCCGCGGACCCCGCGCACCCGCCCGAGTTCACCGGCGGCGCTTCCGCGATGCACTTCACGGACGCCTGCCACCTCGAGCTGCGCGACGTCACGGTGAAAGGCTCAACCGCCAACGGCCTCAACTTCGACGACGGCGGCACGTTCGACACGACGTCGCACCACCTAGTCCTCCGCGGGATCAGGGTCACCGACGTCGGCGCGAGAGGCAACGAGGACGGACTGAAGATGTCGGGCATCCAGGATTTCCGCGTCGAAGACTGCTCGTTCGAGCGCTGGGGCGCGAACGGATCGGGGATCGACATGGTCGGGTGCGTGCGGGGCGTGATCGAAAATTGCCGCTTCAGCCACCCGGGAGGCTCCAACGGCGTGCAGATGAAGGGGGCCAGCGCCTCCGTATCGGTCCGCAGGTGCCGCTTCGAGGACGCCGGCTCGCGCGCGATCAACATCGGCGGCAGCACCGGCCTCCCGTTCTTCCGGCCGCCGCTCAAGGAGCCGCCGTTTGCGGAAGCGCGGGACATCACGGTCGAAGGAAACACGTTCACGGGGTCGGACTGCCCGGTGGCGTTCGTCGGCGTGGACGGCGCCGTGGTCCGCTACAACACGATCTACCGCCCGCGGCGCTGGGCGATGCGCATCCTGCAGGAGACGACGGCGGACGGATTCGTGCCGTGCCGCAACGGCGAGTTCAGCCGGAACATCGTAGTTTTCCGGAGCGACGCGTGGTCGGAGGGCGGGGTCAATGCAGGCTCCGGGACGGAGCCGTCGAGCTTCAAGTTCGAGGGAAACGCCTGGTTCTGCCTCGACGCCCCGGCGCGGTCGAAACCCAAACTGCCGGCGGAAGAGATCAAGGGGTTGTACGGGACCGACCCGATGTTCGAGGATCCTGAGAAGGGTGACTTGCGCGTGAGGGCGGCGAGCCCCATCCGCGACGCGGGGGCTGAGGCGCTTCAGGACTCGCCGGTCGTCTGGCTCGACGATGCGAAAACGGTGAAGATGGAATTCCGCCGCATCAAGGCCGGGAAGTTCACGATGGGTGCGAAGGAAGGCGCGGACGAAAAGCGGCTGCCGCATTCGGTGACGCTGACGCGGGATTTCCTGATGCAGACCACAGAGGTGACGCAGGCGCAGTTCGAGGCGCTGATGGGGTCGAATCCGTCGAAATCGAAAGGCAAGGACCTGCCCGTGGAGCACGTGACGTGGGATGAGTGCCAGGAATTCGTCGAGAAGCTGAACGTACGCCTCGCAGGATGGGTCGCAAGCCTTCCGACCGAGGCGGAGTGGGAATACGCCTGTGGCGCGGGGTCTGCCGGGAGATGGGGCAGCGGGAACGACGCGAAACAGCTCCTCGATTACGCCTGGCTCGAGCCGAACTCGGGCGGCAAGACGCACCCGGTCGCGCAGAAGAAGCCGAACGCCTGGGGACTCCACGACATGCACGGCAACGCGTGGGAGTGGTGCGCCGACTGGTACGGCCCCTTCCGCGGCGACGAAATCGACCCCAAAGGCCCCGAAACCGGCGTCGCACGCTGCCTGCGCGGCGGGAGCTGGACCAGCCTCGCTACCCACGCGCGGTCGGCCCACAGCCTGTGGTGCGCGCCGGACTACCGAATGGAAGAAGCGGGGTTCCGGGTGCTCCTCAAATAGACATCATTTCTCCGGTGACCACTCCACCGGCGTTTTCACCGCTTCCTTGATCGCGTCCCACTCCTTCGGCGTCATGTTCATGCGCTCGGCGCGGCTTGTCGTTTCGCGAATTTGGCAAAGCCGTCCGCCGGCATGATCGAGTTAGACGGAGTGCATCCCGATGAAGAGATCCTCGCCCAGGCCGCGCTCGCCGGCGAAGGCAAGGGTGCGTGCCTTGAAGGCGCGCTCAAGTTCCTTGGCGGAAAATGAACCGGGCATGACGTCCCGCAGCGAATGAGCCGTGCTACGATCCGCCCGCGATGACCATGCTGCGCGTCATGACGTACAACATCCTCGAGGGCGCGAACGACCGCCTCGACGTGGTCGCCTCGGTCGTGCGCGCGGCGGACCCGGACGTGCTCGGCGTCACCGAGGCGAACGGGTTCGAGGACCCGAAGCGGCTGAAGGAAGTCGAGAAGGCGTTCGGGATGAAGGGTGTCGTGGGGCATGCGAAGAGCGGTTTCCACGTCGCAATTTTCACGAAGCCGGCGTGGACCGTCGAGGCCAGCGGGTCCGAGTTCTACCCGTTTTTTCACGCGGCGCTCTGGGCGAAGCTGCGGTTCGACAAGGACCGCCACTTCACCGCCGTCGTCGCCCACCTCAATCCGTTCAGCCCGGATGAGCGCCTCGCGGAAGTCCGGGCCCTGTGCCGTCACGCGGCGCCCAAGGAGCGCGCCGTCCTGATGGGAGACTTCAACTGCATGGCTCCCGGAGACGAGATCGACCAGAGCGTCCTCGAACTCCCGCGCAACATCCTGGCGCGCTTCATCAAGGAGGCCGGCGACCCCGTCGAGTTCGACCGCCGCGAGATCGCGCTCGCCGAGTGGGCGGGGTTCGTGGACGTTTACCGGAAAATGGTCCCGAAGAAACCGGGGTGGACGCTCATGACGACGCGGTTCGGCGCGGCGCTCCGGTCGCGAATGCGCATCGACTACATGCTGGCGACTCCGGGGATGTCGAAGCGCGCGACTTCGTCGGAGGTCATCGAGACGAACGAGTCGCGGCGCGCGAGCGACCACTACCCGCTGATGGCGACGTTCGACATGCGCGGGATGGGGACGGGGAAGTCGGAAAAGTGGATACCGCTTGAAAAGTAGAGGCTTGCCATCCTGGAGGAAAGGCGGTAGCCCATGAGACTTCATGGAACATTCACGGCGCTCGCGCTCATCGCCTTCGTCGCCGGCTGCGGGGGAAGCGCCGACCATGCCGACCCGGGGGAAACGGACTTGAGCGCGGACCCGCATCTCTGGCTTGAAGACGTCTACGGCGAGAAAGCGCTCGATTGGGTGCGCGCGCAGAACGCCGTGAGCCAGAAGGAGCTCGAGGCGCTGCCGGAATTCGAGCCGACGCGGAAGCGGCTTCTGGCGATCTACGATTCGCGGGAGCGGATTCCGCACGTGGGGAAGCGGGGGAAGTGGTTCTACAACTTCTGGCGCGATGCGAAGAACGTGCGCGGCGTGTGGCGGCGGACGACGCTGGACGAGTACCGCAAGGCGGCGCCGGCGTGGGAGACGGTGATCGACGTCGACCAGCTCGCGGCCGCGGAGAACGAGAATTGGGTCTGGCAGGGGACGCACTTCCTCGAGCCGGGTTGGGAGCGCTGCATGGTCCAGCTCTCGCGCGGCGGGCTGGACGCGAGCGTGTGGCGCGAGTTTGACGTCGTGAAGAAGGAATTCGTGGCTGGCGGGTTCGCGGTGCCGGAGGCGAAGAGCTGGGTCGCGTGGCGCGACATCGACACGATCTACGTCGGGACCGATTTCGGCCCGGGGTCAATGACGACATCCGGGTACACGCGCATCGGCAAGGAGTGGAAGCGCGGGACGCCGCTGGCGGAGGCGCGGACGGTCTTTGAGGGGACGGTGGACGACGTCAACGCGGACATCACGGTCATCCACGATCACGGCCGCACGTACGAGCTGGCGTCGCGCTCGCCGACGTTTTTCACGGACGAGATGTTCGTGCGCCGGGGGGACGAGTTCGTGCGCATCGAGAAGCCGGCTGACACCCGACTCCGCTTCTTCGGCGACGCGGCGCTGTTCGAGCCGCGCACGGACTGGACCGTCGGCGGGAAGACGTGGCCCGCCGGCACGCTCCTTTCGACGGACTTCGACTCCTGGATGAGGGGCGAACGCAACCTCGTCCCCGTCTTCGAGCCCACGGCGCGCGCTTCGCTGAGCAGCATCCATTCGACGAAGAGCTGCCTGATCCTGAACATCCTCGAGAATGTCCGCAGCCGCCCCGTTCTTCTGCACCTTGAAAAGGGAGCCTGGAAACGCACGCCCCTCGAGGTGCCGGAGATCGGCGTCGTGGGCGCGCACGGCGTTGACCCGGACGAGAACGACGACTACTTCCTGGACGTGACCAGCTTCCTCACGCCGTCCAGCCTGTGGATGGGGACCGTCGGGAAACCGGGGCGCGAAAAGTTGAAGAGTCTCCCGGAGTATTTCGAGGCCGACGGTCTCGAGATCCAGCAGTTCGAGGTCAAGTCGAAGGACGGCACGCGCGTCCCGTACTTCCAGGTCAGCCGCAAGGGCCTCGCGCTCGACGGCTCGAATCCCACCCTTCTCTACGGCTACGGCGGCTTCGAAATCTCCATGCTCCCTTCCTACAACTCCGGCCTCGGAGCCTCCTGGCTCGAGCGCGGCGGCGTCTACGTCCTTTCCAACATCCGCGGCGGCGGCGAGTTCGGCCCCGCGTGGCACAACGCCGTGCGAAAGGAGAACCGGCAGCTCGCCTACGACGACTTCATCGCGATCGCCGAGGACCTCATCGCGCGCAAGGTCTCATCCCCGCGCCACCTCGGCATCTCAGGCCGCTCGAACGGCGGCCTCCTCATGGGCGCCATTCTCACCCAGCGCCCGGAACTCTTCCGCGCCGTCGTCTGCGGGAATCCGCTTCTCGACATGAAGCGTTACCACAAGCTGCTGGCCGGCGCGAGCTGGATGGACGAGTACGGCGACCCCGACAAGCCGGAGGAGTGGGCGTACATTTCGAAGTTCTCGCCGTACCAGAACCTGCGCAAGGAGCGGACGTACCCGCGCGTGCTGTTCACGACGTCGACGAGGGACGACCGCGTCCACCCCGGCCACGCGAGGAAGATGTTCGCGCGCATGCAGGAGCAGGGCCATGACGCCCTCTACTACGAGAACATCGAGGGAGGGCACGGGTCGGCGGCGAACAACAAGCAGTCGGCCTTCATGGAAGCGCTGGCGTATGCGTTCCTGTGGAAGGAGCTGAAGTGAATCGAGGCTGGTTGCAGCAGTGAGCACGAAGCCACAATTTCCATGTCCGTGTTGTGGATACGTCGTGTTTTTCGAGCGTCCGGGTAACTACGAAATTTGCCCGATCTGTTTCTGGGAAGACGACCTCGTTCAACTTCGTGACCCGCGGTTTCCAGGGGGCGCCAACAAATCCAGCCTGGTGGATGCGCAGCAGAACTGCATTTTGGAAGGTGCCATGGAATCCCGATTCAAGGGGAATGTCCGCAAGCCGCGACCTACCGACGAACAGGATCCGCATTGGCGGCCGGTCAACCTCGAGAAGGACAACCTGGAGCAGTGCCTGCCTGAAGGGGTCTTCCCTGCCCGAGCTTCCGATTCGCCGGCGCGAGATTTCAGGTGTTCGACTGCCCCCGCCGCGGCATCATGCCTGCAACCTCTCAGCCGGAGAATTGCCATGCGCGTTTGCCTCGTTCTCGCCTTCGTCGGCATCGCCGCTTCCCTCGCTGCCGCCCAGGACTCGAAGCCCGACGTCTCCGAAAACGCCTGGCTCGACTACGACGTCGCTTCGCTCAAGAACGGCGAGTGGGTGAAACTGAAACTCGACCGCGACGGGGAGAAGCCTCTGGAGTACCGGCTGTCGTGCGTGGGGCTGGAAGCGGAGGTGGTCTGGATCGAGGAGGACCGGACGACGGTGGAGTCGTTCCCGGGGACGGTGATCCTGTGCTCGGTGGGGTTGAAGGACCGGAAGGTGAAGCGCGCGTTCTGGGGGAAGCCGGGTGAGAAGGGCCGGGAGCTGAACCTGACGCGGCGGATTTTGCCGGATCCGGGCAACGACGCGGCGAAGGGGACTGCGGAAGTGACCGCGGGCAAGGTGACGATCAAGGGAAAGGAGCACGTCACCGAGAAAATCGAAATCAAGGTGGAGATCGAGGGGTTCGGCGCGCCGATCAAGACGAAGCAGGTGATCGTCCTTGCAGCCGAGATCCCATTCCCGCTGGCGATGGACGAGAAGGGCAACTGCCGCGCGAGCATTTCGGAGGGGAAGATCGAATGGAAGGGGAAGCCGACGTGGAAGGGCGGGGTGGTGACGCTTCAATTTGAGGGCGGAACGAAGTCGACGCTGTCGCTTGTGGACTGGGGGGCGGACGCGAAGGCGACGTTGTTCAAGCCCTAGCGCCCGAGCCTCTCGGAAGCATCCCACTCTTCTTCATTTTCCAGACCTGTCCTGTAGTCCGGATTCTCGACGAAGTGGCCGAGGTCCTGGTCCCAGAAGAACACCTTCCGGCAGGGGAACTCGGAAACCGGATCCCGGCGGATGATGCCTTCCTCACCTTCAATTGTGTCACCGTCGTCTTCTCCCTTGTCGACGACGGTTCCCGTGAGATCGAGGTCGTCGTACCCGTCGAGGTCGATGTCGCGATAGCAGGGAGACAGCAGGCCCCCCTTGTAGGTGTACCGGTCGTCATGGTCGTCCACGGCGCGCGTCTCGAGGAGCAGCACCAGCTTCCGGCCGCGCAACTCGTACAGGTACAAGCCTCCGTTGCCCATGTGCGTCTGGCCGAAAACCTCGAACACCGGATTGGGGATTCCGTGCAGCGCCAGGGCCCGCATCTCCCGGACCGATTGCTCCCCGGGCTGGTTTTCGCACTCCGCCTGCCAGACAATGGCATCCTCCTCAACCCCGTACACCGTCATGAATCCCCACCACTGGCCTTCGTAGTCGCAAATGGCGCCGAGCAGATCGGGGTGCCCGGCGACCGGGACTGAAGTGATCGCGCGGAGTTCGGCCGACTCGTGTTTCAGGTTCCATGCGGCGATCGCGGCGTTGAAGCGGCCTGAATCGTCTCCCTCAGGGTCCTCCAGGCGGGGAGAGATTCCGGCCTCATCGGCGGATTTGCGCGACGAGAGCCGCCGGCATCCGGCGAGCAGAAGAGCGATCGCGACTGAGATCGTAAGGACTCTGATGGGGCACCTCGGGCTGTGAGCGACGCGCGGCACTGCTATCGGCGCGCCGCCGACCCGGGCCGCACTTACTCTTTACCGCCGCAGCACTTCTTGTACTTCTTGCCGCTCCCGCAAGGGCACGGATCGTTGCGGCCGAGAGGCGCGCCCGCATTCTTGAAAGGCGTTCCCTCGGGTTTCGCCTGCTTTTCGAACGCCGCGGTGAGCGCGCCGGCGTAGGTGGCGAGCTGGCGGCCGCCGTAGAGGCGACCCTCGGATTCCAGGAATTCGAGGAAGGCGCCGACGAGGTGGGGGACGGAGGCGCGCGCTTCGGGTGGAAGGGCAAGCCGGGCGAGGCCGGTGAGGAGGCCGTTTCTGACGGAGAGTTCGTCGAGATCGCCGGGAGAAACGGAGGCGCACGCCGTTTCCATGAAGGCCATGAGGAGCGGGGCGGCGTCCAGATCGGGGCGTGCGCGGAAGGGGCGGAAGGGAGTGGACTCGAGGAAGTCAGCGATCCAGGCTTCGACGCTGTCGCGTTCGAACGTTTCCATGGGCAAAGCATCGTACGCGCGGGGCTGCTGTCGCGCGAGTGGCAGGGGGAATAGTCGCCGGAACGCTCAGCCGAGATCGTATAAAATAAGTACTCTGCGCTGCTTAATGATATGCGTGGCTGGAGTCTGACGCACAGCGAATTTCAACGGGATTATGCACTTGACAAACTTAAAATCCATGAACGAAACTCGTACAGGCATCATGGTTTGCGTCGATTATGGCCCCGCGATTAAACGAATAAGAAAATCGCCAGAGTCCCGTTTCAGGACGCGATTTTGGCCCGCGACGAGGATTCAGGACTTACGGCGAGGTTTCCCGGCCTTCTTAGCCCGCTTCAGGGGGGGTGTAGCGAGGGCCTTCCGGATCATGGCGTCGAAGTCCACGCGGGTCACTTCTCGGTGGCTCTCTGGCTTGGGTTTCATCTATCTATCTCCTTGGGGGTTATCAGGCTGATTCCCCTAGAAAGTATTTGACAGCGTCTGCGGCGCAGCTTAGGATTTCCCAGATGCGAAGGAACAACAAGATCGTGAGCCTTGGAGAGGAAATCGCGGCGAAGCGCCGGGAGCTGGCGGCGCTTGAGGCCGAACTTGACATCGAAGTCAGGCGGTATAGCGGTGGTCATGCGAAGGCTCCACAAGCGGTGGTGACACCGCCTAGACCTGCGGACCCTGAAGAGGTCCTTCTGAGTGATGCCATCATCGCTGGCAAGGTGGTGCCTCTCTTGGACAGGGAGCCGGATCGGGTGTTCACCGTGGATGATATCACAAGATTGACCGGAGTGCCGCGCCACCTTCTGGTGATGTCTATCGGGCGCATGGTGCGCTGGCACAAGGTCCACAAAGTGGAAGCTGGCAAGTACAAGGCATCCACGGTTAAGAAAGCGATGGAGGGATAAAGAAAAACCCTCGGTCGTTGGCCGAGGGTGTACGTCGGTTGGAGAGGTGTCCGAGTGGCTTATGGTGCTGGTTTCCAAAACCAGTGAACGGTGGTGACACACCGTCCGAGGGTTCGACTCCCTCCCTCTCCGTTTTGCTGTTCTGAGGCTGGCCGGGTGGCGGAACTGGTTTACGCGCCCGACTTGGAATCGGGTGGTTGTCTCTTGACGGGGGCACCATGCGGGTTCGAATCCCGTCCCGGTCAGTCTCATTTTTGAAAGATCGAAGCGCCTTTGCGAAGTGCTTGAGGCTGGCGCGTGTCAAAAGAATACAACAAGACTGGGTGCGTGTCAACTTGCGAAATTGACGCACCGCGCCAACTCTGACTAGCGCTTCACATCCCGCTTTGGCGCTTCCAGAGTGAGGCGTTTTCCTTCGGTGCGCTGGATCGCGTCGAGCATCTTCGCCCCGTCTGACTTCTTCCGGTTGTTGAACGTCCAGAGGTAGGAATCGAGGTACTTCGGAAGGTAGTCATGCCCAACGCCGTGGAAGATGCCCACGATGGAAGTCTTGAAGTTGGCGAAGAGGCCCTCAACGCCGTTCGTCGTGACGTCCCCACGGGCGTACTCTTCGATGGAGTGGTTGACGGTTTCATGCTTCACCATCATCCGCCCTGGCGTGACGTACAGCTTGGATTCGTCTGAGTGAAGCACCGTCCGCTTGGGATCAACGTTCTTCATTACGAAGCGGCGGATGTCCCGCGCGTTGGCCTTGGGCGCTGGCTTGACGACGGCACGCGCGGACCCTCCACGCTGAACCAGCGCCAGCACGGTTGACTTCTTCACGGCCTTGCCACGGCGCGATCCGCGCCCCTTGTGGCCGAAGTAGGTTTCGTCCGCTTCGATGATCCCGGCGAGTGGTGACTTGTCGGAGTTCTGGAGAGCGTGGCGCACCCGATGGCAGAGAAACCACGCGGTGCGATAACTGCCGAGTTCAAGGTGCCGCTGGATTGCCAGCGCCGAGATTCCTGTCTTGCTGGACGAAATGAGGTAGAAGGCCAGCAGCCACTTGTTGAGCGGGATGTGGCTGTCCTCGAAGATCGTGCCAACGGTGCAAGTGAACTGCTTCCGGCACGCCACGCAGAACAGCAGCCCCTTGCGAATCTTCTTCTCCGCGTCTGGCTTGAGCCGGGCGACCTTCTCGCGTTCGGTGCAGCCACAGTGCGGGCAAACGGGGCCAGAGGGCCAGCGCACCGCTTCGATGTAGTTACGCGCGGCGTCCTCGTCTGGGAAGAGAGAGAAGATGTTCGTCAGGCTCACGGCATCGGGCGTCGGGATCATGGGCGTCTCCTTTGAGTACGCCTAAAAGATACTAGATCATGCTTGTTTTGTCAAGTGCATAATCCCGATTTCAAGCTTAACATTATGATATTAAATAAGTTATGACACATTGTCTGCAACGGTTCATTCGGCACGTGCGTTGCAATTCAATCTTGACGCGACCTGATCAACGAACGGTTGCGGCCTTCACTTCCCAAACAACAACTCACCGATCGGAGAACGACCCATGAGCAACACATTGGACACAACCATCCGGGTTCAGTGGTCCCCGGCCCCCGGCTCCCCCGAAGCCCTTTCTTCCAACCGCCGTCTCTCGAAGCTCGCCGCTGCGGCGCTTCACTGCGCCTGGCTGTCCTACATCGCGGCGCTCTTCCTTCCTGCCGCTGTCTACACACCCGGCTACCTGTGCCTGCTCGGGTCGGCCGTTTCGGTGGTGGTTCTCTGCCTGGGCTCGGTCTCCGCGCTCGTTCCCGCGCTTCTGTTCATCCCGAACCTGGCGATGCTCCTGAGCCCGATGGTCCTGGCGCGGTCCGTGCGTCGCGGCCGCATGATGCAGGTCCTGAGCGGGCTCAGCGTGGCCGGCGCCATCCTGACCGTTTCGTGCGGCGCGCTGATCTGCTCCCAGGGGCTCGACACCGGCGGCTGCGGCGGCACGGGCGGACGGAACTCCGATCCGGAGATCGGGTTCTTCATGTGGGTCGTGTCGGCGGTCTTCCTCGCGGCCGGCACGGTCCTCGCCCGCCGGTCGGAAGGCGCCGCGAAGTAAGTCCGGTCTCCTCTCTGCCGAACGGGCCGCGCGATCCCCACGGATCCGCGGCCCGTCGCGTTTCCGGCATTCTTCGGGGACAATGCCCCGGAATGGACCAGCTGAACACCGTGCGCGTTCACCTCCTCGAACTTCATCGCCTCCTCCTCGCCGTCGAGCGCGAGGACTACGAACGCGTCCACGGCCGCGTGACGGGCGCCACCTTCCTGAACGTGCTGACCTCCGACCCGGCGTTCGCATGGCTGCGGCCCCTCACGTCGCTGATCCTCACGCTGGACGAGATGCTGGAAGCGGAACTCACCGAGGCCGACCGGGTGGACGGCATCACGCGCATCCGCGCTTTCCTGGCCCCCGACGAAAACGGGAACGAGTTCCAGAGGAGGTACGCCGACGCGCTTCAGCAGAGCCCGCACGTTCTACTCGCGCACGGGGTGGTGATGAAGGCGCTGTAGACCGCCGCCGGGCGCTCCCCCGGCTCACTGTAATAGACAATAAAACCATTATGTCTATTCTGGGCATTATGGTAATTTCCGTCCAGGAGGTTTCACCCATGACGACAAGTTCCCTGCCGACGCCGACGGGCGAATCCGTTCCCATGACCAGCTTCCCGGCCTCTGCGCTCAAGAACTCCGCTGCGGATGTCCTGGAGATGGTCCTGACCTCCGGCGCCGTTGTCATCACCCGACACGGCAAGGAGAAGGCCGTGATCCTGTCCGTCGAAGCCTACCGGCGACTCGTGGCTTCCCGCCGCGACGACCTGGACGTTCTACGCGCAAAATTCGGCGGGCTGCTAGCCAGAATGCAGACTCCCGCTGCGCGAAAGGGCGCACGGGCCGCCTTCGACGCTTCGCCGGATGAAATGGGCAAAGCAGCCGTAAAGGCGGCGCGCCGCCGTGGCTGACCGCCGCGCCGTCATCACCGTGCTCGCCGGCACGAATGGCGCCGGCAAGAGCAGCATTGCAGGAGCCACGATTCGTTCGCGCCAGGCGGACTACTACAACCCTGACGAAGCGGCGCGCGCTCACAAGGAAGCGCATCCGGAGGCGACTGCCGAAGAAGCGAACGCCGCTGCGTGGGAATTCGGCCGCCGCATGCTCGAAGAGGCCGCTCGTGAGCGGAAGAACTTCGCCTTTGAAACGACACTGGGCGGCAACACGATCATGTTTCTTCTTGAGAATGCAGCGAATTCCGGTTTGGACGTGCGGATCTGGTACACCGGACTTGCTTCAGTCGAGTTGCACCTCAAACGCGTCCGGCAACGGGTCCGCCTGGGAGGTCACGACATTCCCGAGGAAATGATCCGGCGCCGCTATGAGAACGGGCCCCGGAACCTGATCCGCCTCATGCCGAAGCTCGCCTCGCTGCGCGTCTACGACAACAGTGCCGCAGGGGATCCCGCCGCGGGAGTGGCTCCGAAACCAGTTCTTGTTCTGCAGATGGAAAAGGGCCGAATTGCCGGGCCGAAGGATCTGTCCCGGACTTCCGAATGGGCGAAATCGATCGTCGCGCGGGCCATGGAACTTCACTCGGCGCCCAGGTAGCGACCCCGCTCGGATCGGCATTGTGCTATCCTCCCGCCCCCTCATTTCCGGAACCACCTTGATGCGTTTCGCAGACCTGCACCTGATCGAGCCTCTTCTCCGCGCCGTGCACGACGAAGGCTATGTCACGCCCACCCCCATCCAGGAAATGTCGATCCCGCACGTGCTGGAAGGGAAGGACCTGCTCGGCTGCGCCCAGACCGGCACCGGCAAGACGGCGGCCTTCGCACTTCCGATCCTCCAGCGCCTCCACGCCCAGCCCATCCCGAACCCGCGATACGTGCGCGTGCTGGTGCTCGCGCCCACGCGCGAGCTGGCGACCCAGATCGGCGATTCGTTCCGGACCTACGGGAAACACCTCGGCTTCCGGCACGTCACCATCTACGGCGGCGTCGGCCAGAACCCGCAGGCACAGGCGCTTCACCGCGGCGTCGACATCGTCGTCGCCACCCCCGGCCGGCTGCTCGACCTGATGCAGCAGGGGTATGCGAAGCTGAACCGGGTGGAAGTGCTGGTGCTCGACGAAGCGGACCGGATGCTGGACATGGGGTTCATCCACGACGTGAAGCGGATCATCGCGGCGATCCCGAAGAAGCGGCAGACGCTTTTTTACAGCGCGACGCTGCCGCGCGAGATCCAGTCGCTGGCGCACGACATCCTGTCGAGCCCGGTTCGCGTCGAGGTCACGCCCGCGGCGACGACGGTCGAGAAAATCGCACAGTCGGTGTGCTTCGTGGACAAGGGAAACAAGTTCACGGTCCTTCAGGGGCTTCTGCGCGACACGAAAATTCAGCGCGCCCTCATTTTCACGCGCACGAAGCACGGCGCGAACAAGCTCGCCAAGCAGCTCAACCAGGTCGGCGTCCGATCCGACGCCATCCATGGGAACAAGGCGCAGACGGCGCGCGAGCGCGCGCTGGCGGACTTCGGGCGAGGCAAGATCCGGGTCCTGGTCGCCACCGACATCGCCGCGCGCGGGATCGACGTCGAGGGCATCACGCACGTCTTCAACTACGACCTCCCCAACGTCCCCGACAGCTACGTGCACCGCATCGGGCGCACCGCGCGAGCGGGGGCTTCCGGCGAAGCGATTTCATTCTGCTCCCCCGAGGAGCGCGGCGAGCTGTCCGACATCGAGCGGCTGATCCGGATGACGCTTCCGACGCGGCCGGGACAGCCGGAACGGCCCGCGGCGGGGCGGCCGGGCGGCCAATCGGCCGGGCGGGCAGGCGGGCGCAGCTTCGGCTCCTCAGGGCAGATGGGCGGCTCCTCGAATCGCTTCAATCGCCCGGGACAGGGACATGGAGGCCACGCGCACCGCTCGCAGGGCGCGAAGCCGGCCGGTCACGGCCACTCCGGGTCCCACGGCCACCACACTTCCGGCGGTCACGCCGCTTCCCACGTCCAGGCAGCCTCCCACGGCTCAACTCCCGCGCACCCGGCTCCGCACTCCCACGCCGCGCCTCACTCGCACGGAGCTCCGCGATCCGCCGGCGGTTCGCATCAGCACGGCGGCGCGCCGGCTCACGGCCAGGGCCGCTTCGCGGGAAAACTCCGGGGACGGCATCCCCGGAAGGGGCGTTAGCCGGAGTTCGTCCAGGGAGATCGAACCCGCGGCTCAGCGGTTCGTTGAAGGGGAGGACGCCCGGACGGGCGGCCCAACCCTTCTCATGAGAACACTTCTCAGCCCCTGTCTTGCCGCGCTTGCGACGGCGGCCTGCTTCGCGATGAACGCGAGCGCCGAAGAGCCCGCTTCCGCCGATGTGTTCATCGAAACGGCCGACGGAACGATGATCGCGGGCACCTTGCCCTCGGACCTGGCGTTTGTGCTCGCGCGACCGGACGGAGAAACGAAAATCGCCGCGGGTGCGGTGCGCCGGCTGGCGGTGTCGAGCCTTCGGGAAGCGGAAGCGCTGGAGCTGGAGGCTTCGGTCAAGGGGATCGGAGTGCGGTGGAAGAGCGAGGAATTCGAGGAGCGCGAAGCGGCGACGAAGGAAGCGTTGAAGCTGCCGGCGGCGGCGGCGGCGTTCCTGTCGCGATTGAGAGCGGACCCGGACGCGGAGGTGGGCGCGCGGGCGCGCGAGGTGCTGGAAGAGATCCAGGCGCGCGGAGACCCGGGCGATGCGCGCGACCAGGTATTTGCGGACGGCAAGATCCTGCGGGGCTGGCTGAAGCTCGAGACGTTCACGCTCACGACGATGCTGGGGCCGGCCAAGATTTCACTGGCGGACGTGCGCACGCTGCGCCGGGTGGAAGAGCCGGAGCGCCTGCCGCGCGCGACACAGGAGGACGAATGGCCACCGCCGCCGCCGGACCGGCCCGCGCCGCCGCCGGCGAACGGTTCTATTCAGGTCGCGATGCTTCTGCGAAACGGCTGGCGGCTCGTGGGCGAGTTGGCGCCGGAGGCTCTTTCTCTCGAAGGAGAGAACGGCGACCTGGTGGCGATGGAGAACCTCGTCCGGCTCGAACGGGCGAAGGACGATCGCAAGTTCTTCCGGGTGATCCGAAAGGGAAAACCTTCGGTCAGCGCGACGCTGGCGGCAGATGAGGTCGCTCTCGATGCGCTCGTCGGGCGCTGGGCCGTGCCCGCCGACGACATCGAGTGGATTGAGTTCGGGCCGCTTCGGCGCAACTCGGGAGCCCTCGTTCAACTCATTGCCGACTTCACCGCGGCGAAGGCCGCCGGCGAAAAACGGCTGGAGTCGAAGTTCTGGGTCCACATCCGCGACCAGCGTGCCAACCCGTGGGACAGCGCGGGAAAGGTGGGAATGACCTGGTCGCTTCTCGACGTCCAGGGCGACGCCTGCCTGGTCGGCGTGCACGCGAAGAGCAACGCCTACCAGGGCGATACGTCCGTGGAGGAAGAGCTTCCGATCCTCGCGATCCGCAAAGGGAAGTTCGCGCCGCCGGAGGGGCTGGACGTCTCGAACGCGTACCGGGGCTGGGCCTCGGGCGAGATCCGGCTGACGCGGCCGGTGCGCGGGACGGCGATGACTTCGCTGGAAGCGGCGAACAAGCTGGTCGTGGAGGAGTTCGGGGACGGCTGGCGGATGGCGCAGTTCCACGATACGAACAGGACGGGATGGCACTGGTGGGCCTACTGGGTGGATCCGACCGGGAAAGAGAAGTAGGGAGGAGCGCTCGATCGCGGCCCTCTGTCCGCCGAACAAGCCGGAAAGGAGGTCCCTGCAACTACACTCCGTTCCATGAGCGGCGATTCGTCCCTGCAGAACCGCGCCCTTGCCGAGCTGGCCCGCGCCCGCGGGTGGGTGGAGGACGCGGCGCTCGACCGGGCGGTCTCGGAAGCGGCAGGCGCCGATCTTGGAAACCGGCTGCGGGACGCCGGGCTGATTTCGCAGGGGCAGCTCGAATCGCTTCGCGCCGCCCTCGGCGTGCCTCTTCAGCCGGGCTCTGATGCGACGGTGGTCCCGGGCGCGGTCGTCGGCGAGGCGTCTGCGGCAGACACCCAGGTCGGGCCTTACCGGATCCTGCGCGAACTCGGCCGCGGTGGCATGGGGGTCGTCTACCGCGCGCTCGACCCGAAGCTCGGGCGCGAAGTCGCGCTCAAGGTGCTTCTCGGTGGCGGCATCGCTCCCGAGGACCAGGTCGAGCGCTTCCGCCGCGAAGCCGCCCTCCTCGCGCGGCTCGGCCGCCATCCGCATCTCGTCGCGGTGCACGACGCGGGGCGCGACGGGGATTCGCTGTACTTCACGATGGACCTCGTCGCCGGGAGGTCGCTGCAAAAGCGCCTCGATGACGAAGGCGCTCTTCCTCCCCTCGAAGCCGCGCGCATCGCCGCGGAGGCCGCTTCGGCCCTGGCGTTCGTGCATGCTGCGGGGGCGGTGCACCGCGACGTGAAGCCCGCGAACGTCCTGCTCGACGCGGAAGGCCGCGCGTATCTCACGGATTTCGGGCTGGCGCGGGCGGGGGATTCCGGGCTGACGCTGACGGGGGACGTCTTCGGGACGCCCGCGTTCATGCCGCCGGAACAGGCGGCGGGGATGGGGAAGTCCGCGACCGCCGCGGCGGACGTCTATTCGTTGGGCGCGACGCTGTACCAGGCGATGACCGGCGCGGCGCCTTTCGCGGGCGAAAGCGCGGCCGAGATTCTGCGGCAGGTCGTGAGCGAAGAGCCGCAGGCGCCGCGCTCGGTGCGCGCGGCGATCCCCGTCGATCTCGAAGTCATCTGCCTGAAGGCGATGCGCAAGGAACCTCACCGCCGGTACGGATCGGCTGCGGACATGGAAGCGGACCTGCGGCATTTCATCGCGGGAGAGTCGATCCAGGCGCGCCCGGCCGGCGCGGCCGAGAGGGCGGCGGGCTGGGCGCGCCGCCATCGCGGCCCCGTCGCGGCGGGAGCGGTGGCGCTTCTGCTCATCGCCGCAGCAGGCGGCGCCGCCGGCTGGAAGGCGATCACCCAGGCGCGCTCGGACCGCTCGCGGCAGGAAAACGAATCGCGGGCGCGCGCGGAAGCGGCGCCGCTTCTGGCCGAAGGAAGTTCCCTGATCCGGCAGTCCGACGAGGCCTGGAGGGCGGGCGATCCCTCCCTCCGCGCCGCGATCGCCGCGCGCGCGATCGCGCCGCTTCGCCGCGCCGCCGGCCTTCTCCCCGGAGACGGCGACATCGCCTGCGAACTCGGCCGCGCGCTCCGGAGGTCCGGGCATCGCGGTGAAGCGCTGGCCGCGCTCGAGCGCGCGCAGCGGCTGAGCCCCCGGAACTCGCTGGCGTGGTACGAACACGGGGCGACGCTGATGGACCAGCTCGAAGACCAGCGCGGGCGGATCCTGCGCACGGTCATTCCCCGCGGAACCTTCAGCATGGAGCAGGACAGCAAAGTTCGCCCCGTCATGGAAGTGTCGCTGGATGAGACGGCCTCGCCCGCCGCGGAGTCGCTGAAAGCCCGCGCGGCCCAGGATTTCCGCGCGCTGGTCGATCTCGAGCCGGCCGGCGAACGCTCGGCCTACGGGCGGGGGATCCTGCACTTCTTCGAGAAGCGATACGAGGACGGGCTCCGCGAGCTCGACGCCGCGCTGGCCGAGAATCCGTATTTCTTCGAAGCGCGCGAGGCCCGTGCGCAGCTGCTCGACCTCTGGACGAAGGACCCGCTTCGCGCCCTCGAAGACCGCCGCACGCTCGCAGCGCAGCTTCCGCTCAACCTGCTCGCGCGCCTCGGATACGCCATGTCGCTGGCGGCGGTGGGGCGCAAGGAGGAAGCGCTCGCCGCGGCCCGCGGCATCGCCGCCGGGTGGCCGGACGACCTCGTCAGTCAGTTCAACGCGGGCGTGATCTGCCTCGCGTGCGACGACCGCGACAGCGCGAGCCGCTGCGCCGTCCGCGTGCTCGAGCTGGCGGACACGCAGGAAGAGCTGGAGGCCGGCGTCGAGCTCTCGGTCAATTCCTGCCTTCTCGTGCACGACGTCGCGGCCGCCGACGAAGCCCTGGAGCGCTTCGCGTCGCGCATCGACCCCGATTTCGCCCACCTCTTGCGCGCCATGGTCCGCCGCGAACAGGGGCGCCACGCCGAGGCCTCCCGCGAACTCCGGGCGATTTCACCGGATGACCCCTACTACCTCATCTGCTCCGACATGCGCGGCTGGGTCGAGTGGACCTGCGGCAACCTCGACCTCGCCGACAAGGCCTCCTTCGACGGCGCCCGGCGCTTCAGCGAAGGCGGCAGCTTCTGGGTCCGCGGCCTCATCCTCATGGACCTCGGCCGCTACCCCGAGGCCGTCGAAAACCTCGACGCAGCCTGCCGCATCACGCCGGACTTCAACGCCTACATCATTCACCTCTCCGGCGCCCGCTTCCTCAATCGCGACCTCCCCGGCGCTGTCGAAGCGCTGGCGCAGGCGATCGCGACGACGCCCATGCCCGAGTCGGCGCGCAAGACCGCCGACAGTTACGTCGCCAACCTCCGCAAGCAGGCGGAAGCGGCAAAAACGCCCGCGCAGGAGGGCGCGCTCGTGCAGGGCGTCGCGGGTGCGCTGGCCTTTCTGGGGGCGCAGGTCGAGGCCCGCTCGGCGACCCGGCAGGCGATCGACATCGGCCTCGCCGGCCTCTGGTACCTGCTCCAGCAATTCTACTTCGACCGAGGGATGCACAAGGAATCGTCGACGGCCGGCGAAGCGCACCTGAGGATCCAGCGCAACGGGGCGGTCTTGTACAAGCTGGCGCGCTCAAAAGCTTCCGAGGGGAAGACAAAGTCGGCGCTGAAGGCGCTCGCGGAGGCGTTCGAGAAAGGCTTCGACGACGGAAAGCGGCTGGACTCGGAAAAGGCGTTTGACGGAGTGAGGGAGTCGGGGGATTTCATTGAGCTTCGGAAGCGGTGCCGGTGATCCGACGCACGACCATCAACAATTCTCGTACTTCCAGTTCCGCGACTTTCCTTTCGTCAGCCACTCCAGCGTCGTCGCGAGGCGGCGCTGGCGCGTCGCCTCCTGTTTCGCTTCCGTGATCCACTCGATGTACTCGCGCCGGTGGCTCGGCGGAAAGGCCTCGAACGTCGCGCGCGCCTTCGCGTTTTTCTTGAGCGCCGCGGCGAGATCCGCCGGCACCTTCGCCTCAGGCTTCTTCGTGCGTGGCCGCGACATCGGCGACTTCGCACCGGAGAGGTTCAGCTCGACGGCCTGCCGCACGTAGTCCGCGATCACTCCGTCCGGCGGAAGCTGCGACACGTCCGTGTACCGAGACCCCATCATCCCGTCGTGCCTGCCGAGAATCCCCGCCGGGTCCTTCATCTGCTTCTCGCGCCAGAACCCGAACGTCGCGTGCGCCTTGAACGCCGCCATCCCGCAGACCATTCCGTACTTCTCGAAGCTCGGCACACCCCACTTGATTTTCTCCTCGATCCCGGGGCACCCCGTGCGCACCGCCGCGCGGACGCGCTTCAGGATCGGCTGCGCGAACGGCGCGGCCTTCGCGATGTACGCATCGACTTTCTTCGAGTCGTCGGGCATGGCGGGACCTCTTGCAGGAGAAGCGCCGATGTTGCGGAAGGCCGCCCGGCGAGTCAAGCCGCGCGCACCGCGTATAATGCGCACCCCTTGCGACTCTTCCTCGCCACCGGCTGCGGCCTCGGCCGATTCCCCTTCGGCGGATCGATCGCGTCGCTTGCCTCCTGCTTCTTCGCCGTCGTCGTCGCCGAATCGACGTTCCCTGACCGGCTCGAGTGGGCGGTGCTCGCCGTCCTTGCGTCGCTCGTGTGCCTTGCGACAGCCGGAGAAGCGGAGCGGGTGCTCGGGAGGAAGGACCCGCTGGAAGTCGTCGCCGACGAATTCGCGGGGATGTGGCTGGCGTTTGCAATCGCGCCGCCGGGGCGGAATCTCGCACTGGTCTTCGTGGTGTTCGGACTATTCCGACTCTTCGACGGCGTAAAGCCGTTCGGGCTGAAGAAGCTCCAGGCGGCACCGGGCGCAGTGGGGATCCTGATTGACGACCTGGTGGCAGGTGCCATAGCAGGAGCCGGCACCCTCGGCCTGTCCGCCGCGTTACCGGGAGTCCTTTAGCCGACCGCGGGCTACTTCGTGCCTGCCGGGGCCATCCAGGCACTTGGGTCGCCGTCGAGGAGGTCATCGGCGAGCGAGCCGGTCGGACTGTCGTACGTAAAGACGTCCACGCGGCCCTGGAAGAAGAGGACGTTGAGATCGTCCCCGTTGCCGTGATTCGGCTCGCCCGTCGCAGGATTGTCGTCGTCGCAGGCGATCGGCAGGTCCGGGGGCGCGCCGTCGTTGATGCCCGCGGTCGTCCACGTGTAGGTCACGCCGCCTTCAGGCGTGTAGGCGCCCGCGTCCACGATCGCGGCGTAGTGCGTCCCCGTGCCGCCCTTGCCGACTACGGCGCAGCGGAACAGATTGCCGTCGGTCGCCAGGTCGGGGCGCCAGAGCAACCCGAACCACGTCAGGGCGCCCGGCGTCGGGTAGGCCTTGAACTTTCCCTCGTACAGGGCGAAGTACACGCCGATCTGCTTGAGCGAGTTCTTGCAGTCCGTCTTGCGGCTCGATTTGCGCGCCGCGGCCAGGGCAGGGAGGAGGAGCGCCGCCAGGATGCCGATGATGGCGATGACGACGAGCAGTTCGATGAGAGTGAAGCCTTTGCGTCGCATCAGACGTCTCCTGCTCCAAGAATAGCGTTTGTTCCCCACAAAGAGATGCCGGCATTCGTGAGGGGCTTTCACGGGGAAGCGGAATTCGTCCATCGGGGGAGGAGGGGCTATCGAATAGCCGCCACGACCTAACTTCCGGCTTACTTCAGCTCCGTCTGCGCGCTCTTTCCCCCACCCGTCCCGCTATCATGCATCTCCGACACCCGTGCCCACCTTCCCCAGCACCATCTGGCACGACCTCGACCGCGCCCGCAACGGCGAGGCCGCCGCGTGGACCGCCGTCGTCACCCGCTATCGCCCGGCGATTCACTCCTTTCTTCGAAGCGCCGGCAGATCGGAGGCCGACGCGGATGACATCGCGCAGGATGTCTTCCTCCAGATGGTCCGCAGCAGCCTCCTCGACGGCGCGCACCCCAGGCGCGGCAAGTTCCGGAGCCTCGTCCTCGCCGTGACGACCAACGTCATGCGCCACAAGCTCCGCGACGACCGCGCGGAAAAACGCGGCGGCGGCAGGAAGCCCGTCCCGCTCGAAGGGCAGGACGTCCCGGCGCCCGAGGAAGAAGAGCGCTTCGACCGCGAATGGGTCAAGCGCATGGTCGCCTCGGCGCTCGAAGAGCTGGCCCGGACACGGCCGCTCTATCACGAAGCGCTCCGGCTCTCCCTCGAGGACCGGACGCAGGCGCAGATCGCGCAGACGCTGGGAAAGTCGTCCGCCCAGGTGAACAACCACATCCATCGCGCGAAGAAGTGGGTCCGGCGGCGGTTGCGCGCGCTGGTGAGGGAGTCGTGCGCGGACGCGGTGACGTACCGGGAGGAGCTCGCCTACCTCGGGAAGTACCTGGACCTGGAGGGGGAATAGCCCTATTTCGCAGCTTCCACCGACCGCACCAGCCTGAACCCGATGTCGCTGTCCACTTCTCTCTCCGGATCCCCATCCACGAACGTCGTCCGAAACTCGACCCAGTCCATGTCGCGCGACCCGCCGCCCCGCACCCCGCGCAGCCTCACCGACTTGTCCTGCCAGTTCGAGCACCACTCCTTCACATTCCCCGCCAGGTCCATGATCCCGTACGGGCACTCGTCCGCGGGATTCGACCCGACGGGAAGCGCCCCGAGTTCCACCGTCGGTCGCGACCGCCCGCCGTTCGTCCAGATCCAGTCGAACGTCGGTCCCCACGGAAACGCACGCCCGTCCGCGCCGCGGGCGATCGCTTCGCGCTCCCGCGTCGTCGGAAGCCGCCACGGGAGCCCGTCCCGCTGCGCCCGCCACGCGCAATACTTCCGCGCGTCCCAGTACGACACTTTCACCATCGGCAGACGCAGACCTCCGTCCGGGTAACCCGGCTCCGCCGGCATCAGCCGCCCGTCCCGCATCTCCCAGCCGTCCGGCGGCGCCCGCTTCCGCAATTCCTCCGGGTCCCCCGCTGCCGCAAGCGCCGCGAGATACTCCGCGTACTCCGCACGCGTAACCTCGTACTTCCCGGCCACCAGGTCCCCCATCTCGCGAACCCGCCGCCTCTCGTCCGGACCCACGACGAATTTTCCGGCAGGCACGTGCACGAAGTCCGCACCGATCTCCGCTTCCGTCAGCAGCCGTACCGTCGCGGCCACCTGCGGATACTTGCGCGTGATCGCGAACGGGAAGCGCGTGTCCCGGCGGCCCGGGAGCCGGAGGATCGCCAGGTACGAACCCGCCGGCAGCTTTTCCGGCGGCGCTTTCATCGGGCGCAGCACGAGTCGTGGATCCTCTCCCTGCTCGTACCGGAAGTACTCAACGGCAGCGCCCGGCGGGTCCGAGGTGATCACCACCGAGCCGCTCGCGCGGTCGCACTCTTCCGACCTCGGCTTGTCGTAGAGCTTCAGCAGACCTTTCGCTTCCGCCATCTTGAGTGCATCCCCGGCCCACTCCGCGCGCTTGAAAGCTCTCCAGTAATAGCCGGACAGGAATTCCCGGGGCGGCGCGTAGTCCGGGTCGGCCTGTACGGCGGACGAATAGAAGTGGACCACCTTTGTGCGTTCCTCGGAGAGTTCGCGCTCGAGCGTGGCGATCCGGGTTTCCATTCTCCAGAGCTCGTCGTGCTTGCCGGAGGGCGCGGTGGTGTCGAGCGAAGCGAACAGCGCGTCGCGTTCGACCTGAAGTGCCTTGAGCGAGGCGCCAATCTCCTTCACACGCGCGCGTGCCGCCTTTCCCTGCTCGGTGTTGCGCTCCGCGTTGTACCGCTTTGCTTCCCGACGCTTGAGCGCCAGCAGGTTCGAGTTCCGGTCGCTCTTCTCGAGATTCCAGAGCTGGCTGGCCAGCCACACGGCCTGCTCCGTGTCGCGTTCCGCCAGGACCTCCGCGTGTTTCGCTTCGACGTCGCTCCGGTGGCGGGCGGCATCGACGGCGAGCTTCACGCCGAGTCCTGCGAGTGCGAGCACCAGGGCGGCTCCCGCCGTCGCGGCCGCGACATGACGGCGCACCCAGAGTTCCGCCTTGCGCGCCGGCGAAGGCGGGCGCGCGAGCACGCGGCCTCCGTCGAGATGTCTGCGGAGGTCGTCGGCAAAGGAAGCGGCATCCGGGTATCGGCGCGCAGGATCTTTTTCGAGGGCGCGCAGGGCGACGAGCTCGAGGTCGCGCGGGACGCCGGGATTCAGCGCGTTCGGGGGAAGCGGATCTTCATACGCGACCCGCCGGATCACGTCGGCCGCGTTATCCCCCTGGTGCGGGGCGCGGCCGGTGAGGATGTGGTACAGGATCGCGCCGAGCGCGTAGACGTCGGTGCGGACCGAAAGGAGCCCCGACTGCCCGAGCGCCTGCTCGGGCGCCATGTACCACGGCGTCCCCAGCGTCGTCCCGCTCTGCGTCAGCGCCGTCTCGGAATCGATCTTCCGCGCAAGGCCGAAGTCCGCGACCTTCGGCACGCCGGCAGGCGTCAGCAGCAGATTTCCCGGCTTCAAATCGCGGTGAATGATCCCCGTCCCGTGCGCGTAATGCACCGCCCGGCTCACCGTTTCCAGGATCTCCGCCCCCTTGCGAATCTCCACGTCGTTCGCGCTCAGCGCTTCCGCCAGCGTCCTCCCGCGGATCAGCTCCATCACCAGGATCATTCGCCCTTCTTCCCAGCCCACGTCGTAAATCGTCACGATGTTCGGGTGCGTCAGCTTCGCCGCCATCTCCGCTTCACGCCGGAACCGGATCCCCATCTCCGCGTCCCCGCGGCTCTCCTCGCGCAGCACCTTGACCGCGACCTCGCGCTGCAGCTTCTTGTCGAACGCCGCGTAAACCACCGCCGTGCCGCCGCGCCCGAGCTCCTCGCGCATCTCAAACCGCGAAGCCGCCAGCGGCGGCGCCATCTGCACCGTCGCCACTTCCTTCATGGCGCTTCGCATCGCATCGTCGAGGGATTCGGGTTTCATGGTCGAGGTCCGGGAAGCGGCGGGCATTTTCACACAAAGAGATGCCCGGTGGCGTCCGGTTGTTTCACTTCATTCCAGGAATGACGGCATTTAAGGTTCGGTGAAGGTTCGGCCGCTTCTCGAATGGGCATCTCACGCTCGTTGCTTCGCGTCCCGCGATTCCCGTAGAATCCATGGGCTCACATGGGGGACCTCGCGATGGGCGAACACACGCGCGATCGGGCTGGCGCCGACGCGGATTCACTGCGCGCGGAGAATCTGCGCCTCGAGACCCTGGTTCGCAAGCAGGAACTGGACTTCAAGACGCTCCTCGAGATGGCCAACGCGATCAACGAGCGGTCGCTGGATCCGCGCGGGATCGAGGCCTACCTCATCTACATCTGCAACGCTGTGCGCGGGCAGTTCGGGGTCACGAAGGCGCATGTGGTGCGGGAAGCGATGGACGGGGAAGCGCGGCGGTTCATCCTGATGGAGCGGGGGAAGACGGTGTTTGAGTGCGCGCGGGACGGGGAGTTCGCGAAGGCGATGGTGAAGGCGCGCGGGGCGGTGCCGCTCTCGGGGGATCCGGTGGCGAATCTGCCGGAGGCCGCGCAGCTCAAGGCGCTCGACCTCGAAACCGTGGCGCCGCTTCTGAGATTCGCCGAAGGAAAAGCCGAACTCAAGGGGGTGCTCGCGATCGGAAAGCGGCTCGTCAAGGCGCCTTTCGCGGCCGACGACCTCCAGATGTTTGGATTGCTGGGGAGCATCATCGCGATTTCGCTGCATAATGCGGAACTGCACCGGAAGGCGATCGTGGACACGCTGACGCAGGTGTACAGCCGGGGGCATTTCGACCTGGCGATGGAAGCGGAGATTTCCCGTGCGGAGCGGTACGGCGGACAGCATCATTCCGACGAGGTGCGGTTCGTGTCGCTGGTGATGATGGACATCGACCACTTCAAGAAGGTGAACGACACGCACGGCCACCTGGGCGGGGACGCGGTGTTGCGGGTGGTGGCGCGGGCGCTGAGGCAGACGGTGAGGAAATCGGACGTGGTGTCGCGGTACGGCGGCGAAGAGTTTGCGTTGATCGCGCCGGAGACGAACAAAGAGGAGGCGATCCGGATGGCGGAGCGGTTGCGGCTGAGGATCGCCGGGGAGAAGGCGGAGAGCGGCGGGAAGTCGCTGGCGGTCACCGCGAGCTTCGGGGTCGCGACGTACCCCAATGATGCGGGGGATCTGCGCGCGCTGGTGGCGGCCGCCGACAAGGCGCTGTACGCGGCCAAAGAGCGCGGGCGTAACCAGGTCGTCGCCGCTTCCGGCCGGGAGCACGCCTGATGGAACGGCCCATGGGGGGAGCGCGCCGTCCGGCGCCGGGAGGCACCAGCGCCAAGATGGGCGGGACGGGACAGCACCGTGCGGTCCGACCCGCGCCGGGGCACACCCCCGCGGGAACGCCACCGCCGTCGGACACCAGCCACCTGAGACGGACGGACGGCGGGCACAGCGCCGGCCACGGCGGGGGACACGCCGCCGGCCCCGCGCGCTCTCCGGGGACCTCCAGCGGGTCGCTCGGCGGCATGGGCCTCGGCGCCAAGTTCGCGCTCTTCATCGCCCTCACCGTCGCCATCGCCAGCTCCTTCCTCGTCGTCGGCGGGTACTACTCCGTCGCGAAGGAAATGGACCAGGAGATCGACGAAGCGGGCGTTCGGCTGACGAAGCTCGCCGCGGCGACGGCGTGGCCGATCATCAAGAAGCACATGGACGCCGGCGATGACAACCCGCGCGAGAAGCTGCTCGAGAACCTCAACAACATGGTCAAGCTGGTCGATCCCACGAACCAGCCGGCCTACAAGAAGCTCGACGACGAGAACCGCAACAAGTGGCTGAAGGCCATCCTGGAATCCAGCGACATCGACCCTTACAGCCTCCTGACCAATTCGACGATGGAGCTCGAAACCCCCGAGATCATCAACATCATCATCCTCCTGCCGAACGGGCGGGATTACATCGCCTCCATGAAGCGAGACCCGATCACCCTTGGAAATCCGACGCCTCGCGCCAAGATCGGCGGCGTGGAGATCCAGGAGGGCATCTACTCCTCCGGCAACAACGTCCGGGTGCGGCTCTTCAAGAAGCCCGTCCTCGACCAGAACGGAACCGAGCGCGGCACCGTGCAGGTCTACCTGAAGGCCGCGAAGATCGACGCGGCGAAGTCGCACATCCTGACGGCCATGATGATCCCGCTGCTCTTCGCGATCGTCATCGGCGCCGGCATCGGCTTCTACCTGTCCACGATCGTGACCAAGCCGCTCAAGACGCTCATCAGCGACATCCAGATCGTGTCGCAGGGTGACCTCGAGCACGAGACGAAGGCGCGGTCCACCGACGAGATCGGGTACCTCGCGCGGACGTTCAACCTCATGACGAAGAGCCTCGCGGTGGCGCACACGGCGGAGCTGCAGACCAAGGCGATGGAGCACGAGTTGAGCATCGCCGTGGACATCCAGTCGAACCTGTTGCCTAAGCGCATCCCGAAGATCCCGAAGTTCGAGATCGGCGCGTACTACCGGCCGTCAAAGGAAGTCGGCGGCGACTACTACGACTTCATCCAGATCGACCAGAACCACCTGGGCGTGATCGTGGCCGACGTGTCGGGCAAGGGCATTCCCGGGTCGATGGTGATGACGATGGCGCGGTCGCTTATCCGGATGGAAGCGGAGCGAAATCTGTCCACGGCCGACACGCTGATCAAGACGAACCGCATCCTCGCGCGCGACATCCGCCGCGGAATGTTCGTGACGTGCCTCTACGCGCTCATCGACGTGCAGAAGAACTCGATGCTCGTCTCGAGCGCCGGGCACAACCCGATGGTGGTCTACCGCAAGGCGACCAACAAGTACGAGCTGATCAACCCCAACGGCATCGCCCTCGGTTTCGACAAGGGCCCGATCTTCGAGCGCACCATCAAGGAACAGTCGATCCCGTACGGCCCGGGCGACCGCTTCGTCCTCTACACCGACGGCGTCGTCGAGGCCATGAGCCCCCGGAACGTCGAGTTCGGGGACGAACGTTTCTACAAGATGGTCCAGACCCTCGCCGACAAGGATTCGAACGTGTTCATCAACACCATCGTGAAGGCGCTCGACGACCACCAGGGCGACGGGGAGCAGCACGACGACATCACGCTCGTTACGGTGAGGGTGCTGGGCTAGGCGCGTCCTGAGGTTGGCGGCGTGAATTCAACACCTGGGAGAGCAGCGGATGGGTGAAGTGCACGACCGGATCGTCATCACGAACGACACCAAGTTCCTCGGTTTCGTGCGCGAGTTCATGTCGCGCATGATCCGCCAGTCGTCGCTCTCCCGCGAGGACGAGAACAAGATCATCCTCGCGGTGGACGAAGCCGTCGCGAACATCATCGAGCACGCGTACGAGAACCAGCGCGAGGGGACGATCGACGTCGAGTGCCTGGCCGACCCGGTGAAGTTCGTCGTGACGATCCGCGACTCCGGCCACCAGTTCAGCCCGGAAGCCATCGAGACGCCGAGCATCGAAGGGCACGTGAAGATGAAGAAGAAGAAGGGCCTGGGCATCTACCTGATGCGCCTCATCATGGACGAGGTGCGCTACACGTTCCGCGAGGGAATCCAGAACGAACTCGTGCTCGTCAAGTACATCGGGGGAAAGCCCAAGGCACCGCAGGCTTAGTTCCGTTGAGTCAGCCGGGGAGGATCGCTAGAATCCCCGTCCAACATCGAGGAATCAGATGGCCGAGTTCCACATCCAGACCAAGAAGCTGAACAACAACATCGTCTTCATCGCGGTGCAGGGTTTTCTCGACGCCCACACCTTCGAGGAGATGGAGAAGACGATCAACGACCTCTTCGACGGCGGCACCTACCGCCTCGTGGTCGACCTCTCCAAGCTCGACTACATCTCCAGCGCCGGCGCGGGCGTCTTCATCGGCGCGATCGGCACCGCGCAGGAGAACGACGGGAACATCGTCCTCATGAAGCCGAGCCCGAACGTGAAGGAAGTCTTCGACCTGCTCGGCCTCAGCCAGATCTTTCCGTTCGCCAACGACGTCGACGGAGCTTCGAAACTGTTCGCGTAGAGGGGCCGGGCCGGAATCAGAAATGAAGTCGCCCGGAGCGGAATCGCTCCGGGCGAAGTTGTTTTCGGGGACTCCGTCATTCGCCGCGGCGCGCCCAGTCGATGACGCGCTTCCAGAATGGGTAGAACCACGGCTCGTCTCCGCTGCGGAACCTCCATCGCCAGGTTTCGTCGGTGGCGGAGCAGAAGACGCGGCCGCGGCCGGTTTTCCTCGTGACGAATAGCGGCATGCGCCGGTCTTCGGGGCCGCATTCCACAAGCGCCTGCGCGTCCGCCTTGCAGCGGGTCGCAAGAAGCCAATGGATTCCCGGGATGCCGTCGCTGCGGCGGTCTCTGTCCTCCCAGACTTCCGTGGAGGGCGCCGGATTGGCCGAAAACGAAGTGATCGAGCTCAGGATCCCGAAGTCGGTCAGCCTGTATGCGTAGACAGCGGGTGATTCGGGGAGCGGCGTGTCGATTTCCACCGGCAGGAGCGGCTGAAGGTCCTTCTCGTCCCAGAGACTCGGCATCGCCTGTTCGCCGGCGATCAGGATGAGGCCGCCGCCCTCTTCCGCGACCCACGTGACCAGATTCTGCCAGCACATCCAGGACGCCATGTCCGGAGTCCGCAGCGTCCAGGGATGCCGCATCGCCGACCCTCCGTAAGTTCCTCTTCCTCGACGCCGCCGGACGGGGAGCTGTTCAGCGCGATCGGGTCCCGCGGGTTCTACGACCTACTCGAAGATCTCCGCGACAGGCGCCAGGACGCCTTTCATGACGACCGACGTCGCCGATTCGCCGCGCTTGAACGCACCGTGTTCGTTCCAACCCTTCTCGCTCCACACCAGTACCCGGACAGTCTCCGCCACGGGATCCACGATCCAGTACTCCGGGATCCGGAATTCGTGATACAGCTTCTTCTTCGTCACGAGGTCGCGCTTGCGGCCCGATTTCGACAGGATTTCGATCGCGACGTCGGGCGGGCCTTCGAGACGCGGGTCGGCACGTTTCAGGGTCTCCGGAGTCATGAAAACTATGTCCGCCTGAACGACGGTGTGGACCGAGAGGACCGTGTCAAAGGGGGATTGGACAGCCTGACCGATTCCCAGCTTCCTGGCCTGCAATTCGAGGAGCAGGAACAGGTTTCCACAGATTCGCTGATGACGGAGGCAGGGAGACGGGCTCACCAGGAACTCTCCATTGATGAGCTCGACGCGTTCCTCGTCGTAAGCCAGGTAGTCTTCGACGGTTTTCTTGATGGGGCGGAGCATGGACATGACCTCAGGATAAGGGACGAGCAGGGGCCGGAGAAGGCCGGCTGCGAAGTGTTGTGAGTGGTGTGTATGTTTGGGACTTGTAACATCAACTGCGATAACTGATACCACATATCTGGATCAAGTCAAGCCGCTTCATGGAAAAAATGTTCGTTTCTCCCGGGCGCCGGCCTCCCGGCCTGCCCCGGCCGCGCCGAAGTAGAATGCCCCGCCCATGCTCTTCGACGACTCCTTCCTCCGCACACTCGAATCCCTCGTGCTGCTGGCGAAACGCCTCCGCACCGGCGAGCGCGCCGGCGAGCGCCCGTCGCCGCGCACCGGGGCCTCCGTCGAATTCCGCGACTATCGCTCGTATGTCGAAGGCGACGATCTGCGCACCGTGGACTGGAACGTCTACGCGCGGCATGGGCAGCTCCACGTGAAGCAGTTCTCGGCGGAGCGCGATCTCCACGCATGGGTGGCCGTCGACGTGTCGGAGTCGATGGGGTTTTTCGGGAAGCGCGACCAGGCGCTCGCGCTCGCGGCGGCGGTGGGGTACGTCGCGCTCGCGCGGGGGGACACGCTGTCGTGGGAAGCGTTCGGTGAGAAGAAACTGGCGGGCGGGGAAGGGCTGCGCGGTAAGGGCGCCGGGATCGGGTTCCTGCGCGCGCTCGAGGCCGCGCCGGCCGGCGGGAAGACCGACTTGCGCGCCGCCTCGCCGCCTCCCGGCGCGTCGCGCGGGCTCGCCGTCGTCGTCAGCGACTTCTGCGATACCCGCTCGCGCGAAGCGCTGCACACGATGCGCCCGCGCGGCGGAAACGTCGTGGCGCTTCATGTGGTCGCGGACGAAGAGCTGAAGCCCGCGCTCGAGGGGCCGCTGCGGCTGGTGGACGCCGAAACGGGCCGCGAGGTGGACGTGGACGCAGACGAACGGACGCTCGCGCGCTATCGCGAAGCGCTCGTCGCGCGCTGGGACGCGCTCGAGGCGTTCTGCGCCCGCGAAGGAATGCCGTACCGCCGCGTGCTTGCCCGGGCGCCGCTTCTGGACGCCGTCGCGGCGCTTCTCCGGCCGGGCGGCGCACTGGCACGCCGATGAGCTTCGACCGTCCGCTGTTTCTGTGGGCCTTCCTGGCGCTGGCGCCGGTGGTGGCGGCGTTCCTGATGAAGCGCCGCCGGATGCGGGTCGTGGTTTCCGACCTCGAGGCGTGGCTGGCGGCGGCGGAGGCGAAGCGGGCGAAGGCGGGGTGGCGGACGATCCGGGACGCGGGGTCGCTCGCGATGAATCTCGCGGCGTGCGCGGCGCTCGCGCTTGCCGCGGCGGGGCCGCGGCGCGCGGGGCCGCAGGGAACGGACTGGGCGCTGGTGTTCGACGTGTCGGCGTCGATGGGCGCCCGCGACGGCCGGTGGCGAAAGGCGATCGAGGGCGCAGACGCCTTCGCGCGCGCGCTGCCGTCCCGCGACCGCTTCCGCATCTATCTTGCCGGAGAGTTCCCGCGCGCCGTCGGCGGCTGGCGCGGAGGCGGAGAAGCGCTTCCCGTGCTGCCGGTGCCTGAGGAACGGGCGGGGGATGTGGACGGGGCGCTCGCGCTGGTGGCGCTGGATCCCGGGGCGAGGCCGGGGACACTTCGGACCGTCGTGTGGACCGACCGGGCCTGCGCGGCGGATTTCGCGCCGCGGTTGGGAAAAGCGGGGAACAACCTGGCCATCGAGGCGATCGAAGCCTCGCGAGAGTGGAACTCTGCGAAGGTGGAAGTCACGGCGCGAGTCGCGAACTACGCTTCTGCCGCCGTTGGGACGATGGGCTGGGCCCGTTTCGGTTCCGGCGCGGACGACTTGATTCCCCTCGACGTGGGCGATCTCGCGACCGGAGAGTCGAAGGCGGTCTCCGCTTCAGTGCTCGCTCCCGCAGGAGGCATGCTGGAAGTCAACCTGACTCCCGGCGACGCTCTTGCGCTAGACGATTCCGGGTTCGCGGCCGTCCCCCCGCTCCGCCGCGCGCGGGTCCTCGTGGAGGCGCCGGAAGCGAAGTCGCCGTTCCTGTCGTCGGCGCTGGCGGTGCTGAGTCCGGCACTCGAGGAGGGGTCGGGGATCGTGGAGCCGGGGAAGGCGAAAGGTGCGGATGTTTTTATTTTCGACCGGTGCACGCCTTCCGCATTCCCGTGCCTTTCAATTGCTCTTCCGGAAGTTCGACCGGCCGTCGATGCCCCCGCCGTCACCTCCTGGGCCACCGACCATCCGATCCTCCGCGGCCTCGACCTCTCCCGCCTCCGGGTCGCCCGCGCCCGTCCGCTGCCGCGCGACCCTGGAGCCACCGTCCTCATCGACTCCGCCGCCGGCCCTCTGGCCGCCGCGTCCGCCGACCATGTCGTCCTCGCCTTCGCTCTCGAGGACTCCAATCTGCCGCTCCTGGCGGCCTTCCCGCTCTTTGTCCGCAATTGCGTGGAAGAGCTATCCCGCGAGAGGCCGCTTCCGCCCGCCCTGACCGGGGACTGGGTGACGCCGTTCGCGGGCTCGTACGAGGTGTGGGAGGCGGGCTCGACCTCACCTCATGCGGGAGCGTGGCGCGCCGGGAGGCCGGGCGTCGTGATCTTCAGACAGGGCGGCGTATCGCGGCCGCTGGCCGTGAACTTCTTCGACCCCGCGGAATCGGCGCTCGTCGATCCGCCGGCCGGCCGCGAACTTCCCGCGCCGGAGCGGGAGCCCTCGCCGCCGTGGGTATTCCTTGCCGCGGCCGCTGCCCTGCTGCTCGCGCTGGACTGGGCCCTGCCCGGCCGGCGCTGAGCCGCCAGGTCCGGAGGTAAACGCGGATCGCGTTATTTCCGCACCTCCGCCACGCGGCCTTTCTCGTCGAAGACGACCAGGACGTGCCAGGGACGGGGCGCGTTCCAATAGTCGGCGTTCGGGCCGAGGAAGGGCCATTTCCGGGTCCAGGAGAACTGGCGCGACGGGCCGTAGACCCACGCTTCCGGGGCCCCGACGATGTCCTGGGGCAACCGGTTTCCGGCGAGGATGCAGTGCGGCTTTCCGGCCGAAGCGAGCACGGTGCCCCTGTCCGTCCCCGGGACGACGTGCCGCCACTCGGCCGCCTTGTTCTCCCAGCGGATCGCGTCGAAGATCGCGAAGGCGCCTCCGAATCCGGCAGGGAAAAGCGACATGAGGGAAGCGATCATCGCAACGGCGGCCGCCGTGCTCCTCCGGCTGAGCGGCGCCAGCGAGACGCACGCGGCGAGCATGCCCGCGCCGCCGGCGCCGGCAAGCGGCACGCGCCAGGCCGTCACCATCGTCGTGGCATGGGCCACCATCAGGCCCCCGGCCACGAGGCCCGCGGCCCACGCGATCCAGCGCCCCTGCGCTTCGAGACTCGACATGGCCCGCGGCGTTCCCTCGAGGAGCGCGCGGTACAGGTCGGCGCGCAGCTCGGCCGCAGACGCGTGGCGGGCGGCGGGCTCGCGCGCGAGCGCCTTGAGGACCACGCGGTCCAGGCTCGCGGCAACGCGTGCCTTCTTCGACGGCGGCTGGAACGCGCCGACCGGCCGTTCGCCGGTGAGCATCTCGTAGAACACGACGCCCAGGGCGTACACGTCGGCCCGGGCATCGACGGACTTCGGGTTCTCGAGCTGCTCCGGCGCCATGTACTGCGGCGTCCCCATCGCCGCCCCGGTCCGAGTCAGCGACAGGCCTTCCCCCGGCGCCCGTGCCAGCCCGAAGTCCGCGATCTTGACGCGGCCGTCCGGCATGACGAGCACGTTCTCGGGCTTGATGTCGCGGTGGATGACGCCGCGCGCGTGCGCGGCCTCGAGGGCGTCGCAGATCTGCGGCACAATCCGAAGCACCGCTTCCGCGTCCAGCTTCCGTTCGCGCAGGAGCTGCCGCAGGCTCGAGCCCTCGACTTTCTCCATGACGAGGAAGGGGACGCCGTTTTCGAAGCCGAACTCATGCACCGCGACGATGTTCGGGTGCGAGAGCGACGACAGCACCTGTGCCTCCCGCCGGAACCGCTCCACGAACTCCGCGTCGCGCGCAAGCTCGTCCGAGATCAGCTTCAGCGCGACCTCGCGTCCCAGCGCCGTCTGTGTCGCGCGGTACACCACCCCCATGCCGCCGCGCCCCAGGATTCCCTCGATCTTCATCCCCCGGAACACCGTCCCCAGGCGCGCGTCGTCCCGCACCACCGTTTCGGCGCTTCCGCTTGCACCGATTGCGAAGTGCAGCAGGCACCGGGGGCACACGGCGTCCGCTCCGTCGCCCTCCCGCGAGTCGAAGACCGTGCTGCACTTCGGACAGGATTTGTCGGCCATATCCCTCCAAGACGGAATCCGGCGAAATTCTCTCAGAAAATTCCGGAATGTGATCCGGTTGAGGAGTTCATGCGCCGCCCCTGTGGAACGGCGAAACGCCGGCCTTTCGACACGCCTGGCGCATGATCCGCGTCACAGTCTTCAATTCCTGGACGTCGTTGATCTTCCGCAGGATGGCGGCTCCCTTGCGCCAGGTTTCGCGGGATTTCCCCGTTCTGCCCCGCGCGAGAAGGAGCAACGCGTATTCGCACAGGTGCGATCCCTCAAACTCCCGGTTCCCGACTGCGCGATGGAGCCCGAGGGCCTTCAGGTAGGTCTGCCCGGCCAGCCCCGCGCGCCCGGAGTCGCGATAGATGCCGGCCAGGTTCCCCAGCGAGATCCCCTCGCTTCGGATGTCCCCGACCTCCCGCACGGCCTCCAGCGCCTGATGGTGGAGGCGTTCGGCCTCCTCGAAGCGGCCCGTGAACTGGCGCATGGTCGCCAGGTTGACGAGAGACATCGCCTCGATGCGACGGTTGCCGACTTCGCGATGGATCGCGAGCGCCTGCTCGAGAGTCCGCCGGGCCTGCCTGGGGCGACCCGCGGCGGAATGGAGGTTGGCCAGGTTTCCGAGCAGGAAGGCCTCGCTGCTGCGGCTGCCGGCGCCGCGAACCAGGGACAGCGCCCGCTCGAACGACCGTTCGGCCTTAGCCACCCGGTTGGTTGCCCGATAGACCGAGGCCAGGTTGCCGCGCGCAATCCCTTCGCCCAGTCGGTCGGAGACCTCGCCGTAGGCGGCGAGCGACCGCTCCAGGGTCCGCTCGGCCAGATCGAGGCGCCCCGTCATCCGGTAGATGTTCGCCAGGTCTCCCAGCACCGCGGCCTCTCCCCGGCGGTCGCAGGTGTCCCTGAGAATGACGAGCGCCTCCTTCATCATTCGCTCGGCCTCCACCAGGCGGCCGGTGTCCTGCCAGAGCTTGGCCAGGATTCCGAGCCCCCCCGCTTCCAGCCGCCTGTCTCGCGCCTCCCGCGCAAGCCGCCTCATTTCCAGGAAAAACTCTTCCGCTTCCCGCGACAGGCCTCTTGTGGAAGCGGCAATGCCCGCGCGGTAGAGCGCCATGGCCCGGCTCGTGCCCGTGGAAATCCCGGCGAGCTGAAGCCAGAGATCCTGCGCCGCTTCGTGCCGGAATTGCCGCTGCGAGAACTCGGCCGCGCGTCTCAGGTACAGAAGAAGCGCCGCGGCGGCGCCGTTGTCCGGTGCCGGGTCGGTCGCGGACATCCGGACGTGCCAGGCCAGCTCGTGTGCAAACGGGTCGGTCGGGTGCGGCGCTGACGGAGCCGCATCCGAGACCACCAGCGGCGGGGACTCCGGCGGCCGCCCGCCCGCCAGATCCTCGATGGCCGAGAACGCCACCGCGTGAAGCCGCGCGCGGTCGCCCGGGAGTTGCAGCTGATACGCCGCGTCCCGCAGGAGGGCGTGTCTGAAGAGGTACGCCAGTTCCCGAGAGGGGGTTGGCATCAGGTCGCCGTCCAGTCGCGCAGCATCCGGGTGAACGGCCCGCGAAGTCCGACGGACCCTTTCATCTCTATCAGGTCGCAGGCTTCCCGGGCCGCCCGCAGGCCGCCCGGAAGGTCACCCGCGGCCGCCCGGATGCGGGCTTCCTGTTCGAGGAGGAAGAGGCGGTCGCGGAACGGAAACCGCGCGGGGTCGAGATGCGAACCCGCAACGCGGATTCCCTCCAGCGCCGTTTCGATTCTCCCGGCCTCGGCGTCGAGCCGGGCCAGGAGGGCGAGAGCCAGCGCGCGCAGCCGGGGATGCGAGAACTCGCCGGCCAGGGCGAGCGCTTCCTCGGCGACCGGCCGGGCCTCCGAAGCGCCGGTCGCCGCCGCCTGCAGGATCAGCGCTTCCGCCACGTCTGCCCGCTGCGTGATCCTGCGTGCCAGCACAGCTGCTTCCGCAGCGCGCGCGGCCGCCGCCGCTGCGTTTCCTTCTCGGGACTCGAGGTCGGCGAGGATGAGCAACCCCGCGAGGGAAGCCGCGGGCGCTTCGACGCCCGCCAATTCGCGGTCCAGTTCGGCCAGCGAAGCGCGCGCGGCCGCGACCTCCCCGAGGGCCAGTTGCGCCTCCGCGATCCCTGCGCGGCTGTGCGCCGCTCCGGCGCGGTCTCCATGGGATGTCGCCCGCGCCAGCCCCTCGAGGCACAGTCGAAGCGCTTCGCCGAATTCTCCCTGCCGCGAACGGTGCCGGCCGAGATTGACGAAGCTCAGGACGAGGCCGTGGCGGTCGTCAATGGCCTCCATGAGAGCCATCGCCTCGGCGTATTCGCGCGCCGCATCCTCGAAGGCGCCGAGTTCAGCGTGGATGCTCGCGATGTTGCCGAGGGTGGATGCGGCGCCGGCGCCCGTGCCGAATTTCCGGCGCAAGGCGAGGGCCTCCTGGAGCGCCTCGAGGGATTCCTCCATTTGTCCCATGCGCTCGAGCACCGCCCCGATGTTGTTCAGGCAGATGGCGGCGCCCTCGAGGTAGCCCGTTTCCTTCTGCAACTCCAGCGACTCACGGAAATTCGCTATCGCGTCCGCAAGATGCCCGCGTTCGAAGGCGATCGTGCCGATGTTGAGCAGCGCCGCCGCCATGCCTGAGCGGTTTCCCGAAGCGCGGTGGTAGGCGCAGGCCCGGCGGGCCACCACCAGCCCTTCTTCCGCCCGTCCGAGCCGCAGAAGACAATAGGAAGCGCATTCCATGGCGCTGGCCGCGCGGGAGCGCAGCCCAAGGGACTCGAAGACCTCCTCCGCCTGGCGGTAAGACTGAAGCCCGGCCTCGAACGCGCCGCCTCTTCGCCTGACCCAGCCCGAGTCCATGGCGATGTCTCCCTTGAGTCTGCGGAGGATCACAGATGAGGGATCCGGGGGGATTCTCTGAAACTCGGACTGCGCTTCCTGGAGGCAGCCCTCGGCCGTCGCGATCTCACCGAGGCGGTGCCAGTCGTCGAAAAGCTCGAGCAGGGCGGAGACGCGCCAGTGACCCGGAGGCGCCGTCGCCACCGCCTGCTGCGCCGCCGAGAGGCTGCCGCGCAGGTCGCCTCTTCTGCTGAGAATCCTGGAGCGGACGATGAAAGCCCGCGGAATCTCGTCCCCCTGCGCGTCGAACCGGTCCGCCTCGGCCAGCGCTTCGTCGGTCCGCCCGAGCCCCAGCAGGGCCTGGGCCGTCGCCGACCGCGCCGCGAACCCGCCGCCAAGGCGCGCCGCCTCGCGACACTGGGGAAGCGACTCCTCCCACGACCCGTCGCGCTGCGCCTCCGAGGCCGCTTCCATCCACAGCCGCGCCGCCGCCTTCGCGTTTCCCGCCTCGTCGTGGTGTCGTGCGGCCAGCGCCTTGACGCGTCGCCCGCCGTCGGCGACGCGCGATTCCAGGAGTGCTGCCGTGGCGGCGTGGAGCCGGGAGCGCTCCTTCTTTGTGACGAGCGAGTAAGCGGCGTCTCGAAGCAGCGCGTGCTTGAAGACCTGCTGCCGATCACCCGGGAGGAGCGAGGAGTCCTGCGGGAAGACCATCTCGCGCCGGCGAGCCTCCGACAGCGCGTTTCGGACTTCGCGCTGCAGCAGGCTTCCGAGGAAGTCTTCCCAGAAGGTCCGTCCCACGACGCTTGCGCCCTTCAGCGCCTCCTTGTGTCCGTCGGGAAGAGCGTCGAGACGCGACACGAGAAGTCCCTGGAGTCCCTCGGGGATTCGTGAAGCGTCCTGGGCGAGCCGGAGGGGGCTTCCCTGGACGAGGTGATTTTCGAGAAGGAAGCGGGAGAGCTCTTCGACGTAGTAGGGATTCCCGCCGGTGCGCTCGACGACGGTGAGCCTCAGTTCGTCGGACATGGGCGCGCCAAGGGCGGATTCAGCGAGGGCGAGGGCTGCCGTGGCGTCGAGGTCGCCGAGCGCGACGGCTTCGAAGTTCTTCGGCAGGGCCGCGCCCGGCCGTGCGGTCGCCAGGATGGCCACGCGCGAGGACTTGAGCCGGGCGGGGAGGACTTCCAGCAACCCGAGAGTGCCGGGATCCGCCCAGTGCAAGTCCTCGACGCAGACCAGGAGGGGCCGCCGTGAGGCGCGGGCCTTCAGCCAGCGCTCCCACGCGTGATGCGTTTCCGCCTGCCGTTGCGCCGGCTCGATGCCGGTCACGCGGGCGCCGGCTACGGAATAGCCGAGCCCGGTCACCATCAGGTGCGCCCAGTTTTCGCAGTCCGTCGGGGCGGCGCCTTCCAGGTCGGCCACGATCCGCTTCACCAGGACATCCGCGTCGCGCATGTCGAAACCCGAGACGCCGAATTCCGTCCGAAGCATTTCCCCGAAGGCGAACATCGGGAGCCGGAATCCGTCCAGCGCCCGGCCGACAAGCACCTGCCAGTCGGGGCCGGTTTTCCGAAGGGAGCGCCGCAGCTCGGCGAGGAGGCGGCTTTTTCCGACTCCGGGCGCGCCTTCGACGATGGCGAACGCGGGCGCGCGGGCGACGAGCTCGCGGAGGCGGGCGATCTCGGCGTCGCGGCCAACCAGCGGAGCCGACAGATCCGGGACGAGCCGGATCTCGGTCCGGCCCGGAAGCAGGTCGAGGGCCTCGAAGGCCTCGACCGGCTCCCGGCGTCCCTTGACGTGAAGGGGCTCGAGCGCCCGGAACCGGGCCGCGCGAGGGGCGAGGCGCTCGACGGTTTTCGAGACGAGTACGGCGCCGGGATCGGCGGCGGCCATGAGCCGCTGTGCCACGTTGACGGGGTCGCCCATGACGGTTGCGCGGTCGCCGCCGACGCTTCCGTAGAGAACTTCACCGGTGTTCAGGCCGACGCGCAGCGGAGGGTCGCCGCGCGCAATTTCGAGCGCGGCACGGCACCCGCGCACCGGGTCGTCCTCGTGCGCCACCGGCGCGCCGAAGACGGCCATGACGGTATCGCCGATGAACTTGTCGATGGCGCCTCCGTGGCGCTCGATGACCGCGCGCAGCCTCGAAAATAAAACATCGGTCGCGGTGATGCGCTCCGCTTCGGGAAGCTCCCCGAGCCCCGCGGCCTGCGCGAACAGCACCGTCACGACGCGGCGTTCCTCAGTCACGGCTGCAGTCTACTTCGACTTTTCCCACGCCTCTTTCGCCTTCGCCGCCCGCGAGCTTTCGGTCTTCACCGCTTCCTCCGCCCGGCGCAGTTCTTCACCACGCTTCGCAACCTCTTCCACGCCCCGCGCCTTTTCCGCATCAACAAGCCCGAGTCCCTGCCTTGTTTTTTCGATTTCGGCAGGATGCGACGCCAGGGCCGATTCCAACGCAACTACCGCCTTCCTGGCTTTACCGAGGGCCGCTTCGGCTGCGGCGACCTTGCGCCTGGCGTCGCTGCTCCCGGAAGTCTTGCCGCCGCTTCCTTCACTCGCAATCGAGGACTGCAGTTCCGTCTGGGCGGCATTGAGGTCCGTCTCGGCAGCGGCGACGACGTCCTTTGCTCCCGGCAGGGCCTCCTCGGCATCCTTGATCTCGCCCTCAAGGCGATCGATCTTTGTCAGATCCGCGCTCTTTTGTGCCTCCGTTCGGGCGACTCTTGCCTGCGCGGCCGCGAGCACGGTCTTCGCTTCGGTTCGGGCGGAAGAGAGGACTTCGACCTGCTTGAGGGACGAGCGCCAGGCATGTTCGAGGGGCTTGTACCAGCGACCGTCGAGCTTCAGGTACCCGCGCCCCGGATAATAGGTGTCCGGGTTCTGCCAAACGCCGCTGACCAGGTGGTAATCCTGTCGTTCGAGTTCGTCCGAGGCGGCCTTGAGGGTGGGGTCGAGTTTCCAGGCTTCGAGGCAGTGCAGCACCGCCTCTCCGGCGAGGCCGCGGCTGCCGGCCCACACGCCCATTTCGGCCTGGGCGGCGGCGTTCTTCGAGTCGAGTCTGGCGAGGCGCTCCTTGTACTCTTGCGCGGGCGTGGACTTCTTCTCGATGGAGGCCACATCCTTGCGGTCGATCGTCAGGGCGCCGTTCTTCACCTTTATCTTCAGGACCTTTTCATCGTCCTGGATGATTTCCCCGTCGAGGACGCGCCCGTCCTTGAGCTTGATGACGTCAGCAAACGTCAAAGTCGGGAGCGCCAGGAGCAGGGATACCCGGCAGACGGAATTCCATGTCATCAGATCCTCCTGCGGATAGTCGCAAGGGAGTCGATTCTACGCTCCGAAGGACCAGGAACCACGGGCGTGAATTCGCGGGAAATCCTGAAGCAGGTCCCAAGTCTTTCCCAGCCTGTGCTTTGCAATTCACAAATTTCTCAAAGTGCCGCTTGCATAGTGTCGATATACACAGTATCATGAAGCGCATCACGAGTGAAGTACACACCCCCATTGACGAGGATGCGATGCCCGAAGGACTGACGCCCAAGCAGCAGGAGATCTTCAACTTCCTCTGCCGCCACATTCGTGAGCACGGCTTTCCTCCGTCGTACGAGGAGATCGGGGAGCAGTTCGGGTTCGCTTCGCCGAACGCCGTGACGGGGCACCTCAAGGCGCTGGAACGCAAGGGCTTCATCCGCAGGAGCGAGAAGTCTCGCGCGCTCGAAATCACGGATCCGTCGTTCCGGCAGAGCGGCATCCCCATAATCGGGACGGTCGCGGCCGGCACTCCGATCCTGGCCATCGAGAACCGCGAGGGGACTCTCGCCATAGAGGAAATGTTCGGATCCTCGGGCGACCTGTTCGCGCTCCGCGTCCGCGGCGAGAGCATGGTCGGCGCCGGCATCAACCCAGGTGATTTCGTCGTCGTCCGGCCGATGCCCGTCGTCGAGTCCGGCCAGATCGGCGTCGCGTTCATTGACGGGGAGGCGACCGTGAAACGGATCTTCAAGGAGCCGGCCGGATGGAGGCTTCAGCCGGAAAACTCCGGCATGGAGCCGATCTGGGTCAGCAAGGACGATGCAACGTTCTGGATCGGCGGCAAAGTTGTCGGCGTCGTGCGCCGGATCCAGCTGTAAGTTCATCGATTGAAAGTTCGGTGTTTGTCAGGTGGTTAAGTAAACATCTACAGGTAGGGGATGACTTCCATGCTTGCTACTAGAGGTTTGGCGGCGGCCTTCGGAAATGCTGGTCGCTTTCGCCGCACCGATCACTCCTCCGTGCCCGTCGCCGATCAGCAGCACCTCGCCGAAATCGTCGCACGCCGTGCCGACGACGTCCGCACCGCATTCAACGAAGCTCCCACGATTCTGATCGAGGAGGCTGGAACCGCCTTTCTCGTCACCCGCGCAGATCCCGACGAAGTCTCCCTTCTCCTCCACGCCCTCCCGGGCGAAATCGAGATTGGAGTCGCCGAGGAGCCCACCTATCCACTCCTCTCCTCCGTCGCGTCTCTTCGCACCTCCGGCGCCCCCCGAGCGGCCGGAATCGTCTTCGACATCGCCAGGCCAGCCAGCATCCAGCTCTTCCGCCAGATGATCTCCCAGCCCTACGTTGACCTCGTCGTCCTCGACCCGGAATCCCGCTTTCTCGCCGCCTACCGGTTCGAGCTCACCCTCTTCACCCGGGCGCGGGCCCACCGCTCCCTCGACCAGGCCCGTCGGCACCTGGACTCCCTCGCCCTCGAAAAGCGTTCCTTCAGGATCGCCATGGACGAACTCCAGGCGTACGTGGACCGGACCCTGACCGCGTGAGCTCCCGCCCGGCCGTGTCGTTTGTGATCTTCCAACAACTCACCCAATCGTGACCCACCCAGGAGGAATCGTGTCCAACAAGCCCGCCGTCAAACCCGTCAACAAGGACCTCATGAAGGAAGTCGAGCGCCAGAAGTCCCGCGCGCTCGAAGCCGTGGTCGCTGAAATCCAGAAGCGCTACGGCGCCGGCGCCGTCATGCGCCTCGGCTCCGACGACATCGTCCCGATCGAGGTGATCAACACCGGCGCCCTGTCGCTCGACCTCGCCCTCGGCATCGGCGGCGTCCCCCGCGGACGCGTCGTCGAAATCTTCGGCCCCGAGTCCGGCGGAAAAACCACCTTGTCGCTTCACATCATCGCCAACGCCCAGGCGCACGGCGGCGTCGCCGCTTTCATCGACGCGGAACACGCCATTGACCCGGCTTACGCCGCCAAGCTCGGTGTGTGCACGGACCAGCTCCTCCTCTCCCAGCCCGACTCCGGCGAACAGGCCCTCGAAATTGCCGAAGCCCTCGTCAACTCCAACGCCGTGGACGTCGTCGTCGTTGACTCCGTTGCCGCCCTCGTCCCCCGGCAGGAACTCGAAGGCGAAATGGGCGACGCTTCCATGGGTCTCCAGGCTCGCCTCATGTCCCAGGCTCTCCGCAAACTGACCGCCTCGATCGCCCGATCCAAGACCTGCGTCATCTTCATCAACCAGATCCGCGAAAAGATCGGTGGCTACGGCAACCCCGAAACCACGACGGGTGGCCGCGCCCTCAAGTTCTACTCCTCCGTCCGCATCGAGGTCCGCCGCGTCACGTCCATCAAGAGCGGCGAGGAAACCGTGGGCAATCGCGTGAAAGCCACCGTGGTGAAAAACAAGTGCGCACCCCCCTTCCGCAAGACCGAGTTCGACATCATCTTCGGCCGCGGCATCGTCCACTCGCGCGACCTCCTCGACACCGCCGCTGAACTCAAGGTCGTCGACAAGTCCGGCACCTGGTTCACCTACGGCGACGTCCGCCTCGGCCAGGGCCGCGAAAATTCCGCAGCCTTCCTCGAAGCCAATCCCGATGTCTTGGCGAAGCTCGAAGAAGCGACCCGGAAGATTGCCTGCCCCACCCCTGAACCTGAACCTGTCCGCGAAGCTTCCTAAACTGAGGAATCCCATGCGCACGCTCTGGCTCCTGATCCTCGTACCGGCCGCCCTCATCGCCGCAATCTAGCCCTCTCCGCCCCGCCTTCGCCCACGCCTGCGCGCCTTCGGCGCTCCGGCGGGGCTTCGGCGGGCTTTGCCCGACGGCCCTCGCTTCTTCCCCGGGAGCGAGGGCCGGACTTTGGGCCAGGCCGCTCGGCACTCGCCGCTGGCCACTGCTTTTTTTTCGTGATTGAATGCGCCGCCCTTCCTCCAGGTGCGATGAAGGGATGGCCTTCTTTACGGGAAAGGGCGGGAACTTTGGGTCGTGTTGTGACTTGCGGCGGCCTCACCCTCGAGGGAACGAGCGTTTCCACGCTCGAGACCTGTATCGCGGTCCGCGAGCTCAACCTCTGTTTCGACATCGGCAAAGGCCCGCGCTACGCCGTCGGGATGGACCACGTCCTCCTCACCCACGCCCACCAGGACCACGCCGTGGGGATCGCGCTCCACATCGCCTCGCGAAAACTCCTCGATCTCCCGCCGCCACTGATTTACCTCCCTGAACAGATCGTGGAGGACATGCGGAACCTCATCTCCGCCTGGGAGCGCCTCGAGCGCAGGAAAACGAAGTACACGCTCATTGGCGTGCGCCCCGGAGTGCGCTACGACATGCGCAAAGGCCTCTTCTTCCGCACGTTCCCCACCGAGCACTCGCTTCCCAGCACCGGATTCCAGGTCTTCGAAGAGCGTCGGAAGCTGCGGCCGGAATACATCGGGCTCGACGGGCCTGCGATCGTCGAATTGAAAGAGCGCGGCGTCGAAATCACGGACCCCGTGGAAATCGCGGTCGTGACATTCATCGGTGACTCGACCATCACCCCCCTCGACCGCTTCCCCGAAATGCTCAAGAGCCAGGTCGTCATCATGGAGTGCACGTTCCTGGCGCCGGAGGACAGGCCGATGGCGAAAAAGAAGCGGCACACCCACCTCGCCGACATCATCGAGCGCGCTGACAAGTTCGCGGGGTGCGAGCACCTCGTCCTGTCGCACTTCAGCACGCGCTACACGCGCGAGGACGTGAACCGTGAGCTGGCGGCGGCACTGCCGGAGTCGCTGAAGGGAAAAACCAAGGTGCTGTACTAATACCTGAGCATCGCGCCGATCTTGCCGTGTTCCGCCAGCGCGCATCCCTCGGGCAGAATCCGGATCGCACCGCCCTGGTGAACCGTCTGGGCCACCGCCTCGTCCACGACATCCGCCGCCTCGACAGTCGGCCCTGAGCACCGCGGGCAGGTCATCTCTTTTTCAAGCAGGATGGAGCACGCATCGCAGTGGCGGCCCGCGTGGGTAAAATCCTCGGTGACGAGAAGCGTCTGGACGCGGCGGTCGTTGAGAGCGCTGAGCGTGTTTTTGAGGCCGGTGACGGCGAGGCCACCGTTGGTGCGGGCGGCGCCGGCGAGGCGGCGCACGAGGTCGTCTCGGCGGTTCTTTTCCTCCGTCGTGACCAGCTCGACCGTCTTCGCGCGGACTTCCTCGCGCGTTGCCGCGCGGACGTCGATTCGGAAGCGACCCGCGACGCGCTCGGCGACGTAGGAGTGGAGGTGGCGTTCGAAGCCGTTGATTTCGTCGAGGTGGCCGCCGAGCACCAGGTATTCGAAAGGCGCGGACTGGAAGGCGTGAAGGAGACGGTCGGCGGCGTCCTGGTAGTGGTGATGGACCGCTTCGTCGTGGCGGTGCTCTACCCGACTGGTGTCCTTCCCCTGGAAGCCGCCCTTCTTGATGCGGCTGCCCGTGTCGTGAGTCACGTCGAAAAGATCCTGGATCTCCTCACCGTGAACCGAGTAGGCGCGCGAGCGATGCTGATCGACGAGAATCGTAACCGCGTGCGGGGATTGGGCGAGAAGCGCCTGGAGCGGACGCAGGTAAGGTGTCGGGCCAACGAGAAGGGTGGCTTTGAAGCCGTGGGGAAGCGACCACTTCTGGAAGAAGTCCCTTCCGGCGCAGGAAAAGGCGGCGAGCCCGCGCTCGCCGGCGCGGGTGAAAGCGTGGCCTGAGAGGGAATCGTGAAGGCGCTCCAGATCGGACTCGACGGACTTGAGCTGGTCGTGGGTGAGGCCCGCGCTTTTCAGTTCGGAGAGGCGCTCACGGGTGAGGTCCTTGAGGAGCGTGAGGAGGGCTGGCTTGGAGAAGCGCTTCGGGTCCGTGTTGAGGTAAAGCGAAGAGACGAGGAGAGGCGCGGGGCTGAACCTGGAGAGGTCGGCGAGCTGGGCGGGATTCAGCATGAAGCGCTCCGACGAATGGGGTGGAGGGGAGCGGGCCGCGTGAGTGGGGGATTGTAGCGGGAGTGATGGGGAATTGAGTGATTTGGTTTGGTGAGGAGATTGAGTTATTTGCTTTTCGATTCGCCGGGCCCGTTCTCCATCCGCTAGAGTCACCGCGCCATGGAACTGCGCGAGCGGATTGCGAAGATCGTCGGGGCGCTGAAGAAGGCGTACCCGGAGGCAAAGTGCAGCCTCGAGCACGAAGAACCGCTTCAGCTGCTCGTTGCGACGATCCTGTCGGCGCAATGCACGGATGAGCGGGTAAACAAGGTCACGCCGGCGCTGTTCCGCAAATTCCGCGACGCGCGGGCGTTCGCGGAATCGCCGCCCGGGGAGCTCGAGGGCGACATCCGGAGCACGGGGTTCTTCAACAACAAGGCGAAGTCGATTCGCGGCGCGTGCCGGCTGATCGTGGAGAAGCATGGCGGGAGGGTGCCGGAGACGATGGAAGAATTGCTGGAGTTGCCGGGGGTCGCGCGGAAGACGGCGAACGTCGTGCTGGGGAATGCATTCGGAAGGAACGAGGGTGTGGTGGTGGACACGCACGTCACGCGCTTGTCGCGACGGATGGGGCTGACGCGGCAGAAGACGCCGGAGAAGATTGAAGTGGCGCTGATGAAGCTCGTGCCGCGCGAGGAGTGGGCGCTGTTCAGTCACCTGCTGATCCATCATGGGCGGGCGATTTGCGACGCGCGGAAACCGGAATGCGAAGAATGCGGAGTCGCAAAGTGGTGCCCGAGGGTGGGAGTGAAATGAGGTACCTGGCAGGTATTGAGGAAGTGAAGTCGAGCGGCGTGTTGGTAATCGACGCGCGCCGCGTGCCGGCCTACGACGTAGGGCACATTCCCCGGGCGGTGAAGCTCGACATCTTCGAGCACCATTGGCCGGACACTTCGCCGCGCGGCGTGAAGGCGTTCGTGTGGCAGATGCAGGAGGTGATGCGGCGCGTGGGAGTCACGAACTCGAAGCGCGTCGTGGCGTACGACGACGAGTCGGGGATGTTCGCGGCTCGGCTTGCCTGGGTGCTGGACTGGCTGGGGCATCAGGACGTGGCGATGTTGGACGGAGGGATGACAGCGTGGGTCAGGTCGGGCGGGGAGATTTCGAAGGGTGAGGTCGTCCCGAAACGGAGCGCCTGGGTCGCGAGGCCGGACGCTTCGAAGATGATCACCGCGTCGGCGATCAGGCGCGGGCTGAAGCGACTGACGGTCGTGGACACGAGGACGCCCGAGGAGCACTGCGGGGCGCATGTGAGGGCGGCGCGAGGCGGGACTATTCCTGGGGCGATACCGGTGCACTACGTCGACAATCTGCGCGGCGGGAAATTCAAGCCGGTGGCGGAACTGCGCGCAATGTACAAGGCGGCGGGCGTCACGCCGGATCAGGACATCGTGCCGCTGTGCAACGGCGGGTACCGGTCGGCGCACACGTATTTTGCGTTGAGGATGTGCGGGTATTCGAAGGTGCGGAACTACTACGCGGCCTGGCAGGAGTGGGGGAATCTGCCGGGGATGCCGGTGGCCAAGAAGTGAGATATTGACGGGCAGGGGAATGTTGACTAATATGGTCATGATTCGAGCGGGGCTCTTCCCCCACTCAACTCGCTCGCTTAACCTGTCTTAAGACTCCTACCCGAGGACCGCTTCATGCCCGCCGGCTGGAAAGATCTTGTCGACTCCGCCCGCAAAGTCGTCCCCGAAATCACGGTCGCTGACCTGGATGCGAAGCGGCGGCGCGGCGAGCACTTCGTCCTCATGGACGTGCGCGAGGACGAAGAGCGCAAAGGCGGGTATATCCCCGGCGCCATCCACGTCTCGCGCGGGATGCTGGAGTTCAAGGTGACACAGGTCGTGCCCGACCTCGCGACGCCCGTCGTCGCCTACGACGCGGGCGGAAACCGTTCGCTGCTCGCAGGAAAAGTCCTGAAAGATCTCGGATACTCCTCCGTCGCCTCGCTTCAGGGCGGCTTCGGCGCGTACAAGGCCTCCGGCGCAAAGACCGCGAAGGAGCGCACCTGGACCGCGCAGCAACTCGAGCGCTACAGCCGGCACTTCATGCTCAAGGAAGTCGGCAAGGAAGGCCAGGCGCGGCTGCTGGATGCGAAGGTGCTGTGCCTCGGCGCGGGAGGGCTGGGATCGCCGATCGCGCTTTACCTCGCGGCGGCGGGAGTCGGGACGCTGGGGGTGGTCGACAGCGACGTGGTGGACCTCTCGAACCTCCAGCGGCAGGTGCTTCACACGACCGACCGCATCGGCGTTTCGAAAGTCGAGAGCGCGGCGAAGACGATCAACGCGCTGAATCCCGACGTGAAGGTCGTGCCGCACGCGTACCGGCTGACGCCGGACAACGTGATGCAGGTCATGAAGGACTACGACCTGGTGGTGGACGGCGCCGACAACTTCGACACGCGCTACATGCTCAACGACGCGGCTTTCTTCCTGAAGAAGCCGATTGTCCACGGGTCGATCTTCCAGTTCGAAGGGCAGGTCACGACGATCGCCCCGCACCTGGGCGGCCCCTGCTACCGCTGCATGTATCCCGAGCGCCCGCCGGCGGAATTCGCGCCCGGCTGAAACGAAGCCGGCGTCCTGGGCGTGCTCCCGGGAATCGTGGGACTGGTGCAGGCGACCGAGGCCGTGAAGCTGCTCCTCAATATCGGGGAGCCTCTCATCGGGCGGCTGCTCATGTACGACTCGCTCGCCATGAAGTTCCGCGAGTTCAAGAGCCCGAGGGATCCCGGCTGCGCGCTCTGCGGGGCGAAGCCGACGATCCTGGAGCTGGAAAAGGCCCACGCGGAGGGCGGCGCGTGCGCGTTGCCGGCGGCGCGCGAGTTGCCGCATGCTCCGGCGGCGGCGCCGGTCGCTCAGCGCCGCTAGACGGCGCTACTTTGTCGTCCGCGAGGGCGCCGACTTCGGCGGAGCGGCGCTCCCGGCACGCACGAACTTCCCCAGCCCCGCAATCATGGCGACGACGATCGCCGCGGCGAGGATTGCGGCCACGAACAACACCCCCCGGTTCATCGGAGGCTCCGCTTCGGGTCCGGCCGCGGGTTCGGACGCGGGGCGCCGGGGCGTCGGCTTCGGCGTCGCCCCACGCATCGCCGGCGCAGCCGTTGGCCGGTCCGCCTCCGCAGGAGCCATCACGGTCCCTTCCCGGTCCGTCGGCAATCCCGGCACCGTGGTCGGGCGCTGCGCATCTCCATCCGCAAGCATGGCCAGCGAGCCGATAAAAGTCGCTGACTGACCCGCGCCTGCGGGCGTGGCCGCGGGGCGCACGATCGCCGCGGCGGCTTCGACGTGCGCCATTTCCGCGTCGTCCAGCCAACCGCGCTCGCGAATGATGTCAAGAAGCGGCTTTCCGGTCATGCGCGACGCTTCACGCGCCTGCCTCACCTGCTCGGGCGAGAGAAGATCATCGCGGCGGACGAGGGAAATGAGCTGGTCGTCGGAGAGGGGCATGCGGTCACGACTCTAGCCGCGATTGGCCGCGGATTCACTATGCTGAAGAAATGCCCCGGGATTTCCCAGCGGGCGACCCTGGCTCCGCCGTGCGCGGCCGCCGCCGGACAGAAGCGGCCGGCTCAAGGCTTGAAGTACGCCGGCTCATTCTTCGGCTTCCACTTGATGTTGCAGCCCATGCTCGGCTTCTGCTCCTGCACCGGGCGGCCGGCGATCGCCGCTTCCAGCGCAGTGCGCAGGTCCGCGCCGGTCACGGGCTTCTCCGTCCCCGGGCGGCTGTCGTCCATCTGCCCGCGATAGACGAGCTTTTTTGCACCGTCGAACACGAAGAAGTCCGGCGTGCACGCCGCGCCGTAGGATTTTGCCACATCCTGCGATTCGTCGAAGAGATACGGAAATACATATCCCGCATCCTGGGACTCCTCGAGCATCCGCTCCGGCGCGTCGTCCGGATGCGTGACCGTGTCGTTCGAGTTGATTCCGAAAACGGAGATGCCCTTCGCCGCGTATTCCCTCGTCAGCGCCGCGAACGGGTCGCGGATGTGCTTCACAAACGGGCAGTGATTGCAGATGAACGCCACCAGCACGGGTCCCTTCGCGTCCGCCAGCGCAAACTGCCTCCCGCGGCCGTCGGGGAGGCGGAACGGAGGTGCGGAAGCGCCGATTTCGAGCTTCATCGTGGACATCGTGCGGACCATGGACGGACTCCGTGGGCAGGAGAGGGGACCACGATAGACTGATGGGGGAAGAGCAACAAGGAAGGGGGGAAACGTGTCCGACAGCTGGATCTTCCTGATCCCGGCGGATCCACAGGTTCTTCCGGAAAAGCACGCTGCCTGTCGGGCTGAGGAATTGCTTAACCAGATTGTTAAGCATCACGACGGGGTTGAGACCCGGTACTTCGCAGAAATGGAATTCTTCGATGCCGGAGCGAACTTCGAGACCGCCGCGTGCCCTCTTTGCCGCACGCCCATTGAGGACGACTGGCTCGCGGAGGCGGTTCATAAGGCCATCTGGCCCCGGTGTCAGTCACTTCAGGTCTTGCTTCCGTGCTGCGGGCAATCCGCGTCCCTGAATGATCTCGAGTACGACTTTCCGCAAGGCTTCGGCAAGTTCTCCCTTTCGGTAATGAACCCGGATTGCGAACTGTCGCGCGATGAAATTGCATCGCTGGCCCGGGCACTGCGGGTCGCGGTTCGGATCATTCGTCGCCACCTGTGAGCTTGGCCCCTCCTCCTCCGCGTTCTATCCTCTTCCCGTGAACGCCACGGAGCTGAAGTCGGAGGCCGCGCGGCTCGGATTCGAGCGCTGCGGCATTGCGCGGGCGCAGCGGCTCGCGGACGGCGAGAACCTGCGGGCATTTCTCGGGGAAGGGCGGCAGGGGACGATGGAGTGGCTGGCCGCGGACGCGGAGAGGCGGGCGGACGTGACGGTCGGGTTTCCGTGGGCTCGAAGCGTGGTTGTGGCGGCGCTCTCGTACAAGCCTGCGACGGAGGAAGCGCAACCGGCCGGCACCGGCCGCGTCGCCCGCTACGCGCGGGGCGACGACTATCACAAGGTGCTTCGGAAAAAGCTGCGCGTGCTCAGGGACGCGCTCGTGGCCTCTTCCCCCGGCTCGCACGCAGTGGCCGTGGTCGACACGTCGGCGATCATGGAAAAGCCCTGGGCTCGCGAAGCCGGCGTCGCGTGGATCGGGAAGCACACCAACGCCCTGGATCCGGGGCTTGGTTCGTATTTTTCACTGGGTGTCGTCCTGACGAGCCTCGAGCTCGAGCCCGACGCGCCCGCCCCGGACCATTGCGGGTCTTGTACGCGCTGTCTCGAGGCGTGCCCGACGCAGGCCCTGACCGCGCCTTACCAGATCGATGCGACCCGGTGCATCTCGTACCTGACGATCGAGCACGCGGGGCCGGTGGATCCTGCGCTTCGCAAGGGAATAGGCGACTGGGTGTTCGGCTGCGACCTGTGCCAGGAGGCGTGTCCCTGGAACCGTGAAGCGCCGGCGACGCGCGAGCCCGGGTTTGCGGCGCGGCCCTCGCTCGCGGCGCCACTGCTGGCGGACTGGCTGCGAATGACGGAGGCCGCGTGGACGACGCTGACCCGCGGCACTGCTCTCCGGCGCTCGAAACGGTCGATGCTCCGCCGGAACGCCGCGATCGCCATCGGAAATTCCGGCGACCCCGGCGCCGCGGCTCTGCTCGAGGAGGCCGCCGCCGATGCCGATCCGGTCGTTGCCGGTGCGGCGAGGGACGCCGCGAATTCGCTGAAGGCCAGACCCCGCCCGTGACGATTCCGTATTACCGGAGAACCTGCTCATGAAACCCTGGATCCCCACCGCCGCTTCGTTCGTGCTCCTGCTGGCCGCCTGCGTCAATCCGCCCGACCCCGACGCCGGCAGGACAGACCCGGCCCTCGCCTCGCCCGGGAAACTCGCGGGCGTGTCGAACTTCGCGAAGATCTCAGCCGGCGTCTGGCGCGGCGCGCAGCCGACGGCCGAAGGCATGATCACTCTCAAGTCCATGGGCGTGAAGACGATCGTGAATCTACGGTCGCTTCACACGGACCGCGACGAGCTTCGCGGCCTCGGCCTCGACTACGCGCACCTGCCGAGCACGGCGCTCGTCCCCGACGAAGAGGTCGTCGTGCAGTTCCTCAAAATCGCGACCGACCCGGCGCGGCGCCCGGTTTTCGTGCACTGCCAGCATGGAAGCGACCGCACCGGCGTGGTGATCGCCGCGTATCGAGTGGCCGTGCAGGGCTGGAGCATGGAGAAGGCGCGGCGCGAGCTGCCGATCTTTGATTTTCACGAGGTCTTCGTGCCCCTCGAGCGCTACCTGGACTCGTTCAACGCGGACCGGGTGCTGCAGAAGATGGAAACGGCTAAGGTCGAAGTCGTCAACGTCCCCTGAGCCCTTCGACTCGCTTCGCTCGCTCAGGATGGTCGGGCAATGAAAAAGCCCCGGCTTTCGGCCGGGGCTTTGTTCACTTGCGACTCCCGCTTACACGCGCTTCCCGATCTCGTCCCAGTTCGCCACGCTCCACCACGCATCGACGTAGTCGGGGCGGCGGTTCTGGTACCGGAGGTAGTACGCGTGTTCCCACACGTCAACGCCGAACACCGGGTGCTTGCCGTCCATGAGCGGGTTGTCCTGGTTCGGCGTCGAAACGATTTCGTACTTCCCGTCGGCCGTCCGCGCCAGCCACGCCCAGCCGCTCCCGAACCGGCCCGTGCACGCTTCCTTGAACTTCGTCTTGAACGTCGCGAAATCCGTCCAGCCGCTCTTGATCACGTCCGCCAGCTTGCCCTTCGGCTCGCCGCCCTTGCCCGGGCCCATCCAGGTCCAGAACATCGAGTGGTTCCAGTGCCCGCCGCCGTTGTTGCGCACCGCCCCGCGCACGCCTTCCGGCACCTTGGCGATGTTCCGGCACACGTCCTCCAGCGACCAGCCCGCCACGTCCGCCGCGCCCTCGAGGGCCTTGTTCAGGTTCGTGACGTAGGCGTTGTGGTGTTTGCCGTGGTGGATCTCCATCGTCATCTTGTCGATCGCCGCTTCCAGCGCGTCCGGCGCGTACGGCAGCTTGGGAAGTTCGTGGGCCATGGTTTCCTCCGTGAGTTCGTGATCAGGCGCCGCAGGCTGCGGCGTCGGGGCGGCGAATGTCGCGCGGGGGGGAAGAGGTGTCAAGGCATTCGCAAAGGAAGAGCTTTGCAATCCCACGGCAGCCTTTTACCCCTTGAGGTGCGATGGCAGGTCGGAGATCTCGCGGACGCGGCGGCACTTTCGCTCGGAGTGGAGCCCCGCGGGGTCCATGAGCACCGCGTCCATTCCCGCTCCGCGGGCGCCGACGACGTCGATGTGGAACATGTCGCCCACGTAGAGCGAACGCTCGGCAGCAGCGCCCGATCGCTCGATTGCCATGTCGAAGATGCGGCGGTGCGGCTTTTCAACGCCGACCACGTGGGAATCGATGACGTAATCGAGATGTTTCGTCAGGCCCAGCTTCGTGAGCATGCCCTCGACGCTTCCGTCGGAGTTGGAGATCACCGCGAGGCGGTAGCCCAGGTCCTTGAGCTGAGTCAGCGTCTCGGCCACGGCGCGCCCGGGGCGGGACCAGAGCGTAAAGGTCTGGTTGACGGCGAAGAGGGCGCGGACGGCGTCCTGGACGCGGGCGCGGTCCTGCCAGCCGGCGGCAGAGAGGACGGTCCAGAAGTAGGTCAGCCAGCGCGTGCGATCTTCCGCCATGTCGAGCCTCGCCCAGTCGACGTGCAGGCGGGCGTGGGGCTCGGCTTGCTCCATGGCGCCGGGGTCGCCGTGAAAGGAGAACTCTTTCGCGAGGATGTCCGCGACGCGGTGGAAGTCGAGGTGGACGAGGGTGTTGCCGGCGTCGAGGAAGCTGTGGTTGGGGGCTGGTGGCATGGGGGCGGCTTTCGTGGACGGCAAATCCCAACTCCAACCCCAACTCCAATTCCCAACCACAATGCGGCGGGAGAGAGTCGGGGCCTACACTTCAAAAGGGTGGGGCGCGTTCTCCTCCGTGGTTCCGGCGGACGGCGGGGGAGAGGAAGGGCGGGCCTTGCGTCCCATCACCTTGCGCGCAGCCGCGACGATGTGCTTCCACGTCAGGCCGTACTTTTCGAGGAGCTGGTTCGGCGTGCCGCTCTCGGCGTACGTGTCGTCCACCGCGACCTGCTCGATCGGTGCCGGCGTCGTTGCGGCGAGGCACTGTGCGACCACGCTGCCCAGCCCGCCGAACTTCGAGTGCTCCTCGGCGACGACCAGCGCGCCGGTTTCCTTCGCGGCCCGCTCGATTGCTTCGCTGTCGAGCGGCTTCACGCAGTAGCTGTCGATGACCCGCGCGGTGATCCCGTCGTCCTTCAGCGCGTCGTGCGCCTTCAGCGCTTCCGCCACCATCAGGCCGTTGGCCACGATCGTCAGATCCTTGCCGTCCTCGAGCTGACTTGACTTGCCGAAAGGAAACTCGCCGCCGGTGTAGATGACGGGCACCTTCGGCCGGCCGGTGCGGATGTAGACGGGGCCCTTGTGGTCCGCCGCGCGCTTCACAAGCTCCTTCGCCTGTACCGCATCACTCGGGACGCAGACGACGAAACCGGGAAGAGTGACCGCGAGCGCGACGTCCTCGATCGACTGCTGGCTCGGGCCGTCCTCGCCGATCGAGATGCCGCCGTGGCTGGAAACGACCTTCACGTTCTCCTGCGGATACGCCACCGCGATGCGCAGCTGGTCGTATCCCTTGTCGATCAGGAAGCAGGCGAAGCTCGAACAGAACGGGATCTTGCCGCTGTGCGCGAGGCCGCCCGCGATGCCGACCATGTTGGCCTCGGCGATGCCGACGTTGAAGAAGCGGTCCGGGAATTCCTTCCCGAACTTCGTCGTGTACGTGCTCTTGGAGAGGTCGGCGTCGACGACGACGACGTTCGGGTTCGACTTGCCGAGCTCGACCAGCGCCGCACCGTAGGCTTCGCGGGTGGCCGGGCCCATCGGGAGTTCGCGCACCATGTTTTAAGCTCCAATTTCCGCAAGGGCCTTCGCGCACTCCTCTTTCGTCGGCGCCACGCCGTGCCACTTCGGGTCGTTCTCCATGAACGACACGCCCTTCCCCGTGATCGTGTGCGCCACGAGGCACGTCGGCCGGCCCTTCACCTTCTTCGATTCCTCGAGCGACTCGACGACGAGCTGCATGTTGTGCCCGTCGATCTCCATCACGTTCCAGCCGAACGAGGAGAACTTCCCGCCAAGCGGGTCCATCGGCAGGATGTGCTTCACCATGTCGTCGAGCTGCTTCTTGTTGTAGTCCACGATCAGCGTCAGGTTGTCGAGCCCGTGCGCGCCGGCGTACATCGCCGCTTCCCAGATCTGCCCCTCCTGGCACTCGCCGTCGCCCACCACCACCCACACGCGCGCGTCGGTCTTGTCGAGCTTGAGCGCGTGCGCGATGCCGATGCCGATCGAGAGGCCGTTGCCGAGTGAGCCGGTGGAGGCTTCGAGGGCCGGCATGAAGCGGCGGTCGGGGTGGCCCTGGAGAGGCGAGCCGAGCTTGCGGAGCGTCGGGAGAATCGCGGCGTCGAAGTAACCGGCGTGCGCCATGCACGAATAGAGCGCGGGGCAGCCGTGGCCCTTGGAGAGGATAAAGCGGTCGCGCGCCGCCCACTGGGGATTCTTCGGGTCGTGGCGCATGACGCGGAACCACAGCGCCACCAGCAGGTCCGTTTCCGAGAGCGACCCGCCCGGGTGGCCCGAACCGGCGGCGGTGATCATCTCGATGGAATCGCGGCGGACCTGCACCGCTTTCACCTTCAGTTCGTCGACTGTTAGGGGCATGTCAGGCCTCTGGAAGGGTGTTTTTGGTGGGCCGGGAAGCGGCGCATTGTAGCGGCGGGAGAAACGCGGGCAAGCGAAAGCGGGTCTCCGGGGCGATATGATTGAACTTCCGGGGTTCGGGTACGTCCAAACCGTCGCCTCCAGCTGAGAGAAAAACGATGAAAGTGCTCGCGCCGGCGCTGCTGCTCCTGATCTCGATCGCTTCCCGTCCGTGTGCCGAAGAGCCGACGCTGGAGCAGCTGAAGGAAAAGCTGCAGAAGAGCTGGGAGCCCTGGAAAGGGTGCGAGCCGGGATCCTGGGTCCAGATGAAAACGTCGTCGATCAACGCCACGAACCGCACGGAGACGGAGTACCGGCAAACGCTGGTGTCCCGCGACGAAACGGGAACCACGACGGAGATGCGGACCGTGAAGAGGTCGAAGGATTCCGAAGGCCGCGACGTCGTGGAGCTTGGCGAGCCCCAGACTTCCAGGATGCCCGTCGCAGCACAGGCCGGCGGCTATGAGGAGTTCAAGGATCTGCGGCATGAGGAGATCGTGGTCCTCGGTCGCAAGCTGGACTGCCGCGTCGTCGAGGCGACCTACGTGTACAAGTATCCGCAGCCCGTGAACGGGCAGACTGAGATCCGCACGAAGGTCACGATGTGGATCTCGCCAGAAATCCAGGAGATGGGCGGCATCGTGAAGACCGAGGCCGACACCGACAACAAGGTCGCGGGCATGGGAATGGGAAGCTCGGACATGACGCTTCTCGAGACAGGGAAAGAAGTGAAGGTCGGCGACCGGACGGTGAAATGTTCCGTCTACCGCTACGGCAATTCCACGGGCAAGGAGGAAATGACAAGCAGCGGCGAGCTCTTCATGAGCTCCGAGATCCCGATGGGCTACGCGAAAATGAGGACTGTCATGAACTACAAGGCGGGCAACGCGATGGTGCGCTCGGAATATGAGGTGGAAGTCACGGGCATGGAGATCGTGGAGCCGAAGACAGAGTAACGCGGCCGGCGTTACTCCTCGTCCTCCCGCAACTTCGCCAGCACCGAGAGGTCCTCCAGCGTCGTCGTATCCCCGAGCGTTCCGTCACCAGTCGCGATCTTGCGCAGCAGGCGGCGCATGATTTTCCCCGAGCGCGTCTTGGGGAGCGCGTCGGTGAAACGGATCATTTCCGGCTTCGCGAACGACCCCAGGTTTTTCGAAACGTGGTCCTGCAGCTCCTTCTTCAGCGCGTCGGACTTCTGGTTTCCGCTTCGAAGCGTCACGAAGGCGCAGATCGATTCTCCCTTCATCTCGTCCGGCTTGCCGACCACCGCGGACTCGGCGACTTTCGGGTGGCTGACGAGGGCGCTCTCGACTTCGGCGGTGCCGAGCCGGTGTCCCGAGACCTTGATGACGTCGTCCACGCGCCCCATGATCCAGACGTAACCGTCCTTGTCCTTGCGCGAGCCGTCGCCGGTGAAGTACTTGCCGGCGAAGTTGGACCAGTACTGCTTCTTGAAACGGTCCGGGTCGCGGTAGACGGTGCGAAGCATGGATGGCCACGGCTTCGCGATCGCGAGCAGGCCGCCCTTGTCGGCTTTGCACACTTCGCCTTCGTTCGTGAGAATTTCCGGGAAAATTCCGGGGAGCGGCAGCGTCGCGCTTCCGGGCTTCGTCGGCGTGACGCCCGGAAGCGGAGAAATGAGGATGCCGCCCGTCTCCGTCTGCCACCAGGTGTCGACGATCGGGCAGCGCCCGCCCCCGATGACCCTCTGGTACCACATCCACGCTTCGGGATTGATCGGCTCCCCGACGCTTCCGAGCAGCCGCAGGCTCGACAGGTCGTGCCTCCCCGGCCATTCGTCTCCCCATTTCATGAACGCCCGGATCGCCGTCGGCGCCGTGTAGAGGATCGAGACCTTGTACTTCTCGATGAGCTGCCAGAAGCGGTCGTTGGCGGGCCAGTTCGGAGCGCCTTCGTACATGACGACGGTCGCGCCGCAGGAAAGCGGCCCGTAAACGACGTAGGTGTGCCCCGTGACCCATCCGATGTCCGCCGTGCACCAGTAGGTGTCCTCTTCCTTCAGGTCGAAAACCCACTTCGACGTCGAGTGCGCCCACGTCATGTACCCGCCCGTTGTGTGCACCACGCCCTTCGGCTTTCCCGTCGTGCCGCTCGTGTACAGGATGTACAGCATCTGCTCCGAGTCGCACGGCTCCGGCTCGCACACGGCGCTCGCGTCCTTCATGAGGTCGTGCCACCAGAAGTCGCGCCCGGCCTGCATCGACACGCCCTGCCCCGTGCGCTTGAGCACGACCACCTTCTTGACCTTGTCCGTCCTGGTCATCGCCTCGTCGACGTTGATCTTGAGCGGCACGACCGACCCGCGCCTCCAGCCGCCGTCGGCCGTGACGAGAACTTCCGACTCCGCGTCCTCGACCCTGTCGGCGATCGCCGTGCTCGTGAAGCCGCCGAAAATGACGCTGTGCGCCGCGCCGATCCGAGCGCACGCCAGCATCGCGATCGCCAGCTCCGGCACCAGCGGCATGTAGAGCGTGACCCGGTCTCCCTTCCTGACCCCGAGCCCCTTGAGCACGTTCGCAAATCGGCAGGTCTCGCGGTGCAGGTCGCCGTACGTCAGGACCCTCGTGTCGCCGGGCTCGCCCTCCCAGATGATCGCCGCCTTGTTCTTCCGCCACGTCTCCACGTGCCGGTCCAGGCAGTTGTCGCTCGCATTGAGCTGCCCCCCGACATACCACTTCGAAAACGGCGCCTCGCTCCAGTCGCACACCTTTTTCCACTTCTTCAACCACCGCAGTTCCTCGGCCCGACCTGCCCAGTAGACGTCCGGCTTCTTTGCCGCCAGCGCCGTCAGCCTCTTGAACTCCGCGGCCGTCATGTTGGCCTGCTTCGCGAAAGCGGCGGAGGGCTTGAAGCGCCGTTTTTCGGTCTGGAAGGAATCGATGTCGGCCATGGAGGGCTCCTGGGGATTGGGAGTGCGTTGGCGCATTCGGAAGGCGGACGGTCTTCGTCAAAGGACAACTTCAAGACCGCGAACTTTCAAGCAATCGACAACTCCAAATGGCAATCACCGGCCTCTTCCCCGGATGGCGTTGCCCTTTGAAGTTGGCGTTTGCTTGAAAGTTCGCGGTCTTGAAGTTGTTGTTCCCGGCGCGACAGCGCCGGCATCATGCCCGCATGAAACCGTCACCGCCCAACATCGGCGCTCACATGTCCATCGCGGGCGGCCTGCATCTGGCGCTCGATCGCGGCGCGGAAGTCGGCTGCCGCTCCATCGCGATGTTCTGCAAGTCGTCGAACCAGTGGCGCGCGGCTGCGCTTCCCGATGACGAGATCGAGCTGTTCCGCAGAAAGCGCCGCGAGATGAAAGTGCCGCACGTCGTTGCGCACGCCTCCTACCTGGTAAACCTGGCTTCGCCGGTGCCCGCACTTCTTGAAAAATCGCGCGCCGCGTTCCGCGTCGAGATGGAGCGGTGCGAAGCGGTCGGCGCGGACTACCTTGTCTTTCATCCCGGCGCGCACATGGGGGCGGGCGAGGAAGCGGGACTCGCGACGCTCGCCGCTTCCCTCGACCGGATGCACCAGGAGTGCGCCGGCTTCAGGCTCAAGGTTCTTCCCGAGATCACCGCCGGCGCCGGGACGCTTCTCGGGTCCCGCTTCGAGCACCTCGCCGGCATTCTCACGCGGGTCCGCGAGCCGGAACGCCTCGGATTCTGCCTCGACACGTGCCATCTCTTCGCCGCGGGATACGACATCCGCACGCCCGCCGGCTGGCGTGCCGTGACGGACGAGCTGGAGGGGACGGTTGGCACGAAGCGCGTGCTGGCGTGGCACGTCAACGACTCGAAGGGTGATCTTGGGTCGAAGAAGGACAGGCACGAGAATCTCGGCCGCGGGAAGATCGGAAAGGAAGCCTTCCGGTGCCTGATGAACGACAAGCGGTTTGCGGCTGCGCCGAAGTTGCTCGAGACGCCGAAAGAGGACGGGATGGACGCAAAGAATCTCGCGCTGCTTCGACGGCTGGCGAAACCGGCTCGCTAGACACCCTTTCCCAGGATGTCCCTGACCCGGTTCCAGTCGCGCGTCAGCCACGGGTTCGGGGTCATGACCATGCTCACGCGGTCCAGCAGTTCAAAGGTCTCCGCGTCCACCTTGACCCAGTTTCCGTCCCCGCCCGCGTTCAGCGTCGGAACGCCCGCATGGCACACCCGGCTGGTTTCCAGGAATTTGCCCTTTGTCTTCGCGCGCATCAGACCCAGCGGCTCTTCGATGGCGCTCCGCGGAAGCAGTTTGCCGCGCCGGTGAGCCCAGACCGCGAGGAAGTAGAGGCCGCGCAGCAGGTCGTACCAGTAGAACCGCGGAAATCCGAGTTCGAGCCAGTCCTCGTTGATCACGCCGCCGGTGTCGATCGCCCGGTACAGGCGGTGGTCCAGCAAGTAGCGGGCGCCGTTGTCGAGGAAGCGCTCTTCTTCGGGTGTCCAGGGGCGCTTCGTGCAGAAGAGCACCGCTTCCAGCGGCGGCAGCGTGGAGACGACGGAGCTTTTCGGGGTCTCCCTGGTGTACACGCGCTCATCGCAATTGAGGCCGCCGTCGGGGAGCTGGTACTTGAGGAACCACGGGCGGATCCACGGCAGGGCGGCATCGACCTCGACGTTGCAGGCGTGGAGAAGCTGGTAGAGGCATCCGAGCGCGCAGTGGCACGGGATGTGGCGCATCGGGTCCGCGCCCTTGGGGACTTCTGATTCGCGAATCGGGAAAATCTGCACAAAGTGGCGGGAAACCACTTCGGCAAGCTTGTCCACGGCGACGCGCGGGATGCGCTCTGCGAGCCCCATCTCGAAAAGAAGGAGCATGCGCCACCAGGGCGTGTCCCACTTCGGCCAGTACGGGTCCCGCTCGAGGCTCGCCATGGCTTCGGGGGACGCGAGGTACTCCACCGTCGATTGGACGGCTGACTCCAGGCTGGGGTCGAGCGGCTGCAACAGGACTCCCGTCAAAGGGAAGGGCGAAAGGAACTCGTGGACAGTTTTACCAGATTCGAGGCGCGGCAGGCCCGCACTAGAACTTCGGGGCGCCCACGTGGAAGGTGAAGTCCCTCCCCATCCACGAGATCACATCGCCTTCCTTGAGCACGTGGTCCGTGAAGGGCTGCCTGTTGACCTTCGCCGGTTTCCATTTCCCCAGGTTGTAGATGATGAACGACGTCGTGTCGCGCAGGAGGAGAACGTGGCGGGGAAGGACCCCGAATCCTGCGCCACGGAAGTCGCAGGTCTTTTCGGTCCCCATCCAGGTCGCGGTCTTCATGACCGTCATCGTCTCGATCTTGCCGTCGGGGCGCGGAAACGTGATGTACCCGGCCAGCGCGCTCGACCGTTCCTTGGCGATCTTCTCCATCGCCCGCTGGTCGACGAGGATCGTGCCCTCGATGTTGTTGTGATCCGTCGCCTTCGCCGGCCGGACGCCTTCCGACTGCTGCGGTTCGCGGAAGAGGCACGAGAACTTGCCCATCCAGAACTCGTCGCCGTCGTTCAGGTTGTACTGCGCGATGCGGGCGCCCCGCACGTACGTCCCGTTTTCGCTGAGGTCGATGAGAATCCAGACGCCGCCCGAGCGGAAGAGCTGGGTGTGCTTGCGGGAAATGCCGACGTTTTCGATGACGACGTCGCAGGCCTTGTCCCGGCCGATGACGACCTCTTCCTTGTCGAACTTGTAGTGCTTCAGCACCTTGCGGTCGATCATGAGCGTCAGTTCCACTTCAGGCCTCCCTTCCGTCGGGCTCGACGAATCGGATGTCAGGGGGCGACGAAAGCACACCGGCACGGGCGCCGTCGGCCAGCAGCCGGCGAATGGCTTCCCTTCCGACAGGGCCGAAATCGACGGTCCATCGGTTGACGTACATGGAGACGAAGCGGTCGGCCTTATCGCGGGCGAGGCCCCGGGCGTAGGTGAGCGCGTGGTCGAGGGCGGCTCCGCGGTGCGCAAGGCCGTGCTCGATGGACGCGCGAAGATCCTTCGCAATTCTTGCGAGTGTCGCCGGGCCCAGCGACCTGCGGACGGCATTCCCCCCGAGCGGAAGCGGCAGCCCGGTCTTCTCCATCCACCAGGCGCCGAGATCGACGACAAGCTCGAGCCCCTTCTCCGAATAGGTCAGCTGTCCTTCATGAATGACAAGCGCCGCGTCGGCCGCGCCTTCCATCACGCGGTCCACGACCTGGTCGAAGGGCGTCACGACCGCCTCGAACTCCGGCAGCCAGAGGCGCGCCGCGAGATACGCGGTGGTGCGCAGACCGGGGACGGCGATTCGCTTACCGCGCAGGTCGCCCTTTTTCTTCGCGACGACCGTGGGGCCGTAGCCGTCGCCGAAAGAGGCTCCGGTTGTGAGGAGCGCGTACTTGCCCGCGATGGACGCGTACCCGTGAAACGAGACCGCGGTCACGTCGTACGTCTCCTTCTCCGCTTCCCGGTTCAGGGTCTCGATGTCCGACAGCACATGCCGGTAGGCGAGGGCGCCTGGGACGGCGCCGGTCGCGAGCGCGTGGAACATGAACGCGTCGTCGGAGTCGGGGGAGTGGGCAAGCGTGAGGGTCATCGGAGCGGAATCATAGGGAGGGAGGGAGGGCGGGTCAACCGGGGGAGTGCCGGCCTTCGCTATTTCGCCTGGAGCAGCTCGCAACGGCCCTGCTGGGGTTTCCCGAGGGCCCAGGTGAGCGTTCCCTGCCCGGAAGCGAGGTCCAGGTCGAGCACCGCGTCGGGATTCTGCAGCTCGACGTGAATTCGAGTCGGCTGGCCGCCCTTGAGGTCGATCCGGTTCACGGAGACGCGCGGCAGCGGAAAGGTGTTGATTCCGTCGAACACGAGAACCGTGCCGACGGCCTCGCCGGCGACGAATTCATGCACCGTGTCCTGCCAGGTGTTCTCACAGCTGCGGGTCGCGCGTGACTCCAGCTTCACGGAGCGGACCTCCAAACCCGAGATATCTCCCGGGGAAGACAAGGAAATCGCGACGATGTCCTCGAGCAGGCGAGCGGGAGCAGGAGGCGCCGCTTCGTCCCTCGCGAAATTCCCCACGACGCAGGGGCGCTGCACTTCCAGCCGAGGCCGCGCGGCGCTCGAGCGGACACGCGCGGGCCGAGAAGGCGCGACCGCGGAGGATTTTGAGAACGGTCCCAGTCCGAGAACCTTGGCTGCGATGAGGCCGACTGCTGCCACTGCCGCGACGAGAAACAGCCAGGGGAGGATCGCAGAGCGGGGCTTCGCTTCCTGGAGCATCCGCTGGGTCCCCGGAGTTGCATCGAGCATCTGCCCTGGCGCCGGCGACCGGGGTACCGCCTTCATAGGCTGGTGCGGAGTCTCCAGGTCAAGACGAGGCGCCGGCGTCGAGTCCGGCGCGAAGACCTTGAGCGTCGCTTCCAGCGCCGTGACGAAGGCGCTGGCGGTGGGGAAGCGCTCCTCCGGGTTTTCATGAAAGGCGCGTTCGAGGACGGCGTCGGCTGCGCGAGGGACGCGGTGGGAAATGGTGCTTGCCGGCTTGTAGCCGGTGAAGGGAGTGCGGTTCGTGAATATCTCGTAGGCGACGATGCCGAGGGAGTACACGTCCGAGCGGCGGTCGATCACCCCGCCTTCCGTGAATTGTTCCGGCGCCGAGTAGATGACGGTGCCACCGAGCGCGGAGCTGTCTTTCGAGACGGGGTCCTTGCGTCCGATCTGCGCGATGCCGAAGTCGCCCAGGCGGACGATCGACTTGTCGAGGATGAAGTTGTCCGGCTTGATGTCGCGGTGAACGACGCCGCGGTCGTGCGCGTGGTCCAGGCCCGCCGCGGCCTGCCTCAGAATTGAGAGCGCCTCGTCGCGCTCCGGCTGGCCCCATTTGAGCCGTTCCCGCAGCGTCGGCCCCGAAACGAATTCCATCACGATGTAGTGCGAGGATCCGTGGACGCCCGAAGCCAGCCCCCGGATGAGATTCGGGTGGTCGAGCTTCGTCACGATCGCCGCTTCCGCCCGGAACATGTTCACCATGTCCGGGTTTTTCGCCAGGTCGCTGCGAAGGAACTTGATGGCGACGTGGCGGTCCGTCGGGATCTCGGTCCCCTCGTAGATCGTGGCCATGCCGCCGCGGGCGCGCATCGCACCGAGGCGGAAGCGCTCGTGGATCAGGATGCCACGGGGGAGAGTTTCAGATTCCCTCACGGCAGGAAGGATAGCACCGTGGGGCCAGCGAAGCGAAGCGGAGGGAGGCAGGCGGGGGGGCCTGGAAATGCAAAATCAAAGAATCCGCTTTGCACCCCTGCGGCGTAGGTTAACGTGGCGCCCTGCGAAGAGCCCGTTGGGGGGGTGGAGCGGTTCCACCGCCGCGCACGGCTCAGGGGAAACGAACTGGCGGAGGTGAACGCGATGGACATGAATCGGCGGGACTTCAGCAAGATGGTGATCGCGGCAGTCGGCGGAATCGTTGCGGGCGGCGGTATGCTCGGCTGCAGCGGCGACGGCGAGAAGGACGGCGGGAAGAAAGACCACATGTGCGCCGGAAAGAACGAGTGCAAGGGCCAGGGCGGCTGCAAGGTGAACAATGCGAATTGCGCCGGCAAGAACGAGTGCAAGGGCAAGGGCGGTTGCGCTTCGGCCGCGATGAAGCACGACTGCAAGGGCAAGAACGCGTGCAAGGGCCAGGGCGGCTGCAAGGTTGAGGGCGCGAACAAGTGCTCCGGCATGAACGAGTGCAAGGGCAAGGGCGGCTGCAAGGTTCCGGGCAAGCACTAAGCATTCGGGGCCCGGCGGGCAGCAAACCCGCCGGGCCCTTTTTATTCGGCCCGACGCTGGGAGGTATGCGTGTGATCGTCCCGAACAAGTGGGGATTCCCGGATCTCGGCCTGGGCGTCGGGCTGAGGACGGTGCATTACGACCACATTCTCAAGAAACGGCCGCGGGTTGACTGGTTCGAGGTCCTGTCCGAGAACTACATGGACACGGACGGGCGGCCGATGCGGATCCTGGAGCAGGTCGCCGCGAGATACCCGGTGGCGCTCCACGGCGTTTCGCTATCGATCGGCAGCACGGATCCGCTGGACTTCGAGTACCTGAAGAAGCTGAAGCGCCTCGCGGAGAAAGTACAGGCGCAGTGGCTGGGCGACCACGTCTGCTGGACCGGCGTGGCGGGGCGCAACGGGCACGATCTCCTGCCGGTTCCGCTGAACGAGGAGACGCTGAAGCACATCGTGAAGCGGATTCGCACGGTGCAGGACTTCCTCGAACGGCCGCTCATCCTCGAAAACGCTTCGACGTACGTGACTTTCGCCAACAGCACCATGCCGGAGCAGGAGTTCATAGCCCGGATGTCGGAGGATGCGGACTGCGGGCTGCTCCTGGACGTGAACAACGTGTACGTGAGCTGCCGCAACCACGACTGGGACCCGTGGGCGTACCTCGAAGGGATTCCCTACCACCGCGTGACGCAGATTCACCTCGCGGGGCACACCGACAACGGGACTCACTGCATCGACACGCACAATGCGCGCGTCGTCGACGAGGTGTGGAAGTACTACGCCGAGGTTCACAGGCGCACCGGAGGACGGGCGACGCTTCTGGAATGGGACGCGGACATCCCGTCGTTCCCCGAAGTGCACGCCGAGGTTCTGAAAGCGAAGAAGTTCCGTCGCGAGGCGATGAAGCGTGAGCGCGCGGCGCGGTAGCGGCGACGAAGGCCGGAAAGTCCGGGGTTCAGCGCCGCGGCGCGGCCGCGGATCGGAGGCTGCGCCGGGGCGCATCGAAGGACTGGTCTTCGCCGGCCATCCCGGGGGGCTTCCGAGGGTCCAGGCGAGCCGGCCGCGCGCCCCGCTGCGCGCCGGCCTGGACGCCGTCGAGAACTGGATGCAGGCCGTGATCACGGACCCGGGCGGCGTCGCCGCAGGAGAGCGTTCGACGGAAGCACGGCGGCACATTGACCGCGGCGCCGGGACCATCGAGCAGGTCATCCTCCCATCGCGTCAGCAGTCCTCGCGAGAGCGTCTCCAGGTTTATGCGAACGCCTACTACTGGCGCCTCATCGATATCCTCGCCGAGGAGTACCCGGTCGTCCGACACGCGACTGGGCCACGTCGGTTCTCGCGCCTCGCCGTCGAATACCTGCAGACGCATCCTTCGCGCAGCTACTCCCTCAACTTCCTCAGCATTGCGTTCCCGGCGTTCCTTCGAAGCGGGGCGAAGCAACTTCCGCGGCGTGACTTTCTCGCGGACGTCGCAACGGTTGAGCGGACCATGGAAGACGTCTTTGACGCGCCGGACGTCAAACCGATCACGCCAAAGGCGTGGAGGAAAATCCCGATGTCGGCCTGGATGTCGAAGAGGCTGAAGATGACGCCGGCGATGCGGCTGCTCGAGCTCGGATACCCGGTGAACGGGTACCTCTCCGACGTGAGAGAAGGAAAGAACGTGAAGCCGCCGCCGAAGGAGAAGCAGCGGATTATCATTTTCCGCCGGAACTACTCGGTGTGGCGAGCGCCGCTCACGCCGATCCGCTTCAAGCTCCTCTCCCTGCTCCAGTCCGGATCAACGTTGCCTGAGGCCTTCGGCGCGTGCGCCGCGCTGAAGGGCTTCGACGCGGAGAAGTTCACAGGAGCTCTGAAAGGGTGGTTTCGAGGATGGGCATCCGACGGACTTTTTTGCGGAGTGGATTGATCCAGGGGCTTCGACGAAGCGTATCTATCTCATGAAGACACTCCTCCTCGCGCTGACTCTCCTGACGCTCGCTGGCTGCGCTTCGAGCGAAAAACCGTCTCCCGCTCCAACCGAGGTCGCGTGGCAACCGTGGTCGGACGCCGCGTTCGAGCGAGCGAAGCGAGAAGGCAAACTCGTGCTCCTCGATCTGGGCGCTGTCTGGTGCCACTGGTGTCACGTGATGGATCGCGAGACGTACGGCGACCCCGGGGTTGCGAACTACATGGGCGAGCACTTCGTCGCGATTCACGTAAACCAGGACGAGCGCCCGGACCTCGCGAACCGCTACGAATACTATGGATGGCCTGCCACGATCCTTTTCGCTGCGGACGGCACGGAGCTTGGAAAGTTCCGGGGTTTCATGCCGCCGAAGCGGCTGCTCGCTGTGTTGCAGGCGTTCGTGGCGGACCCGACGCCTGGGCCGTCGGCGCTGGAACGCGAGCCGGACGTTGCCGCGGCGCCCGCGACGTTCGCGAAGGAACTCGACGACGCGCTTCATGATAAATGGGCGGCCGCCTACGACCACAAAGCGCAGGGCTGGGGCACGGTCCACAAGTACCTCGACCCCGACTGCGTCGAACTTGCGATTGCCGAGGGGCGTGACGACATGGCGCGCGGGACGCTGGATGCCATGCTCCAGCTGATCGACCCGGTCTGGGGCGGCGTCTACCAGTACTCTGACGGCGGCGTCTGGACCAACCCGCACTTCGAGAAAATCATGTCGTTCCAGGCGGAGGACATGCGGATTTTCGCGCTGGCGTACCGGGTCTATGGCGAAGAGAAGTACCTGGTGGCTGCACGAGACATCGAGCGATACCTGCTCACGTTCCTGAAGTCGCCGGAGGGCGCGTTTTACGCGAGCCAGGACGCCGACCTGGTGCAGGGCGAACACGGTGGCGACTACTTTTCGCTCGGCGATTCGCAGCGGCGGGCGAAGGGAGTGCCCCGAGTTGACACGCGCGTCTACGCCCGGGAAAACGGATGGGCGGTCGTTGGGCTGGCGAGCCTTTACCGGGTCACGGGTGACCTCTCGACCCTGGAAGCGGCGATTCGAGCCGCGGAATGGACGCTGGCCCACCGCGGCACGGCAGAAGGCGGTTTCCGCCACGGCGAGTTCGATTCCGGCGGACCGTTTCTCGCCGACACCCTCGCCATGGGGCGCGCCTTTTTCGAACTGGGCCAGGTGACCCAGGACGCAAAGTGGCTCGAACGAAGCGAGGCGGCCGTGCGCTTCATGGAGCAAAACTTCGGGAGCCGTTCCGGCGAACGCGCCGGCTATGCGACTGCCGTTGCCGCACGTTCCAGCGGAAAGCCGTGGGAGCCCACGCCCCAGGTTGACGAGAACATCGCCTTCGCGAGGCTGTCCCTCCGGTTGTGGGGGACCGGCCGCCTGGACTTGCGAGACTCCGCGGACCACGCCCTGAAGTACCTGGCCGGGGTTGCCGGTGACGCGAGCGGAGTCCGGGCCGCGGGGATTCTCCTGGCCTCGCGAGAACGGGCAGGGGAGGCCCAGTCCATCGAGGTCGTGGGCGAACTCGCCGACGAGCGAACGACCGCCTTGTTGCGCGCGGCGCTCTCGGCGCCCGTCGGGTACTCCCTGGTCCGCCTGCTCGGTCGCGCCAATACCGAATACCCCATGGACAACGGAACCCCCACCGCCTACGTGTGTACCGTTTCGGCCTGCAAGGGTCCCTTCCACGACCCCGTCGCCCTCCGAAAGGCCGCCGCCACCCCTCGCCGGCGCTGACTTCAGCCGCAGGCCGATCCGATCCGATATAGTGGGCTCACGCGCCGGGAATTTTGGGCCCCCACGGTCCGTTCGGGTTCCCGTCGCACCTCTCCCGGTTCCGGACTCGCGGTCCTCACGGCCGCCGGATCGGCCCCCCGTTGCGGGCCAAGGTATCTCTAGGGGACGTCAAAACATGTTGAGAGCCCTCGTTGTCTGTTGCGCCGTAGTGTTCGGAGGCGCAATCCTCGCTGGTTGTTCGAGCGAGGAAAAGCAGGAGCAGAAGGCGTGCGCCGACTGCGAAAAGGCCGGCGCCGGCAAGATGTGCGACGCGTGCCAGAAGTCTCACGCGGCGGAGTGCGCGAAGGCGTGCGCGAAGTGCAAGGCAGCGGGCGAAGGCAAGATGTGCGCCGACTGCCAGAAGTACATGCGCGACTGCGCGACGTCGAAGGCGTGCGAGATGTGCAAGAAGGAAGGTCCGGGGCAGGTTTGCGCCACGTGCCAGAAGGGAATGCACGCGGACTGCGCGGCGAAGTGCGAGAAGTGCAAGGCCGCCGGCGAGGGCAAGATGTGCGCAGATTGCGAGAAGGTGTGCCGCGCAAAGATGGACAAGGAAGGTTGCGGCGACTGCTGCAAGTAGTTCCCGGGGAAACGAAGCGGCCGGCGGAACCATCCGCCGGCCGTTTTTTTTCGTACGCGGGCGAAGCTCGCGATTAGACTTCGCGCGTCTCAGGGGGAGACAAGGAGTCCGTCATGTTGAAGAGTGCGTCGAAAGCCGTTGCCATCCTGGCGCTGGCGCTGTCCCTTCCCGGCTGCATCTCGCTGGCGATCGGCGACAACTCGAGCAAGAGGGCCCGCGCCGAGTGCACGAGCTGTGGGAAGGATCTGCACGACCAGTTGTGCGAAGGCTGCCAGAAAGAGAAGTGGGACGCCGCGTGTGGCGAGTGCGCGAAGCTCGGATCCGGGAAAATGTGCCCGGCGTGCCAGGAAAAGGCGGGGAAGTAGGGAGTGGGTAGGGGGTAGTAGTTAGGAAGGGCCAGAAACCAAACGCCGCCCGAAACAGAAACGGCCTCCGGAGTTCCCGGAGGCCGTTGTTATTGCCGTTCCTACCAACTACCAACTACAGACTACCTACTCCTTCACGCGCTCCATGTACTCGCCGGTGCGCGTATCGACCTTGATCATCTCCCCGGGGTTCACGAACGGCGGCACCCGGATCACCATCCCCGTCTCCAGCGTCGCCGACTTCGACTGGTTCGTGACCGTCGCACCCTTCAGCGCCGGTTCCGTCTCCGTGACACGCAGATTCACGTTCGTCGGCAGGTCGACCCCCACCATCTCGCCGTCGATGTACTGCATCTGGCACATCGTGTTCGGCAGCAGGAACCCCTTCGTGTCCTCCATCATCTCCGCCGACACGCTGTGCTCCTCGAACGTGTTCTGGTCCATGAACACGAAGTTGCCGCCGCTCGAATAGAGGTACTCCATCTCGCGGGCCTCGCTCCCGACCGTTTCCACTTTTTCGCCGGTCCCGAAGCGCTGCTGCTTCGTCGACCCCGTCTTCACGCTGCGCATCTTGCACTGCACCATCCCGCGCCAGTTCCCGGGGGTAACGTGCGTCGTGTCCATCACCCGGTAGAGGTCGCCTTCCCACCGGAAGATCATCCCCTTGCGCAGCTCCGTCACGTTGATCATGCCCATGTCACTTCACCTCCGCCTTCGCGTACTTTTCCAGGATCGCCGGCACGTCGGCCGGCGTCACGCCCGACAGGAGCGTGCCTTCAGGATACACCACCACGTTGGGCCCCAGCTGGCACAGCCCGAGGCAATGTGTCTTTGTCACCCTCACCTGGCCCTTCAGCCCCACGTCGTTCACCCCCTGCTTGATCGCGTCCGCCACCGCCTTCGACCCGCGCTCGCCGCATGACGCTTCTCCCTCGGGCCTCTCGTTGAGGCAGATGAGGAACATGCGCCGGAACGGAACCGGGGACGTGTTCATGGGGGGCGGGGAGTATACGCGGAGAAGCGGCGTGGGCAAGGGGCGACTGGCAGAAGCCTGGGCCGAGCCGGTATTCTCGGGTTCATGAAAGCCGCTGCCATGGGACTGGTCTTCTTCAGCACGAGCCTGCAGGTCGCAGCCCAGGAAAAGGCCGAGCTGAAGTGGACGCTCGTGACGGGGGACCGGTACTCCTACGAGGTCTCCAACGAAATCACGGAGACCGACGCCCCGGGAAAGCCGAAGAAGCGCGTGACGAAGCGCTCGTACAAGCTCTCGGCCATTCTCGAGGTCGTTGACGCGAAGGCCTATCCCGTGCAAGTTGAGCTCCTGGTCGTGAAGACGTCGCAGCGGACGGAGGTGAATCAAAAGGAGGTCGCGGCCGAGACCCGCAGCACGGCAGGTGGGGACTGGGACAGGCCCGTTTCCGGCACGTACATGAAAAACGGGGAACTGAAGCTGAATGCCGGCGATTTCAAGCAGGCCGCCGAGGGCGTGGACCTCGCCAACTACGTGTTCATGAATTTCCCGCTGCTGCCCGAGAAGGTGGTCCGCGTGGACGAGCAGTGGCCAGGGAACAGGACGGAAGCGAAAGAGACGCTTCGGCTCGCTTCGCTGGCCGAGAAAGAGAAATACTTCGAAGCGACCGTCGATGGAACATCGAAGAACCAGAGCGACATCATGACCGAGGGCGGAATCCGGCTGGGGAGCAGGACGACGACCGTCAAGACGCACGCGGTGCTGGACGTGACGAACGGATGGTTCAAGAGCGTCGAATTGACGGCCAATGGCGAGCAGTTCGACGCGGGAGTGCCGAAGGCGGTGAAGACCAGCTCATCGCGCATGGCGATCACGCTCGGGCGTCTGGAAGCGCGGAAGAAATAGTCGCACGCCGGCGCCGGAGAAGAAGTAGCGCGGCGCTTCATCCTGATTCCCCCGGTCAGGATTGACTATTGGTGGAACGCACGCGGCGCACCGTCGACACTGGGCCCGTGCGCTACGGCTTCGTTCTCGACCAGGACAAATGCATCGGCTGCCACGCGTGCACGGTCGCGTGCAAGGAAGAGCACAACGTTCCGCTGGGGGTGTTCCGGACGTACGTGAAGTACGTGGAGAAGGGGAAGTTCCCGGACACGGAGCGGAAGTTCGCGGTCATCCGCTGTAACCAGTGCGACGACGCGCCTTGCATGACGATCTGCCCGACCGCCGCGCTTTTCCGCCGCGACAACGGCATCGTCGACTTCGACAAGGACGCGTGCATCGGCTGCAAGGCGTGCATGCAGGCCTGCCCGTACGACGCGCTCTACATCGACCCGGCGACGCAGACGGCGGCAAAGTGCAACTACTGCGCGCACCGGGTGGAGAAAGGGATGGAGCCCGCGTGCGTGATCGTGTGTCCCGAGCAGGCGATCATCACGGGGGACCTCGACAATCCTGCGAGCCGCATCTCGACGTACGTTGCGAGCGGGAAGACGACGGTGCGCAAGCCGGAGAAGGGGACGCGGCCGAAGGTTCACTACAAGGGCGCCGACCCGGCGACGCTGAACCCTTCGCTCACGCACGTCCTCGGCGGCCAGATGTGGGCGGCCGCGACGGAGAAAGAGGCGACCTTCGCGGCGATGCAGGTGATGGGCCGCGGGCCGGGAAGCGGCGTGCCGCCCCCGATGGACATGGCGCGAACGGTGATGGACACGGCGAAAGAGCGCGCGCCTTGGGGGTGGAAGGTTTGGGCCTACCTGTGGACCAAGTCGATCGCCGCGGGCGCGATGGGCATCGCGGGGGTCGCCGTCGGCTGCAGTGTGCCGGGAACGGACCGGCTGATGGGCCCAATCGCTTCCGGCATCGCGCTTGTGTTCACGGCACTCACGTGCCTTCTGCTCGTCCTCGACCTCAAGCGTCCGGAGCGCTTCTACCTCATCCTCACCCGCCCCAACTGGAGTTCCTGGCTCGTCTGGGGGACGCTCGCGCTCATGGCGTTCTCGGGCGTCTGCGCGTTGTGGTTCGTGGCGTCGCTCGCGGGCTGGACCGGGCTGATGAAGGCTCTCGCGTGGCCCGCTGTCCTGTTCTCGGCCGGGGCGGCGGGATACTCGGCCTTCCTGTTCAGGCAAGCGAGGGGTCGCGACTTCTGGCTGAGCCCGTTACTGCTCGTGCAGCTTCTCATCGCCGCTGCGCTCGCCGGGGCGGCGACACTGCTCATCACGCAGCAATTCTTGAATCTCTTCGAACGCGGGTACGTCCCCGAAGTCACCCTTGGAACCCGGTATGCATTCGACTCGCACCGCACATACTCCAAAGGGGCGCTTGAGAGGGTGCTCCGCACCGGTTGGCTGGAGACCTGCCTCCTGGGATCCCTGCTGGCCCAACTGGTCATTCTCATTGCGGAAGTGGTGGTGCCCCACGGCAGCGCCGATTCTCGACGCGCCGTCCGTTTGCTGACCCATGGGGCCTGCGCCGCCCCGTTCTGGGGCGCGGCCGTTCTCGGGGGCATTGCCCTTCCGCTCGCGTTGGTGGCGACTTTCAGGCACGTCGTCGCCGCGGATCTCTTCGCCGCAGCGCTCGCGCTTGCTGGCCTGCTGATCTACGAGCATCTCTGGATCAAAGTCGGCCAGTCAGTGCCGCTGAGCTAGGCGGCTGCGAAGAAGACGAACTTGAGGTTGCAGATTGCAACCTCAAAGCCAGCGTGCCTTTGAAGTCGCAATTTGCGATTTCAAGTTGGATGGATTTGATATTCCAAATTGGAATATCAAGGCGCAACTACCGCGTCCCATGGAACCCGATCCGCTTCGGCCCGCGTCCGCGCGGCGGGTTCACGAGCTGGCGGATTGCGGCAAAAATGCCCTGTATCGCCTCGTCGTGGGTGCCGACGCGTCGCTCCAGCTCCGAGAGTTTTCGCGAGATCTCCTGCTGCGTCGCCACGATCTCGCGCGTACGAATGAAGGCGCGCATGATCGCGATGTTGACGAGGGTGGCGCGATCGCTGCGCAGGACGCTGGAGAGCATGGCCACCCCGTGCTCGGTGAAGGCGAAAGGGAGGGTTCGGCGTCCACCTCTTCCGTTTGAGGTGCCAATCTGGCACATCAAACCCGAGGCTTCTTCGTCCGTGAGCCGGAACATGAAATCCGGCGGGAAGCGACCGGCGTTCCGCTTTACCGCCCGGTTGAGGCCGGAAGTCCGGACGCCGTACATCCGGGCAAGGTCGTTGTCCAGCAGCACCCTCTGTCCGCGAACACGAACGATGAGATGCTCGACACTTTCGACTGGGATCATGACTTTCAGCCCGCTCATGCGCTCCTCCAGGAACTGGAATGGGGAAGTCTCTTCAGCACGAACGGGGCATCGTAGGCACGGAGAGAATTGGAATGCAATCCGTCGCCGGCAGATTTCCTGCGATTCGAGCTTGAACGCGCTCCCAACTTGAGATCACAGATTGTGATGTCAAGTCAGGGCGGGACGGGTGGTCGCAGATTGCGACCGCCTGCCGCCCGTATCAAGTCGTCAGAACCGTGATCGCCCCCCGCGCGCCGCATATGATCCGCCTCTCCATGACGCCCCCGAACCCCCAGCCTCTTCACCCCGCCGCGCGCGAACTCGACCCGCCGGTCGGAGGGCTCGCGGCGTATCCGCCGGTTGAAAAGTGGGACAACTGGACGGAGTACGACGCGCAGGCGTGGCCGAAGAAGGTGGAGCACACGTACTCGCTGGTGCCGACGATCTGCTTCAACTGCGAAGCGGCGTGCGGGTTGCTGGCGTACGTGGACAAGAAGGACGGGAAGATCCAGCGGTTTGAGGGAAACCCGGAGCATCCGGGGAGTCGCGGGCGGAATTGTGCGAAGGGGCCGGCGACGCTGAACCAGGTGTACGATCCTGAGCGGATTCTTTATCCGCTCAAGCGGAACGGGAAGCGTGGCGAAGGGAAGTGGAAACGGGTGACGTGGGACGAGGTACTGACGGACATCGGCGGGCGGATCCGGAAGGCGCTGATGGAGAACCGGCAGCGCGAGATCATGTACCACGTGGGGCGGCCGGGGCACGAGCTGATTTACAACCAGCGGGTGCTGCATGCGTGGGGGATCGACGGGCACAACTCGCACACGAACGTTTGCTCAGCGGGGGCGCGGGCGGGGTACGCGTTCTGGATGGGGATCGACCGGCCTTCGCCGGATCATGCGAACTCGAAGTTCATGCTGCTCCTGAGCGCGCATCTCGAGACGGGGCATTACTTCAACCCGCACGCGCAGCGGATCATGGAGGCGAAGGAACGCGGCGTGAAGATGGCCGTGATCGACACGCGTCTCTCGAACACCGCTTCGATGGCCGACTGGTGGCTGCCGACCTGGCCGGGGACGGAAGCGGCGCTGTTGCTGGCGCTCGCGAACGTGATGATCCGCGACAAGACGTACGACCGGGAGTTCGTGCGGCGGTGGGTGAACTGGGAAGAGTTCCTGCGCGAGGAGCGGCCGGGCGTTGCCTCGACGTTTGAGGCGTTCGAAGCGGAGCTGGCGAAGTTGTACGCGGAGTTCACCCCGGAGTACGCCGAGAAGGAATGCGGCGTGCCGGCGAAGACGATCCTCGAGGTCGCGGCCGAGATCGCGAAGGCGGGGTCGGCGTTCGCGACGCACGTGTGGCGCAACGCGGCGGCGGGAAACCTCGGCGGTTGGCAGGTGTCGCGCGCGCTGGAACTGCTCGTTGTCCTCGCGGGCGCCGTCGGCACGAACGGCGGCACCGTCCCGAACCAGTGGAACAAGTTCACGCCGAAGCCGCCGCTGATGCCGCCGCCGTCGAAGGTGTGGAGCGAGCTGCTCTACCCGAAGGAGTACCCTCTCGCGTTTTTCGAGATGTCGTTCCTGCTGCCGCATTTCCTGAAAGAAGGTCGCGGCAAGCTCGATACGTATTTCACGCGCGTCTACAACCCCGTGTGGACTAACCCCGACGGCATGACGTGGCTCGAGGTCCTCACCGACGAGTCGAAAGTCGGATGCCACGTGTGCCTCTCGCCGACGTGGAGCGAGACCGCGTGGTACGCGGACTACGTGCTCCCGATGGGCCACGGCTCCGAGCGCCACGACCTCATGAGCCAGGAGACGCACGCGGCCAAGTGGATCGGCTTCCGCCAGCCGGTGCAGCGCGTGTGGCTCGAAAAACAGGGGAAAAAATTCAACTCGACCTGGGAAGCGCACGAAGCGTCCGGCCTCGGCCAGGTCTGGGAAGAAGAAGAGTTCTGGATCGAGCTGTCGTGGAAGATCGATCCCGACGGCGCGCTCGGCATCCGCAAGTACTTCGAGTCGCCCTTCGAGCCTGGCAAGAAGATGGAAATCTCCGAGTTCTACCGGTGGATCTTCGAGAACAGCGTGCCGGGGCTGCCGGAGAAGGCGAAGAAGGAGGGACTGACGCCGCTGGAGTTCATGCGCAAGTACGGCGCGTTCCTGGTCTCGGAGGGGACGGTGCTGGGGCACGAGCAGGCCGTGCCGAGCGAGGGCGCGACGACGGACCCCGTGACGAAAGTCGTCTCGAAATCCGGTGCGCCCGTCGGCGTCGAAATCGACGGGAAGCCGCTCGCCGGATTCCCGACGCCGTCGCGCAAGCTCGAGTTCTACTCGAAGACGCTCAAGGACTGGAAATGGCCGGAGCACGCGCTCCCCGGCTACATCAGGAGCCACGTCCACCCTTCGAATTTCGACATCGCGAAGGGCGAGATGCTCCTCCTGCCGACCTTCCGCCTCCCGACGCTCATCCACACGCGTACCGGCAACGCGAAATGGCTCATCGAGCTCTCGCACTCCAACCCGCTCTGGCTCAACACCGGCGACGCGGCGCGCTTCAAGGTGGGCATGGGACACCTCCTCAAGGTCCACACGGAGATCGGGTGGTTCATCGACAAGGTCTGGGTGACCGAAGCGATCCGCCCGGGCGTCGTCGCGTGCTCGCACCACATCGGGCGGTGGCGCGTGATTGAGGAGCAGGCCGGGAAATGGTGCACCGCGCTCGTTGACCTGAAGGAGCAGTCGGCGGGGAAGTGGAAGATGCGCCACATCCACGGCGTGCAGCCCTTCAAGAGCAGTGACCCCGACTCCGAGCGCATCTCGTGGACGGATGCGGGTGTGCACCAGAACCTGACGTTCCCCGTCCAGCCCGACCCGATTAGCGGGCAGCACTGCTGGCACCAGAAGGTGCGCGTCGAGAAGCCCGCGGCCGGCGACAAGTACGGGGATATCTTCGTCGATACGGCGAAGTCGATGGAGGTGTACCGTCGGTGGCTCCAACTCGCGCGGCCGGCTCCGGGGCCGGGAGGACTTCGGCGGCCACGGTGGCTGCCGCGGGCGTACATGCCGGCGAAGGAGACGTACGAAATCCGGTGAAGCTGATCCGCGCCATGGCCGTCCTCGCGCTGGTTTCCTCCTTTGCTGCCGGGCAGGAAGCGCCCGCCGTTGACGTCACGCGGCTCCTCCGCGAGCTCAACGACGACGATGTCGAGAAGCGCGATGAGGCGACGCTGCGGCTCCTCGAACTCGGCGGCGCCGCAGAAGCGGCGTTGAGGGCGGCGGAGGCGGAAGCGCCTGCCGAAGCCAGGGTCCGGATCAGAGTTGTGCTCCTGGCGCTCGAATGGGAGCTCCCGTCCCCGATCCGCAGAGCGGCGGGGCGCAAGCTGGCGGAGTACCTGCAATTCAAGATCGAAGACCGGATTGCGCTCCTGAACGATCTGAAGAAGGATCTCGAAAAGTTCCCCCTGTGTTACGCCCACGTCATGGCCGTCGCATGGGAGCGCGAAGCGGACGACCCGAATTCCCGCAAGGCCATCGCAGAGCTCTTTCGCGACGTCCCGGGATCCGTCCACATCGTGGCCCGCCGTATCCTTGCGCGCTCCCCCGGCGCGGCCGGCCTCGCTGCGCTGCGAGACGCGATCAAGACATTTGACGACGGCGGCCAGGGCAACCTGGAGGCCCCGCTGGCCGTCTGCGCAGCGATGCGCGACGCGGGGCTCGGCGACCTCGCGACGCCCGGTTTCGGCGCGCTTCTGCTCAAGCCCGGCGATGCGGCCCAAGGATTGTGCGACGGTGCGGCGGCGCTCGAGAAGTCGGGTCATTCGAAGGAAGCGATCCTGATGTACCGGCGCGGCGTGGCACTTGACACGTCGCGGGAGGAGGAGCTGAAGCGCCTGGACGCGCTGTGCGCCAGGGAGAACTGGGGCTCGGCGCATCTCGCGCTTCTGAAATGGCTTCCCGCGGGAACCGAAACGGGAATCCAGCGGGCACGGCTCGAGAAGGCCGGGGCGCTTCCGCCGATGGACCTCTCGGATTCGCTGAGGCTTCGCAACTGGACGGCGGTGCCGGATGAGGAGTACCGCCTGCTTGGGGACGGAGTGCTCTACCTGGCGGGCGGGTATCGAGGCCAGAACGATGTCCCGAACGTGTGCGCGTACGACCTGAAATCCGGATCGCTGCTCTGGGTGTACGCATCGCCGAGCGAGCCGGCGTCGAATGTCGCGATGTACCGCGGGCGCGGAAGCTGTCTGTTCGCGATGAAGGACGGGCTGCTCGCCCTCATGTCGGTTCAATCGAACCTGGGCTCCGGCGGGCGCCTCGGCCGGTCGGCGCTTCACACCCGCGTCGTCTGCCTTGCGGCTGAGGGAAGCGCGCGCTGGAGTCGCGAGTATGACCCGAACCCCGGCATGCGCTTCGAACTCCTCGGCGACGATGTCGGATGGTTCACCCCGGGGGGAAACCAGTCGCGCGGCCGCGCGTGGCTCACGCGCCTGGGAGACGGACAGGTCGTCCAATCGATCCCCCTGCACGACGACGTGGTTCTCGCCGGGCCGGGACGCCTGATGTTCAAGAAGTCGTGGTCGACCCAGCTTTGCAAAGTCGGCGCGGAAGGGATCGAGAAGATCTGGGACAGGAAATTCCTGCCTGAAATCACGACCACGGCCGGGTTGCCGGTCTACTCGCTTGACGGCGACACTCTCTTCGCGACGACCGGATGTCATGCAGCGCGGGTCGACATGAAGTCCGCGGCCACCGAGTGGACGCACGAGTTCGACGCCGATGAGAGGACGGTCGGTGCCGCCGTGCGGGGGGAAGACGTCTTCGTCGTCCTCGAGGCAGGCGGCGGCACGTGGAAGGTCGTGACGCTCGACGCGGCCAAGGGCGAGCCGAAGGCAGACTTTGAAGGGCCGGCCGGGCCGTCGCCGCGGCGTGAGTACGGATTCGCGGAGCAGGTCGTCTGGGTGTCGAAGGACGCGTTCGCGCTCGCCGGCCGCATCGTCGACACCGCGGCCCGGCGTGTTTTCAGCGCGGACCTCGAGCCTGACGCAGGGCTTCCGTCGCCGAAGGGCGAGCAGGGAATCTCCTGCTCGTCCGGAGCGGCGCCCGTCCCCTACTTCGACTTCGGCGGCGTTTTCGCGACGCTCCAGACCGGCGTCGCTCCGGTTTCGACAGCCACCCTCCGCGAGCAGGCCGACGTCTGCGAAAAAGCAGGTAGCACATCCGCGGCCGAAGCTCTTCGCCGCACCGCCTTCGACCTGGACCCGCTTCGATGAGAAAACTCACACAAGCCGCGATCCTCTTCGCCCTCGCCGGGATCGCGCTGGGAGAAGGGAAGGGCTGGCCGCTTTTCCAGGGCGACGCCCGCCGCACGGGCCTGACGACGGGCGAAGGACCGGACAAGTGGAAGAAGCGCTGGGTCGTGGAAGGCAACTTTGGCAATTACGACGCTCCCGGATTCGTGGTCGGGACCGACGGCAGCGTCTGCACGGTCGTCGAGACGAATTTCAGCGACGGCTTCGCGCTCTTCTCCTGGGACGCCGCCGGCAAGGCGCGATGGAGCTGCAAGCTCCCCGACGATTCGCTCGCCGTCCCTGCCTTTGCGCCCGACGGCGGCGTTGTGGTCGGCCTGCTCGACGGCACGGTGATCAAGGTCAAGGCGGACGGGACGCTGGCGTGGGCGACGGCGACGAAGGGCCCCGTCTCGAGCTCGGCCGCGTTCGCGGCGGACGGCACCGTCTACATCGGCAGCCGCGACAATTCCCTCTACGCACTCGACCCGATGGGCGGTCGCCGCTGGAACTTCGCCACGAACGGTTGGGTCACCGCGGCCCCCGCCCTTGCCCCCGACGGGACCATTTACGTCGCCTCATGGGATGGCCGCCTGTACGCCCTCACCCCCGAAGGAAAGGAAACATGGCGCGCCCAGACCCCGCGCCCCATCACCGCCTGCCCCGTCGTCGCTTCCGACGGCACGATCTACCTCGCCGGCCAGGACGGCGCCCTCCGCGCCTTCACTCCTGCCGGCGCCGAAATCTGGAAAGTCCAGACCGACGGCTGGCTTCCGTTTCCCCCGTGCCTCGATCCCTCCGGGAACATCCTCTTCAGTTCAAACGACAGCTTCCTCCGCTCCCTTTCGCCCAAGGGGGAAGAGCTGTGGCGCCTGCAGGTCGATCAGCCCAACGCCGCTCCTGTCTGCGACGCCAAGGGCCGGACCTACCTCCTCGCCAACGACGAACTCCTCGTCGTGAAGCCGGATGGCAAAGTCCTGTGGAAGCGCCCCGGTGCCCAGTCCGAGGCGATCGCGCTCGGCGCGGACGGGACGTTGTACCTGCAGGGGACGCGGTTCCTGTACGCGGTTCACGAGTAGCGGACCCGGACTGCCTGCCGGGTGACCGCTACCTCAGCCACCCCTTGATCGCAAACACGTACATCGCCACCGCCGCCACCATGCCCACGCCGAAGGCGACCTGGCCGAGCGTCATGGGCCAGGGGTTCCCGACCACGTTCATGCCGAGCATGCCGCCGACGACCGTCGGAATGAGCCCGAGGAAACTCACGATCGCGAGCAGCTTGAGGAAGTTGTTCATCTCAAAGCCCTTCACGTTGATGTGAAGCTCGATGAGCGACTTGATGTCCTCTTTCAGCGTGGTGACGCGGTCGAAGAGCTGCCCAGTTTCCGCGGTGAGGTCGTCGAGGAATTTGTCCTCGTGCAGGTTGCTGCCGCGCAGCTTGATCCGGCCGTCGGCAAGCGCGCGGAGGATCGAGGAAAGATGCCCCAGGTCCAGCGCGGCGGCTGAAATCTCGCGGCGCAGGAGGAACGTCTCTTCGAGAAATTCACGGCCGCCCTCGGAAATAGGAATGGACTCGAAGCGCCGGAGCTCTTCGTCGAACCGCTGAGCCGTAAACTGGAACCGCTCGCGTGCGAGGGCGAGCAGGAGCAGCGTGATGCGGATCGGGAACGGCCGTGCGGGAAGAGGCGAGCGCGCCGCGAGGCGGGAGATGCTCCCCGGCAGATCGAACGACTCCGGGGTGGCCGTCATGATCCCTTTCTCCGGGATGATGGCGGTGATACGCACGCGGGTGACGGCCGGAAAGCCGGTCTCGGCGACGGTCGGGATCCACAGAAAGAGAAGCGACGAGCGCGCGTCGGAGCGCAGGCGCGCGGGGGCGTCGGGGGCGAAGGCCTCGTCGAGGCTGGCCGGTTCGAGGCCCGCCGACCGTGCGGCGACTCGGATGTGCGCGAGGGACACCGCCGAAGCGTGGAACCAGTGCGACGTGGGGTCGCGAGTCCACTCCAGGCAGGTCCCCCAGTCTGAATCGTCTATCTGGAACGAAGTGCCGTCGGGCACCCGCGAGACCTGCGGCATCGTGTTGACCGCGGTTTGACCGAGTCCCCGCCGCAGGCCCGCGGCTGCTCTTCCCGCCCTCGTCGCAAGCGCCACCGATCGCCCGACGCGGAGGAGTCGAAGCGCGAGCGAGCTTCCGGCGGCGCTGGAGATGCCCGGCGCGAGCGCCGCAATCGGGCCGCCGATCGCGACGATGTCGATGATGCGCCACGGGCTCGTGAGCCATGCGGCCGAGTTCTCCGCTGCGCAGAGCTCCAGGACGAAGTTGAGTGCGAACACGCCGACCAGAATCCATTCAAGTCTCTGAAGCAGGAGGTTGACGGCGGGACTGATGTCGAAGACGAGAGGCCCGAGGGCGACGGCGAGCGCGATGAGCGCGAGGAAGCCCATGACGGGCTCGTTCAGCATGCCGGCGAGGCGCGAAGCCAGCGATCGCCGGGCCTCAGCCTGCGGGTCGATTCGTTTGGTGGGCAATCCGGGGGACCTCCGGGGGGAGCGGGGAGTCTAACGGATCGAGTGCATCCGCCCGCGACAGGTCCTGAACTCGGGCAACTCAGGCGATTGCCCGCCGAAGCTTTCTGCGATTTCAGCGGGTGCCCGGCGATCCGCCCCTTGCTCTGGCAACGATCCGCGTCGAGCTTGTCACTCACGCGGTAGAACTGTTTTTATACGGACAGATGCAACTAAGTCGGACGCCTTGCGGTTTCCATCTCTCCCTGAAGCGAGGTTTAAGTATCCATAACTATCTATGCAATAATCATTTACGATAATTCATCCGGTGGTCATGCATGTGGTCCGATCCTTGCGGTATATGAATTTAATTCCCACAGGAGAAACCCATGAATATCTCAAAGATCGTGACCACCGCTACACTCGCCCTCTGCTTCTCCCTCGGCATCGCCGATTCTCTCTTCACGACGCGAGCCCTCTTCGCCGATGCCCAGTCCGATTTGAGCAGCGCGCGCAGCCTCGTCGAAGAGACCCAGGACGCCATCGCACGCGTCGAGAACCTCTCCACGAAGGAGCTCGAAGCCAACCCGGAGCTTCTCCGCGAGGCCCATCGCCTGGCTGAGGACGCGCGGACCGCGCTGACACGGGCCCGCACTTCTCTGGCCAACCAGCTCGGCAAGTCGATCGGCAGGGAAGAAGCCATCCAGATCAACCTGGCGATCGCGAGCAGCGAAGCGAAACTGCGCAACGCGTCGAGGAATCTTCCGCCGCTGCCGACGCCCGAGCCGAAGGAAGGCAAGATGTCTCCCGAGCGCGCCGTCAAAGTCCTGAACCGCGACGTCCAGATACTGACCACGCTTCTCGAACGCTCGAACGCCCTCTATGACGACGACCACGCCCGCGCGACGGTGCAGGCCGCCTTCGACAGGATCGGCACCCGGTTCCCGAACGCCAACGAGTGGGGCGACAGTCTCTGGCTCAGGACCCACGACCCGCTCGGTCGCCTGTCGAAGTCGATCGACATCCTCCGCCGGTACGCGAAGTCGATCGCTCGCAACGGCAGTAGCATGAATGCCGACTACGTCGTCCACCTCCACGACGCCGCCCTCCGGATCGGCCGCGAACACAAGAGTTTCATGGAGACCGCCGCCGGCATCGTCGACAACCTGGCCCGCCAGGCCAAGTCGATGCAGGACGACCACGACGATGGCGAGGTCGGCAACCCCAACCCCGGACTCGACCGGATCAAGCGCGAAATGAAGCCGCTCTACGAGGCGATCAATGACCGGAACCTCATGAAGCGCCCGAGAGAGGCCGACGAGTGGGTGAAGCTTGAAGCCGGGAAGAACAAGCAGAAGTAGGAAGACGCGAGTTTTCCGGGACCGGGCCTCGAAAGGGGCCCGGTCCCGCTCTCGATTTCCGGGGCCCGCTTCCGGCCGACTCAATGACGAGCCGTGCCACCTGACTCGAGCGGCGGAACCCCGAGCCGCCCGCATTCGCTGAGCATCCGGTCGTGCTGCGCGCCGCGCTGGGAGGTGTCGCCCACCTCGTCAAGGAGTCCCGCGCCTTCTCTCCAGGCGGCCTCCGCTTCCGCACGGCGGCCCTGCGGCAGAAGGAAAAGGGCGTACCCGCACAAGAACCCGCCTCGGGACCGCACGTCCCGGGCCTCGGCGAGAATCGCGAAAGCGTTCGAGAAGGCCGCTTCCGCCTCTTGCGGCCGCCCGGTTTCCGCGAACATCCGCGCACGGTTGCCCCATGCGACGCCCTCGGAACGGCGAATTCCGACCTCGCGATGGATCGCCATCGCTTCCTCGTCCAGCGGTTCCGCCTCGGCATGCCGACCGAGGGACATGAGAAGCACCGACAAGTTGCCGAGGACGATTCCTTCCGACCGCCGGTTGCCGACCTCCCTGTGAACGACGAGCGCGTCGCGGTAGAAGCGCTCCGCTTCTGCGGTGCGGCCCGTCTCGTGGCAGAGACCGCCGAGATTGCCGAGCGTCACGCCTTCGCCGCGCCGCTCGCCGAGCTTGCGCTGCAGGGACTGCGCTTCCTCGTACGTCCGCTCGGCCTGCTCAAGCCGCCCGGTTTCCTTGTAGTGGAGCCCGAGGTTGCCCAGCAGCAGGCTGACGCCCCTTGGATCGCCCAGCTCGCGGTGGATTTCGAGCGAGCGTACGTACTCCGTTTCCGCCTGCGCTCCCCGCCCCGTCTCGAGGTACAGATTTCCCAGGTTCATCCGCACCGCACCCTCGTGCCGCAGGCTCCCCACCTTGAGGTCCTCCGCCAGCGCCTGCGTCAGCGCCTCCTCGGCCCGGGCCGAACGCCCGGTTGCCAGCAGCACCAGCCCTGCGCGCCGAAGCGATTCCGCCCGCTCGACGCCGGTCGCTGTTTCGGCGTGGGCCAGCCAGAGCCGGGCGGCGGCCTCGGTCTGGAAGCGGCGGTCCGCGAATTCCGCCGCGCGACCGAGGTAGAACCGCGCGGCCTCTGCGCCCGGCGCGCCGGACGCTCCCTCCGCCCGCCGCGCGTGCTCCGCAAGCTCTTCGGCCCACGTGTCCGCCAGTCGCGCCGGCAAGTGAAACGCTTCTTCAAGCTCCCGCAGCGTAGCCCCCGGCGGCCTTCCGCCTCCGCGATCCTCGATCACGGAAAACGCAATCGCGTGCAGCCGCGCCCGGTCGCCGGGGAGCTGGAGCTGATACGCCGCTTCCCTGAGAAGGGCATGCCGAAACACATAAGCGATCTCTGCGTTCACGCGGCGATCATACGAATCCCGGCGGCCGTTTCCGGTGTATGTCATTCCATGAAAACCCTCGCGACCGTCGCTTCGCTGGCCCTCGTCATTTCCGCTGCCGCCGAGCCTCCTGCCGTCGCCCCGAAGCCAAAAGGGGACCGGGCCCTCGCGCTCAGCGTGACCATGCCCAGGGAAGGGGACTACGCGAAGGAGTTTGAGGAAGCGCAGAAGGCGGGGCTGCGGCACAACGTGCTGTCGTTCGACTGGGCGGACCTGGAGACGGCGGAGGGGGAGTACAAGCCGGCGACGAATTTCCTCGTGATTGCCAACGCGTGGTATCCGCCGCGCAAGGTCCCGGTGCACTTGATGGTGCGGCCGATTCACACGAACCAGGACGCGCGGCCGGCGTTCCGGAAGGGGAAGGCGTTCGACGACCCGGAAGTGATCGCCGCTTTCAAGCGGCTGCTCGACTGGGTTTTCGCGCAGGTCCCCGACCTCGAGGTCCCCAGCTTTTCGATCGGATCCGAGAGCGACCTCTGGCTCGAGCAGGACGACGCGCGCTGGAAGGCCTTCGGGACGTTCCTCAAGGAGGCCGCCGCGCACGCCCGCAAGCTTCGCCCCGGCCTGAAGGTCGCGAGCGAATTTCGCCTCGCGGGCATCCGCGGCAGTCACTCCGCGCGCCTGAAGGGACTGCTTTCGAGCTGCGACGTCGCGGGCGTCTCCGACTACCCGATCGACGACCAGACGATCGCCCTCGACCCCGCCGCAGTCCGGGCGACGTTCAAGGACGCGGTCGCGTTCGCGGGGAAAAAGCCGGTGTACTTCTACCAGCTCGGTTACCCCTCCGGCGCCGGCTGCAAGAGCTCCGAGGAAAAACAGGCGACCTTCATCCGCGAAGTTTTCGCCGCGTGGGACCAGCACGAGAAGGCCGTCGCGTTCGTGAACACCACCTGGACCACCGACATCCCCGCCGCCGCCGTCGAGGGCTACACGAAGTACTACCAGTTCGACACGCCCGCCTTCCGCGATTTCCTGGGCTCGCTCGGGCTGCGCCACGAGGACGGGAAGCCGAAGCCCGCGTGGGAAGCGCTGCGGGACGAGACGAAAAAGCGGGGCTGGTAGCGGGTGCCGCCCGCTCCCAGGAACGCCACGCCTTCTTCAGCGCCGCGATATCGAGCTTCACCATTCCCGCGGGTGAGGCTCCTCCGCCTCGAACGCCTCCACCCCGGCGTTCGCGCAGGCTTTTCGCATGTGGGTCATGGCTTCCTGGAGTTCCAGCGTTTCGTTGACCTCCCTCAGCAGCGCCACGCTGGAGCGCCAGAAGGCCCTCGACTCGGCGGCCTTTCCCTGGCTGAGGAGCAGGAGGGCGAAGCGCCAGCCGGTGGCTCCCTCGAGCCTGCGGTTCTGGATCGCGCGGTGATCGTCGAGCGCCCGCGCGTACATCGACGCGGCCTCCCCGCTCCTGCCGGCTCCCGCGTAGATGCCGGCGAGTTTCGCCTGCATGAGGCCGACGCTGCGCCGGTTCCCGACCTCCAGGTTCACGGCGAGGGCCTGTTCGATCAGGGATTCCGCCTCGAGCGTCCGTCCCTGCCGCAGGAGAATCTCGCCCAGGTTGCCGAGCGCGATGCCTTCGGACCGGCGATTGCCCGTCTCCCGGCTCAGCGCCATTGACTGCTCGTACAGGTCTCGCGCCTTGTCGAGCGCGCCGAGCTGCATGGCCGCGCCCCCCAGGTTGCCCAGCGCGTTGCCCTCGAACCGACGGTCCCCGACCTCGCGCTGGATCGCCAGCGCCTGCAGCAGGAATTTCTCGGCCAGCTCCGCGCGCCCCGTCACGAGGTAGACGAGCCCGAGCTTCTCCAGGGCGACGCCCTCACCCCGGCGGTTGCCGACTTCGCGCAGGACCGCCAGCGAATCCTCGTGCATGCGTTCCGCGAGCTCCATCCGGCCGGTCTCGAGGTAGATCCGGGCCGCGAGGTTGCCCAGCACGATGCCCTCGTTCCAGCGATTCCCCGACTTCCTGCAGATTCCCAGCGCCCGCTCGTAGGCCCGCTCCGCTTCTTCCATCCGCCCGCCCAGGGACAGGACGCCGGCCAGGTTACCCAGGGCCGCGCCCTCCCACGAAAGGTCGCTCGTGGGATCGAACGCCTCAAGCGCCCTCCGAAGAGTCGCTTCCGCATCCTCGAGCCGTCCCGTGTCCTGGTACGCAAGCCCCAGCGCCACGAACGCGATCGCTTCCAGCCGCGCCATTCCCATCTCCCGGAACGCAGCCGCTGCTTCCTCGAGGAGCCGCACCGCCTCGGCGACCCGCCCCCGGGTCCACGCCGTCCACCCCGCCCGCCGCGTCGCTTCGGCCCGCTCGACGCCCCCCCGCACCCCGGCGAATTCCAGCCAGCTCTCCTGCGCGGCCTCGTACCGGAAGCGCTGCTCCGCCACCTCCGCAGCCTGGCGCAAGTACAGCGCGCGCGCCTCCCGCATCCCGGCCGCATCGCCCGCCCCCCGCGCATGGTCGGCCAGCTCCCGCGCGAACGCGTCCGAGGCATGCGGCCGCCTGCCCTTCACGTCCGCCTCCAGCGGCCCGGGGTCCGGCCGCCTCCCGCCCGCCAACGCTTCGATCGCATCGAATGCGGCCGCGTGCAGGCGCGCCCGCTCGCCGGGAAGCTGGAGCTGGTACGCGGCGTCGCGGAGCAGGGCGTGACGAAACAGGTAGACCGTTTCAGCGGAGCTCATGCCCGGCGCTGCCACGGGCGAGCGAAGCGAGTCGAACGGCGGAAAGAACATGTAATCTCAGCGGTCACGCCGCCCACTCTACTCGTCGGGGACCGTCCGCGATTCCCCCTCAGAGTCCCAGCGCGAAGGCGATCGCGAAGTCCACCCGGACGTCAGGTGGAAAGGGAAGCCCATCGGAGAGCGGGAAGCGGAGCCTGAAACTACAGCCAGAGACGGTTCGAATTGACGGTAACCGGAAATCTGAAGATTGGTCTGGTTCCTGGCTCTTCTATTCTCTCACCCAGCACACCCCCCAAACTTCCTCATCGACCACGAGCTCGACATTGCCGGTTTCGAGAGAGAGCACGCAGAGTCGTGCCATGCTGTTCTTGCCGTCGCGGCAGAAGAAGGCCAGAAAACGGCCATCCGGGGAGAGGGCCAGTTCGTCGAAGCGCCAGTTGTGATCGAGAAGCGTCCGGAAGCCTGTTCCATCCGAGGCGACCGAATCGACCCGCTGATGCTCTCCATCGACCCAGGTGGAGAGAAGCACGCGGTCTTCAAATTGCGACCACGCAAGTGGCCTCGTGGACCTGACGTCCTCCAGCGTCAATGCAGTCTTGACGTCCGTTCCGTCCAGGCTGGCCACGTCGAGCGACCCGGACTCTCCGCCGGCCGGTGAGAAAGCAATCCGCTTGGAGTCAGGTGAGAGCACGGGCTGCGCTGTCGTGTCCAGCGAAGCAATCCGTCTCGGGTTCTTTCCTTCGGGATCGACCCGAATTACTTCATAGACGAGTTCGTTCGAGGCGGAGGAGAGCCGGGTGACGAAGATCCCGGAACTGTCTGGAATCCAGATTCCGGCGCTGTCATGGACATCGTCGTCCGCCAGCGGCGTACGCGCGCGCGGATTCGATCCGTCGGAGTTCATCAACCAGACCCGCCGCGAGACCTGCCCGGTACTGACGAAGAACAGGATCATCTGGCCATCCGGCGAGTACACCGGCGTGCTCGCGGGCCGAATTTCCGGCACGAAGGGAAGGACTTCGCCCTTGGCGACGTCCAGCCGCAGCAGGGTCCAATTGTCGAGATCAGGGGAGAAGGAGTGACCGACTGCAAAGAGACCGTTCGGCGAGAGGTTCAGGTCGGCAAGTTGCGGTCTCGAGTGTTCCACTGTCTTCCGAGCGGCAATGCGCTTGCGATCCGTGCCGTCGGGCCGGCAGGTCCAGAATTCCTCCGCTGAGTACTCCTCGCCGTCGCGACAGATGTGCCGGTAGAGGAGTCTCTCTTTCGCCACGGGACGATCGAGAAGAAGATGATCCGCCCGCTTTCCATCGAGGACGAACGAGTCGACCAGCGTCTCGATCGCCGGGCGGCTGGCGTCCCAATCGCTGTGCTTGAGAAGAAACGCCATGTCAAACGCAGCAGAATCCCCCTTGGAGAAATGCCTCACCTCGACGAGCGACTCTTCGTCCTGCTTATAAGCGACTGCAAGAAACCTCCGTCCGCCGGCGGAACCCCCCATGTGCGCGTCTCGAAGCCTTCGAGCGAATTGGCGTTTCTTGCTGGCCGCCAGGCTTTCGAACCACGCTTCCGCCCGGTCGTCCGCGCCTTCGCCGAACGGTGCCTGGAGAAGCGCACCTCTGACCTTCCGATCCTTCGAATCGAACTCGATGATCGGCTGCCTGAACTCGGTGAACTGGAAGTCCTCCGTTCTGACGTCCCAGACTTCCGGAGCCGCTTTGAACGACAGTTTCTTGAGCTTCTCTTCGTCGCCAATAGCGGCGGAGGCGAGGCCTAGAATTCCGGCGAGGATTAGGAGCCGCTTCATGGAAGCAGCCTACCAAGAGCGGCGTTCGCTGACAGCCGACGACCTTGCCTCCTGGTTCTCCGACCGTACTTCTGTCGACGGATTTGCACTCATCCGACGGGGCATACTCGCTGACACAAGTCGATCCCAACGACGGATTACTTCAACACCAACCCCTTAATGTTGTAGTACTTCGCCTCCGGGTGATGCGCCACGATCGCGCATGTGCTCTGCTCCGGAACGATCTGGAACGCGCTGGTGAGCGAGCAGCCGATCGCCTTCTCTGCGTCGAGCAACCCGAAGATCTTCTCGTTGTCGGCGAGGTCCGGGCACGCCGGATAACCCGGCGAGTACCGTTTCCCCCCGCCGTGCTGCATGCCGAACTCGGCTTTGAACCGGCGGTGGAGCCACTCGGCCATGGCCTCCGCGGTCTCGACCGCCAAGCCGTGCAGGTAGTAGCTCTTCGAGTACTCGCCCTTCGCGTTGAGCGCGTCGCAGAGCTCGGTCGCTCTCGCGCCGACCGTCACGCACTGGAACCCGATGACGTCCAGCCGGTCCGGGTCCCAGTAATCGACCAGGCAAAGCCGCTCGCCGTCGGGCTGTCTCGGCCAGTCGAAGCGACACCGTTCCTTCTTCGGGTCCTCGGGGTCGAAGACGACGAGCTGGGAGTCGCGGACCTGGCACGGGAAGAAGCCGTAGACGGCGCGGGGCTGGAACCATTTCTCCTGCAGGGCCTCCGCCTCCATCTTCACGAGGAGCGGCTCGAATTCTTCCTTGATGATGTTGACGACGTCCTTGGCGGACTTGCCGTGGCCGCCCCAGCTCAGTCGGAAGAGGCTCTTCTTGTCGATGAGCGGGAAGACCTCGCGCAGGTCGATGTTCGCGACGGTCTGGTTGCCCCAGAACGGCGGGACGGGGATGTGCTGCGCGGGTTTGACGGCGCGCGGAGCGCTCGACGCCGCGGTATTCACTTCCGGCGCAGGACCTCTTCCCGCCTCGAGGTCGAGCAGCGCGCGGACTTCCTTGTGGTTCTTCTCGACGCGTTCCTTGTTTTTCGCCGGGATGACGAGGTCGTTCATCGCGTCGAGGCCGGTGAAGGCGTCGGTGCAGTAGAAGACGCCGGAGCCGTAAAAGCGGCCGTCTTCGAGGACGCAGGCTTTCTTGCCGAAGCGGCTGTTGATGGCGGCGCCGCCGATGATCACCGGGATTTTCAGCCCGTGCTTGTCGAGTTCCTGGACGCAGTAGGGCATCTGCTTGCTCGTGCTGACGAGAAGCGCTGACAGACCGATCGCATTGGCGTTGGTTTCCTTGGCCTTGGCGATGAAGTTCTGTACGGGGACCTGTTTGCCCAGGTCGTGCACGGTGTAGCCGTTGTTCGTGAGGATCGTCTTCACGAGGTTCTTGCCGATGTCGTGGACGTCGCCGTACACGGTGCCGAGGACGATGGTGCCCTTGGAGTACGTGTCGGACTTGTCCATGAACTTCTCGAGGTAGGCGACGGACTTCTTCATGACCTCGGCGCTCTGCAGCACGAAGGGCAGGATCAGCTCGCCCGTCGCCATCCGGTCGCCGACTTCCTTCATGGCGCCGAGCAGGACCTCGTTGATCACGCCGACGGGGGAGTACTTCTTGAGCGCCTGGTCGAGAAGCGCCTCGAGGTCTTCGTGAATGCGGTTGAGAATATTGAAGTGAAGCTGTTCCTCGACGGTCAGGGCGTGCGTCGGCTTCGGCGCGGACTTCTTTTTGGACTTCGTCTTCTCGAAGTACTCGATGAACTTCGCGAGCGCGTCGGGATAGCGGTTGAAGACGAGGTTTTCGGCGAGCTCGCGCTCGTTCTCGGGGATGGACGGGTAGGGGAGGATCTCGTTGGGGTGGACGAGGGCGATGTCGAGGCCGGCGTGCACGCAATGAGTGAGGAAGACGCTGTTGAGGACCGCGCGGCGTGCGGCGCCAGGCCGAACGATACGTTGGAGACGCCCAGGCCCGTCAGCGCGCCGGGGAGCTTGTCCTTGATCTTGCGGATCGCCTCGATCGTTGCCGTCGCGCTGTCGATGTACTCCGGCGAACCGGTCGCCAGCGTGAAGGTCAGGCAGTCGAAGATCAGCGCTTCCGGCGGAACGCCGTGGTCGTCGCGGGCCATGTCGCACATCCGGCGCGCGACGTCGAACTTGCGGTCGGCCGTGATGGCCATGCCCTGCTCGTCGATCGTCATGGCGATCGTCGCCGCGCCGTACTCCTTCACCATCGGCATCACGCGGTTCCAGCGCTCGTGGCCCTTTTCAAGGTTTACCGAGTTCACGATCACGCGCCCCGGATAGATCTTCATCGCTTCGTTGATGACGTCGTACTCGGTCGAGTCGATGACGATCGGCGCGTCGACGGCGTGGGCGAGTTTCCTGAGAAGCGTCGTCATCTGGTGCTTCTCGTCGTCGCGCTCGTTCAGGGCGACGCAGATGTCGAGCGCGTGCGAGCCGCCTTCGACCTGCGCGCGGGCGATCTGGATGATGGACGCCCAGTCGTCCTTGATCAGCAGCTCCTTGAGCTTGCGGGAGCCTTGCGCGTTCACGCGCTCGCCGACGAGCATGGGTTTGGGGTACTGGTGAAGAGGCACGGACTTCATCATCGAGCTGATCGCCGGCTCGTAGGGGACCGTGCGCGCGATCGGCCTCAGCCCCTTCACGCGCTCGGACAGCAGCTTGATGTGCTCGTACGTCGTGCCGCAGCAGCCGCCTGCGATCGAAATGCCGCGCGACTTCACGAACTCTTCCATCGCGTCGGCGAATTCCTTCGGGCCGAGCGGGTAGACCGCGTCGCCGGTGCCTTCGTTCGCGGGGATGCCGGCGTTCGGCATGATCGAGATCGGGATTGGCGATTTTTCGCAGAGGTACGCGACCGAGTCGCGCATCTCTTCGGGGCCGGTCGAGCAGTTGAGGCCGATGATGTCGGCGCCGAGGCACTGCAGCGTCGTGAGCGAAGCTCCGATGTCCGTGCCGAGCAGCATGCGCCCGGTCCGGTCGAGCGTGACCTGCGCCATGATCGGGAGGCGCCGGCCGGATTCCTTCTGCCACCGGCGGATCGCGAAGATCTGCGCCTTGACCTCGAGGATGTCCTGCGAGGTCTCGATGAGGAACGCGTCGGCGCCGCCGTCGGCGAGGCCGCGGACCTGGGCGATGAAGCCTTCCACGATCTTGTCGAACGCGATGTTGCCGAGCGACGGGTCTTCCGATGAAGGCAGGTACCCCGACGGCCCGATCGACCCGGCGACGAACTTCGGCGCCCCCTGCTTCGAGTACCGGTCGCACGCCGCCCGCGCCAGCTTCGCCGCCGTCACGTTCTGGTCGTACGTCCGCTCGCCCACCTTGTACTCGTCCATCTTGAACCAATTCGACCCGAACGTGTTCGTCTCGACGCCGTCGGCCCCCGCTTCGAGGTACTTCTCGTGGATCTCCCGGATCACATCGGGCTTCGTCTGGCAGAGCCAGTCGTTGCACCCTTCCATCCCCGGCCCGCCGAAATCGGCCGCCTTGAACTTGTAGCGCTGCAACGTCGTCCCCATGGCGCCGTCCCACACGAGGACGCGCGTTTTGAGGGTTTCGAGCAGGGAGGGGCGGTCGTTCGTCACGTTGCTGAAGGTTGGTCCTTTCTTCGGTTATCGACGACAGGAAGGGCGGACGCTGATAAATGCTGATTTTGCTGAAACCTCCGCTGATACGGCCGTATCTGCGGACGTTTCAGCGGAATCAGCCGTTATCAGCGTCCGTCGTTACTCTGGATACTTACACCGCCGACAGTCCCAGATGATCGCACCGGCAGAAGCGGGAGATCTCGAACAGCGCGCGAAGCACATCCTCCGCCTGCTGCGCCGAAAGCCCCGCAAGCCCGCACGCCGGTGTGAAGAACGACTGTTCCAGCACCTTCTTCTTATCGCCGAGCGGCGCGATCGCCGCGAGGAGTTCCTTGAGGATGGCCCGCGAGTGCCCGAGGGGCACCGCGCGGTCGGTCGGGACGATCCCCCAGCCGATCCAGCCGCCCGCGGCCACGTGCGCGACGAGCGCCGGGCCGCACTCCGCTACGAACGGCTTCACGCCCGCGGACACGTCGGGATTCACGAAGTCGGGCCGAAGCGCGAGCACGTCCTTCCACGCGCCCTTGCCGCAGCAGTGGAACCCCACGACCGCACCCGCGGCGCGGATCTCCGCGACCAGCCGCGTCGCCGCTTCGCGGTCCACCGCCTCCAGCGGCTTCGTCCACGACGGCTCGTCCACGGCGATCACTGCCATCCGACCCGCCATCCGGGCCTGCGCCGCCTGCCACCGCGCGTGCGCGGCTACCTTCGTCGCGAGCGTCGCGTAGTTGCCCTTCCCGGCCTGGACGAGGCACAGCGGCCCGGCCACCTGTCCCTTCAGCCACGGAGATTTCGCCGCTTCCTGCCGCAGGCGGTCGAGCATGGCGTAGCAGCCGGGGACGGAAGCGACGGTCGGGGGGGCGAGGGCCTGGTCGAGCATGGACTCGCCCTTGAGCTGGGGCCAGAAGGGGAAGTCGGGGAAGCGCTCGTGGACGTACGCCGCGGCGTCGGCTGCGCTGGTGTGGAAGGTGGAGCCGACGCCTGTGAAGCGGGACTGGGGGAGCGGGAGTGAGGGGGCGGGAGAAATCTGGCTGAAGGGGGTGAGCTCCTTGGCCGGGCGGGGAGTGGTGGGGTTCGCACCGTTCGTCGGGTTCGCCCGGCCAACCCTGAGCGAGCGAAGCGAGTCGAAGGGTGGTTGAACCGGGCATCGTAAGGAGGGTCCTTGCCGTGCGCAATCGCATTTCCTGCTTGACCGGTTCGTGGCGCGGGGGGTAGGCTATGAAAGTTAGCGTAAGGAAACAATGACGGGGCGGCCGCGGAAGCGCGCCCCTTTTTGAGTGCCTTAAAGTTAGCTTAAGGAAACTTGACGGATGACCACCCGCCTCACCGCCAGCCAGGAGAACTACCTCGAACACATCCTCAACCTTGGCCGAAGCGCCCCCGTCCGCGTCCGGGACATCGCGGAAGCGGCGGGCGTGCGGCTTCCCAGCGTGTCCAAGGCGATCGGACGGCTCGTCGATGCCGGCCTGGCCCGGCACGAGGCGTATGGCCGCGTCGAGATCACCGACAAGGGACTGCGCGCGGCGCGGTCCGTCGCCCGCCGTGATGAATGCCTGACGCGTCTCCTCGTGGACGTCCTGGGCATGCCCCCGGCGCGCGCCGCGGCCGACGTCTGCCGCCTCGAGCATTCCCTCGGCGCCGACGTCCTCGAACGCCTGGAAGCCCTCGTCGCCCACGCGTCTTCGCCGGCTTCCGCCGCCTGGCGACGCGGCCTCGCACGGAAACTCGCGGCGCTTCCCGCCCAGCGCGACGACCGCGACGACATCCGCGTCGGCGCCAACGACCCGCACGTTCACGTCGGGAAATCCACCCATCAGGAGAGCCGGACATGAAATCGATAGCGCTGCTGCTGACCGCATTGACATTCCTGCCCGCGGCCGCCGATGAGCCGCGCAAGAAGGTCATCGTCTGCTCGACCACCCAGATCGCCGACTTCGCGAGGCAGATCGTGGGGGACCGGTGCGTCGTGAAGTGCATCCTCGCGCCGGGAGCGGACCCGCACACGTACATGCCGACGCCGGGGGACGCGGAGATCGCCGCGACCGCCGACCTGTGCCTCGAGAACGGGCTGCACCTCGAGGGGAAGAACTGGATGGCGACGCTGGCGAAGGATCGCGGCAAGCCGATCGCGACGTGCACGGAAGGGCTGGAACCGCTCGAACTCGAAGCGGGCGGCCAGAAAATCCACGACCCGCACGCGTGGTTCTCGCCGGTGAACGCGGCGCGGTACGTGAACAACATCGTCGTCGCCCTGTCGAAGCTCGATCCGTCCGGCACGGGGGAATTTGAAGCGAGGGCGAAGCTGTATCTCCAGCAGCTCAGGACGTTGGATGCGTGGATCAAGGAGCAGTTCAACGCGATCCTGCCCGAGAAGCGGATCCTGGTAACGAGCCACGATGCGTTCAATTACTTCTGCCGGGATTACGGCTTCAAGTCGGCGTCGCCGGTGGGCTGGTCAACGGGAAACGAAGTCGGCGCCGGGATGACTCCCGAGCGCCGCAAGGCCGTCGTGGATTCAATCCGGTCGTTCGGCGTGAAGGCCGTCTTCGTCGAGACGAGCGTGAATCCCAAGATGGTGCAGGAGCTCGCGCGCGAGGCCGGAGTCGCCGTCGGCGGCCAGCTCTACAGCGACTCGATGGGCGGCCCCGGCACGGCGGGGGAGACGTACATCGGGATGATGCGGGAAAACGTCCTCACGATCGTCAGGGCGCTGAAATAGATGCGCTTCCTCCTCACCGCGTTGATCTGGGTCGTCTTCGTAGGCAGCGTCGCGCTGTTCACGTCGCGCCGGGACGCCCGCGGTCCGGTCGCTTCGTACGCGCGTGCGGCGGCGAAGGGGATCTTTGCGGTGGAGGTGACGGCTTCGTTTACGGCGGAGCCGGACCCGTTTGCACTGGACACGGGCAAGGCGAAACCGGCCGGGCTGGTCGTCCGCGTGAACGGCGTTGAGGCGATCCGGGCGGCGACGGTCAAGCCCGGCGCGGCCATCCGGGTCGAGCCCGTTGCCGCCGTCCTCGAGGGGAAGAACGAGCTTTTCATCGAGGCGTATCCGCCCGCGGACCAGCTCAACCGTTCGCACGCGATCCGCGTGCGCATCCTGCGTGACGGCGAGCCGGTGGCGGAGCGGACGTTCTGGAGCGAGCCGGGGACTCCGATCGCGACGGCGTTCCCGCTCGAGGTCCCTGCCGCGGGAGCGCCCGCGAAGGACGATCACAATGATCACTGACGCCCGCATTCCTGCCATCCAGGTCGAAAATCTCACCGTTTCCTACGGCCCCCGGCCGGCGCTTCTCGACGTCTCCGTTTCAATCGAACCCGGCACCCTCGTCGGCGTGATCGGCCCGAATGGCTCGGGGAAGTCGACGCTGATCAAGGCGATCCTGGGGTTCGTGAAGCGCGACTTCGGGACGGTGAAGATCTTCGGGGAGCCGGTCGAAGAGGCGCGCGGAAGACTGGCGTACGTGCCTCAGCGCGGGGCCGTGGACTGGGACTACCCGGTGACGGTCGAGGAAGTTGCGATGATGGGCCGGTACGGACGCATCCCATGGTGGAGCTCGCCGTCCGCCGAGGACCGCCGGATCGTCGGCGAGTCGCTCGACATCGTGCGCATGGGCGACTTCCGCAAGCGCCAGATCGGCCAGCTCTCCGGCGGCCAGCAGCAGCGCGTGTTCATGGCCCGAGCGCTCGCGCAGGGCGCCGACATCCTGCTCCTTGACGAACCGTTCGCAGGGGTTGACGCCGCGACCGAGCGCGCGCTTCTCGAAGTCCTCCGCCAGGCGCGCTCTGCCGGCCGCACGCTCGTCGTCGTTCACCACGACCTCGCGACCGCGGCCGAGACGTTCGACCGGTTGATCCTCCTCAAGCAGCGGATGTACGGCTACGGCCCTCCTGAAGCGGTGATGCACGAAGATCTCCTGACCGCCGTGTACGAAGGACGCCTTCGAATCTTCGGGAAGCTGGCGAAGGAGGCGAAGCCGTGATCGCTTCGATCTTCTCCCCGCTTTCCGAGACCTTCATCCAGAAAGCGCTTCTGGGCGGCTCACTCGTCGCCATCGTCTGTGGCGTCGTCGGCTGCCTCGTCGTCGTCCGCCGCATGGCGTTCCTCGGCGACGCGCTCTCGCACGCGATGATCGCCGGCGTCGGCGCGGGGTACCTCTTCATGAAGCTGGTCTTCGGCAAGGAGGCGCACGCCCCCGCGATGCTCCTCGGCTCGCTCATCGCGGCGGGGATCACGGTCGGCATGATCGCGTTCGTCTCCCGCGTCTCGCGCCTCAAGGAAGACACCGTCATCGGCATCATGTACTGCGGCGTCTTCGCCGCGGGCGTCGTCCTCGTGTCCGTCTTCCGCGACCATATCCATATCGACATCGTTCACTTCATCATGGGCGACGTCCTCGGCGTGACGGACACCGATCTCTGGGTCGCCGGGACCGTCGGCGCCGCCGTGCTGACGGTGCTCACGCTGTTCTTCCGCGCGTTCCAGTTCTCGTCGTTCGACCCCGTTGCCGCGCGCGCCGCGGGAATTCCCGTCGCGCTCGTGGACATCACCCTCACACTCTGCGTCTCCCTCGTCGTCGTTTCCGCCGTTTCAATGGTCGGCGTCATCCTCGTCGTCGGCCTCCTCATCACGCCCGCCGCCACCGCCTACCTCCTCTGCGACCGCCTCGACCGCATGATGGGCCTCGCCGCGCTCTTCGGAGTGACCTCAGTCGCCGGCGGCCTCGCCCTCGCCATGGCCCTCGACTCCGCCGGCGGCGGCGCCATCATGTGCTTCTGCACCGCGCAGTTCCTCGCCGTGCTCGCCCTCGCTCCCCGCTACGGCCTCCTCGCCGGCTGGCGCCGACGCCGCAACATGATCCCGCAGCAACTCTTCGAGGACATCCTCGGCTCCGTCCTCCGCGGCAAACCCCCCGTCGCCGCCGAGGTCGTCGCTTCCCACGTCCATCTGCACCGCGGCCGCCTTGTTCGCGCCATCGCTACGATGAAGTCGGACGGACTGCTGATCGAGGCGCCGGATGGACTGTCGCTGACCGAAGAGGGCTTCGCCCAGGCGCGCCGGCTGCAGCGCGCGCATCGTCTCTGGGAGACCTACCTTGCTCGCGTCGGCGTGCCGCAACAGGAGATTCACGCGAAGGCGGACGTGCTCGAACACGTTCACGAGGAAGAGGCGGTGGACTACATCGACGACCTGCTGGGCCACCCGGAGCGCGACCCGCACGGCGCGGACATTCCGGAGGACTTCGTGCACGTCGAAGGCGGCGCACCGGTCCCCGCGAGTTTTCTCCGCGAGGGCCGCCGGGCGACCGTCGTTTCCGCGCCCCCTGCGACCGGGCTCGCCGCCGGGCAGCGCATCGCGATGGCGCCGCGCCGCGACGAGGGACGGACATGGGTTGCGAAGCGCGAGGACGGGACCGAAGCGCTTCTGGACCACGCGACGGCCGATGCCGTGATGGTGCAGCCCGATGCGGAGAGCGGGATCCGCCCTGCGGTGAATCCGGGAGCGGTGAAACGCTGAGGATTTTGGAACCCGGTCCCTCCCGCTCCCGTATCATTTGACCCGTGAAACGCTTCCTCAGAAAACGCCTCCTGCTGTCTCTCGCGGCCGCCGGAACGCTGGCCGTGGTCTTTCACCTCGGCCTCTCGTCCTGCGGACCTTCGCGCACCGGCAAACCCGTCGTCGCGTGCTCCAATTCGATCCTCGCCGACTTCGCGCGCACGGTCGCCGGTCCGCACGTGGATGTCCGCACGCTGGCCATTCCCCTGGATGACGCCCACAAGGTCGCGCCCACGGAGGAACTCAAACGCGCCGTCGGTGAATCCTGGGCAATCTTTGAGAACGGCCTGGGCCTCGAGCCGTGGCTGGACGACATCGTGAAGGCCGCGCCAGGCGAACACAGGCGCTTCGTCGCCACAAAGGGCGTCACGCCGATCCTGCGAGCGGACGGCTCGCCCGACCCGCACGCCTGGCTCGACCCTCGCAACGCCCAGACGTACGTGCTCAACGCCCGCGACATGCTCATCTCGGTGGACCCCGACCACGAATCGGACTTCCGCACGAACGCCGACTCGCTCATCGAGTCCATCAAGGGCGTCGAGGCCTACGTTACCTCCGAGGTCGAGTCGCTCGCCCCGCAGCGCCGCCGGATTCTCGTCGTCCACGACTCGATGCGTTACTTCGCGGCCCGCTTCGGATTCCAGACCACCGCCCTCGCCCCCGCAGGAATCAAACCAACCTCGCAGGATGGCGAAGCCGCCACGGACTGGCTCCTGAAGGAACGGACGCCCGCGATGTTCACGGAAGCAGGGCACGACGAGGAAGCGATCCGCGCGCTCTCTTTCAAGAACGGCCGCAACGTGCTGGGCCCTCTCTGGACGGACACGCTCGACGCCCCCGGAAAACCGGCGGGGAGCTACGTCGGCGCCATGAAGGAAAACACGGCGCTGATCGTCAAGGGACTCCGCTGAGCCGCCTGCGCCAGCGCTTCTATGTCAGTCCCCTCGTCCTCAAGGACGGCCACCTGCGTCCCGTCGTGGACCTCTACGACGCGGCCTGGACATGGCTCGCGGACATCGGCGAGCGCCGGCTGGTGCAGGTGTTCGCGAAGCCCCAGACGATGACGCGGCTCGACCGTGACCGGCGGCTGGAAGCGATTGCCGGTGAAGCGTTCTCTCTGATGCAGGAGCTGACGCACCGCGAGGGCGGGGCGGAGCTGTTGAGGGAAGCCCTGGTGCGGCACCCGCAGATTGTTGATGCCGCGCGCGAAGCGCTGGCCGCGGCGCCGCCGAGGAGCGAGTCTCCCTTCGCGGCGGCGGATGCGAACCGCCCCGGAAAAGACGGGTTCGCGCCGCCCTCGTCAACCGGATAAGATCCCGGCTTCCCCGCGCCCGTCGCCGGGCGCCTTCGACTTCCCGAGGAGTTCTCCATGCGTTCCCTGTGCCTGCTTGCCCTCATCGCCCTCGCCGCGTGGGCCGACGACACGGTCATCGTCACGGGTCACGGCGAAGCGAAAGTCCGCCCGGATCGCGTGGAGTTCCGCTTCGCCGTCAGCGCGCGCGCTGAAAAAGCGGCGGACGCGGTGACGAAGATCGGCGAGAAGTCAGCGAAGGTGCGGGACGACCTCAAGGCAGCGGCGGCGGCCCGGAAGCTCGAAGGCGCGACGGTGAAGGAGAGCGGGCTCGACTTCCGGAGCCCTCCCGGGAACGAGGACGCGATGGTCGTGATGGGGGGTGCGGGAGGCGGCGGCGAAGGCGGCGGGGAAGTGATGGTCGAGAAGACGGTGACGATGACGGTGGACGGGATCGACAAGCTGAAGGATGGGGAAGTGGCGGAGCATGTGGCGGCGATCGTGGATGCGGCGGTCGCAGCGGGAGCGAACTACTCGGGCGGCATGCAGTGGGACTGGACGGGGCGCGGGCCGGTCCCGGCGACCGTCGTTTTCCGGATGAGCGATCCGCAGGCCGCGCTCGCCAAGGCGTGGGACGCGGCGGCCGAAGACGCGAAAAAACGGGCGGCCGAGATTGCGAAGCGCTTCGGCCGGCAGATCGGCGACGTGTCGAAAGTTGAGGACGTGAGCGGGCCGCTGTCGGGGACGGCGGAGGCGCAGCCTCTGGCGCCCGGGCAGGCGGGGAGCCACCAGTCAACGTTCAGCGGGACGGGGGAAGCGACGATCACGGCTGAGCTGAAGGTGGAGTTCAAGCTCAAATAGAGCGCGCGGCCGCCGACTCCAGCCTCAGGCCTGGGCAAAAGAGAGGGCCGCGGCAGAAACCGCGGCCCACTTTCATGGCTGCAGGATCGCCTGACTAATCGGAGGCCGCGGGCGCTATCCACGTCGTGACGCCGAGGAAACTGTCGGTTGCCAGGAAGAATCCGGAGGACGCGTCCAGCACGTCCACGCGGCCCTGGAAATACAGGACGTTGATGTCCTCGCTGTTGTGATTGGCCAGTTCATCGGCCGCAAGGGGCATGTCCGCAGGGGCGTTCGTGCCGACACCCAGGACGGGGATCGTGTAGGCCGGCCCTGACGGGGGGGTCCACGACGAACCCGTCGAGATGATTCCCTGGTAGTGAGTTCCCGCTCCCTTCTTGCCGCGAATGGCGCACCGGAAAAGATTGCCGTCGGTGGCGATCGATTGTCCCCAGAGTTCCCCGAACCACGTCGCCGCGCCCGGGATCGGGTAGTTCTCGAACTTGTTGTGGTAGAGCAGGAAGTACAACCCGATGCTCTTCAGGTTGTTCACGCAGTCCTTCTTCTTCGCCGCTTTTTTCGCTCCCATCAGGGCCGGAAGGAGGAGCCCGGCAAGGATCCCGATGATGGCGATGACGACGAGAAGTTCGATGAGGGTAAAACCGCGCCTGCGCATGAGAGTGCTCCTGTTTACGTGAAAATTCCGGGTCCGCGAGGCCGGCGCAGTGGAAGCGCAGGCAGCCTCCGCCGGGGAAAGCCGGTCGCGGACCGACCTGCGCAGCCAGCGGGCCGAGCAGGGCGAAAAGGTCTTTCGGGCGCGTCGCAGGAGACCGGGTTGTGCCGGCAGGCCCCGGGTTGGGGCGCGCCGTTCGAAGATGGATATAGGAAAGCGCTTGCGAGCTTGCGACCGGTAGTCTCGGGACGCGGCAGTGCGCGATTTCAGGCTCTCGACGGCGGTCGGACGGGCCTCCTTTCACCACAAAGGGACACCAGGAGTATAAGTCGAGAATTGCACGGAGCGCAAAGGTGAAAAGCGCCTTAAAGCCTTAAATTCGAAGGGGAAACGAGGGCCATCCTTACAATCCACGCATGAGAACCCTGCTGGCGGCGGCCGTGGTGCTTTCCGGCCTTTGCCTGTCCGCACGGTCGGAGGAGCCCGAAGTGAAGCCGCCGACTCTCGACAGCGTCTGTGACGCGATGGCACCGATCATTGCAAAGGGGATCGCCGAGAAGGACACCGCCGCTCCGGTGTTTCACGGCAACATCGACTGGCACTCCGCCGTTCACGGTCACTGGGCGCTCTTCAGGATCGCCCGCGCCACCGGCCGCCACGGTGAAGAAGCGCGGCTGGCGGACGAGTCTCTGGAGCCCGGTCTGATTCTCAAGGAGATGGCTCTGCTCAAGGACGACCCCCTGGGAGAACTACCGTACGGCTTTGCCTGGTTCCTCCTGCTGGCGGAGGAGTTCGAACAGTGGAGCACAGAGCTGAAAGGCAAAGACCCGAAGCGGCTGCGCGCCATGGCGGACGCCGCGGCGGCCGCGCTCGTCGCGCACTATCGCCGAAAAGGGCCTTCGCCCCTGACTCGCGAATACGAAAACGCATCGTGGGCCATGGTCCGCCTCCACAGCTGGTTCTCGTTCGCGCAGGACAAGGAAGCGCTCGCGGCCGTGAATGCATGGATCGCGGGCATGAAAGGCCTGGAGAAGCCTGCGAACGGTTTCGTTTTCGATCGCAGTCACTCCGATTTCTTCTCGCGCTTCGGCAACTTCGCCTACCTCACCGCGAAGACGCGCGAGCCGGCTGACCTCTCGGCTTTCATGGCCCTGCGCCCGATTTTCGACGAGGACATTGCGCCCCTCGTGAACACGGACGACACCGCCCACCACCTGGGCACGAACTGGTCGCGCGCGTGGGCACTCAAGGCGCTGGCAGCGACCGCGCCCGAGGAAGCCGACCGGAAGCGCTTCCGGAAGGCGTTCGAAGCGCATGTCGTGCAGGGGATGAAGCAGCACGAGGAGTCCAAGGGCGACTACTGGGCGTACGGCCACTGGGTGCCGCAGTTTGCGGTGTATGCCGTGACGGATGGAGATGACGAGAAGAAGTAGCCCGCGAGAGAGATGGGAATTGGTAGGGGGTAGTGGGTAGGAGGTAGGAGAGACCGTTGCAGTGGCTGCTTTTCCTGCCTCCTACCGACTACCCCCTGCCGTACCGATGTCGGCAGCTTCGTCTGGTCCTGCTTGATCACATCGCAGCGAGCACTGCTTTAAGCAGTCCATACACCCTTTCCACGCTCGCGATCTTCACGCGTTCATCCGGGGAATGCGCGCCGTGGATGTCCGGCCCGAACGAGATCGCGTCGAGCCCCGGCATCCGGTCCTTGAGCGTCCCGCACTCGAGCCCGGCGTGCACGCCGCGCACATCCGGCTCGTGCCCGAATGTTTTCGCGTACTGCTCCCGGACGAGTTTGAGAAGTGCACTGCCGGGGTCCGGCTTCCACCCCGGCGTCCGCGGCCCCTGCCTGCACGTCGCACCGGCCAGCTGCGCTATCGAGCGGTGCTGGCCCGCCATCTGCTCGAGGGACGAGTTGACGGAAGAGCGGCTGGTGCAGCAGATGCGCAGGGCACCGCGCGCAGTCGAAGCGACGGCAAGGTTGGTGCTCGACTCGACGAGGTCCTTGACGGTCTGGGACATGGCGAGGAGGCCGTGGGGGAGCGCCGCGAGAAGCGCGAGGGCGCGGGCTGAATCGGCCGCTCCCCATGCGTCCTTTGGAGACGCAGCGGCGAACCGGATCTCGAGGCCGTCGTCGATCCCGGCCACTTCTTCCGCGCGGATTCGCGCGATCGCCGCAGTCGCGGCCTTCTCAAGCGCCGCAAGTCCCTTCGCCGCGACAGCTACAACCGCCCGCGCCTCCCGCGGAATCGCGTTGCGCTTGTTCCCGCCCTCGACGTGCGCAAGCCGGAGCCCATCGCCCGCCGCGACGAGCGCCCTCGCGAGGATCCGGATCGCGTTGCCGCGATTCGTGTGAATCTCGAGCCCCGAGTGGCCTCCCTTGAGACCGGTGACGAATACTTCGCGCGCCACCCAGCCCCTGGGAAGCGCCGACCGTGCCGCCTCGAGCGAGATCATCGACTCCTGCATTCCAGCGCAGCCGATGGTGAGCGAGGTGTCGTCTTCCGAGTCGAGGTTGATCATCCGCGTCCCCGTGAAAAATCCCGGCTCGACGTTCTGGGCGCCGGTGAGGCCGCGCTCCTCATCGACGGTGAGCAGGATTTCGATCGGCCCGTGCGCGACCGAGGGATCTTCCGCCGCCGCGATCGCCATGGAAACGCCGATGGCGTTGTCCGCGCCGAGGGTCGTGCCGTCGGCGACCACCCACTCGCCCTTCACCCGCGGAACGATCGGGTCCCTGGCGAAATTGTGATTCGACGACGCATTTTTCTCGCAGACCATGTCGACGTGACCCTGCAATACGGTCACCGGCGTGCTCTCGCGGCCTTTGGCTGCAGGGACTGAGATCAACAGATTTCCGGTCTTGTCGCGCTTCGTTTTCTGCCCGCGCCCTTTCGCACGCTTTTCGAGCATGGACATGACCGCGGACTCGGCGCCGCTGGCGCGCGGAACGCGATCGATTTCGGCGAACAGCTTCCAGACGGCGGCGGGCTGAAGGGTGTCGTAAGTGCTCATCGAGGTGTGTTCCGTTTGAGGGGGCAGGGATGATAAATCCTCGGGGGAATCCGGTCACCTTTCGTGGGGAAGCGAGGGCAGGGCGGAATGTTGAGTAAATAAGTAAACTATAACTTGACCCCGACTCTTTCTCCTCCTATGGTCTTCACCTTCATGACGACGCGCATCCTCCATCGCATGTGTTGTCCCCGGGCCGCTGCCCGGGGCGCGCGCTCGTAGCGTCTCTCCGGTCGCGGCCCTTCTCCTGCCTTCGCCGGACCGGAATCATGACTCGCTGAATCAACATTAACGGAGACCCTCTTCCATGATCACCCCCGTCATCCTTCTCGCCGTCGCCATCGTCTTTGCCGTCGCCGCCGGCCTCTGGGGCCGCCACGAGGAAGAGCAGATCTAGCCCCGATGAATCTCGCCCTCGACACGCCTCCGGTCGCAATCCCGAAAGCCGAAATCTTCCGGCTCGCGCTGGCCGGGGTGTCGAAATCGTACGGCTCTCTCACCGCGGTGAAGGACGTGTCGCTCTCAATCCGCCGCGGCGAGTTCCTGTCGCTCCTCGGGCCGAGCGGGTGTGGCAAGACGACAATCCTCCAGCTTCTCGCAGGATTCGAGAAACCAGACTCCGGGCGCGTGCTGATGGATGGCCACCCGATCTCAGGCGCCGGGCCCGATCGTCTCGTCATTTTCCAGGAACCGGCGCTCCTTCCATGGCTGACCGTCGCCGAGAACATCGGCTTCGGACTGCCGAAACACCCTCGTCCGCTGCACGACGAAACAGTCGGGCTTCTCCTGCGACTCGTGCACCTCGACCGGTTCGGGCACCTCCGGCCTCACCAGCTCTCCGGTGGCATGAAGCAACGCGCCGCCCTTGCCCGCGCACTCGCAGTCGATCCCCAGGTGCTCCTGATGGACGAACCCTTCGCTTCTCTCGACCCGCAGACGCGCGAACTTCTTCATCTTGACCTCCAGCGCCTCTGGCTCGGGTTGCACAAGACCGTCGTGTTCGTGACTCACAGCGTCGAGGAAGCGGTCCGGCTCTCCGATCGCATCGCCATCATGGCGACTCAGCCGGGGCGTATCCGCCGCGTCCTGGACGTCAATCTGCTGCACCCGCGCGATTTCAATTCGCCCGAAGTTGCCGAGCTGCGTGCGGCCATCCGGGAAGAGATGCAGGACGAGATGACGAAGCTGGCGCGCCGCGAAGGGGACGAAGGGTGGCGTCCGTGAAACCAGAACATCTCCCGTTGTTTTTCGCGTCCGCCGCGGCCTGCCTCGTGGTTCCCGCCTCCGTCGAGGCCGCCTCCCCTTCGCCATCGGGGATCGCCCTCAACCTCGCGCACGGCTTCGCTTCCGGAGACTACTTCCTCGCCCTCGGCGCATCGGCGCTTCGCATCGCCGCCGGCTTTGCGATCGCAGCGATACTCGGCGGCGCTCTCGGAATTCTTCAGGCCGTGGTGGTCCCCGTCCGCCGCATCTGCGGTCCCCTCACCACAGGAGTCCAGGCCCTCCCGGCCGTCTGCTGGCTCCCCGTCGCGCTCCTCTGGTTCGGCCGCGGAGAGGCCGCCGTCCTCTTCTGCGTCGTCGTCGGCTCTCTTTTCGCCGTCGCCCTCGGCGTCCGCGACGGCCTCGCCCAGGTCCCGCCCCTCCTGCGCCGCGTCGGCCAGACCTTCGGCCTCTCCCGCTGGCACCAGGTCACCCGCATCACCATTCCCGCTGCACTCCCTGCCATCCTCGCCGGCCTCAAGCAGGGCTGGTCCTTCGGCTGGCGCGCCCTCATGGCCGGCGAATTGATCTGCGCCACGGCAGGCTTGGGCCGATCGCTCACGGCCGGAAGAGAAGCCGGCGACTCCAACCAGGTGTTCGCCGTGATGCTTCTCATCCTCTTCCTCGGCGTCGCCGTCGATCGCTTCGGGTTCGGGCTGATTGAGAAGCGGGTGCTGGCCAAGCGGGGGCTGGCGTCCGCCTGAAGCGTCACCCGAGGAGGCCAGGGGGGACTTTGTGCCCAAACGATGCGACCCACCACCGTTGTTCCTGATACTCTCTGATCTTCAAATTATCAGGAGACTCCTCATGCCCCGCCCCCTGCTCGCTGCCATTTTCTTTCTCTTCGCCCCGGCCTTTGCCCTCGCCGGCGAGCCGTCCCAGGACGAGCTCAAAAAGAAGAAAGAGGAGGTCCTCAAGGATCCTTTCCTCAAGAAAGCGCCCTGGACGCTCGACTACGACAAGGCGCTGGCCGAGGCCGTGAAGACGGGGAAGCCGGTCTTCGCGTACTTCACCCGATCGTTCGCCCCCTGACCCTTCTGCAAACAGGTTGAAGGCGGCGCCTTCAGCGACAAGGGGTTCCCGGCGTTTGCGGCGAAGGTCGTGCTGTTCTGCCACGTCACTTCGCACATCGAGAACGAGCCCAACGACAAGCTGTTCGAGCAGAAGGGCGGCGGCGGGTACCCGACGATCATGATGCTGGACGAGAAGGGCGACATGATCGGAAAGCACTCCGGCGAAAGATCGGTCGCAGAGTTCGAGAAGACGGTCGGTAAGGCCGTCAGGTACCTCGACCTGCGGAAGAAGGCCGAGTCGGGTGACAAGGCGGCCGGAATCGACCTGGCGATCGCGAAGCTGGAGCTCGGGTCGCTCACTGCGGACGCGGCGCAGAAGCAGATCGCCGAGCTGGGCACGCCGACACCGGAGCAGCAGGCGCAGCTCGACGCCGTACTCTTGAACCAGGAGGTCATGGCGATCTCCAAGTCCGCGGGCCAGGACCGCGCTTCCGCAGGCAAGAAGTTCAGCGAGATGAAAACGGCGGGGAAAATCCCGACGGGCGCGACGGAGTACCTCACGTTCTGGGACAACATCACTGTCTACGCCGAGGCGCAGAACGACGTGACGATGTTCGAGGAGGCGCTGGCAAAAGTCCGCGAAAAGATCGGTCAGAATCCCAGCAAGAAGAAGTACTTCGAAACGAAGGAAGCGGCGCTGAAGAAGATGAAGTCGAAGAAATAGCAGGGTCCGGAGGCGCTATTTCGGCGCGAACTTCTCGACCAGCGCCGCCCAGCGGGGATCCAGGCGAAGCGGAGCCAGCTCCGAGTCGCCGGTCCACGAGCCGTCGCGGCTGACGCCGGCCTCGAGCCCGTTCTCGAGCGTGCGGAAGGCCTCGTCGGTTTTTCGCTGGCCGGCGAGGGCTCCCGCGAGCCGCAGCGTCGTCATCTGCTGGAACAGGATTCGACTGGGCATCAGGAGCTTCCCGCCTTCGGGATCGGAGGCGTCGTCGATTCTGCGCAGAACCTCCCGGTAGCCCTTCTCGGCATCAGCCCACCGCGCTTCGTCAGAAGCAGCGAAGGCGGCGGCGAGGCTGTCGCGGATGCCAGGGGTCATCGCTGCGAACTTGCGCGTCATATCGACGCCTTGCGCCATCTCGACAAGGTTGTTGGTGCGCTCGACGGGAAGCGCCTCGAATTGCTTCCGGGCGGCGCGCCGGTGCGCCGCGAACGCGGCGTCGTCTCCCGCTGCCAGGTCGAACGCCATCGCGAGGTACCAGCCCGCGCCCATTTCGGGCTCATCCCTCAGGATCCGCTCGAGGTCGTCGCGCGATTCCTTCACCGGGCGCGGCGTCCCACCGAGCACGAGGTCCTGGTAGTCCAGCGCCGCGCGGACGAGCCTGGCCCGTGTATTCCCGGGCTCGATGACCAGCACGCGCTCGACGTCCTTCAACATGCGGCTCCGGTGACGCCCCGTGCCGACGGAGGACAGGAAGACCACCATCAGCCGCTCCAGGATGGTGCGCGGCTCGTCGGGCGCGATCGAGACCGCTTCGTCCAGGTCCTCCAGCGCTTCTTTTTCGCGACCCAGCCGCAGGCGGATCTGCGCCCGCGCCATCCAGGCTTCGCGGAAATTGGGCTCCTGCTCGACGGCGATCGAAGCGTCGCTTTCCGCGCCCGCCAGGTTACGGCGCGTGGCCGCGTCGGGGCGCTCCACGCGATTTCCCAGGCGGTACAGGGCGCGCGCGAGGAAGGCATCCGCGAACGTCGGGTCCATCGCGAGCGCTTCGGCCAGGGCGGGAAGCGGGTCGAACCCGGGCTCGAATGCGAGGCGGACCAGGGCTTCGGCGGTCAGCATGCGCGGCCGGAGGACGCCGAGATTCCGGAGTTCCGCGATGTCGGCATCGAGGAGCCTGCGCTCCTCTGCGCAGATCATCGCGAGATCCTGTGGCAGCACCACGAAGGTTCCTTCGATCGTCCGGTCCTGAACGAACATCATGCGCAGCAGGATGCGGTCGTAACGGGCGTCTCCCAGCGCCGGGTTCAGCTCGAGCGCGCGGTCGAGGTCGGCCATCGCCTGCGGCAGGCGGTTCAGGTCGCGCAGGACGCGCGCGCGGGCGTGAAGAGCATCCGCGTGGTCCGGGAAGATCGCGAGGGCCTTGTCGAAGTTCGCGGCGGCGCTTCGCAGGATCCCCTGCCGGAGGGGCCGGTCCTCCTTGCGGCGGATCTTCCGGGCCGCTTCGTAGTCCGCGACCCCGGCGCTGAAGTCCGGCCGGGCCGCGTTGAGAAGCTCGAGGCGGTCCTGCCGGACCCCGCGTGTTCTCAGTTGCCAGGCCAGGGTCGCGGCGAGCACGAGGGCCAATGCCCCGGTCGCCGAGAGGGCCGGCCGCCGCCGGGCCCATCGCCAGGATCGCGAGAGCACCCCCTCCCGCCGCGCGGCGACCGGTGCGCCTTCGAGGAAGCGGTCGAGGTCCTCCGCCATCGCCGTCGCGGACGCGTAACGTTTCGACTTCTGCTTCGCCATCGCGGTCAGGCAGATCGTCTCGAGGTCCCTGGGTACGTGCGCCACGACGCGCGAGGGGGGCGACGGCTCGCGATCCTCCACGGCGCGCAGCACCGCGGCCATCGTCTCGCCCTCGAACGGCCGCTTCTTCGTCAGCACCTCGTAGAGCACCGCTCCGAGCGAGTACACGTCGCTCTGCCCGTCCACGGACCGCATTCCCGACACCTGCTCCGGCGGCATGTAGCACGCGGTCCCCATGACCTGGTCGGTCCGCGTCAGCCCCCCGTCCTCGTCCCCCGTCTTCGCGAGGCCGAAATCGGTCAGCCGAGCCGCCCCCGCGCCGTCCACCAGGACGTTCGCGGGCTTGATGTCCCGGTGCACGATTCCCTGCGCGTGCGCGACCGCCAGCGCCCGCGCCACGTCCCGCACCATCCGCGCCGCATCCTGCGGCGCAACTCCCGGGTCGCGAAGCTGGCGGTCCAGCGCGCGCCCTTCGACGAATTCCATCGCGATGTAGTGCGCGCTCCCCTCGGCCCCGACGTCGTACACGCGGACGATCCCGGGATGATCCAGCTTCGCCGCGGCGCGCGCTTCGCGATCAAATCGCGCCAGCGTCTCCCTCGACGCATGCTCGCCCGCGATCATCACCTTCAGCGCGACAATCCGGTCGAGCGCCGTGTCGCGCGCCCGGTAGACAATCCCCATCCCGCCCGCGCCGGCCGCGGCGAGGATGTCGTAGCGCCCGATCCGCTTCGGTTGCGCGGGGACCACTCCGGGCGCAGCCGGCGGAGGCATCACCACCGTCGGGTCCGACCCCGAAGCCGCCGGAATCGCGACCGTCAGCGCGGCTTCCTCCGGCGACTTCCCGCACGCGGGACAGCGGGCAGACTCTTGCTGTCCTTCGAAGCGGTGCCCGCAGCCGGGACAGGTGACGTTCAAGGCAACGACGATAGCGGGGAAGGGACGTCGAAGGAAGGCGCGCGCTTCTGCCTCGATCGCGACCGCTTCTCCGGAGCGGCGGCCAGGTCAGGGCTCTCGAAGCGCTCTCTCGGCATTTTCGATGTCTTCCGCCGACTCGGACTGCCGGGCGATTCTCAGCGCTTCATGGAAGTCGCCGAGCGCTTCGTCGGCCAGGCCGAGCGTCTTGCGGATGCGGCCGCGCTCCAGGAGTGCGCGAGATTCGCGCGGTCCCGCGCCGGTCGCCCGGGCCAGCGCGAGGGATTCCTCGATCGCGGCGAGCGCGCGTTGGGGTTCGCCCCGGCGACACAGGATCCGTGCGAGGTTGGCGAGCGAAGAGGAAAGCCCGCGGCATTCGCTGGTTTCGCGCCGGATCGATATGGATTCCTCGCTGTCGGCCAATGCGCCGGAAAGATCGCCGAGTTCTCCGCGCGCCCATGCCAGGTTGTTCAGCAGGGCCGCCGTCGCAGGGCGGTCGCCGGATTTGCGGGCGAGCGCCAGTCCTTCCTCGTACCACCCGAGCGACGGGCCGGTGCGCCCCCGCTGCCCCTCGAGATTCCCCAGGTTCCCCAGGCACGCCGCGACCCCCGCCTGGTCGCCGATTTCGCGCCGAAGCGCGAGCGCCTGGCGGAAAGGTCCCTCTGCCGCGTCCAGTTCGCCCCGGGCCCGGTGGATGTTCCCGACGTTGTTGAGTCCGGAGGCGATGCCGGCGCGGTCACCGGTGCGGCGGTCGATCTCCAGGGAAGCGCGATAAGCAGCGAGGGCTTCGTCCGCCCGGCCGAGGGCGCGCAGAGCGTTCCCCATGTTGTTGAACGCGGCCGCCTCGCACGCCAGGTCGGCTCCGCCCCGCGCTTCGACCAGGGCCTTACGGCATGCGTCCAGGCTTTCCCCGACGGCGCCGCGGTGCACGTGAACGTTGGAAAGCGCGACGTAGAGCGACGCCGCGAGCCGGCGGCCGGCGCGCGAGGCCGCGAATTCAGGCTCTGCCGCCAGCATCTCCTGCCCGCGACCGGTTTCGCGAAGGCTGCCTTCCCAGTCGCCCAACCGCATCAGCGCGCCGGCAAGGGCGATCTGCGCGACGACGCGCCAGCGGCCTTCCGGCGCTGCCTGCGCCAGCTGCCGCGCCCCGTCCGCCGCCTCACGGTACTGCCCCAGAGCGCCGCGGACACGCGCGGCAATGTTGAGCGCCTGCGCCCGCTGGTCCGGCGGCAGGGTCGACGGGTCACCGGCGCGCTCCGCCTCGACAAGAGCCTCCGCGGGCCTGGCGAGGGACAGCAGGGCTTCGGCCGTCGCGAGGACGGAGGCGGGGCGTGGGCCGGCGGCTCGCGTCGCTTCGCGTGCGTGGGCCAGCGCTTCGGCGGGAGCGCCATCCCCGATCGCCTCCACCGAGGCTTCCTCCCACAGCCCCGCGGCGGCCGTGGCGTCCCCCGAATTTTCGCGATGCCCGGCGGCCAGGACGCGGATCGCGCGGCCGCCGCTTCGCGCCAGCAGGCGGTCCGCCGCCACGGCGTGGAGGCGCGCGCGGTCCTTTTTCGGGAGAAGCGAGTAAGCTGCGTCCCGGAGGAGCGCGTGGCGGAAGAGGTACTGGGCTTCGCCCGGGAGGAGGGAGTGCCTCTGGGCGCCGATCATGTCCCGGCGCGAGGCTTCGCGGATTGAGCCAGCGGGGTCCCTCGCGAGAAGTTCGCCGAGCAGCCCCGGCCAGAAGGCGCGACCGAGCACGCTCGCCGCCTTCATCGCTTCACGCGACTCCGCCGGCATTGCATCCAGCCGTGCCACGAGAAGTCCGCGGAGGCCGGCCGGGATCTTCCCGGCCGGGCCGGAGAGGTCCAGCGGCACTCCCGCGACGAGGCGTTCGTCCTTGAGAAATCGGGCGAGTTCTTCGACGTAGAAGGGGTTGCCGCCGGATTGCGCGACGAGGAAATCGCGCAGCGCGGGGGAGAGCGGGGCGCCGAGGGTGTTTGCGGCGAGGCGGAGGGCGGCTTCGGGGACGAGGTCGGCGAGGTCGAGGCGTTCGAAACCGGCGGGAAGGCGGGCGCCCGGGCGGGCCGTGGCGACGACCATGAAGGGGCTGCCGGAAGCGGCGCGGGGAAGAGATTCCAGGAGGGCGAGGGCGGCGTCGTCGGCCCACTGGAGATCTTCGAGGCAGAGAAGCGCAGGCCCGCGCGAGGTCGCCCAAACGGCCCAGGCGTGGTGGGTTTCGTCGATGAGGCGCGCCGGGTCGATCGCGCGCACTCGTGCGTCGGGAACGGCCACGCCGATCGAAAGCGAGATCAGGTGGGCGAAGTTCTCGCGATCGACCGGGTCGGGCACGGCGTCCGCCATGGATTCGGCAAGCGCCAGGACGATCGGCCCCGTGGTCTCTGCGCGGGCCATTTCCGCGAAGGGCGCCATCGGCAACCGCGCTTCTTCAAGCGCCCTGCCCGTCGCGACGCGGGCGCCGCCCTGCCGGCGAATTGCGACCCGGAAGTCGGCGACGAGCCGCGTCTTGCCGACTCCCGCTTCACCCACGACCACGACGAACGCGCCCCTGCCCGACTCCCACGCGGCTTGAAGCCGCGCGCGCTCGATGTCCCTTCCCACCAGCGGCGTCTCGCGCCCCGGGCCGTGCCGGATCGACGTTTCACCCCCCAGGGGGCCCTCGGCTGCAAACGCCCGGACTTGCTCTTCGCGGCCTTTGACCCGCATGGGCTCGAGCGACCGGAAGCGAATGACGCGGTGCGTCAATCGCTCGACCGCCGCCTCGACGAGCACTTCCCCCGCCGCGGCGGCTTCCTCGAGTCTCCGCGCGACGTTCACGACGTCACCCATCGCCGTGGGAGGCTCGCCGGCGACCTGGCCCCACAGAATCTCTCCGAAGTTCACACCGATGCGAAGCGGCGTCGCGCCGGATTCTTCCCGCATCGCGAGGGCGGCGCGAACGGCGCGAAGCGCGTCGTCCTCGTGCGCGACGGGCGCGCCAAAAACGGCCATGACCGTCTCGCCGATGAACTTGTCAATCGTCCCGCCGCGGGACTCCACAGCGCCGCGGAGGCGGGTGTAAGCGGCGTCGAGCCAGTCGCGCAACTCGGCAGGCGGGAGTTGCGGGACGTCGCACAGGCCGGCGAACAGGATTGCCACGGCCCGTCGCTCGCTGGGAACTCTGCTCACCTTTCCTGGCCGACGGCATCGACATAGTCGACCTGCATCGTCGGAGCGGGAATCGGTGCGCCGTCCGTCCGAGGTCCCTCCAGGTGAAGGCGGATCGCTTCCTTGATCAGGCGCCGTACATCTCTCCGGGTCGTGGCGACGGCAATGCAGCCCGGCAGGTCAGGGACGTGGGCCCCGAATGTCTTCGGCCCCTTCTCGATTACGACGGCACATTTCATGGGCGTTAGCGCTCCATCCCGGCCTGCTTGCAAATGCTCTTGAGTGTCCCTGCGGGGATCTCGAGTCCCGGCTTTCCCGCGACCATTGCGCCGCCCGGCATCGTGGCGTGCCGGAATTGTCGGTGGCTTCCGCCGGTTCGGACGAGTCGCCATCCCGCGGATTCTAGCATTCGAATGACCTCGCGGACTTTCATGTCCGGCCACGCGACCGCATGGCTTTCACAGGAAGCTCCCCGCTGGAATCCGGATCGACGCGCTTGCCGGATCCGGCCTGGAATTGTAAAGCGCGAGTCGGGTCCGCCTGTGTTACGAATTCACCCGGAGTAAATCAAGATGCTCCCCGGAGAATCCTCCGAGTTATCGTCCCGTCTGTGGAAGACCTGAAAATCACCGATCGCTGGTTCCTGCCGGCCTCCTCCCTCCGCGTCCACTTCAGCCGCGGCGGCGGGCCCGGCGGCCAGAACGTGAACAAGCTGAACACGAAGGCGGAGCTGCGGGTCCGAGTTGCGGAACTCGCGTTCCCGTCGCCGGACGTGGAAGCGCGTTTTCGCGAGCGGTTTGCGTCGCGGATCACGGCGGACGGGGAAGTGCTGCTGACGTCGCACACGGGGCGGAGCCAGGCGCAGAACCTGGAGGATTGCCTGGAGCGGCTTCGGGAATTGTGTCGTGCGGTGTTCGTTGCGCCGAAGATCCGACGGCCGACGCGGCCGACGCGGGGATCGAAGGAGCGGAGGCTGGAGGCGAAGCGGCACCGGGCGGAGAGGCAGAGGCAGAAGCGGCTCGACGACTAAGACAGGAGATTCATGAGAGGAAAAATTCCAGGCGTTATGAAGGCAATCCTGCCGGCGCTCGCCGTGGTCCTTCTGGCGAGCTGCGGCAAGGATGAGGAGGGCGCGGGCACTTCGGGAGCGCGGACCGGCCCGTCCTCGGCGGGTGCGCCTGTCCTGCAGGTGCAGACAGGAAGATTCTTCAGATTCGCGGTTCCGTCGGGCTGGCGAGTCCAGGATGAGGGACAGTTCGCGGTAGTGCTGGTGGCGCCGGACGGCTGTGCCTTCACGGTGATGGCCGGGAATTCCGGTTTGCCGGCCAACTATCCCCCGGGCCAGTTCGCGCAGGAGAAGATCCTTCAGATGCAGGTCCAGGACTTGCGGTTAGGTCCGGCTTCGATGGCGCGGCCCATGGCGGGGTGCTCGAGCGCATGGGAGTTTGAGTACTCGTACACGGTGGGTGGCGCGCCCTGCCGGGGCATGGCCAAGTGCAGCGTCGCATCGACCTACGACATGTGCACGATGGTCGTGACGCTGGCGGCCTCGCAGGAGCCGCAATGGAGCGGCTATTCGACCTGGCTGCCTGCGGTTGCGGAGCAGGTCGCCGCGATCAACGGAGCGGCATTCGGTGCGCGAGGCGTGATGCAGCAGAACCTTGAGAACTCGATCAACCTTGGGGAGCAAGCCCGCCGGAACCGCGAGTGGTCCGCGACGACGTGGGGCCAGGTGAACCGGGAGCGGGCCGCATCGCAGGACCGGCAGGCGACGGAGTTCCGGGAGAACCTCGGCAACGTGCAGACATGGACCAATCCCTTCGATTCGGGGAAGGTCGAACTTCCGGCGACCTTTTCGAACTATTGGATCAACCGTCAGGGCCGGATCGTCGGTACGAACAACCCGGGCGAGGATCCGAATAACGGCTCCACGGAACAGTGGTTGCGGATGAACCCGATTCGTCGATGAAGTGAGGGTGGCATGGGAATCAGCCGTGCGAACGGTGCGCTGGCGCTGATCCAGGACGTCATCCGCTCCGAGAAGCTGGTCGTTGTCGGGCTGAAGATGGCGGAGCTTGGGAACCAGAGCTTGCGCAAGGACGTGCTCGGCGTGCAGGTGCCGGCGAAGGCGTTTTTCGCCGCGATGGGGATCCTTCACACCTCGCTCGACATCAATGGCAAGGACGGGTCGCTGCCGGTCGACCTTCGCCTCCCGATCACGCAACCCGAACTCCTGGAGTGCTTCGACATCGTCACCAACTTCGGGACGATCCAGGAGATCGAGCGCCAGCACACCGCCTGGCAGAACGTCCACCGCCTCGCAAAGGTCGGCGGCCTCATGCTGCACCTCGTGCCGCAGGCGGGATCGTGGAAGGGGAAGTTCCCGCTCGGGTTCGGCGAAGAGTTCTTCCCGGCCCTCGCGCAGTGCTGTTCGTACGACCTGCTGAAATTCGACCGCTGCGAAAGCGACCCGGAGTCGAAGCTCTTCGCCGCGGTCCTGCGGAAGAAGTCCCGCGAATTCCCTGCGGAGGCCGAGTTTTTCTCGAAAGTGCGGATCGACGGACTCGCGGCGCAATGACCCGGCGCCCCGCCGGGATCTATTTCTTTTCGACGATCGCTTCGAAGCCGTTCGCGCCGATCACGTTGTACCCGCCGTCCTTGTTCCCGTCAGAGAACCCGTCGTAAGCATTCCGGGCGAGGTAGATGCGGAGCGTCTTCCCTTCGGAGGGGCAGCCCTTGTGACCGCTGGTCCCGGGGGGCATGGGGCCTTTGCCGGTCCATTCGCGCGTCCAGTACCGCGCGTAGACGAGGCCTCCCTTGGCCGGGCCTTCGCCCTTCTCGACGTCGTTCACCGAAACCTCCGCGACGTAGTGCTTCGTCCGCCAGTTTCCTTCTTCCACCGTTCGCGTGTATACGGCCGTGACTTTCCCGACCACGACGTGCGTCGCGAGCTCACGCAGCTGCTCGGGCGACAGGTCGATCTTCTCGGCCGCCAGGGGAAGCAGGCAGGAAAGCACGAGGGCGGCGGTGAGGGTGCGCTTCATGGCATGACTCCGAAGGGGAAGTTGGTTCGGTTCGCAGGATCTTCGCGTTCGTCCTTCGACGCATTCCGCGGTCCGCAGTTCCAGGTTTCCGGAGCGACCGCGAAAGGGGGCTACTTCGGTTTCCGGGCCAGGAAGCTCGAAACGCCCTCCGGCACGAACGCCTGGTCGGCGGTGATGATGATGGAAGCGATTTCGACCTGTCCGTCGGGGGCGACGATGGAAATCTTGTGGTCCCCCTTGATCATGGTCTGGAGCTGCGCGCCGCCGCGGGGGCCGGGGAGGAGATCCCAGATCGGGGGCGGGTCGACCCCCGGGCCGAGGCCGCCGACGAGATCCCAGCGCGCCTGCCAGTTGCGCGGCTGGTCGCCGTCGATGGAGACGCGAAGCGGCGGCGGCTGCCCGGCGCGAAGCTGGCGTAGCGAGACCCATACGACGACGTCGGTCGGTTCGGGGAGGTCAACCGTGATGTCCACCGGCGCGCGCTTGTTGACGGGGATGACCTTGTGAAACGCCGGGGACCTGGGTGTCTTGACTTTCGAGGCGGCGGAAGAGGCGCTTTCGTTTCCGGCGCCGTCAACCGCGGTCACGGCGATGGCGTACTCGGCGCCGGCAGAGAGGCCCCATTCGACATGGCGCGTGGCCGGGGTCGAAGCGACGCGCGCGGCGGACGCGCGCTTCTCAGCGCCCGGGCCGCAGTAGACGTTGTAGTACACGACGTCGAGGTCGTCCGGGGCATCCCAACCGATCTCGACGGTCCAGGCATCGAGCGCGCCGCACTGGACCCCGGCAGGGGCCCTGGGCGCCGTCGTATCCGTGTGCTCGGACTCGAGGCCGCTGTGCTCAACCGCGGTCACGGCGTACGTCCCGCCCATTTCGACCTCGCAACCCGTCTCACGCGAGAGCTCGCGCTTCAGCAGTTTGCCGTCCTTCCAGATGTGATACCCCGCGAGTTCGCGGCATCGCGCGGGAGCCTTCCATGTCAATGCTGTGCCCTTTCGTGTGACCTCGCGCGGAGGATCCGGAAGGCGGCGAACGGCCACGTAAAAATCGATGTCGCCGAGCATGGTGCTGGCGTAGCCGACCTTGGTGCCGTCGGGGGAAGCGACGGGCTGGGACTCGGTGTTCCAGCCGCCGTACCCCAGCTGCGTGTTGGGGACGCAGACAGGGGAGATCTTCCCGGTGTCCGAGGCCACCGTGGCGACCTGGTTGCCCAGGCTCGCCAGGAGCCAGGCGTCCTCGCAGCCCCACGAAAGAAAAACACCGCGGTCGTTCGCGAGGCGCGCGAGCGGCCGGTTTTCTCCCTTCGCCACGTCGAACACCACGATGTCGCGCCGGAGGTGCGCGACCATTTTCCCCGAGGGGCTGGCGACGCCGTTCTGGAAGTGGACCGGGTCCAGCAGGTTCAGGGTCCCGCCCCTGGCGACGTCGCAGAGGAACATGCCGTCCTTGTACTCGCGATCCTGCGGTCTCTCGTAGTCGACCAGAAACGCCGCGTCGGCGCGCTTCAGAAACCACGCCTCGTGCGTCACGTCCGCAAGCTTGAACTTCCGCGGCAGTCCCGTCCCGGCCGCATCGATGATCCACGCCCACGACTCAGCGCCGTTCCGGTCCTGCGGGTTTTCGATCACGAGCAGCCACTTTCCGTCGGGGCTCGGGGGAGAGAGCGACGTGCGGCCTGCGGGCAGCTTCCAGAGGGCAGTCTTCTCCCCCGTGAGTGCGTCGGCGCGCTGGAGCTCCTGCGCGCCTCCGTCGAGGACGAAGGCGATCTTCGGATCGTCCGCGCTCCAGGCGCTCCATCCCCACCCGAACCACTGCCACCCCGATCCGTCCGTGCGCGCGAGCCACGTTCCACCGCGCTCGCCGCGGATCCCCGTCAGCGCCAGCAGAGACCCGTCCGCATTCCACGGCGAGCGGAACGCGTCGTGCCGGTTCACGCCCGGCGTTCCGCTCATCCGCCACGCCGTCGTCCCCGTCGTCGCATCCTTGTAGACCACGCGCTCCGACCGCCACTTTCCCTCCGCCAGGGCCAGCCTCTCGAACGGCTTCACGCGTCCGCGCCTCGCCAGTTGCCGAAGCGCGTGAATCTCCTGATCCGGCGGTTCGGCGGCCAGCGCGGGAAGCGCCAGGGCGGCGAAGGCCATAAGAGCGCGACGTACGTGAATGGGAGCGGCCATGCGGGCATCGTAGCCGCTTCGCTTGCCAATTGACGACGGCGGGTCGCGCTTCGCACACTTCGGGGCCATGAGATTCCTGATCCGAACTTTCTTCCTGGTGCTCGCCCTCCACGCGCCCGCCTTCGCCGAGAGCGCCGACAAGCCGATCAATCTCCTGCGCAAGGCGATTGCCGGCGAAGAACCGGTTCCCGCCGGCCTCGCCGACGACAACCCGGCCACGGTCGCGAGCGGTCCGGCGCCTCTGGAAGTCGTGTTCGAGTTCGCGGACGTGGTGAGCCCGGAACAGATCGTCGTGCGCATTCCAAAGGGATCTTCGGCTGCATCAAAAGTCGAAGTCCTGGCCTCCACCGTCTCGCGCGACGGCGGGTTCGTGTTCGTGCGCGGAGACGCCCTTCGCGTCGGCGACATCGGGGCGCAGACATTCCCGCTGCCCGTCACCGGTGCCAGGTGGGTCATGCTGCGCTTCGCGGGGCAGGCCGGCTCGGAAGAAGCCGCCGTGGCGGATGTCGCGCTGATGGGGCGGGAAGGCCCGCCTCGCAGCCTCTACGAGTTCAGCGAGTCGCCGGCGAAAGCGCTCGAGATGGTCGCCGGGCTCAAGAGCCTGACGCACCTCAAGATCGAAATCACGCCCGACGAGACGAGCCTCTTTGAGGACGCGAAGGACGGCAAGCTCGACACGTGGACTTTCGCGGAAGCGGCGCTTCTGGCCTCGGGCGCCACCGACAAAGCCCGCCGCGGGGAGTACGCAACTCGCATCGACGCGCTCTTTGAAGATGCGAAGAAAGTGAGCGAAGCCGGCAAGACCGCGGCCGAAAAGGGCGAGCTGCTGCTCAAGTGGCTTCACGCCGGCCCGATGAAAAAGGGCTACGTTTCCAACCAGACCGACGTCTCGGTCATCCTCGACTCCGGGACCTTCAACTGCGTGTCGTCGGCCGCGCTCTACAACATCCTCGGCCGCCGGCTCGGGCTCGACCTGCGCGCCATCGAGGTCCCCGACCATGCGTTCGCGATCTTCTACGACGGCGCGACGCACGCCGACGTCGAGACGACGACCGCGATGGGATTCAACCCGTCGCGCGACCAGAAGGCCGTCAAGGCGTTCGAGAAGCAGACCGGCTTCACCTACATCCCCGACAAGCACCGGGCCCAGCGCCGCGAAGTCGGCGAGACCGGGCTGGTCGCGATCATCTTCTACAACCACGGCGTCATGCTCAGCCTCGGGAAAGAACACCTCAAGGCGATCCTCAGCTTTTTCCGCGCCATGAGCATGGACCCCGAGTTCGGCTCGGCGGTGAAGAACGCGCTCGCTTCGCTGACCCAGTGGAGCCTCGAGCTGGCCAGGGAGGGGAAGTTCGCGGAAGCGGCCGCCGTGATCGACACCGGCGTCGGCCTGGCGCCCGGAGACCGGACTCTCGTCCACAACCGCAAGTACGTCTGGCACCAGTGGGCCGAGGCGGAGATGAAGGCCGGACGCGAGGAAGCGGCGGTCGCCGTGCTGCGCGACGCCGCGGCGAAAGTGCCCGCGGAAGCGGAGACGTGGAATTCGATGCAGGCCGGGCTTTTCATCAAGCGGGGAGAAGCGCTCATCAAGGAGAAGCAGTGGGAGAAGGCGCTTGAGACGGGAGCCGCTTCCAGACTCGAAGACAAGCCGCGCGAGCAGCTCGACGCCTGGCGCTCGGGCGTCCGCACCCGGTGGGCGCTCAGCCTCGTCAAGGAGAAGGCGTACGAAAAGGCGATGGAGCTCCTGGCGGCGAACCCTCGGGACAAGCGCACGGTCCAGAACATCGTGTTCGTCGTGCAGGAGTGGGCCTTCGCATCCAGCGACGACGACGCGCTGAAAATCCTCCGGGCGCAGGTGAAGCGCTTTGAGGACATCCCGGGCGTGAAGAAAGTCGCGGCCGCGCACCCGGAGAGAGCAATCGCGGCGCTGATCAAGGGCGGAAAGTTCGAGGAGTCGGTCGCCTGCGCGGAGCGCTTCGCCGATTTCCTCCGCGAGTTGTCCGCGGACCCCGACCGCCTGCTTCTGGTCGCCTGGGACGGATGGGGGCAGACCTTCCTGAAGAAGAAGGACTGGAGCGGTGCGGCCGGCGTTTACGACAAGGCACTGAAAAAGCTCCCCGAAGAAAAGCTGTTTCTGACCAATCTCAAGTACGTCGCCCAGGAATGGTCACGGGACGCGTACGCAAAAGAAGGCGAGGCGCGCGCAAAGGAGATTCTCCAGGTGTACGCCGCGCGCTTTCCGGACGTCGCCCAGGGCCACGTCCAGTGGGTCGTGGCGACGCTGTGCAAGGAGGGCAGGTTCGAGGAGGCCGTCGGGGCTGCGGGGCGGCACAAGGAGCTGGTCAAGGACGCCGCCGCCGTCGCGCGCCCCGCGTACGACCAGTGGGCCGGTTCGCATTCGAAGAAGAAGGAGTGGAAAGAAGCGACCGAAGTTTATGGCCGCGGCCTGAAGGAATACCCGGGCGACAAGGCCCTGGAGAACAACGCGACCGTGGCGTGGGACAACTGGGCGCGGACGTTCTGGCCCGCGAAGGACTGGGCCGGCGCGATCAGGATCTACGACGAAGGCCTCGCGCAACTCCCCGGCAGCAAAGTGCTTCTGCAGAACCGGAAGTACTGCGAGGACCAGTCGAAGAAGTAGCCGGCCTACTTCCCGTCCGGCGGCTCGGTACCTTCCGGTTCGTCGTCCGTCCCGACTTCCCGGAACACGACGGACGTCCCGCTTCCGCCGAAATCCACCAGCTTCCCGGATTTCTTCAGCTCCTCGTACTTGTCCTGCTGCGCCAGGTCGAGCTCGCGCTTCACCGATTCATCGCACTTCTTCCGGAGATCTTCCGATTTCTCCTGCGTCGCGCGCCAGTCCTTCCGCGCCTCCTCGCTCTGCCACATGTCCATCGTCGCGTCGTCCCGTTCCTTCAGGTGCCCCGCGATGCGCGTTTTCTGGATCGGCGAGAGTTTCAGCTCTCGCTCCATGACCGTCATCGGGTCTTCCCAGTTCATGAGCGACGCCAGCGGGTTCTTCTTGTCGCGCGCCGCGAGCTTCTTCTCGATCAGCGCCTCAACGTCCTGTTCCGACATGGCCTCGCCCGCCGCCCGCCGCGGAGACTTCAGGCCGGCTGCTGAATCGGTACCCGACCCGGCGGAGCCTGTTGCGCTCCCGGCAGGGAAGTCAGCGCCCGTGACAGGCGAACCAGAACCCGCGCCAGTCGCGGCCCCGGCCGGGCCTTCCTGCGAACCGCCACCGGCAGCGACCGCCGCTTCGCCGGGAGTCGATCCCGCGGGGAGCGGTCGTTCTTCGAGCTTCGCAACCTGGTCCTGAAGTTTCGCAAGTCGGTTCGAAGTGGCGACCTGGAGCGCGAGGAGGGCGACGACGGCGGCGGAGAGGGCGATCGGGGCGAGCGCGGCGCGTGTCATGCAGGTCTCCTCTGGTTTTGGATTCAGGGCCACCGGGGCGCGGACGAGTCAGGGCGCGCCTGCCACACACAGACTTGCGAGCCGGGGCCCGGAAGGTTGCAGGAATCCGAAGATTTATTGTTCGAGGCGCTCCCGATCGTTGCTCGCGCGCTCAGACCCTCAGTTTGTCGCTTCCGCGCACCACCAGCTTTACGAACGACTCCTTGAGGCCCTGGAACCAGCCCTCGACGCGTCCCATCTCGACGAGCCCCAGCTCGCCCGTCTTCATGCGAATGTAGCGTCCATCGATCGCGTCGAAGGGGTCGCCGATGTCCTCGTCCAGGACCTTCCTCGACATCAGCTTTGCGACGGGGTTTCCCGTCGGCATGTTGTGAAGCTCCATCATCATGTCCGTCGTGTACTTCATCGTGCGCTTCACCATGTCCAGGTTCAGGTCCCTGTGGTTCACGTCCGTGTTGCCCGATACCACCGGCTGGATCAGGTTGAACGCATCCTGGAAATTCTGCGCCTCGACACCCTGGATCCTCACGATGTCCTGCTGGCGGATCTGGTTGTAGAAACCAGCCACCATCACCACGAAGCGCGTGTAGGCGCGCCGGACGTAGCGGTCGTGGAAATGCCCGGCGCCACCTTCGTCGATCTCTCCGCGCAGCGCAGCACAGATCGTGGCGGCCGAAGACAGGCCGCCGAGCATGGCAAGGTGCACTCCCGACGAGAACAGCGGATCGATGAACGCGGCCGCATCGCCGGCAAGACGGTAGTTCGGGCCGGAAAACGAGTCCGCGACGTAGGAATAATCCGTCCACTCGTGCAGCTGCCCCTGGAATTTCGCGTCCTTGATCAGCTTCATGATGTCGGGGCAAAGCGAAAGCCCGTGGTGATAGATCTTCTCGTTGTCGCCGATCGTCTCCTTCCACTTCTTGTAAGTGTCCCGGTGGATCACGATCCCGAGGCTCAGCAGGCCGTCGCGAAGGGGGATCGCCCACGTCCAGCCGGAATTGTCGGAGAGCGCTTCCATCGAGAACGCCCCCGGGTGGGCCGTGCCTTCTTCGTCGCTGTAGGGGAGCGCGCCTGCCCAGTAACCGCCGACCGCGACGTTGGCGAAGGATTCCTGGAAGTGCCGGTTGCGCAGGTATTTCTGGGCCATGAGTCCGGAGAGGCCGGAAGCGTCGACCAGGTAGTCGAAGGTGGTGCGGCCCTTCTGTCCGGAACTGTGCGACCAGTCGACGGCCACGGGGCGGTCCTTGTCGAAGATAATGTCCTGCACGGCGGTCTCTTCGAAGACCTGCGCCCCCTGCTCGCGGGCGTGGTCGAGCAGCAACTGGTCGAACTCAGAGCGGCGGACCTGGTAGCTGTACTTGTAGAGCTTGTTGCGCCTGAAATCGACGTGTCCGGCGGGGGTTCCCTGTCGCACGCGAAAGAACCCGCTGTACTTCTTTACGAACCCGAAATTATCGACCTTTTCGCTGAGGCCCGCGAGCTGGAGCACCGGGTGGATGGCGGTCAACAGCGATTCGCCGATGTGGTAGCGCGGAAACTTTTCCTTTTCGAGCACGGTCGTCTCGACCTTCTCACGGGCCAGCAGGCTGGCGGTGATCGAGCCTGCCGGTCCTCCCCCGATGACAAGCACCCGGGTGCGTGATCCCGGCGTGGTCTGCGACATGAGTTTCCCCTATTTTGGCCGTGGCGTCGGCCTGGCGGATTCTAAGCGGGGAGAGGAGCGTGTCCCGCGATATTCCTGCTCGGGAAGCTCCGTCCTGAATTCCGCCCCTCCTGCAACTTCGCCCTTGATACGGCTCGTGCAAAGGAGTCTGCTAGGGGCAGGGTCAGTGAAGGGGAGGGAACGGGATGGCTCAGACCATCGTCATCGGGGACGCCTCGTTGTCCGATCGCGGGGCGTTCCGCGAGGCGCTCAAGGGGACGGGTTACGAGGTCGTCGCGGACGCTGCGCACGGCGACGCGCTTGCCGAGGCGGCCGAGAAGCACAAGCCGTGGTGCGTCGCGTTCGACCTGCTGCTTCCCGGCCACGCCGATCGCGGCGGGGACGGCGGCGTGAACGTCATGAAGCGGCTGAAGCAGAAGTTCCCTGCTTTGAAGTTTCTTGCGGTGCACAACGTGCAGACGGCGCAGCTGGTGATGGGTGCGCTGTCCGACGGCGCAGGCGCGCGCGTCCGCAAGCCCTTCAAACGCGAATCGCTCATCGAGGCGCTCGCCAAGCTGGGGTCAGGGCAGGAGGGGACGACCTCGGTGAAGCAGCAGGCCGTGCGCCTACGGAAAGCGATGACCATGAAGTACAAGCTGGCGACCGACGGGTTTTTCACCAAGAAGCGCGAGGCGGTCACGACGGATGTGAGCGAGGCGGGAATCGGGATGACGACCGAGGAAAAGATCCAGAAAACGGCCATCCTCAACGTCGAGATTGACCTGGTCGGGGAGGCGCCGGTCCTGGCGAAAATGCAGGTCGCCCGCGTCGCACCCGTGGCAGGGCTTCCGCGTTTCGACCTGGGCCTCGTTTTCATCGAGCTGGACCAGGCGTCGCGCGAGAGGCTGAAGCGGTACATCATGAAGGAGTTGGAGCGCGGGACCGTCGCGCCGCCGAAGAAGTAGTCTTCGCTGTCCACGATTCCGGGCATCATGGCGCGCCATGACGTCCCCCGCCGTGCCCACGACTTCTCCCGTGACCCGCGGCGCCACCCTTGCGGTGGTCGTCCTCACCGCGATGAATCTGCTGAATTACATCGATCGCTGGGTGCCTTCCGCGGTCAAGGACCTCTTCAAGGCCGATCTGAAGCTCACCGACGCACAGACCAGCCTCCCGCTCTCGGCGTTCATCATCGTCTACATGCTCTGCAGCCCGGTTTTCGGTTCGCTGGCCGAGAAAGGGCCGCGGCGGCTGCTTCTGGCACTGGGAGTCGGCGTGTGGTCTCTCGCGACAGCGGGCGCGGCGCTCGCGACAAATTTCGCTTCGCTGCTGATCGCGCGGTCGCTGGTGGGAGTCGGTGAAGCGGCGTACGCGACGATTGCGCCGGCGATGCTGTCGGACTTTTTCCCGCCAGAGAAGCGAAACAAGATCTTCACGATCTTCTACGCCGCGACGCCCGTCGGCGCGGCGATCGGGTTCGCGCTGGGAGGGTACCTCGGGGGATTGCCCGGGTTCGGCTGGCGGGGCGCGTTTCTCGCCTGCGGCTTGCCGGGGCTTCTCGTCGCGTGCCTGGCGCTTGCCATGCGAGATCCGCCGCGCGGGCAGTTCGACGTGAACAAGGAAGTCCCGCCGCCCTGGTCGCAGGCGCTGAAAGTGCTGTTCGCGAACCGCCGGTACATGCTGACCGTCGCGGGATACACCGCCGTGACGTTTGCCACCGGCGGAATCGCCGACTGGTTCCCCACGTTTCTCTCCCGCGACCGCGGCATGTCGCTCGACCGGGCCGGCTACCTCGTCGGCATCGTCACCGTCGTCGGCGGCCTCGGCGGCACGATCCTCGGGGGCTTCGTCGCCGACCGCCTCGGCCGCTTCACGCGCCAGCCCTACCTCGCCGTCAGCGGCCTCGCGATGATCCCCGCCCTCGCGCTCATCATCGTCTCCATCTACGTCGTCCACGCGCACATGGCCATCCTCGCCTGCGTCCTCGTCGCCCAGATCTTCCTCTGGGCCTACAACGCCCCCGTCAACGCCCTCCTCGTCAACTCCGTCTCCGGCGGTATGCGCGCCCGCTCCATCGGCCTCGCCATCCTCTGCATCCATCTCTTCGGCGACGTCGCCAGCCCGCCTCTCATCGGGCGCATCAACGACAGCATTGGCAACCTCCCGCTGTCCCTCGCCGTGGTCCCCGCCGCCATCGGCGTCAGCGCCGTCATCTGGATCCTGGCGTGGCGCCTGCTTGCGGAAGCGCCGGCCGCGCCGAAATAAGGCGGGTCATCGCGCCCTCGAGCGCGACCGTCAGCCCTTCCGCCGCCTCCCGCGCCCGTTTGTCGCCCAGCGCCGCCTTCACGTCGATCGGCTCGCCGATCACCACCTGCGCGAGGCGCCTGGCCACGGGCTTCGCTTCCTCGCCCGTCAGGTCCTCTTCGAATTTCTCCAGGGTCTCGGCCATGCGCTCCGGTGTCGGAGCCGCGGAGAGGTAGTCGCCGGGATAACTGAAGAGCTGGATTGCCAGGTGAAGGTCCGCAAGCGCGCGCTTCGTACCCTCTGTGCGCTCCTCTTCAGGAAGCGCCAGCAGCTTCGCCCGGGCCCGCTTCACGCGCACCGGCGCCGGATCCTCGCTGCGCACGGCCTCATGCCTCTCGATCAGGTGCCGCATCAGGCGTTCAAGGCGGGCGGGAAGCGGCTCCGCGCGGAACTGGCTGCCGAGGATCTCCTTTTCTTTGACCGATAGAAGAGCTTCTCCGAACGCGAGGATTCGCGCCGGAAGCGCCGCGGACCTGGACGTGCCGGAAGGCGAGATTGCTTCCAGGGACTCGAGAGCCGCTTCGAGGCGCGGCGCGACGTTTTCGGCGAAGCGGTACCGGATCGCGGTGGGGACAAGCCAGACGCGGCCCGCGTCGCCTTTCTCTTTCTGCGCGGTCGCGGCCATGAACGCGACGCCTTCGCGGAGCGGCGTGAGGCGGTCATTCAGGTGGTAGTTCTCGCCCTCGGGGAAAACGACGAGGAAGCCGCCGCCGGCGAGGATCCCTGTCGCGGTGCGCATGGCGCGGCGGTCGGAGCCTTCGCGGTCGACCGAAAAGCAACCTTGGCGCTGCATGAGCCATCCGTCGAGGCCGCCGTGGCCCGTGAACAGTTGCCAGGCGGCCATGAGGTGGAACGGGCGCGGCGCGCTGCGGCCGGCTTCGACCATGACGACGCCGTCTCCGGCGTAGGAGTGGTTTGGGGTGATGAGCGCGCCGTCTCCCGGCGGAAGCGAGCGCAGCCGCTCCATTCCTTCAACTTCGACGGACGACACCGCGAACTTTCCGCGAAGCTGCCGCCGATTCAGCGGCGCGAGCAGCCACGACCAGAACCGCGACGGGCGCGGCGGCCAGAACGCGGGCATCGGTCCGTCGACGGAGACTCTGTCGCGCACCGCGAGATCATAGCCGCAGGGACATGTGGATCTCGCTGCAAGGCGTCCCTTCAGTCGAAGCGCGTCGGGCGCGCGCCCCCAGGCCTGAACAAGGGCGTTCACATGCGCCTTACGGCCTACACGCGGCGGAGCCTCGCCAACCCGGCCTCCAGCGTCGCGTCAACCTTGGCGAAGCACAGGCGCGCCAGCCGCTGACCCTTCGGCGGCTCGGCGTAGAACGGCGACAGCGGGATCGCCGTCACGCCCTTCTCGATCGTGAGCCATCGGCAAAAGGGGAGGTCGTCGAGCTCGCTCACGGCGGAGTAATCGACGAGCTGGAAATAGCCGCCCGGGACCGGGAGGGGCTTGAAGCGCGTCTCGCGGAGTTTTGCGGCGAAGGCGTCGCGCTTGGGCTGGTAAAACGCGCCGAGGCCTTCGTAGTGGGCGGGATGTTTCTCAACCATCTCCGCGAACGCATGCTGCGCCGGCGTGAACGTCGCAAACGTCACGAACTGGTGCACCTTCCGGAATTCGGCCGAGAGCGCGGGCGGCGCGATGCAATAGCCGATCTTCCAGCCCGTGCAGTGATACGTTTTGCCGAAGCTGGAGATGACGAAGCTCCGCTCCGCCAGCTCCGGGGTGCGCAGGACGCTTTCGTGGCGGCGGCCGTCGTAGAGGATGTGCTCGTACACCTCGTCCGAGAGCAGAAGCGCCTTCGTCGGGCGCAGGATTTCGGCGAGCTGCTCCATGTCCCAGGCTGTGAGCACGGCGCCCGACGGATTGTGCGGCGAATTGATCATGACGAGCCGCGTCCGCGGCGTGATCGCGGCCTTCACGCGTTCCCAGTCCACCGAAAACTCACGCGGGTCGAGCGGGACATGCACGGCGCGGCCGCCGGCGAGGTCAATCGCGGGCTCGTAGCAGTCGTAGCAGGGATCGAGGACGACGACCTCTTCGCCCGGCCGGACCACCGCGTGGATCGCGTCGAAAATCGCTTCCGTCGCGCCGCTCGTCACCGTGATATCCGTGTCCACGTTGACGTCGCGACCGTAACAACGCTTTGTTTTCGCGGCGATCGCCTGCCGAAGCGCCGGTACACCCGTCATCGGCGCGTACTGGTTCTTCCCGTCGGCCATCGCGCGGACCAGCGCTTCCACGAGCTGTGGCGGCGGCGGGAAGTCCGGGAATCCCTGTCCGAGATTCACGGCCTTGTGCTCCGCCGCGAGCGCGGACATGACCGTGAAAATCGTCGTGCCGACCTTAGGCAGCTTCGTCGGGACCGCGTGTGTCATGTCCGCTGGATTCTACACGAGGACTTGACGCAGGATCCGGCGTCGCGGGTTCAATGCAGGGACGAACGCCCGGGCAATCCTATACTCCTCGCATTCCCCAGGCAGGAGCCCGCCATGCTCGACCGAATTCGCAAGGTCGCTCACTTCAACGCGTCCGTCCCCAACCAGCCTGGCGAAGGCGCCCGCATGCTGGAGACACTTCGAGAAGCCGGCGTCAATCTCCTCGCGGTCTGGGGATATCCGATGGGGGTGGAAGCGCAGATCGAGATGGTGCCGGCGAATCCGGCGCAGTTCGTACGGGCGGCGGCCAAAGCGGGACTGAGACTTGGCCCGCGCCAGGAGGCCATTTCAGTTTCCGGGACCGATCGCACGGGGGCGATGGCGGAAATTTTCAGCAAGCTGGCGGCGGCGGGGATCAACATCGGCGCCGCCCAGGGCGTCGCGACCGGCGACGGGCGATGGGGCGCCGTGCTTTTCCTGCCGCCGCGCGAGATCCCGAAGGCGATGAAAGCACTGAGGAGCCGGAAATGAGCGCTTCATGGCAGGGCCAGGTCGTTTCCATCCATCTCATCCCCATCGCGGGCGGCGCCGCGACCGCGGTCCCGCAGGCGAAGGCGCTTCCCGGCAAAGGCCTCGAAGGCGACCGCTACGGCGCGGGCGTCGGCACGTACTCGAACAAGCCTGGTCCGTCGCGGGAGTTGACGCTGATCGAAGCGGAGGCGCTGGAGGGGCTGAAGCGCGAGGACGGACTCGATCTGGCCCCGGGCGACTCGCGACGGAACGTGGTGACGCGCGGGGTGGCTCTCAACCATCTCATCGACCGGGAGTTTTTCGTCGGCGACGTGCGTGCAAAGGGAATCCGGCTGTGCGAACCCTGCGCGCGGCTGGCGGAGCTGACCGATCCGAAGGCTCATCCCGGGCTGATCCACCGCGGCGGCCTTCGCGCGCAGATCCTCGGTGGCGGAACGATCAAGGTCGGAGATCCGATTCGTCCGGCGTGAAGTAACTCAATCGCGGGGCGACAGTACGAGCTTCACCCACCCGTCATCCCACGCTTCGTGCTTGCCGATTCGATTCTCCTCCTTCGGATCCGTCGGCCTCAGCCAGCCGCGCAGAAGCACACCGCAGCCGTTTCCTACGGGCAGGCCGCGGAACTCGAACGTGCCGTCCGGGCCGGAAAGACCCGGCTCGAATCCCTTCGCACCGGCCACGAACGTCAGCCAGTCGCCTTCGGAGCGATCGGAAGTGCTGGCCGAGGGACCCGGGGCGAAGCGAGCCACGGCGTCCCGGTCGCGCGCGAGAACCTGGCATACGAAGACCTTCGCGCCTGCGATCGGCGCGCCCTGTTCGTCCACGACGATGCCCCGGATTGTCGCGGTCGCCGCGTGCAGCACGAGCCTGAGGGAAGCGTTTCCTTCCGCCGCGATGGCGACGGACCAACCGTATCCCGGCGCCCACGCCCCGACGAAGCGCGTGGAGGGAGCGGCCGAATCCGTCGAGAACCTGCCTCCCGCGTCCGTGATCCCGAGCACTTCACCGTCCGCGCCGGGCGCCGGCTCCGCGACGATGTGAGCGCCGGCAATCGGGCGGGCCTCACTGTCGACGACCTCGAAGCTCAGCTTCAGGCCGGAATGAAGGACGAAGTCGGCCGAAAGACCCTGGCGGACTTCAAAGAGCCGCGTGTCCGCGCGGAAACCCTCGGCCGTCGCCCGCAATTCGATTTCACCCCGCGGGTAGACCGACGCAAAGTGGAACCGGCCCGCCTCGTTCGTTGTGACGGCCGCCTGGATCTGGATGGCGACCCGGTCATCGAATGGCCCTTTTCTCTTCGTCGCCCCGGGCACCTGCTCGACGTCGAGCGAGTGCTGTCCCATCTCGACCCGCGCTCCCGCGACCGGGTCGCCGCGCTCGTTCACGACGGTCCCTTCCAGCGTGAAGTCCGGCTCGAGCGTGACCCCGAGCGCAAAGTCGAGCTTCACGGTTTCACCGTCGCGGATTTCGAGAACCAGACCCTCCGAAGCGTGTGGTCCGCACGGGAATTCCTCGCGGTGCGCGTCGCGCCAGTAGCGCAGGATCGACCTTTCGACCAGCGCCCCAGCGTAAGAGGGCGACTCCGCGAGGAGCCTCCATTGCCCGGGTGCGACCTCGATCGAGAAGTCTCCGGCTGCGTCGGTGTCGAGAGTGAGCTTCTCACGCCCGGCCGCGGCGCCCTCCGGCAGCAGGCCCACCTTAGCGCCCGGGACCGGTGCGAGCGTGCGTCGGTCGAAGACGCGTCCCCAGACCCGCGACATCTTCCCCACCGGCGCCCCGGTTCCGCCCGCAACCGTGCGATCCGTTTCTCCCACTTCCTCAGTCGTTGACCCGGTCGAGTCGGGCCGCGGGGTCCCGGATCCGCTCTCGCCGCCGCTGCCGGCGCCGGCGCCCCCGTTCCCCAGGCGCGGCGCGACGAACGACGCGACGAGGAGCGCCAGCACCGCCGCGACCGCAAACCCGGCGGCGCGCGTGCGGAGACGCGGGCCGGGGGCGGTCAGCGGCGCACCGCCTGCGATTTCCGCGACGGCGCGCGACAGTCTGTCCGGGACCGTGATCGGTTCGGCGGCCTGCAGTTCGCTCTCGATCGCCGCAAGGGCGAGTGCGACGCCCGCGCCGGACAGCACCTTCTGGAGCCGCTTGTGCGCTTCCCCAAGCCGCCACGCCACCGTTCCCTCCGGCGCCGCGGTCGCCTGCGCGATTTCCGCATAGCTCAGTCCGTGGTCGTACCGCAGGCGCACCGCCGTGCGCAGTTCCTCTTCCAGCCCGTCCACCGCTTCCCGCACCCGTCCCCTGAGTTCCGTCGATTCCACGTGCGCCATCGGTTCCTCCCGGGTAGTCCGGGCGCGCTCCGCCAACTCCGCCGCCGCCGTCCGCTCCGCCTGCCGTCCGCGCCGAAGCGTCCGCGCCTTTTCAAGGGCGATGCGGATGAGCCAGGCGGGAAAGGCGCGGGGGTCGCGCAGATCCCTGAGGGACTGCACGACCTGCCGGAAGGTCTCCTGCGCAGCGTCGGCCGCGTCCGCCGGGTCCCGCAGTTCGGCGAGCACGAGCCGGTAGACGTCTTCCTGGACGGTGCGGAAGAGTTCTCCCAGGGCTTCGCGATCGCCGTGCTGCTGGACGCGGATGACGAGGTCGGTGCAGGGCTGCATGCGCGCTCCGAATGTCGCGGCGCCGGATTGGCGCAGCGTTCGGGATAAAGGAGGAGGAAGCCGGGGATTTCTTGGTGAATTCTCGGAAAAACCGGAAGAGAGTCGCAAGTGCGGACCGGGCTACGCGCTGCGAGGCACGGCCAGTCCTTCCGCCCCGGGGAGAGGGCCGCGGTCCTCGAAGCCGCTCTTCGTTCGCAGATGCAGAGTCGTCCGCCATTCGAGCCCCGCCGCGGTTTCGAACACGCGGTGCACGAGGAGGGCGTCCTGGGGAAGCGGCGCGAGCGGGCCGTGGCCGCTCCGAACCCATTCTTCGGGGAGGAAGTCCCGCAGGACCGCCGTCCCGGCCCGCGCTTCGAGGACGTCCCCATGCGCAAACCGCCGCACGCGCCCGCCGGGCACGTGGATATGCCCGGTGAGGAGGATGCGGAAGCGGTGGCGTGCGACGAAGCGATCGAGGGCGGCGCGGCTGCCGCGTGCGAGGCCGAGCTGCGGCCCGAGGTGGACGGGGGAGTGGTGGAGGAGGAGGACGCGGACTTCGTCGGCGCCGGGGGCGGGAAGGGCCTTCGCGAGTTTGCGGAGTTGGGAGCGGAAGGCGCCGCGGGCGAGCGCGCGCGAGGGGCCCCATCCCCAGACATCTGCGTCGCTGTCGATGCCGGCGAAGAGGAGCGAGCGGCCGCCGCGGAGAGCGAGGCGGCGTGGCGGGACTGGCAACGCGCCGAACGCGCGGCGGACCGCGGGGTCGCACCGCCCGAAAACGTGTCCGTTTCCCGGCCAGTGGTCGTGGTTGCCGGGGACGGCGAGCTCGAGGGCGGTCGGGTCGTCGAGGCCGACGGGACCGCCCGGCGTGTCGAGGCGCGAGCGGAAATAGCGGTCGGCCAGTGCGAGCTGCCGGGCGCCGCCCCAGCGAGTGAGGTCGCCGGTGTGGATCAGTCGCGCCCCTTCATCCTCGCGAAGACGCCCGTAGAACGCGGCGAGCTGCGCCAGCGCGACGTGCGTGTGGCCGAAGAAACCGTAGAAGTGCCCGCCTTTCTCCCATCGCCGGCGGACGCTCTCGTCCAGCGCCGCGTCTCCCGTGCGAGGATCAAGATCGCCGATGTGCGTGTCGGAGACGTGGACGAAAGTCGCGAGCCGGTGTTCGACCATCGGTGGAGATATATGGTAAGAAAAATCAGCGGGTTTCGCCGGGCGGGGTCTTTATGATCCGTCCATGAAGCGACTCGCGGTCTGTCTCCTGCTGGCCGGCTGTTCCGGTGGCGCCTCGAATGCACCCGAGGAACGCTGGACCGGGCACATCGTTTCCGTGCAGAGCGCCGCGTTCAAGGACGCCGCCCCGATCCCGAAGAAGCACGCCGCACGCGGCGAAGGCGACAACCTCTCGCCGCTTCTCACCTGGTCCAATCCTCCGGCCGGCGTCGAGGAGTGGGCGCTGATCTGCGAAGAGCGCGACTTTTCCGGCGACGCGCAGGTCCACTGGGTGATCTACGGGATCATGAAGGACGCCAAGGGCCTGCCCGAGGGAGTGCCCCAGGAGGAAGAGCTGGCGCGCCCTGCCGGCGCGCGGCAGGGGGACAACTCGTGGGGCGACACCGGGTATCGCGGGCCGAATCCGTCGCGCGGGGATGAGCCGCACAAGTACCGGTTCATCGTGTATGCGCTGAAGAAGAAGCTCGAGCTGCCGGCCGGGGCCACGGCGGGGGAGTTGAGGGAGGCGATGAAGGGTTCCGTCATCGGGCGCGGGGAAGTGGCGGGGACTTACCAGAGGTAGGTCGTTGTCGTATCCGCGGCTGTTTCCGCGAGATCCGCTTTGATCCGCGTACGGATTTTTTCAGAAACGGCTACAGCCTTACGCGGATGAAAGCTGATTCAGCGGAAACGGCCGCGGATACGGCACCAGAACTTCGGCCCTACTTCGCCTTCATCCGCTCCTCAATCTTCGACAGCCGGTTCCGCAGCTGCCGGTTCTCTTCCCGCATCGCTTCCATTTCCTTCCTCACGTCCTTCATGTCCCCCCGCGCCGCCGACTTGTCCTTCAGCTTCTTCAGCGACTGCCGCCCGACGCGCCCGATGATGTTCAGCGGCTCGCGCTCGACCGCTTCTTCGAGCGCCGTCGTGACCTTCGGATCCTCCACCAGTCCCAGGTTTTCCATCGCGCCGCGGCGGATCTGGTGGGCGGGGTCGCGGAGAGCGGCGATGAAGTGGTCGCGAACCGGACCCTTCTTTTCCTTTTCGATCTCGGCGTACATTCCGGCCAGGCAGGTGTTCGCCGAGTTGCGCGCGAACACCGTCGAGGGCGCCCTCCCCGACTTCAGGGCGAGGGCCACCGCCTTCGGGTCCTTCAGCTCCTTCAGCCCCGTGAACGCCGCCACCCGGAGCATGTCGTTGTGCGCGTCGCGCTTGAGTGCCGCGGACAGGACCGCAAGCGCCTTCTTCGACTTCGTCTTGCCGATGTTGCGGAGGGCGGCTGCGGCGACCTGGGGGAAGCGGTCGCGGGACAGTTCGACAAGCTTCGAGGCGGCCTTCTCGTCCTGGAATGAGCCGAGGGCGTCGGCGACCGACGCTCGGACGCGCGGGTCGGCGTCCTTCGACGACGCGAGCAGAACGGCCAGCGCGTTGTCGGTCCCCATCTTGCCCAGCACTCCGGAGATCTCCTGCCTCACGCCGCGAAACGTCTCACGCTTCATCGATGCTGCCAGCGCTTCGACCGCAGCCGGATCCCCCGAGTGCTTCGCCAGCTGTGCGGCCGCGGCGACGCGGTTCATGGGGGTCGGGCCGTGCTCGAGCTGGAAGAGCAGCTCTTCCTTCGGTTTCTCAAATTTCGCGGTCTTCAGGAGGATCGTGTCCGGGTCGAACGCAACGATCTGGGGTTTCTCGTCGCAAGGGAAGTGGAACAGGTGCTCCGCCTCCTCGATATTGACGCGATGCGTCAATTTCGACTTGCCTGCCTGCACGAAGACGTCGAGGGGCGTGCGGAAGACGGGGGTCAGCTCATCCACTTTCTGGGTCTGCCTGACCTTCAGCGAAACCAGCTTCGCGCCGGCGTCGTACTCCCACGACACTTCGAACTCGGGATGCCCGCCGCTGTGCACCCACTGCTTGAAGAACCAGTCCAGGTGGATGCCGGTCGCCTCTTCAATCGCCACCTTCAGGTCGGTCGTCTCCACCACCTGCCGCTGGTGCTTGTGCGCGTAGTGCTTCATCGACTTCCACCACAGCTCCTCGCCCAGCATCCACCGCAGCATGTGCAGGACGCAGGAGCCCTTCTGGTACGAGTGGCAGTCGAACATGTCGCTCGTGTCGTCGTACCTCGGCGAAACGATCGGGCGGCGGTACTTCTCGGCATCTTCCTTGAGGTAGGCGCGCGCGTTCCCGAGCATCTCGTAGCGGAATTCGTCGAGGCCCAGGTTGTGTTCGGTGAAGAGCGCCTCGAAGTAGGTCGCGAAGCCTTCGTTCAGCCAGGTGTGTGACCAGCTCTTGCAGGTGAGGAGGTCGCCCCACCACTGGTGGGCGGCTTCGTGCGCGACGAGGGGGTCGCTGTCGTAGTACGGGCGGAACGAAGCGGGGATCAGCGCGCGATCCGTGATCGTGGTGATCGTCGTGTTCTCCATCCCGCCCCACATGAAGTCGGTGATCACGACCTGGTCGTACTTCGGGTACGGGTACGGGAGGCCGATCTTGTCGCTGAAGAACTTCAGGACTTTCCCCGTCTCCTGGAATGTCGGCCGGAGCATCGCCGCCTGCGGCTTCGCGACGTAGTAGCCGAGCGGCACGCCGGCGACGGTTTCCTTGACCTCCGCGAACTCGCCGACAGCGATGCACAGCAGGTACGTGACCTGCGGCGTCTCCATCTTCCAGTGGAACGTCTTCTGCTTCTTCCCCTTCTCGTCCGTCACCTTCGAGAGCTTCCCGTTCGACAGCGCGATGCAGTTCGCGGCAACGGTCAGGTTGACTTCCCACGTCATCTTGTCGTTCGGGGAGTCGTAGCACGGGAACCAGTGCTTGCTGTCCTCCTGCTGCCCCTGGCTCCACACCTGCCGCGGTTTTTTCGGGTAGTCCTTAACCGGCTCGATGAAGTAGAGGCCCTTCGTCGGGTTCGCCTCGTAGCTCACGGTCACGCTGAAGCTCTCGCCGTCGGCGCCGTTCTTGCCGAGCTCGACGATCAGTTTTTCCGCGTGCGTCTGGAACGCCGCCTTCTTCCCGCCCACCGTCACGCCGCTGACGCGCAGGTCTACTGCGTCAAACTCGATCCGGGCGGCCGGCCGCAGCAATTTCAGCGTCGTCGCCGCCGAACCCTTCACGTGCTTCTTCACCAGGTCCACCGCGAGGTCCAGCTTCAGATGCTCCGCGTCATACCACCGGTCGCGGATCGGGCGCTCTTTCGAGCCGGTCTCGGTGAAGGGCTTGTGGCCATTGCCGTTATTGGGGTCGGGTTTGTAGCCGAGGCACATGGTGGCGGAAAGACCTCAGTGAGGGAGGGGGAGGATTGTGCCGGGGGGGTGGGAAAAGAGCGAGAAGTCGAGGATGGAAACTCCAACCCCGAACCGTGCCGGTCATTTTGGGGTTGGGGTCCACCTACGCGCTTCGCGCTTCGGCGGACGACTTGGAGTTGGGATTTGGAGTTGTCGGTCCTCCGTTCTGGGGCGAAGCGCGGGGCACGACGCCCCGGACTGGCCCAAAAAGGGGTGCGTTCCGTGTATCAGAGTTCCTGCGCATTTGATTCATAAGATGTTAATGAGCAATGACTTGTGTCATATGCATCCAGGCTGGCACCAATTCTGCTTACTGCATCCTTCGTTCACTGACGTTGAGTTCGCCGCCGAACGCGGCCAACTCGCTTCCCCCGAAAGGGGAAGGTTGAAGGGAAGGGCCGGAAACGAAGGTCACCGCCTGATGCACGATCGAGGGGGAAAAGTCATGAGAGCCTGGATCCGCGGCCGTCCCGACCGCAAGACCTGACCGATTTCAACGTGATCCCGAACCGTCCTTCGACATCCCACTGCTGACCCCGAGAAACCCATGAACACCCACCCCACCACCCGCTTCGCTCGATCCGGTCACGGCGCCGCCTGCGCCCTGACCCTCGCGCTGATCGCGGGACTCGCCACCCTGGCGAACGTGGGAATCGCGGTGGTTGCGAAGCGCCCCGAAGGGCCCGCCCCGGTCGCCTTGACCATGGCCGACCCGACCGCGCAGCTTCTCGACGCCGTCCGCAACGGGTCGCTCGAACCGACCGCCGCGCGCGCCGAATTCGCGAAGCTCGTCCCCGCGCTCGCCGCCGTCGCTTCCAGCGACAACGACCCCCGCCAGGCCGAAGCGATCGTCGCGCTCGGCCTTGCGGGGACGGATGAAGCCTGCGCCGCGCTGCGAGCGATCGTCGATTGCGGGTCGCCGGCGGATGCTGAACTCGCGCTCGCGGCGCTCGCCTCCGCTTCGCACGCCTGCGCGATCCCGTAACGGGGGATTTGCGCCGCGCTGAACGGGCAATGTCGCTTGACGAATGTCGGCGAATGCGGGATACTTAGTGTACAAGTTACACTTAGTGTCCGTCGTCAAGAGGCCCACCATGCTCTCTTCCCAGCCACTCCCGGAACCCTGGGCCTCCCTCCCCGAGGCCGAAACACTCGAGCGCATCGTGCGCGCCAAGGCCGCACTCGGCAAAAAGCTCTTCATCCTCGGCCATCACTACCAGATGGACGAAATCATCCGCTTCGCCGACGCCCGCGGCGATTCGTACCGTCTGTCGCAGATCGGGTCGCAGCAGACCGAAGCGCAGTACATCGTTTTCTGCGGCGTGCACTTCATGGCGGAGTCGGCGGACATCCTCGCGCAGCCGGGACAGCAGGTGATTCTGCCGGACCTCGCGGCGGGGTGCTCGATGGCGGACATGGCGACCGCGGACCAGACGGAAGACGCGTGGGAGACGCTGGAGTCGCTTTCTCCCGGCCGGAACATCCCGCTCACTTACATGAACTCTTCGGCGGCCATCAAGGCGTTCGTCGGGAAGCACGGCGGTTCCGTGACGACGTCGTCGAACTGCCGCACGGCGTTCGAGTGGGCGTGGGAGCAGCGTGACAAGATCCTTTTCATTCCCGACGAGCACCTCGGCCGGAACACCGCGTTCGCGATGGGCGTGCCGCTGGCGAAGATGGCGGTGTGGAACCCGCACCTGCCTCAGGGCGGGCTGACGGACAAGGAGATCAAGGCCGCGAAGATCATCCTGTGGAAGGGCTGCTGCTCGGTGCACCAGAAGTTCGGCGTGGCGGACGTGCCGCGCGTGCGCGAGGCGCTTCCGGGCGTGAAGGTCATCGTGCACCCCGAGTGCCGCTATGGGGTCTGTCAGCTCGCGGACTTCGTGGGCTCGACGGACTTCATCATCAAGACGATCACGGCGGCGCCGGCGGGTTCGAAGTGGGCCGTAGGCACCGAGATCCACCTGACGAACCGGCTCGCGCAGGAGAACCCGGACAAGACGATCGTGTCGCTCGCGGGGATCCAGTGCCTCTGCTCGACGATGTTCCGCATTGATCCGCCGCATCTGCTCTGGGTGCTCGAGAACCTTCTCGAAGGGCGCGTCGTGAACCGCATCGTCGTCGAGCCCGAGACCAAGCACTGGGCGCAGGTCGCGCTCAACCGGATGCTCGGCCTCAAGGCGAAGACGATCGCGCCGCAGAAACCGACGGCGCCCGCGGTCGCAGCGACGGCCGCCTCGGATTAGGCCGCCCGGCCGCGAATCGTTAGCATGGGCGCCATGCGCTTCTCCACGCTGGCGATCGTCGCGGCTGCCGTCCTCTGCGCCTGCGAACCCAAATCGCCGTCCGGCGGCGGCCCTGCCGTCCCCGCGACTCCGTTCGGAGAAGCATTCCAGATCCGTTTCACGTGGACTCCCACGGTCGGGGCGGTTGAGGAAGCGGAGTTCCGCACGATGATGGTCGCGCACTCAAAGGTCCGCGCGAACGGGAAGGAGCAGGCGGTCGACGTGGAGCAAGGATTCGAGTTCGCGTTCACGGAGGAGACGCTCAAGGTAGACGGGCGCGTTGCTTCTGAGGTGAGGCGCAAGTTTTCAAAGGCTGCGATCTCGAGATCCGGGAAGCGCGAGACGCTAGGAGTCCAGGGTAAGTCGCTTGGGGGGAAGAGCGATCAGGGATCCTTCGTCTGGACGGTGGATTCGGGGGAACGGCTCAACGACCAGGACTACGGGTCCATGAGCGAGGGCCTCGGGAGGCGAGGCGGCTCGGGCGGAAAGGACGGATGCGTCGTCGACGAGGAGTTCGGGTCGGGCAAGGCGGTCAAGGTGGGTGATTCGTGGCACCCGGATGCCGGCACGCTCGCGAAACTTTATGCGGACCCGGGCACGGAGGTCGATGCCGCGGCCTCGAGAATGACCTGCACGCTGAAATCCGCGGAGAAGCGTGGCGACGCGGTCTACGGCGCCGTTGACCTCGACCTGGATTTCAGCGTCGTGAAGTCCGGCGGAGGAGTTCTCAACGAGCCGCTTCATTTCATTCTGAAGGGGACCGTGACCGGCTGCCTCGACGGATCCCTGCCCGACGCGGCGCTGAAGGCCGCGATCACAATGAAGGGAACCCGCACGATCAGCCGCCCGGGCTCGAACCAGTCCATGGAGGTTGACTTCAACCTGCTGATCGAGCTCGACTCACGGCGCGCGCTGCGGAAATGAAACAGGAAGAGACCCGATGAACCTGGAACCCACGCACGGCCTGCTCACGATGGAAGAACTCCAGCTCGCCGCGCGCAACCGCGGAATCCCGCTCGAGGCGCTTCGCGACGACATTACGCCGACGGCGCTCCACTACCTGCTCGTGCATTTCGACATCCCGGCCATCGACCCGGCGACGTGGCAACTCGACCTGGGCGGTCACGTGGAACGATCGCTGTCGCTGTCGCTCGAGGACCTGCGCGAGAGGCCGCGCCGCGAATTTCCGGTCACGATCGAGTGCGCCGGCAACGGCCGCGCGCTCCTGTCGCCTCGGCCGATCAGCCAGCCTTGGCTCAACGAGGCCGTGAGCACGGCGGTGTGGGCGGGCACGCCGCTCGCGCCGCTTCTCAAGGAGGCCGGCGTCAAGCCGGGCGCGGTCGACGTGGTGTTCACGGCGGCGGACCATGGAATCGAAAAGGGATACGAGCACGACTACGCACGAAGCCTGACGGTCGCCGACGCGACGCGCCCCGAGGTCCTGCTGGCGTACGAGATGAACGGGCGCGCGCTCGAGTCGCAGCACGGCGCGCCCCTCCGCGTCGTCGTCCCCGGCTGGTACGGAATGGCGCAGGTCAAGTGGCTGAAGAGGATCGACGTGCAGTCGACGCCGTTCGACGGGTATCAACAGAAAGTCGCGTACCACTTCAAGAAGGACAAGGCCGATCCCGGCACTCCGGTCACGCGCATCCGGCCGCGAGCGCTTCTGATCCCGCCCGGCTTTCCCGAGTTCCTTACGAGGACCCGGATCGTCGAGAAGGGCCGGGTCGCGATCCGTGGCCGGGCGTGGTCCGGCGAAGGCGCGGTTTCCCGCGTTGAGTTCGGCGTCAACGGCGTGTGGACGAAGGCGCTTCTCAGCGAGCCCGTCGGCCCGTTCGCGTGGACCAAGTGGGGTTGCGACTGGGACGCGAAGCCGGGAGAGTACGTGCTGTCGTGCCTCGCGACGGATTCCGCGGGCAACGTGCAGCCCGCCGGGCAGAACTGGAACTACGCGGGGGCGGGCAACAACATGGCGCAGGACGTGCGCGTCACGGTGAGATGAACCGGCGGATTCCGGAGGTCGTCCCCGCCGACGCGCTCAATCTCGAGCTGCGCGAGAACGTGCATCCGCCGAAGCGGGAGAACCCGAAGCCGGCGCCGTCGTACAACCTCGTCGTGCTGGGGGCGGGGACCGCGGGGCTGGTGACTGCGGCGGGAGGCGCGGGACTGGGTGCGAAAGTCGCGCTGGTGGAAAAGCACTTCCTTGGTGGCGATTGTCTGAACGTCGGCTGCGTTCCTTCGAAGGCCCTGATCCGCGCTTCGCGCGTCGTCGGCGAGCTGCGAAAGGCGGCGGCGTTCGGGGTGAATGTGAAAGGCTTCGAAGTCGATTTCGGCAAGGCGATGGAGCACATGCGCCGCGTGCGCACGAAGATCAGCCACCACGACTCCGTGGAGCGGTTCTCGAAGCTGGGCGTGGACATCTTCCTCGGCGAGCCGAAGTTCACGGGGCCGAACACCGTCGAAGTGGACGGGCAGACGCTCAAGTTCTCGAAGGCGGTGATCGCGACCGGCGCGCGCGCCGTGAAGCCGCCGATTCCCGGGCTCTCGGAGGCCGGGTTTCTCACGAACGAAAACGTCTTCAACCTCACCGAGCGGCCGCGCCGCCTCGCCGTGATCGGCGCGGGTCCGATCGGATGCGAACTTGCGCAGGCATTCCAGCGGCTCGGGTGCGAGGTCTCGCTCTTTGACATGGCGCCGCACATCCTGATCCGCGAGGACGCGGACGCGGCGGAGGTTGTGCAGCGGAAGTTCGTGGCGGAAGGAATCAACCTCGTCCTGAACGCGTCGCTCAAGCTCGTGGAGAAGCGCGCTTCCGGAAAGCGGATTGTGTACGCACTCGACGGGAAGGAATCCGAAATCGAGGTGGACGAGATCCTGGTCGGCGCCGGCCGCGCGCCCAACGTGGAGGGCCTCGGCCTCGACAAGGTCGGCGTCGAGACGGACAAGAACGGCATCAAGGTCAACGACCGCCTCCAGACCACCAACTCTTCCATCTACGCCGCCGGTGACGTCTGCATGACGCACAAGTTCACGCACGCCGCAGATTTCGCCGCGCGCGCCGTGCTGCAGAACGCGCTCTTCAAGGGACGGAAGAAGCTCTCAGCGCTCACGATTCCCTGGTGCACCTACACCGACCCCGAGGTCGCGCACGTCGGGATGTACGAAGCGGACGCAAAGGCGAAGGGGATCGAGGTCGACACGTATCTGCGAAAATTCGACGACGTTGACCGCGCGATCGCGGATGGAGAGGAAGAGGGCTTCGTGAAGATCCACTGCCGCAAGGGGACCGGGGAGATCGTGGGCGCGACGATCGTGGCGTCGCACGCCGGCGACATGATCAGCGAGGTCACGCTGGCGCTGACGCAGAAGATCGCGCTCGGTTCGCTGGCAAGCGTCATCCACCCCTACCCGACGCAGGCCGAGGCGATCCGGCAGTGCGGCGACATGTTCAACCGCACGCGCCTGACGCCGTTCGTGAAGAAGGCGTTTGACAAGTGGTTGCGGTGGACGCGGTAGGCGGTGCCAAGGATCACGCGAGTCCTGGAGACCGCCCTCTACGTCGATGACCTCGACCGCGCGGTCGGCTTCTACCGCGGCGTCATGGCCCTGCGGGTCCTCTTCCTGAATCCGCGTATGGCCGCCCTCGACGCAGGGCAGGGAACCGTTCTGCTCCTCTTCCGTCGGGGCGCCTCCGCCGCGGGCGCCGGCGGACCGGATGGTTGGATTCCGCCGCACGACGGCGCCGGTCCGGCGCATTTCGCATTCGCGATCCAGGCGGAGGACCTGGCGGAATGGGAGGCGCACCTTGCGGCTCATCGCGTGACCGTGGAGAGCCAGATTACCTGGGAGCGCGGCGGCACCAGCGTTTACTTCCGGGATCCGGACGGGCATTCCGTCGAGTTGGCGACTCCGGGAGTCTGGGAAACGTATTAGGGCGGGGAGAAGCGGCGCTTCCCCCCGCCCTTCTGTCCTTACTTCCCGAACATGATCCCGGCCATCTTCGTGCCGAGATCGTTCTTCGACTTCGCCTCTGCCATCTTCGAGGCCCAGACGGCGCCCATCGCCTCGACGACGGCGTCGGCGCCCGCGTCGATCTTCGCGCCCCACGCCTTGACGATGCGGGACTTGAGTGCGTCGACGTGCGCCTGTTTGAGCGCGGCCGAGAAGGAGGCGCACCACAGGGCCTTGGCGCAGGCGACGGGGTCGCTGCAGTCACTGCCGCAGGGGCACTTGCCGGAATCGCAGCCGGACGAAGAAGCGGGCTGGGTGGAGCAGGAATCGGTCGAGCAGCAGTCGTTGGACATGGCACGGTCTCCTCTCAAGGGTTTCCGAAATGTGAAGGGCCTCAGCGGCCCCTTGTTTGTTTGTGCTAGATATACCAACTGGTTGGTATCTTTATTCCCGAAATAAGATTACTTCCCGCACAGCCCCTTCAGGTACGTGCGGAAGTGCCGCACGTTCCGCGCCACCACGTCCGCATTCTTGCGCACCTTCGCCAACATCAGCGACCCTTCCAGCACGGCGATGAAATGCTCCGCCACTTCATGCGGATCCCACGATGCCCGCGGAGCCACGGCTTTCTTCGCCGCGGCCAGTTCCGCCCCCAGCTTCTCCGACCATGCCTGGAATCCCCCGCAGCACATCGACCGCATGGGGCCGTTGCAGTCACAGAGCTCCGCCGAGAATTCGCCCAGCAGGCAACCGCGGGACGCCTCGGGGTCGTTTGCGACATCCTCCACCGCGTCGAGGTACTTCAGCACCCGCTTCCACGGGTCTTTCTCCAGGCCGATGGCGACTTCGAATTTCCGGCCCATCTTTTCGCAGAAGCGCTGGAGGGCGGCGCGGCCGAGTTCGTCCTTGGACTCGAAGTAATGGAAGAAAGAGCCTTTCGTGACGCCGGCCTCGGCGCAGATGGCGTCGACGGACGTCCCGTTGTAGCCCTGCGAGAGCATCAGCGAAGTTGCGGCGTCGAGGAGCTTCTCGCGGGTTTTCGGATTGAGGGAGGCGGTTCGGGGCATAGGCGTACCAATCAGTATGTGAATGCGTGTCCGTGTGTCAACAGTTTTCGCCGGGACTTCCCCGCTTCACGCCTTTTCGACCCTCGCCCTCGCCGCCTGCCCCCATTTGATCAGCGCGCCTTCCCCGCGCCCCCACCGGACCACCCTCCAGTTCGTGCTCATGCCGCGGTGCACCATGCGCAGGAACACCATGCTCGCAGGCTCCAGCGAGCGCTCCGTCCACGACGCCGGCAGGAACGCCTTCGCCCTCAGGGCGGGATCGGAGGTACGAAGCGGAAACGGCAGTTCGCTTGAGAAGGCGGAAAACGCGGACAGGTTCAGCTCCAGCCCGTAAGCCTGCATCCGGGTGCTCACGGAGTAGACACGTCCGCGGACCGCCGGCTCCGGAGAGCGGAAGACCCGCTCCTTCTCCGACCTGACCTCGAGCACCGGCGTGGGGAGCTCGCTGTCCTTCGGCACCTTGACCGTCGCCTTGATCCGCGCCTTCCGGAATTCACCGTTCAGGCTGCAGACCCAGGCCATGTGGACTTTGCTGTCCGCGCGCGCGACACGCGCCAGCACGAACGTGTGCGCCCGCCCTTCGACAGGGGCGTCGTCAGCCCGCATGTAGACCATCGCGTCGTCCGCCGCAACGCAGGCGACCAGGTGGTTTTTTCGCGCGGCGCTCCCCGGCTCGGCCCCCGCCCGGATTTCCGTCCACTCGCCCGGCTCCGTGCGCGTCAGGTCCAGGTGGTGGAACTGATGCTCGCGGACGTCGGTCGATTCGGGGGAAGCGGCGTCCGTCATTTCTCGACGAGGACTTCCGCGCCGCCGTCGGTGACGAGCACGTCGTTCTCATGCCGCACGCCGAATTTCCCGGGGAGGTAAATCCCGGGCTCGACCGTCACTACGTTTCCGGCGCTCAGCCGCCGCCTGTTGCCCTTCACCAGATAAGGCTGCTCGTGCACGTCCATGCCGAGGCCGTGGCCGGTGCGGTGCGTGAAGAACTCCCCGTAGCCGCTCTTCTCGATCACCTTGCGCGCGGCGGCATCGACGTCCTCGCACGGGACGCCGGGGCCGGCGATCTCGACCGCGGCGTCGTGCGCCCGCTTCACGACCTGCATCACCTTCTTCACTTCTCCCGACGGCTCGCCGCCGAAGACAAACGTCCGCGTGATGTCGCCCTGGTACCCGCCGAAGGACGTTCCGCAGTCCATCAGCACGACGTCTCCCTTGGCGAGCTTCCGCAACCCCGGGCTCCCGTGCGGGATCGCCGCCGACGGCCCGAACTGCGCCAGCGCCCACGACGGCTCCTTGCTCCCGTACGTCAGCGCAGACTGCAGCATCCCCGCAACTTCCGCTTCCGTGACGCCGGGCCGAAGCGCGTCCACGACGCTTTCGCGCGCGTCGTGCGTGAGGCGGATGGCGTGGCGGAGAAGCGCCAGCTCGGCTGCGGACTTGCGGGAGCGAAGAGCGTCCATGACTTCTTCGTCGGGGATGAGATCGAGCCGGTCGTCGGCCCTCGCGAGGCGAGCGCTCGTGACCACGTCGGTGGACGCCTCCATGACGATCACTCGCGCGCGCGTCCGCGGCTTCGACAGCCGGTCCGCCACGAGCCGGAAGGGGTTCTGGTCTTCCTCCCATGTCCGCACTTCCGCGAAGAGCCGGTTGTGCACGAGCCGCTCGCGTTCGAAGGCGGGGGCGATGAGTTCGGGGTGGCCTTCGGCGGGGACGAGGAGGGCGATCAGCCGCTCGGAGCGGTGAGCATCGAGGCCGGTGAGGTAGAGGAAATTCGTCCCCGGGAGACAGAGGAAAGCCTCGGCTTCGGCGGCGACGATGAGTTCCTGCAGGCGCTGGAGGCGCTCGGCGTAGAGAGTGCCGGGAAGTCGGCGATCGGGCATGCGTTCCTCGACGGGCGGTTTTGACGAGTATAATCCGGGGCTTCAAGGGGGGCGAGGGAATGCGGCTGGCCGGAGTGGACACGGTGCTTTTCGACATGGACGGGACGATCTCATCGTCCGGGTCCCTGGCGCTGGACGCCGCCGAGGAAGGGCTGCGCCGGTTCTACCGCGAACTCGGCGAGTCGGCGCCGATTCCGGCGCGCGCCGAGATCCGCGCGATGATCGGTCTGCCTTCGAACGTCTACTTCGCGCGCCTCGTCCCGGAACGCTTCGCTTCGCGCTGGCAGGACGTCCGCCGGCACGTGCTCGCTCTGGAAATCGAAGCGCTGGAAGCCGGGCGCGGCGGGATGTTCGAGGGGACGGCGGAAACGCTCGGCGCGCTGAAATCCGCAGGGCTGCAGCTCGGCCTCGTCACGAACGCCGGCCGCGGGTACTACGCCGCGACGTGGCAGGCGCTTCACCTCGAGTCTTTTTTTTCGGTCGGCCTCTGCATCGACGACGCCCCGGGCGGCACGAAGGCGGACCTGGTGAAGCGCGCAGCGGGACAGCTCGGCACGCGACGCGGCGCCATGGTCGGCGACAAGGTGTACGACGTGGAAGCGGGGAAGGCCGCGGGGTTCGCGACGGTCGGGTGCACCTGGGGATACGGAAGCGCCTCGGAGTTCGCCGGCGCGGACCACGTCATCGACGACATCCGGCGGTTGCCGGCGCTCTTGGGCCTCGCCGCCGCAGGGTCGCGATGAGCCGCGACACGGAAATCCGGCGCGCGAAGGACCAGCTTGCGAAGGGCGACGCCGCGGGAGCGGAGCGCGCGCTTTCGGCCTCGCTTGCGTCGGGTGGCGCAGCGGCGGACGCTTTGAAGGCGCGCGCGATGGCCCGCGCAGGCCAGGGAAACTGGGGCGGCGCGGCGGAAGACCTGGAGCGGGTGCTCAAGGCGGCGCCCGACGAGGCCTCGCCGCTCGAGATCGAATACATTCGAGTGCTTCACCTCGCGCAGTCGCTTCCGGAAGACCAGGCGCGGCGAGCGGTCGAGTCGTTCTCGTACGAAAAGCTCGCGGCGTCCGTCCTGCTCTCATGCCGCGACCGCTCGTACTCGATCGACGACTTCGCGACGCGCAGCGTGAAAATCGCGACCGAGAAATACGCCGCGGCGCCGCCCGAGAATCTCAAGCACTACCTCTCCGCGAAAATCCCAGGCCGGCTCTACCGCGCCCCCGCGCTTCAGTCCCTCCCCGCGATGGACGCCTGGGCGCGCTGCGAATGGTGGGTCCACCACGGTCTCGGCGCGGCCGACGTTGTCCACGAGGCCGTCACGGGCGACAACGCCCTCGCGGCCCAGCCGGCGCTTCCCAACCCCCCGTTCCGCTACGGCTCCGACCCGGCGGACCTGGGGAAGCGTTGCCCGGTGGACTGGGGATTCGTGCATCACGCGCTGCTGGTGATGGTCTACGACCTGGCGGACGAGTTGGCGGAAGAGCAGGCGCAGCTGCGGACGGAAATGCCGGGGATACGGGATGCGGCGGTGAAGCCGTTGGTTTATCTGGGGTTTGGGATTGGATTGGAATCGCAGGGGATATGAAACGGCGGGGGATGGGGGACGAAGGGTTTGGGATGGGGAGGGCTGGGGCTTGGGATGGGGATGGGGCAG
>JBBTCT010000022.1:409076-462055 GCA_038060895.1 Planctomycetota bacterium
CAACCCCCCCAGCCCCCCCAATCCCCATCCCGCCGTCACCCCATCCCCTGCCGTTTTCCTCCCCTTGGTTTCCCCGCTCCCCCGCGTTAATCTCCCCGCATGCGAATCCTCCCCGCGTTCCTTCTCCTCGCCGCCCTCGTTTCCACCGCGCGCGCCGACGAGAAAGTCAAAGCCCTCTTCCGCAAGTGCGCTCCCGCCACGGTGTACATCGAGTGCAAACCGGACAAGGACGGCCTCGTCCACCTGGGCTCCGGTTCGATCATCGACGCCGACGGCATCATCCTCTCGAACCGCCACGTGGTCGCCTCGTGCCTCGACGGCGACCGCGAGGTCGCGATTTACCTCTTCGACGGGCGCCGCTTCAATGCGGCGGTCGTGCAGGTCTCCGAAGAGCTGGACCTTGCGCTTCTGCGCCTCAAGGACTCGCCCGGGGAACTTCCGGTCCTGGAATGGGGAGACTCTGAGACGCTGGAAGTCGGCGAGGACGTGATCGCGATCGGGAATCCGGACGGTCTCAAGTGGACGCTGTCGACGGGGATCGTGTCGGGGAAGCGCGACAACATGATCCAGACGACGGCGCCGCTCAACCCCGGGAATTCGGGCGGGCCGCTGATTTCGCCGGAAGGGAAGCTCATCGGCGTCAACACGCTCTCCGCGTACAAGGACCGGAACAACATCGCGTTCGCGCGGACCTCGAACGTCTCGCGCGAGTGGGTGCAGACGCAGCTCGCGGCCGGCGAGGTCGTGACGCCCCGGTTCGAGGACGCCGCGAACGGATTTTCGGTGACGCCGCCGCAGGGCTGGGCGCGGCTGGACGACCGGATCGCATCACAGGCCGTCGCCTGGACCGGCAAGGGCGCCGACTTCCGCGTCTACCTGGTGCCCGGGGCGCCGCGCGAGATCCACGACCACGCGAAGGAGCAGGAGACCGTTCTCAAGGGGCTGAAGAACTTCGAGCGCCGCAAGCTCGACTTCCTCGAGTTCCGGGGGCAGACCGCGGCGTACTCGATGACGTACGCGTTCTCCATGGACGGAAAGGACTTCATTTCCTACCAGGTCACCGTCAACGACACGGAAGCGACCTGGACGCTGCGCTTCACGTGCCCCGCCGCCGACCATGCGAAGCTTCAGCCCGAATTCGACGCGGCGATCCAGAGCGCGCGCTGGTCCGCGGCGACCGCGGGGCGCGAGACGCCGGAGAAGGCGATCGAAGCGTGGGTGAAGGCGATCTCGGCGGGAAATCTCGAGGCGTTCCTCTCGTGTCTCGACGTGCCGGCCTGGCTCGACGACGCGACGAAGGGGGAGTACGGAAAGGCCTCGGAGGCGGACCGGAAGGCGATGGAAGCGCGGTATCGCGAAGTGATGAAAGGCGTGATGGAGAAGGGAGACCTCGCGAAGCAGGTGGAGCAGGGCGTTCGCATTCTCTCGGCGCGCGTGGACGGCACCGGGGCGACGGTCGGGCTGGTTTCGGTGTCGACGACGGGAATTACCGTCGTGGAGGACTTCTCCCTCGTCAATTCCGCCACGGGCTGGCTCGTCACCGGCGTCGGCCCCGCGAGGGCGTACGAGGACGCGCCGGATGCGGCCGAGGACGGCGGCAAGTCGGAAGTGAAGCGGAAGAAATTCCGCGACGAGGCGAAGTCGTTCAGCGTGCAGCTCCCGGCTTCGTGGTCGAAGTCTTCGCAGAAGGCGAGCGAGGTGGTCGGGTACCACATGTTCAGCGAAACCGGCGCCGCGGATTCCGTCGCGAAGGTCGCCGTCAGCGTCATGGACGTGCGGAAGGACATCGCGCAGGACGAGCTGTCCGAGGACGACCTGGACATGCTCGCCGAGAAGTTCATGGAAGGCTTCAAGGGGAGCTTCAAGGCGAAATTCGTCGTGCGAGGCAAGGACCAGGCCGAAGTCGGCGGCCTCCCGGCTGTCCACTTCAAGGTCGCCGCGCAGGTAGACGCATTCAGTCCCCAGATTGAAGCGCAGGTCTGGTTCTGCTTCCGGAACGGCTGGGCCTACGGCGTGATGTCCGTCACGGCAAAGGGTGAGACGCCGAACCCGGAGTTCGAGCGGATCGTGGGGTCGTTCAAGGCGACCGGGAAGCGGAAGTAGCTGCGCGCAAAGACCGGGGCCGGGGCTTACCTTAGTTCCCATCTCCCGAGGGTCCTTCCATGACCGCGCCCCGTTCCGGCCTTTCGCCTCTCGTCACGGTCGTCGCTTCGATTGTGGCCCTCGCCGCCGGCGGCATGGGCGGCGCCATGTTTGAGCGCGGACGCCACAGTTCCGAAAAAGTCGATTCACCGGAACTGGCCGGGTCCCCCGCCGCTTCCGCGAGTCAAGCCGGGGAGTCGAGTCCCGCAGCAGGGACTTCCTCCGGCACGGGGACCGCGAACACCGGCGACGCGTCCCGGAAACTCGCCGATGCCCAGGCCGAAGTCGCGCGGCTGACGCAGCGCGTCGCGGAGCTGGAGAAGCTGGTGCCGAGGGCGAGGACCAGGGAGGACAAGATTGCACTCGCGAAGGAAATGCTGGACTGCATGAGGAAGGGGAAGAAGGACGCCGAGGCGTTCCGGAGGATGCTTCAGCTGTTGAGCGATCTTGACCCGGAGATGGGGCCGTACTTTCTCGAGCGGCTGGCGGACCCGGAGGAGAAGGCGGACAAGGACATGGTGATCGAGTTCGTGATGGCGTCGGGCGGGCCGGAAGTAGCGGAGTGGCTGCATGCGCAGCTCGCGAGCCCGGAGACTGGAGAGGATATGAGGCGGCGGCTGCTTCGCATTCTCGGGGGCGGGTCAAAGGAGATTTTCTCGATACGGAATCTCCCCGTGAAAGGGCCGCTCGCGGACCTGGCGTTTCGGTACGCCTCGGGGGAGAACCAGAACGAGCGACAGGCGGCCGCCGGGCTGTTTGGCGGGATCGAGACAGTGGAGTCACGCACGGCGCTGTACCGGATGGCCGGGTCCGACACGGACTTCAAAGTGAAGGAGCAGGCGGTGAGGTCGCTGGCTTTCGTTGGCGACAGGGAATCGCTCACCTGGCTGGATACGTTCCAGGCGTCGATTTCCGGGCTGGGCGAGTGGGAAAAGAAGCGGATGCAGGACGCCGTGGACTCCACGCGGGAAAAACTCCTGAACAAGTTCCCGCAGTAGCCACCGAGCGCGAAGAGAATCCGCGCGAATCGGGCTGCGTCGGCCGGGACAGGGCCTGGACAATCGCGGACCTGATATGGGCCGACTTCGCCCGACCCGCACGGTTTCTCTTCGCGTTCGGCGGCCAGGAACTCAAAAACGATCGTTTCAAAAGCCATTGAAACCCCCACCTTCTTCCGGACGGGCGCGGCGACATCGCCAGCGCCAGGGGTTCTCCCATTCGCGGGCGCGTTCGTTGAGGAAGCGGGCCTCGCGGCGGGCCTCGGCGAGCGTCGGGAAAAACCGGGTGGGCGTTTCGCGCGGGCCGGCGTTGCCTGCGGGCGGCGGGTCCAGGCGGAGGAGGGCGTAGTGGGGCCGGGGGCGGGACATGGGGGGAGTCCTTGAGTTGAGGGGGGAGGCGGGGGGGAAGACGACGCGACGGGCTAGAGAACGACGGTCGCGACTCGAACCGCGCGGAAAGGCGCGGCGAGGAGGAGGGTAATTCGAAGGCGGGGTGAGGGCATGGCACCCCCTTGATCGTCCGGGCGGGATTGCGGTTCGAACATCCGTGGGTGGTTTCGGGTTCGGAGTTCCGGAAGTTGAGTTCCGGGTTCCGTGTTCCGGGTTCCGTGTGGGGTTCGGGGTTCGGGGTTTCGGGTTTTGCGAAGTTAACGGAGTTGCGCTTCCGGCGGTAACCCTCAACAGGAAACCCGCAACTCTGAACCCCACCCGGAACCCGGAACACGGAACCCGGAACTCAACTTCCGGAACCCGCAACCATCAACCCCCCCCGCTTCGTTGACACTCCCCGCCCTGCCCCTTAGCCTGCCCTCCCCTCAGCGGGAGAGGGCGATGGGCGAGCGTCCGAAGACCTGGAAAGAGTGGTTCGCCCACGCGTTCGCGCTGGACGGCGGGGCGGAGCCCCTCGAGGAAAAGGACGTGGCGCTTCTCGAGAAGCTCGCGAAGGGCGTGGTCTCGCGGCGGATGACGGCGCCGGCGATCCTTTTTCTGGAAAGCGTCAAGCCGCTGTCGTTCGTAGGCGGGCAGGCGCTGGTCTTTTTCGCCCCCGTGCTCGAGGTCGTCCTCAAGCGGGAAGAAGTCGAGCGCGGCGCGAAGCTGCTGGAGCGGCGGGACGTGCTGGAAGGCCTGGCCCTGAAGATCGAATCCCTGGAGGCGGAGCGGCGTGGCTGACAGGCCGGTCAACGTGGTGATCGCGACCGATTGCGGGTCGACGACGACGAAGGCGATCCTCATCGAGAAGGTGGGGGACGTCTACCGGCAGACGTTCCGCGGCGAAGCGCCGACGACGGTGGAAGCGCCGTTCGAGGACGTGACGAAGGGGGTGCTGAACAGCATCCAGGAAATCGAGGAGCTCTCCGGCCGGAAGATTCTCGACGGCGAAAAGATCATCACGCCCGCGAACGGAAACGTCGGCGTGGACATCTACGTGAGCACGAGCTCGGCCGGCGGCGGGCTGCAGATGATGGTGGCGGGCGCGGTGGCGGCGATGACCGGGGAGAGCGCGCAGCGCTGCGCCCTCGGCGGCGGGGCAATCGTCATGGACGTGCTCGCTTCGAACGACGGCCGCGCGGGATTCGAGAAGATCGAGCGCATCCGGCAGCTGCGGCCGGACATGATGCTGCTCAGCGGCGGAACCGACGGCGGGACCATCTCGCACGTCGTCGAGATGGCCGAGTACATCAGCGCCGCGGACCCGAAGCCGCGCCTCGGCATCGGCTACAAGCTCCCGATCATCTTCGCGGGGAACAAGGATGCCGCGAAGCGCGTGCAGGAAATCCTGGGCGAGAAGATGTCGCTCGAGGTCACCGACAACATCCGCCCGACGCTCGAGCGCGAAAACCTGATGCCCGCGCGGCACCGGATCCACGACCTCTTCCTGCATCACGTCATGCAGCAGGCGCCGGGCTACAAGAAGCTGATCGCGATGTGCGGCGCGCCGATCATCCCGACGCCCGCCGCGGTCGGCGACATCATCGAGCGCGTCGCGAAGAAGGAGCAGATCAACGTCCTGGGCGTGGACATCGGCGGCGCGACGACGGACGTGTTCAGCGTCTTCCAGAAAGTCTTCAACCGCACGGTCAGCGCCAATCTCGGCATGTCCTACTCGATCTCCAACGTCCTCGCCGAAGCGGGGCTCGACAACATCATGCGCTGGGTGCCCTTCGACATTGACGAGCAGGACCTGCGCAACCGCATCAAGAACAAGATGATCCGCCCGACGACGATCCCTTTCACGGTCGACGAGCTGATGATCGAGCAGGCGATCGCGCGGGAAGCCCTCCGGCTCGCGCTGACCCAGCACAAGATGCTCGCGGTAGGACTGAAGGGCGTGCAGCAGGAACGCTCCATTTCCGACGCCTTCTCCCAGACCGCCAGTGGCCAGTCGCTCATCAACATGATGGACCTGCACCTCGTGATCGGCTCCGGCGGCATCCTGTCGCACGCGCCGCGCCGGGTGCAGTCGATGGTGATGATGACGGACTCGTACCAGCTCGAGGGGATCACGCGCCTCGCGGTCGATTCGATCTTCATGATGCCGCATCTCGGCGTGCTCGCGACCGTGAACGAAAAGGCCGCGACCGACGCGTTCGAGCACGACTGCATGGTGTACCTCGGCACGTGTATTTCGCCGGTGGGCGTGGCGAAGGACGGCGAGAAGTGCGTCGATCTGAAGATTTCGGGCGACCTGACGGTGAATGAATCGATCCCATACGGCGAGCTGAAGCTCTACAAGCTCGACGTGGGAAAGACGGCGAAACTCGAAGCGACGCCGGCGCGTGGATTCGACGTCGGAGCGGGCAAGGGGAAGCCGCTCACGACGACGATCCACGGCGGCGTCGGCGGGGTGCTGGTGGACACGCGCGGGAGGCCGCTGGTGCTCCCGACGGACAAGAAGCAGCGCGTCGCGGTGCTCACGAAGTGGGCGAAGGCGCTCGACCTGTATCCGGAGCTGAAGCGGTAATGGCACACGCGTACACACCCGGCCTGCGAGTCACGGAATCCGCGGTCATCCGCAAGCGCCGGATCCTGCCCATCCAGGGAACGGTGATGGTCAGGGTCGGCCAGAAAGTTACCGCCAGCGACGTCGTCGCACGCGCCGAAATCCCCGGCAAGGTCCACACCGTCAACATCGTCAACAAGCTCTCCATCGAAGCGAGCGAGACGAAGCGCTTCATGAAGAAGAAGGAAACCGAAGTCGTGAAGAAGGACGAGGTCATCGCGGAGAACAGCCCGATGATCAAGTGGTTCAAGACGTCGGTGACGTCGCCGATTGACGGGACAATCGAGAGCATTTCGGACGTGACAGGGCAGGTACTGCTGCGCGAGCCTCCGCGGCCGCTGAATCTGCTGGCTTACATCGAAGGAACGATCGTCGAGGTGATCGAACGGGAAGGAGTCGTGATCGAGTGCCCCGCGGCGTTCACGCAGGGCATCTTCGGTATCGGCGGCGAGACGTCGGGGATCATCGAGCCGGTCGCGAAGTCGCCCGACGCGGACCTGACGCCGGCTGAGATCACTTCCGCGCACGCCGGCAAGATCCTCATCGGCGGCCGGCACGCGAGCATGGCGGTCATCCGCCGCGCAATCGAGGTCAAGGCCGCCGCGATCGTGATCGGCGGCATCCACGACAAGGACCTGCGCGAAATCCTCGGCAAGGACCTGGGCGTCGCCATCACCGGCACCGAGAACGTCGGTTTGACTTTGATCATCACCGAAGGCTTCGGTAGCATCCCGATGGCCCGCAAGACGTTCGACCTTCTCGTGGGGAAGAAGGGCAGGAAAGCCTCCTGCAGCGGCGCCACGCAGATCCGCGCCGGCGTCATCCGTCCTGAAATCGTCATCCCGGCGGACCACGCCGGAGGCCCGGGGGGGCCAGAGGGAGAACGGACAGGCATGAAGCCCGGCGACCCCGTCCGCATCATCCGCGAGCCCATGTTCGGGCGGCTCGGCGCCATCAAGTCGCTTCCGCCGGACCTGACGGCGATCCCGACGGAGTCGCACGTGCGCGTGCTTGTCGTGTCGTTCCCGGACGGGAGCGAGGCGACCATTCCGCGCGCGAACGTGGAGACGATCGAAAGCTGATGAAGCGCCTCCTCTGCGTCTCGCTCTTCCTCGCCTCCGCGGCCGTTGCCCAGGAGCAGCCGCCCGCAGGCAAGCTGGATCCGCCGAAGGACCTGAGCATTGAAGACGCGGGCGAGGACAACGGCGCCGCGATCAACGTCACCTGGAAGCGCATGCCGTACGACGACAAGGCGACCTATACGGTCATGGTCTCGCTTCGCAAGGAAGGCCCCTGGTTCAAGGCCGCCGAGGAGCCCGGCATCGGCATGCTCAAGTCCGATCTGCCCCTTCCGTGGTGGGCGTCGAGCAAGGACGCCGACACGCGGCTGCTCCAGGTGACGAGCCGCGAGTCCATCTCAGGGCCCCGGCCTCTTCTACCTGAAGAGAACGCCGCGACGAAGAAGCGCCGCCCGACGCCGGAGTACTGGTGGAAGGTGAAGGTCGAGGCCGAAGGGAAGACCTGGGAATCCGAGGTGATGCAGGTAACGCCCGTGGGAAACGCGTTCTTCTGGTCGAAGCTGACGACGTTCTTCTACATGTGCTCCTTCACCGGGATCCTCGTCGTTTTCATCCGGATTGCGCGCACGAGGACGCTCTGGATCCGCCGCATTCCCGGGCTGGACGCCGTGGACGAGGCCGTGGGCCGCGCGACCGAGATGGGCAAACCCGTGTATTACATGACCGGCCGCGACCCGATCACGACCGTGAGCACGGTCGCCGCGACGCTGATTCTCGGCGAGATTGCGAAGAAGGTGGCGGCGTACGACACGCAGCTCAAGGTTCCGCACACCGACGCGATCGTCATGGCCGTTTGCCAGGAAATCACCCGCGAAGCCTACATCACCGCGGGCCGCCCGGACGCCTACCGCGCCGATTCGAACTTCTTCGTCACCGACGACCAGTTCGGTTACACGGCTGCCGTCGACGGCATGATGGTGCGCGAGAAGCCGGCCGCCGTGTTCATGATGGGCTACTACTACGCTGAGTCGCTCCTCCTCGCCGAGACCGGCGCTTCGACCGGCGCCATCCAGATCGCCGGCACGGATGCGGACGCGCAGCTCCCGTTCTTCTTCACGGCCTGCGACTACACGCTGATCGGCGAAGAGCTCTACGCTGCGGGCGCCTACCTCTCCAAGGAGCCCGTGCTTGTCGGGACCCTCCGCGGTCAGGACATCGGCAAGGCCATCCTGCTCTTCACTATCCTCGGCGGCGCCCTCCTGGCCACTTTCGGCCAGTGGGGCGGCCTCGGCTTCTCGCACTTCGTAAACGGCTGCCTCGAGCTGTTCAAGGGCTACTAAATGATCTTCCTCAAGCGCCAATTTCCTCTCGCCATCTGCTTCGTGGTCGGCATCGCGATGGCGCTGCAGTACTACGTCCCGAGCACTTGGAGCCAGAAGCTTGGAAGCCAGATGTCCGACTGGTACATCGTCATCTCGATCTTCGCGGCGTTCTTGGGCTTTGGAAGCGTCGCGCACCTGCACTACCGGAAGGTCTCACTGAAGGCGCACGGCTGGGGCTACAGCGCGCTGGTGTTCGTCGGCCTCGTCCTGATGCTGATCGTGGGGTTCGCGTCGGGCGGAAAGCAGAGCACGGAACGCCTGCCGGACGAGCAGGGCGAGAACGGCACGCCAGAAGTCACGAAGGGGCCGGACGGGAAGCCGACGAAGCAGATCGAGCGAGTATTCCGGCCGATCCCTGACCAGGAAGAGGAAACGGACGAGATGGAGCTGGCGATAACGACGCCGCCGGTGCCGCTTCCGCCGGAGAAGGACCCAAAGAAATTCAAGGTGCTCGAGGTCGAGATCGACTACGCCGCCGATGGGAAGGTCACGAAGGCCGTTGAGCGCAAGTACGACCGCAAGGGCAACGTGCTCGCGACGCGCGAGCGAGAGATCGACAAGGACGGGGCGCTCGTTCCCTACGAGGGCACCCCGACCTCCTTCGAGTGGGTCTTCCGCAATGTGCTCTTCCCCCTCCAGAGCACCATGTTCGCGCTGCTGGGGTTCTACATCGCGTCTGCCGCGTTCCGGTCGTTCCGGGCAAAGTCGTTCGAGGCCGGGCTCCTGCTGGTGACCGCGCTGATCGTCCTCATCGGCAACGTGCCCTTCACCAATCACCTCTGGGCCGAGGGGCTCGGCATTCATCACGCGCACGGCATCCGCATGGAGATGCCGGACATCGTGGCCTGGCTGATGGGGACCCCCAACACGGCCGCCCGGCGCGGAGTCGGATTCGGCGTTGCGCTCGGGATCATCGCGACTTCGCTCAAGATCATCTTCGGAATCGAGCGCGGTTACCTAGGGGGAGGGGACTAGGGTGGAAAACTTCTGCCGCCGCATCCTCGCCCTCGACCGCCGGTGGATTTTCTTCATCCTCCTGGCGACGCTGATCTTCCCGATCGCCTGTCCGCTCAATCTCGAGGGCCTCAAGCCGTCGACGGGCGTGAAGAAGATGTACGACTTCATCGAGGCGATGCCTGAAGGGCAGTCGGTGCTGATCTCGTTCGACTACGACCCCTCGTCGGCGCCGGAACTTCAGCCGATGGCGGATGCGGTCATGCGGCACGCGTTCCGCAAGAAGCTGAAAGTCGTGGTGGTGGGGCTGTGGGTGACCGGGGTGCCGCTCCAGAAATCGACGGTCGAGAAGATCACCAAGGAAGCCGGTGCGAAGGAGGGCGAGGACTACACGCACCTCGGTTTCAAGCCGGGCAACGTGGCCGTGATCTCGGGCATGGGCGAGGATATCTACGCCACCTTTCCGACGGACGCGAAGGGGACGGCGACCAGCACGATCCCGGTGATGAAGAAGCTGCGGCGCCTCAAGGACTTCGACCTGGTCGTATCGATCTCGGCGGGGACGCCGGGACTCGACACCTGGATCGCGTACGGCGCAGACAAGTACAAATTCAAGATCGGCGGCGGCGCGACCGCGGTTCAGTCGCCCGTCATGTCGCCCTACCTCCAGGCAGGCCAGCTCGTCGGGCTCATCCCCGCGATGCGCGGCGCGGCCGAGTACGAATTCCTCATCGACAAGCCGGGCGCCGGGACGAAGGGCATGGACGCCATCAGCCTCGGGCACTACCTGATCATCGCGCTCATCCTGCTCGGCAACGTCGCCTACTTCTACACCCGGACCAAGCCCGCGGGAGGCGTCGCATGAGCGAAGTCCTCGGGTTCTGGGTCGCCGCGGCCCTGACGCTGTTCATGTTCTCGTTCCTGTACAAGGACAATCCCTTCTACCGGATGGGCGAGAACCTCTTCGTTGGCGTCACCATCGGCTACAGCATCGTCATCCTGTACTTCGAATCGTGGCTCCCGAAGGTGTGGCGCGTCATCCATCCGGAAGCGGGGGTCTGGTTCGAGAACCGCGAGTGGTGGGTGCTCATCTTCCCCGTCACCCTCGGCGTCCTCGTCCTCACGCGCTTCATTCCCAAGTGGGCCTGGATGTCCCGCTGGACTTTCGCATTCATCGTCGGGTACGCCTCGGGCCTCGCCATTCCTGCGACCTTGACGACCTCGATCCAGAAGCAGGCCGCCGGGACCGTGCAGCCGCTCTTGACCCGGACGCCGGACCTGGAGGGGGCGGAAGCGGACGCCAGGGGTGCGGAAGCGGCGGCGGACGAGGCGGCGAGAAAGGACCCGACGTCTGAGGACGCGCGAGAGGCGCGAGTGCGGGCCGAGGAGCTGCGCCAGAAGGCGGAGGCTGCCCGTGGAGCGGGCGAGGCTGCCGAGGATGCGGTGTCGGTGGCCGAGTGGAACGAAGCCCGGAAGCCCGTGGTGGCGAAGGCGATTGTGCCGCTCGTGGAACTGGCAGCGATCGTCGAGGCGAAGGCACCGGCAACTTCCGACCAGATATCGAAGGCGAAGGCGGGACAGGAAGGGGCAGCGAAGGAAGCCGCGGCGGCCCGGAAGTCCGCGGATGACGAGGCGAAGACCGCGCAGGAACTCGGTGCAGCGGCGGGCAAGGCCAGAGCCGAAGCCGACGCCCTGTGGGCGGCGAGGGGGAAGACGAAGGAATCCGGTGACGCCGCCCGCGCGGCGCTGGAGACGGCCCGCGTCGAGGCCCGAAAGGCCGCGATTGCGGGGAAGCGCGCCGCCCGCGCGGGACGGCTGGCGCTCGAGGCTGAGAAGCGTTCCGCGGCCGTCGCGGAGCTCGCGGCGATCATCTTGTCCGGTGCCGCCGCCACCGACGACCAGGCCGCCAAGGCCCTGAACGATCGCGTCGCCGCAACTAAGTCCGCGCTGGATGCCTCCCAGGCTGCCATCGCGACGCGCATCGGCGCGTGGGACGCGGCGAGCCGGAAGGAGTACATGCTGCTGACGTTCTACCGCGACGTCTCGGCGCTCATCCTTTTCGTCGGCGTCCTCAGCGTGCTCGTCTACTTCTTCTTCTCCATCGAGCACAGGGGGCCCGTCAGCAAGATCTCGCGCCTCGGGGTGTGGTTCCTCATGGTGTATTTCGGCGCGTCGTACGGCTATACGGTGATGGGCCGCCTCTCGCTCCTATACGGCCGCATGTCCTACCTCCTGGACGCCAGCGATCCCAAGCAAGCGTGGTGCGCCACCCCGATTCTCCTCGTGATCATCATCGGCGGGCTCGTCTTCCTGCACTTCAAGAACAAGGGCCAGGAACCCGCCGCGTGATCCGCGCCGCGGCTTTTGTGCTCCTGGCGGCGACGGCGGCCACGGCACAGGCCCCCGCGGATTTCAAGGTGTATGACAGGCCCGGCGATGCCGGCGGGGTGATCATCGCGGAGTGGAAGGGACTCCCCGGGGAGGAAATCCCCGAGACCGCCAGGCGGATCGAGTACGTGATCTCGGTATCCCTCTCGAAAGACGGCGAGTGGAAGGAGATCAAACGATTTCCCGGGACGCTTCAGCACAAGAACGAAGCCCCGGAGATCTTCGGATTTTCGAAGTCCAATGAGACCGAGCATTTCATCGCGCTGAAGGGCCTCGTGCCGCCTCCCGGCGGGCCTTGGCTCGGGACCGGGAAGTCGCTTCCAACGTGGGTCAAGCTCGAGGTCATTTCACCCGCGGGGACCGCGATCGCGGGGCCACTGGTTGCGGAGGCGAAGCCGAACTGGTGGGCGTGGAACAAGACAAACGTCTTCGTCTTCATCCTGATTTTCGGCGTCGTGACGTTCTGGTTGATCTCCAAGGCGCGGCGCAACCCGAACATATTCGTTCGGCGGATCCCGGGGCTGGACGCGATGGAAGAAGCCATCGGGCGCGCGACGGAGATGGGGCGGCCGATCCTGTACCTGAACGGTCTCCAGTCCATGGAATCGATCTCGACGATCGCCTCGGTGAGCATCCTGGGGCAGATTTCGAAGCGGGTGGCGAGTTACGACTCGCAGATTCTCGTCCCGTGCCGCGACGCGGTCGTGCTGTCAGTCTGCCAGGAAGTCATGCGCGAGGGATTCACCGCGGCTGGGCGGCCTGACAAGTACCGCGAGCAGGACGCGTGGTTCATCACGCAGGAGCAGTTCAGCTATGTGGCGTCGGTGGACGGACTCATGATCCGCGAGAAGCCCGCGGCGTGCCTGTACATGGGGTACTACTACGCCGAGTCGCTCCTTCTCGCCGAAACCGGCGGCGCGACCGGCGCCATCCAGATCGCCGGGACCGACTCCATCACGCAACTCCCGTTTTTCATCGCCTGCTGTGATTACACGCTGATCGGGGAAGAGCTGTACGCCGCCAGCGCGTACCTCTCCCGGGAACCGCTCCAGCTCGGATCGCTCCGCAGCCAGGACGCGGGCAAAATCTTCATCATCGCGACGCTTTTCCTCGGGGCGCTGACGGCCGCCGCAGGCTATCCGTTCGTCAAACACCTCCTGGCGACCTTCTGATGGGACACCTGAAGCGCACCGTTCCGCTTGCGATCGCCTTTATTTTCGGCTTCGGGCTCATCATCCAGTACTTCGTCCCTCACCCCGTGAGCCAGCGGGCGCTCGGGATGACCCAGCGCTGGGTGACGATCGTCGGCTTCGTCTCGCTGCTGCTCGGCATCGGGTCGCTCTTCCAATCCCACTGGCGGAAGATCAATGCCCAGGTCCCCGGGTGGGGGTATTCCGTGGTCACACTTGGGGTTTTTCTGCTCACCGTTGCGGCCGGTTTCCACCCGAAGAATGACAAGCCGGGCGGCCCCCTCCTCTGGGCTTTCAACAATACGTACTCGCCGATGTCGGCCACGATGTTTTCGCTCCTGGGCTTCTTCATCGCGAGTGCCGCCTTCCGCGCTTTCCGCGCCCGTTCCCTCGAGGCGTCGCTTCTCCTGGTCACCGCCGTCATCGTCATGCTTGGCCAGGTGCCGTTGGGCGCCCACATCCCCGGGGCCTCAAGTTTCTCGGCCTGGATTCTCGGCGTGCCTCTCACGGCGGCGAAGCGCGCCCTGACTCTGGGCATTGCGCTTGGCGCCATCGCCACGGCGCTTCGCATCATTTTCGGCATCGAACGCTCCTACCTCGGGGGGCGCGAATGACCGACGAGCTGCGCAAGAACGTCACGCGCTGGGCCATCTTCGCCACGGTCGCGGTCGTGGTCGTCGTTTCGCTCCGCGCCAAGGGCGTCAGCGACTTCAAGGCCACCCCTGTGGTGATGAAGGTGTACGACGCGATCGAGAGCCTTCCCGACGGGTCCCCGCTTCTCATCAGCTCCGATTTCGACCCTGGAAGCGAAGCCGAGCTTGAGCCGATGATGCGCGCGATCCTGGTCCAGTGCTGGCGCAAGAAGCTCCGCGTTGTCGTCATGTCGATCTGTAGCGTCAACAGTCCGCCTCTCGCCGCGCGCATCCTCAAGGAGTCCGCGGCCGCGCACGGCGCCGTCTACGGCACGGACTACGTGCAGTTCGGTTACCAGGCAGGAGGAACCGCCCCGATCCTCGCGCTCGGGCAGGACTGGTTCGCCGTGTACCCGAAGGACGAGAACGGGACGCCGTCTCGTGAGATCCCGGCGATGAAGGGAATCACGAAGCTGACTGACTTCCCGTTGTGCCTCGAAATCGCGGCGGTCACGACCGTGGAGTACTGGCTCCTCGCGGGCAACGCGAAGTACGGTCTGAGGCTCGCTCTCGGCGTCACCGCCGTCATGGCCACCGACAATTACCAGTACCTCGCCACGGGCCAGGTCGTCGGGATCATCGGCGGCATCGCCGGCGCTTCGCAGTATGAATCCCTCACCCGCCGCGACGACTTGAAGACGGCGCGCGAGACCCGCAAGGACGGCGGCCTCGCGTCGTCGCGCATGCCGACCCAATCCGCCATCCACGTCGCGATCATTCTGCTGATCGTGATCGGGAACATCCTTTACTTCGTGGGCCGGAAAAAGGCGAAGGCATGATCCTCCACCTCCTCGCGCAGACCGCCGCCGCCCCCGCCGACAGGGGCTTCTGGGAAAGCGACGCCATGGGCGTCCTGGGCGTCTGGGCCTCGGTCGGATTCACGCTCGCGCTCTATACCTTCCTCTACAAGGACAACGCCGTCTTCAAGTTCGCCGAACACGTCTACGTCGGCGTCACCAACGGCTGGATCCTCTGGCAGGCCTGGTTCTCGTCCGTCAAACCCCACCTGGTCTATCCGCTCGGCCGGCTCTGCGGCCACGATGTCTTCCGGCGCAACCTGAAACTCGAGGAAGGCGACACCTGGTGGCTCCTCGTCCCCGCCGCCTTCTCGATCTTCATGCTCCTTCGCTTCATCCCCAAAGCCTCCTGGCTCTCCCGTTGGTCCTTCGCGTTCATCGTCGGCACCACGGCCGGCACCCAGCTTCCCCTGCAGGTCCAGGCGTTCCTCTTCCGCCAGATGTCCCCCATGCTGGAAAGTCCCCTCAAGCACGGAGACGACGGCGGATTCCTCTTCATGGGAACCCTCTCCGCCATTCTCCTGTTCATCGGCGTCATCTCCGTCCTCGTATACTTCGTCTTCGCCATCGAGCACAAGGGCGCCGTCCGCCCCATCGCCCGCACCGGCGTCATCTTCCTCATGATCGCCTTCGGCGCGCACTTCGGTTACACGGTCATGGGCCGCGAATCGCTCCTCATCGAGCGCGTGCAGTACCTCATCGGGACCGCCGAGGCTGAAGGCGCCAAGGGCAAGCCGAACCCCCACCACGCCACCCTCTGGCTGCTCCTCGCCGTCGTTGCGGCTGTCGTCGTCCTGGAGGTCCTCCGCGTGAGACGCGAAGAGGAAGCGAAGGCCACGGCTGAGCCGGCCCAGGGTCCTCCGGCCTGACAACTTCCGCGTGCCCGCCGGCCCCGATGCCTACAATGGCCCGCAATGAAGCAGTCCATCCTCGTCGCCATCCTCGCCGCGAGCCTGAGCGCCGCGGAAACGCAGATGCCTGCGCCCGAACTGTTGTCTGCCGCCGAGATCCAAAAGCGCGCCGCCGCGTTCAAGTTTGAGAAGGGCCGGGTCGGCGGGACTCTTCACGACTGGATCGATTCGGACGTGACGTCCTGGAACCTTGCGCTGTCGACGGATCACCAGACGAGCAGCGTTCTGGACGGCAACGTCTTCCAGTCGTTGTTTCGCAGGGATCCGGTCACGTTGGGCTGGCAGCCTTGCCTTGCCGCGGAAGTGCCGGCCCGGAGTGATGACGAGGACGGGCGCGTGTGGGTCGTGAAACTTCGCCGGGGCGTGACCTGGAGTGACGGCAAGCCTTTCGGCGCGGACGACGTGGTATTCACGATCAACGACATCGTCCTGAACGAGTCGATTCCCTGCCCGGCGCGACAGGCGCTTCAGATGATGGTGAAGGACGAAGCGACAGGGACGACGGCGAAGGCGAATTTGCGGGTCGAGAAGATCGACGATCACACCGTGCAGTTCACGCTGCCGAAGCGGACCGCGCTCTACATGAACGCGATCAATGGGACGAACCTGTATCCCAGGCACGTCCTCGGGAAGCGTGTTGCGGACGGGACGTTCGACTCGGTCTGGGGACTCTCAACGCCGCCCGCAGAAATCGTTGGGACCGGGCCCTTCGTGGTGTCGGAAAGACACGAAGGGGAGAAAATCGTTCTCAAACGAAGCCCGCGATATTGGGAGAAGGACGAGGCGGGCGAGTTTCTTCCCTATGTCGAGTCCTGGGAGTTCTCGGTGGTCTCTTCGCCCGACGCGCAGCTCCGGCGGTTCCAGGAGGGCAAGCTGGATTATTACGAGGCGAGGCCCGTCGACATCGACGTCCTCGCGAAGGGTGCCGCGAAAGGGAATTACGACCTCGTCTCGATGGGGCCCCGGCCGGCCTGGAGCTACCTTTCGTTCAACCAGAACCCACGTTCGCGTCCGGACGGCACACCGTACGTCGCGCCGCACAAGTCATCGTGGTTCCGCGACGTGCGCTTTCGGCGCGCCGTGGCCCACTGCGTCGATCGGGACCGGATCGTGAGAGAAGTCCATTCCGGCAGGGCAACCCCGCTCTGGGGCCCCTATACCCCGAAGTACGCCGAGTTCTACACGGAGGAAGTGGCGAAGTACCCGTTCGACCTGGCGAAAGCGGGCGCGCTCCTTGATGAGATGGGCCTCAAGGACACGGATGGCGATGGCCTGCGCGACGACGGGCAGGGGAACGCGGCGGAATTCCGGCTGACGGCGGTCGCGGACCAGCCGACTCTCGTGACGATGGTGACGATCATTGGGGAGAGCCTGAAAAAGGCCGGCGTCCGGCTCGTCCCGGAGTTCATTCAGTTCAACCTTCTGCTGCGGCGCATTTCGCAGGACTGGGACTGGGAAGCGCTCCTCCTCTCGTATTCCTCCGGCCTCGAACCGCTCCTCGGCAAGACGATCTGGAAAACCGGCGAGGCGCGCCGGATCTGGAATCCGAAGGCCGACCCGGCCGCTGCCGAAACTCGGGACTGGGAGCGTCGCCTCGACGCGATCTTTGACGAGGCATACACGCACTGGGACCCGAAGTCGCGCTCCTTTGGCCGCTCGAAGGACATCGCGCTCGCCCACGAATGGCAGCGGATCTGCGCGGAACAGCTGCCTCACATCTATCTCTTCGCCGGGACGAGCATCTACGCCATCTCCCGCCGGCTGGGCAACGTTCGTACGACCCTCCATTCCTTGTACGACTCCGAGCGGGTTTTCATCCGGAAATAGGGTACGACTCTCCTTCTCCCTACGTCCCCGGGGGGGCTAGAATCGCCGCCCGCATGAAGCGCCTCCTCCTGCCGCCCGCCATCGTTCTCGCAGGCTTCTGGTTTTTCATCTGGCTGTTCCGGACGAGCCAGGGAGATCCGCTTCCTGAGAAGGCGCCCGCCACGGTGCAGGAGATGCTGGAAGCGGCGAAGAATTTCAAGTTTGAAATCGGCACGTACGGCGGCGTGCTGAACGACTGGGTCGATGAGGACATGAAGACGTTCAACTACCTCATGGCCAATGACGCGCAGACGTCGAGCGTGTTCGGCAACAACATCGTCTTCGAGACGCTGTTTACGTCGGATGCGGTGACGCTGGAAATCCAGCCGCAGCTTGCCGCGGAATTGCCGACCCACAGCGAAGATGCGGAGGGGCTCGTCTGGCTCCTCAAGCTGCGCAACGACGTCGTGTGGCATGACGGGGCGCCGTTCACCGCGGACGACGTCGTGTTCACATGGAACGAAATCATGATGAACGAGACAGTCCCGTACCCGGGGCGTGCCGCTCTTTATGTGCCGGTCAAGGACGAGTCCGGCAAGGTTGTTCCGAAGGCGAACAAGGTTGAAAAGGTCGACGAATTCACGCTCAGGTTCACGCTTCCCAGACGCCATGCGCTTTACCTCACGCGCATGAACATCACGGTTTACCCGAAGCACGTCCTGAAGCCGCGGATCGATGACGGATCCTTCACGAGCACCTGGAACGTCGGGACGCCTCCTGCCCAGGTCATCGGGACCGGGCCGTTCATTCCCTCTGAGTACGTGCCGGGAGAGCGCTTTATCCTGAAGCGCAACCCCAACTATTGGATGAAGGACGAGGCGGGGAACCGGCTGCCCTACCTCGACCGGATTGTCTTCAACATCATCGCCGGCCCGGAAAAGCAGAAGGAGCGGTTCCTCCTCGGCGAGCTGGACTACTTCGAGGTCAACCCGCTTTCGTTCGCGGAGATCTGGCGCAAGCGTATCGAAAAGGGTTACGACGTGATCCGCATGGGCCCGCGTCCCGGGTGGGGATACATCGCGTTCAACCAGAACCCGCGGAGCCGGCCGGACGGCAAGCCATACGTGAAGCCGTGGAAATCGAAGTGGTTCCGGGACATTCGCTTCCGGCGAGCCTTCGTGCACGCGATGGACAAGGACAGCATCATCCAGGTCTCTTACGACGGCTTCGCGTCCCCTATCTGGGCGCCGTACACGCCACGGTTTCCCAAGTACTACACTGACAAAGTGCGGAAGTATCCCTACGACCTGGACGCGTCGAGGAAGCTTCTGGACGAGATGGACCTGAAGGACCGGGACGGCGACGGGATCCGCGAAGACTCAGAAGGGCATCCGGTCGAGATCATCCTGACTTTGACGACGGGTCAGCCCGAGTACGAGCGGATGGTCCCGATCATCCAGCAGGACATGCGCCGCGTCGGAGTCCGGCTGATTCCTGAATTCGTGCAGTTCAACCTGCTGTTGAACAAGATTTCTGCGGACTGGGATTTCGACGCGGTCATGATGGGCAACAACACGAACGCTGAGCCCCTCCTGAGCGGCAAGATCCTCGTCAATCCCGGGGACGCCCGGCGCGTCTGGAACCCGAAATCTCCGCCTGGGAGCGCCGAGAACCGCGACTGGGAGCTGCGCCTGCCGCAGATCTTTGACGAGGCCTACACGAGCTGGGACGAGAAAGAGAGGCGCTTCCGGTCAGAGCGCGACGTCGAGCTTGCTCATGAGTGGCAGATGCTGTGCGCCGAGAACCTGCCGCACATCTACACGCTGGTGCGAGACCAGGTCTACGCCTTCTCGCATCGCGTCAAGAACCGGCGGTCCACGCCGAACTCGCTTTACGACATCGAGCGGCTGTACACCGACAAATGAAGACTTACGCACTCAAGCGCCTCCTCATCAGCGTCCCTCTCGTCTTCATCATGACGTTTGTGGTGTTCTGCATCATCAACATCACGGCGTCCAAGCACTTTGCGTCGTTCATGAACGACGAAGGGGCAGACCCGCAGGTCATCGAAATCGAGACGCGTCGCTTGCACATGCACGAGCCGGTGCCCGTCCGATACCTCTACTGGCTGCAGGGCGTGCTGTTCGACGTGCGAGTAACGCAGCAGCGCCGCTATATCGCGACGTTCGAGGACAACGACCCGGGCAAGGGCGACGACCGGTATCTCTTCGCCGGCACCGTTTCAAAGAAGCCTCTGTCGTCAGTTTCGGGGACGTACGATGTTGGCGGCGAGAAGGGCGCGCCGATGGGCGCGCTGGCGACCGCCGAGGGCGTCCGGGCGACGCTGGTCCGGCGGGACGTGCAGTCAATCGAGTTCACGGCCGCCGCTCCGGCGCCCCAGGGACTCGCGCTGATCATCAATGCCGGCAGCGGACAGGTGCCGTACCCGTTCACCGCCGAGAAAGACGGATCGGCCAGATTGATTCTCGACCTCGACGAGATGTCCTCGAAGGCCGAAATCGAACAGATCCTCTCGATCGAGATCGACTCGGCGAAGCCCGAAAAGGCCGTTGTGACCGCCCAGGCGGTATCTCGGCCGATCTGGCAGGAAGCCTACCCTGGCGAGCAGCGCAAGCGGACGATCCAGGTCTCTTTTCCCGGGACGCCTTCTTACTACGGCGAACTGGGAGCTCTCAAGTCGCCGTACGTGAGCAAGGGCGTTGACCGGTCCGACTGGGCCCCCGACTGGAATGCCGTCCAGGCGAAGCTCGACGAAGGTTGGAAGAAGTCAAGCAAGGCATGGGCGGAGTCCGGTAAGCGCGGACCGGAGCCAGAAAAGGCGCTCGTCGAGCGGATCGATTTCGACCGGCTCGAATTCGAAGCGCGCGCCGTCGAGGGCGGGCCCTTCAAGGCGGAGATCCAGCTTCTCACCGGCGGACCGGAAAAGGTCACTCCGGTCAGGATAGGTGAGGTGGAGCTCGGTGAGTCCACTCACACGCACATCATCACCTTCGACTCTTTTCCCAAGGACCTGGACCTGCATCGCGTCACCGGGATCAGGATCGTTTCCGTCGGAAAAGGTCGTGGCGAGTTCGACGACTTCCGTCTGCGCGTCAAGGAGTCGCCCATCGGCTGTGGAACCCCGAATTTCGGCGAGTCCTGGCACAAGAAGCAGAGCGTCCTCACCCTCATCTTTGGCAAGGTCAAGAACACGATCCTCCTCACGCTCTGGGAACTCTTCTTCATCTGGCTCATCGCCCTGCCCGCCGGCGTCTACGGGGCCGTTCGCCAGTACAGCACAGGCGACAAGGTCATCTCGTTCCTCACGTTTGTCGGCATGGCGATGCCCTCCTTCTTCCTCGCGATCCTCATGATCTTCTTCGTTACTCTCACCTATGAGATCCCGAAGGACTCGATGTGGTTCTGGCTCAACGGCCTCTTTCCGATCGCCGGCCGCACGAGCCAGAACCATTCCGAAATGTCTTTCGGCGCGCAGATGTTCGACGTCGCGCGTCACATGGTGCTGCCTGCGACGGTGGCCATTCTTGGAGGCATCGGCGGCCTGCAGCGCATCGTCAGGGCGACGATGTTGGAAGAGCGCCGGAAGCTCTACGTAACGACGGCGATGGCGAAGGGGTTGCCGCCCTCGAAGGTGCTCTTCAAGCACGCCCTGCGCAACGCGATGATCCCGTTTGTGGCGAGCGCCGGGAGCATCCTGCCGGGGATGATCGGCGGAAGCGCCTTCATCGAGATCATTTTCGAATACCCGGGAATCGGGAAACAGATGTACGAAAGCGTGCTGACCTACGACGTCCCGGTCGTGATGGCCAACACGCTGATCGTCGGCCTTCTTCTCGTTGTCGGGAACCTGCTGGCCGATTTCGCGCTCGGCTGGGTGGATCCCCGGATCTCCCTGGAGAACTAGATGGCCGACCCTGCCCCCAACGCAAAGTTCGTCGAGCAGACCACAGCGGTCCGTTCGCCGAATCAGATTGCCTGGGCAAAGCTGAAGCAGCACACGCTCGCAATCTACGGAGGGCTGGTCCTGATCGTGCTGTACCTGGCGGCCCTGTTCGCGGACGTCCTGGCACCCTACGATTTCGAGACGCAGTTCCGGACGAAGCCCTGGCATCCGCCGAGCGTGATCCACTGGCGCCACGCGGACGGGACGTTCAGCACTCCCTTCGTCTACAACACGGTGAAGCTGCGCGACGAGGCCTACCAGGCGCACTTCGTCGAGGTCTCTCCCGAGAACATGGAGTTCCTGAAGGGTCGCATCGGCCCGAGCTTCAAAGATCAGCCGACCGAGTACCACCTGAAGTTCTTCCCGAAGGGTGACCCGCACAAGTTCCTCGGCGTCATCGCGATGGAGCGGCGCCTCTTCGGCGTCGAGTCGAACGACTCGCTGAACCGGCCGGCGTTCTTCCTGCTCGGGTCGGAACAGCTCGGCCGCGACCTCTTCAGCCGAATCCTGTACGGATCCCGTGTGTCGCTTTCGGTCGGATTGATCGGCGTGGTCATCACGTTCACGCTGGGAATGACGATCGGGGGAATCTCGGGGTACTTCCGGGGCAAGACTGACACGGTCCTGCAGCGGTTGATCGAGATGATCATGCTCCTCCCGGGCTTTTACATCATGCTGTCGCTCAGGGCGGCGCTACCGCCTGACCTCGGAACCATCCAGACCTACTTCGCGATCATCCTCATCCTGTCGTTCATAGGCTGGGCGGGGCTGGCGCGGACGACGCGCGGGCTCGTGATGTCGATCTCGCAGAACGACTACATCACAGCGTCGCGCGCGCTGGGCGTGAGCAGTCTGTCGCTGATCATGAAGCACATCCTGCCGCAGACGTTTTCGTACGCGGTTGTCGTGGCTTCCATGGCGATCCCGGGGTACATGCTGGGCGAGTCGGGCCTGTCGTACCTCGGGCTGGGGATCCAGGAGCCGTATTCCTCATGGGGAAACATGCTGCAGGCGGCAGGGACCGGCAACGACATCAAGCTGCACCCGTGGGTTCTCGTTCCCGGTTTCATGATCTTCATCACCATCGTCGCGTGGAACTTCCTCGGCGACGGGCTCCGCGACGCGTTCGACCCGAAGACAATCCTGAACGCGAAGAAGGGGGGCGCATGACCGACACGCCGCTCCTCGAACTCCGCGACCTCCAGGTGCAGTTCCCGACCTACGACGGCGTCGTCCGCGCCGTGGACGGGGTCTCGTATTCGATCCCGAAGGGGAAAGTGCTCGGGCTGGTCGGCGAGTCCGGATGCGGCAAGTCGGTGACCGCGTTCAGCACGCTGCGCCTGATCCAGCATCCCGGGAAGATCACCGGCGGCGACATCCTCTTCGACGGGAAGTCACTCCTCAGCCTGTCAGAAACCGAGATGCGCGCCATCCGCGGCAACCGGATCTCGATGATCTTCCAGGAGCCGATGACGTCGCTCAACCCCGTGTTCACCGTCGGGAACCAGATCGCCGAGGCCGTCGTCCTGCACCACCGCGTGTCGTGGAAGGAAGGCCGGAACCGCGCGATCGAGATGCTGCGGCGCGTCAAGATGCCGAATCCCGAGCAGCGCGTGGACGACTACCCGCACCAGATGTCGGGCGGTATGAAACAGCGCGTCATGATCGCCATGGCGCTCTCCTGCAACCCGAAGCTCCTCATCGCCGACGAACCCACGACCGCTCTCGACGTCACCATCCAGGCCCAGATCCTCGACCTCATGCGCGAACTCCAGAGCGAAACCGGCATGTCCATGCTCTTCATCACGCACGACCTCGGCGTCATCGCCGAAATCGCCGATCACGTCGCCGTCATGTACGCCGGAAAAGTCGTCGAATACGCCCCCGTCGCCGACCTCTTCGCCAACCCCCTCCACCCCTACACCGTGGGCCTCTTCAATTCCAAGCCCAAAATGGGCGAACGCCGCGAACGCCTCGAGGCCATCGAAGGCTCCGTCCCCAACCCTCTCAACTTCCCGACCGGGTGCCGCTTCCATCCCCGCTGTCCGAAGTGGGTCCCCGAGTGCGCCAATGGCGTTCCCCCGCTCCGCGAAATCCGCCGCGGCCACACCGCGGCCTGCATCGTGATCTGAGGAAACATGCCGCTCCTTGAAGTCAAAGAACTCGTCAAGCACTTCCCCGTGAAGAAGGGCATCTTCTCGCGGACGGTGGGGCACGTCCGCGCGGTGGACGGGGTGAGTTTCTCGATTGCGGAGGGACGGACGCTCGGGCTGGTGGGGGAGAGCGGCTGCGGAAAGACGACGGTGGGGCGGGCGCTGCTGAGGCTCATCGAGCCGACATCCGGCCAGGTGGCGTTCCAGGGCCAGCACGTGACGCAGCTGGCGGGCGCGGAGCTGCGCGCGATGCGCCGGCACATGCAGATCATCTTCCAGGACCCGTATTCGAGCCTGAATCCGCGGATGACGGTGGGCGCGATCGTGGAAGAGGGGATGAAGATCCACGGGCTCGGCGACCGGAACGAGCGCGTTGCGAAGGTGCGCAAGCTGCTGAAGGACGTCGGGCTGATGGAAGAGCACATCAACCGGTACCCGCACGAGTTCAGCGGCGGGCAGCGGCAGCGGATCGGGATCGCGCGGGCGCTGGCGGTGGAGCCGAAATTCATCGTGTGCGACGAGGCGGTGAGCGCGCTGGACGTGTCGATCCAGGCGCAGGTGGTGAACCTGCTGGCCGACATGAAGAAGAACCTCGGCCTCAGCTACCTTTTTATTTCGCACGACCTGTCCGTCGTCGAGCACATCAGCGACGACGTCGCCGTCATGTATCTCGGCGAAATCGTCGAGACGGCGCCGAAGGACGCGATCTTCAAGAACCCGCTCCACCCGTACACGCAGGCCCTTCTTTCGGCCGTCCCGCAGCCCGACCCCGCGAACCGCAAGAACCGGATCATCCTCACCGGGGACGTCCCCAGCCCTGTCAACCCGCCCAACGGGTGCCGCTTCCACCCCCGCTGCCCAAAGGCGATGCCCGAGTGCCAGGTCATGGTGCCGCCGGCGTACGACATGGGCGGCGGGCACGTCGTGCGGTGCCTGCTTTACGATCCGAAGTTTGCGGGGTTGCGCACCGGGCCGAATCCCGACCTCATCTCGACCGGGCAGCTCGCGCCGGGCGTCGCGGAAATGCAGAAGCGCAAGGCGACCGGGATCGCGCGACCTGAGGAGGACAAGCCGCTCGACGGACCCGGTCCGCTGGAGAAGAAGCTGCCCTCGAAAGAGATCATGGACAAGGCCGTGCGTGTCATCTTCGGCGCCGATCCGTCCGAGAACGCGCCCGTGGTCCCGCCCGACGCCACCGGCCTCGGCCAGCTGGTCCAGGATTTCCCGGTCGATGAGCCGCCGACATCGGAGACGCCGACCCCGGTCATCCTGCACCCGCCGGACCTGCCGGGAGGCGAGAGAAAGCCGTCGCTTCTCGACGAAGAACCCGAAAAACCGCCGCCGGGGCCGGGTGAAGAGCCGCCGACGAAGATTCCAGATTGGTTGCAGTGAGAATGGGCCCGGCCGTGCGCGCGTGCCTCGTTGCGGCCTTCGCGGCCCTCGGGATGAGTGTTGGCGGTGAGGAGGCGACGGCCTATCGCCGCTTCGCCGACGTCTCCGCGAATCTCAAGGACCGCGCCGCGAATTCGGGCGGCGCCGCGAAGGCTAGCGTCATCGGGAAATCCTTCGGGGGGCGCGACATTCTCCTCGTCACGATCGGGACCGGCGAGGGGCTGGACACGCGGCCCGCGCTTCTCGTCGTCGCCGGCGTCGAGGGAGACGGAATCGCCGGAAGTGAAATCGCGGCGACGTTCGCGGCCGAGCTGATGGCGGCGCAGGACGAGCGGACGCGGAAGCTGCTGGCGGAGCGGACGGTGTACGTGATCGTGCGGCTGAATCCGGACGGGATCGAGCGGTTTTTCGACGAGGTGAAACGGCAGGACACGGGGACGGCGAGGAAGTGGGACGAGGACAAGGACGGCGCGGAGGACGAAGACGGCCCGGACGATCTCGACGGGGACGGGCTGATTCTCGTGATGCGCGTCGAGGACGCGGCGGGGGAGTGGGTCGCCGACGAGAAGGACGCCGGCTTCATGCGGAAGCCGGACGCGGTGCGCGGGGAGCACGGTGCGTGGAAACTTCTCGCGGAAGGGAAGGACGACGACGGCGATGGCGCGTGGAACGAGGACGGCGCGGGCGGCGTGGACCTGAACTCGAATTTCCCGTGGAACTACCGCTTCCATGCCCCGCGCTCCGGCGCGTACCAGGCGGGCGAGCCCGAGAGCCGCGCGCTGGCTGAGTTCGTGGCGGCGCACCCGAACATCGAGGCGGCGTTCACGTTCGCGTCGAACGACAACGTGATCCGGCAGGTGGCGCCCGCGCCGCCGCCGCACCCGCTTCCGGACCCGGGTAACCCGGTGATGGCGCTGGACGCGGGAGACGTGCTGCCGCTCGCGAGGTTCGCCGAGAACTACCGGACGAAACTGGGCCGCGAGCGGCGCGACCCGCTGGGGCTGCGCGAAGGAGGCGTCGCGGAGTGGCTGTACTTCCACTGGGGAATCCTGTCGCTCGGCGGACCGGGGTGGAGCGTGCCGTGGAAGCCGGCGGATGCGAAGGGACTGGCCCACGAAGACGGGCCGGGGCGTGAAGCGCGCTGGGAGTTCCGATGGATGCGCGAAAACCGGGCGAGCGAGTGGGTGGAGTGGCACGCGGTCGCCCACCCGGATTTTCCAGGGAAGAAAGTGGAAATCGGCGCGTGGAAACCCTACGCGACGGTGCTTCCGCCCGCGGGCGAGATGGAAGCGCTCGCGGCGAAGCATGGCGCGTTTCTGCGCGACGTCCTCGACGCATTTCCGCGGGTTGCCATCAAGGGTGTCGCCGCGAAGAAGCTGGACGCCGCGCTCTGGGAAATCACGGCGACCATCGCGAACGAGGGCGCGCTTCCGACGGCGTTGCGGCAAGGGGTGCGAACCCAGCGAGCGCGCGCCGTACGGGTCGATTTCGTGTCCGCGACGGGCAAGCTGACGGCCGGCGACAAGGTCACGCTGATTCCCGTTCTGGCCGCCGGCGGAGTGAAGGAACTGAAGTGGGTCCTGCAAGCCCGTGAGGGTTCCGAGCTGGAGATCCGCGCCGAAACCGATCGCGCGGGTCAAGCCGCCGCGAAGCTGGAGTTGAAGTGACTCCATGAAACAAACCCTCGCCTTCCTTCTCCTCTCCTCCCTGGCTTTCGCGCAAGCCGACCTCGGCGCACTCGGCGCGCCGCCGAACCCGAAAGTGAACGTGCGCTGGAACCGCTTCTATGACAACAAGGAGCTCGGCGAAATCCTCGACCAGCTCGGCGCGGCGTTTCCCGGGCTCACGAAGCTCCACACGATCGGGACGTCGGTGGGCGGCCGATCGATCCGGGGAATCGAGATCTCGAATCATTCAAAGGGAGAGCCCGCGCGCAAGGCGGGCTTCTACATCGACGGCAACATCCACGGGAACGAGGTCCAGGGGGCGGAAGCGGCGTTGTACACGGCGTGGTACCTGCTCGAGAACTACGGGCGCGTCGCGAAGATCACGGAGCTGGTGGACGAGCGCGTGTTCTACATTTTCCCGACGATCAACCCCGACGGGCGGGACGCGTTCCTGCACGACCCCAACACCGCTCACTCGCTCCGCGGCGGGCTGAAGCCCTGGGACAACGACGGCGACGGGCGAGCGGATGAGGACGGGTTCGACGACCTGGACGGCGACGGAAACATCGTGCAGATGCGCCGCCGGAACCCGCACGGGCGGTGGAAGGCGCATCCACAGGAAGCGCGGCTGATGGTTCCCTGCGAGCCGGACGAAACCGGAGAGTTTGAGCGGCTGGACGAGGAAGGGCTCGACAACGACGGCGACGGGCAGGTGAACGAGGACGGCCCGGGCGGCTACGACCCGAACCGGAACTGGCCGACCGACTGGCAGCCGCCGTACGTCCAGCACGGGGCGCACGACTTCCCGTTTTCGCTTCCCGAAACCCGCGCCGTCGGAAAGTTCGTGATGGAACACCCGAACATCGCGGGGGTGCAGACGTACCACAACGCCGGAGGCATGATCCTCCGGCCGCCCGGGCAGCAGGCGGCCAACGTTCCCGACAGCGACGTCGCCGTCTACGACGCGATCGGGAAACAGGGCGAACAGATGCTTCCGGGTTACCGCTACATGATCCTGTGGAAGGACCTGTACGCGGTCTGGGGCGGCGAGATCGACTGGTTCTACTTCGGGCGCGGCGCGGTGACCTTCACGAACGAGCTCTGGACGGAGGGAAACCTCTTCCGCACCCCTAACCCGGGGTTCTTCGCCGACACAAAGGAAGACCGGGCGCGCTTCAACAAGCTCCTCCTGATGAAGGACGCGTTCGTGGAATGGAAGCCCTTCCAGCATCCCGTCTACGGCGACATCGAGATCGGCGGGTTCAAGAAGAACTTCGGCCGCACGCCGCCGTCGTTTCTGCTCGAAGAGGAATGCCACCGCAACATGGCCTTCACGCTTTACCACGCCGACCACATGCCGCGGCTCACCCTCGATGCGCCGGTCGTCCGCTCCCTCGGCGACGGCCTTTTCGCCGTGCGCGTCACCGCGCGCAACTCGCGCATGATCCCTTCCCGCACCGCGCTGGACGTCGCGAACAAGATCTCCCGTCCGGACGAATTCACGCTGGCGGGCGAAGCAGTCACCGTGCTTTCCGCGGGCATCGTCCGGGACCGCGACTTCAACCGCGTGGAGCCCGCGCCCGGGAAGCCGTCGCGCATCCGGATCAACGCCGTGCCGGGGATGGGGGAAGCGACGGTCGAGTGGGTGATCAAGGGCGCGGGAAAGTTCCGGGTGACGCTCGATTCGGTGAAGGGCGGAGTATCCATGTCCGGGGGCGAGTGCGGAAAGTAGAAGTTCGGCTGTGGATCGAGCGCGCGGGGTTTCGATTCGACACAGAGATCACGGAGCGCACAGAGAAAAACATTCTGAATTGCCTCTATTCTACTAGCCGTTCGATTCTTTGAGCGACTGATTGAATCTCAAAACTCCCAGCGGCGGCAACCGAACTCAGCAGTTGACCTGGCGGCGGGTGAGATCTGCGCGAATCCGCGTCGATCACTTTTTGTCTGCGCGACGCATTTCCTGGTCATCGAAAGCCCCGCCTCGACCGTCTCGTGCTCCCACCGTCCTCGAGCGCACTTCGACTCGTAAAAGTCTCTCGCGCAGATAAAACACGATCGACGCGGACAGGCGCAGATACTGCCAGATGCCTCCCGTTCTCACTACGTCCGAACCTTTCCCGCGCCCCCGCGATCAACTCCCCATGATCCTCTCTCCACGCTGAGGCGATCCGCGCCACGTCGCGGTCGCCTCCCATCCCTTCGCGCGGCCAATCGGCCGGCGCTCCCTCGCACACCTTCGCCGCCACAAATTGACAGCGGTCCGCACCCCGTGTTGACTGACCCCCCTTCAATTCCAAAACCAAGAGGACTTCCATGGCCGAGCAGAACCTTACGACCCGGGCGAAAGATTTCCCGGAGTGGTACCAGGACGTCATCCGGGCCGCCGATCTTGCCGAGCCGGCGATCGTCGTGAAGGGCGCGATGGTGATCAAGCCGAACGGCTACGCGATCTGGGAGAAGATCCAGCGCAACCTCGACGACCGCTTCAAGGCGACCGGCCACCGGAACGCCTATTTTCCGCTGTTCATCCCGGAGTCGTTCCTGAAGAAGGAAGCGGAGCACGTCGAGGGATTCGCGCCGGAGCTGGCGGTCGTGACGATCGGCGGCGGAAAGGAACTCGAGGAGCGGTACGTCGTGCGCCCGACGTCGGAGACGATCATCGGGCACTTCTTCTCGAAGTGGATCAAGACGCACCGCGACCTGCCGATGCTGATCAACCAGTGGGCCAACGTCGTGCGGTGGGAGCTGCGCACGCGGCTGTTCCTTCGCACGTCGGAATTCCTATGGCAGGAAGGGCACACGGCGCACGCGACGCACGAGGAAGGGCTGCAGGAAGTGCTGCGGATGCTCGACGTGTACGCCGATTTTGCGGAGAACGTGATGGCGATGCCGGTGATCCGCGGCGAGAAGACGATGAACGAGAAGTTCGCAGGCGCGGTGAAGAGCTACTGCATCGAGGGTCTGATGCAGAACGGGTGGGCGCTGCAGGCGGGGACGAGCCACGACCTGGGGCAGAACTTCGGGAAGGCGTTCGACGTGAAGTTCCAGAACACCGCGGGGCAGAGCGAGTACGTGTGGCAGACGTCGTGGGGTGTTTCGACCCGGCTGATCGGCGGGATCATCATGACGCACTCGGACGACGCGGGGCTGGTCTGCCCGCCGAAGCTGGCGCCGTATCACGTCGTGATCATCCCGATTTTCAAGACGCCGGAGGAAAAGGCGGCGACGACGGAGGTGGGCAAGAAGCTCGCCGACGACCTGCGTGCGAAGGGCCTTACCGTCGTGTTCGACGACCGGGACGACCGGCCGGGCTCCAAGTACTTCGAGTGGGAGCGCAAAGGCGCGTGCTGTCGCGTGGAGATTGGGCCGAAGGATCTTGAGAAGAAGAGCTACGCCTTCAAGCGCCGCGACATGGAGAAGAAGGAGTTCGCGCCGCTCGACAATGCGGTCGTGCACATCACGGGCCAGATGGACCAGATGCAGAAGGACATGTTCAACAAGGCGAAGAAGTACCGGGATGAGAACACGAAGCGAATCGACTCGTGGGACGACTTCAAGGCGCTCCACGAAGGCGCAGGTGGTTTTTCGAGCTGCCACTGGTGCGGCGACGGAAAGTGCGAGGCGCAGGTGAAGGAGGAGACGAAGGTGACGATCCGGTGCATCCCGCTCGAAAACCCGAAGGAAGACGGAAAGTGCATCAAGTGCGGGAGGCCGAGCGCGCAGCGGGTGTTGTTTGCGAGGGCGTACTAGGGGAGGGGCGCGGTTCATGGTGTGACACGGAGGTCGCGGAGGAGAGACATGATCTGTGTTTCTCTGCGCGACGCATTTCTTTGTACTCAATTGCCATGCGGGCGCCGAATCGCACGCAGTCCTTCGCGCAGCGGGCATTGGCCCGCTAAGGGCTATTGCGCAGATAAAGCGAGATTTCCGCAGACAAGCGCAGATATGGCCAAAGGGACCTACTGTTTCGGGACAATCTGGACATCCGAAATCTTCCAGACTCCGTCGACCCGGCGCATCGTCGCGTGGTGGGTCCAGCGCAGTTTTTCGTCCGGGGCGAACCATTCGCCGCCGCCGAACATCCATATGAACACGACTTCAAGGGCCTTCCTGCGATCCTCGTATGTGATGGTGACTTCGGCGCTGAGAGTGATCGAGTCGCCGCGGGCGGACCATGAGTTCCGTTCGATGTCGACGGACTTGATGCGAAATTTCTTCGTCGGCGCCGGGGGTCCCCCGACCCGCGGGCTCCAGCCCTGCGGAGCCTTGTGCTCGAGCATATCCCGCGCGGCCTGGAAGTTGCCCGAGTGGATGTTCCCCGCGAAGACTTTGTAGGTGTTTACCGCCGATTCATCGACGGGGTCGGAGCAACCGGTGAGGGTCATGAGAGCGAAAGGGAGCAGGAGGAGTGCGGCGGAAGATTTCATAGTTCCTCATGTGAGTGAATGTTCACTCACATTATCAGACATGCTGATCCCGAAGTCAAGTCCCCGAGACACGGCGGCCTGCCTTGATGGTCACAAGTTATTGACGCATAACGACTTGAGGAATCGAATCAATTCTGGATTCGTTCACGATTCCAGATCCCTACCCCCTACTCATCACTCCCTACTTCGCTTCCGCCATCATCCACGCCGCCACCTTCCTCGCCTTCACATCCACCACGATCAGGTAGTACTCGCCCAGGAAACCGCTCACTCCCTCCCCGCGCTTCCGGATCCCGCGCAGGTGAATCGGCCTGAGCCCCTTGCCGCCCTTCAACCCTCGCCACCCCGGATTGACGAGTTCCTGCTTCCATGTTTTCGCAAAGAGATCGAACGCGCTCTGCCCCTTGGCGAGCGGCGCACCGAATTCGATCTCGATGTCCTCGAACCCTGCGTTGGTTTTCCAGGTCCAGACGCCGGGGCGCCACTCGTACAGGGCGGCGAGGACTTCGCTCACGACTCCCGAGGCTTCATCCTCGTAAACGAGCGTGAAGACTTCCGACGTCACGCGGTGCGGGCCGACCTCGAGGAAGGGCGCCTCCGTGGACGCCGCGGGCGGCTTGTCGGCCGAGGGCGTCGCGGTTCCCGGTCCCAGGTCCACCGGGATCGCGAACGGCAGCGGCTCCGCGGGCTTCGCCCGGGGCGGCGGCACCGCGATCGGCTGGATCTCCTGCACCTCCGCGCGCCGCGCCACCAGCGGAGCCCACGTGTACGGCGGATCCGGCGGCACCGTGCACGCCCAGTCTGCGCCGCACACACGGCAGCGGTACCGCTCCCGCTGCGTCTCAACGCCGTCCGTCCCCACGTACCGGAACGCCGGCGAAACGCGGATGTCACCCATGAAGTCGTCCGCGTCGCTCGCCCGCTTGAACGTCCGCGGCGGAAAATCCTTCTCGCAGGTGCAGACGCTCATCGGCGCCTCTTCAGGAGTATGTGCTGCGTGTCATGATCCGGCTTCTTCTCCTCCTCCTGCACCGGATGCCCTTCAGGGCGCCAGTGAAAGGGGGGCTTGTCCTGAAGAGTCCACGACCACACCTGTCCGCAGCGGCGGCAGCCGAAGCGCAGGCCGTCGCGGTCGAGCTGCATGAAGTTCGTGGAGAAGCGGACGCGGGACGAGTACTCGTCGGCGTCGCGGAGGCGCTGGAAGTCGCGGGGGGGGAAGTCGGAGTAGCAGAGGCAGCGGACGCTCATAGCCCGCTGATTATGCGCCGGACGGAGCGCACGAAAAAGATGTTGAGTCACCGGCGTCCGGCGGCGTTGAATCTCCGGCATGAAATCGCTCGCAATTCTCGTAGTGGCTTCGGCGCTGGCCGGGTGTGCGACCGCCCCCCCGAAGGAACGGCTGGAAGTGAGGCACCTCGCGGCGGGGGAGGAGGCGATGGAGGATCTCGTCTGTGTCTCGGTTGAGATCGGGTCGCAGGTGCGGGTGGTGCTGCGAAACAAGCGCGACACCGATCGGGCGATCGTCTGGTTTCCGCGGTGGCGATCCAACGACGGCTATTCGATCAAGTCGCCCGCCGAACGAGTTCGCGAACTGCTGGTGCCGGCGAATGGAGAAGCGGCGATCGTGGCGCAGCCGCCGTCGGCCGAGGCACGGCAGTTTGAGGTGCTGATTGGGGATAGACCGTGAGTGCAGTTTGGAGTCGGGAGTAGTGAGTAGGAGGTAGGCGGTAGGAACGACCAGGATGGACCAGGTCACGCCAGGGTGATGAGGCCGGAGTCGCCGTCGACCGTCAGCGACTGTCCGTCCTTGACCAGGTCGAGAAGACCCGGGACGTTGACGACCGCGGGGAGGCCGTACTCGCGCGCTACGATCGCGCCATGCGAGAGCATGCCGCCTACTTCCATGACTACGGCGGAGGCTCGGAGGAAGAGGGGCGTCCACCCGGGATCGGTGGACGGCGCCACTAGAATGTCGCCCTGTTTCAGTTTTGCGCCGTCGGCGGGATGGCGGACTACGCGCGCGATGCCCGACACAACACCTGCGGACACGGCCAGCCCCTTGAGGACGTTTCCTCGCGGAGTCGGCGCGGCTGTTCGGGGCGCGTGCGCCGAACCGTCCTCCCGGATCGCGTCCGGCGGCCGCTCCTTCTCCCATTTCGCCATCTGCGCCTTGCGGTCCGCGACCAGCGTGAGCATCGCGCGCCCGTCCCACTCGTCACGAAGCCACGCTTCCATCTCGGGCCACGCGAGATGAAAGACGTCCTGCGGGCGATTCGCGCATTTCGCCGCGACGAGGCGGCGGCCGCACTCGAGGAGGGCGCGGCGAAGAGGCTCGATCTGCGCGATCAGCGCGGACTTCGCGCGCTCGCGGAGGGCCGCCCCTTCCCGAGCGCGCCGCGCCAGCCAGTTCACCTGCGGCCGCCGCCAGAACGTGGCTCGCTTCACTTCGCGCTCCGCCGCCTCGCGCCGCTCCTTCGCCGCTTCGGCCGGACGGCGCCCCTGTCCGTCGAGAATGGCGCGGACCTGCTCGAGGAGCCACGACGGGTCCTCGTTCCAGCGTGGCGTCGCGACTTCGGCCTCGTAGACGGCGCGGTGGCCGAAATCGGCGAGGAAGCGCACGAATTCGCGGCGAAAGGGCGACGCCTCGGGGAGGGAGCTCCAGCCGAGCGGCACAAAGGGTTCGCGCTTCAGCCACTCCATCGCCGCGGCGTCGCCCCGGGCGGCGTCGGCGACGTCGAAGAGTCGGGTGCCCTGCTGGGCGGAGACGACGTTACCGGAGCCGGCGACGAGGGCGGAGGAGATGGCGATGCCGCGGCCGGGGGCGACCTTTTCGAGGAGTTTCTCGAGCTCGGCCTGCCAGGCGAGGGCGGAAGCGGTGTACATGAACGGCTCGCCGAAGGCGACCTGGACGAGGGAGATGCGGACGAGGAGGTCGAGGAGTCCGTTCTTGGTGAGCGGCGCGGGATCCACCGCGAGGAGTTCCTTCGACTGGCGGAACACCTTGTCGATTTCCGGCGGGACAATTTTCGGGAGCTTGAGGAGCAGGCGCGCGGCCTTGAGGAGCCGCCAGAGGCGCGCCCGGCCCTTGCGGCCGCGAAATGGATTTCCGGGCGGGACCGGAATCTCGCCGTGGTGTCCCCCCATGCCGCGGTTCGACTCGGCCGGGAGCGAGCCGAAGCAGTCGTAGAACGCCCACTGAAGCGACGTCGAGTCGAAATAACCGCGGCCCGAGAAGCGCCGGACGACCTCGGTGCCTGCGGGAACCGGGAACCCGATCCGCTTCGGATATGACCACAGCATCATGCGAAGCGCGTTCTGGATGCACGACCAGGACATCGTGGTCATCACGAACGGCACGGCGTCCTTGATGTTGGCGTTCGACCAGATGGTGGGAAGGTGCGCGGCGCCGTCGAACGTCACGCGGGGCACGCGGGTGACGGGACGGGCCTGGAGGAGGTGGAATCGCCTTCCGTCGAAGACCCATTCGATGTCCTGCGGGTCCTGCCCGTCGCCGAGAGCGTAAGCGGCGCGGAGGGCGACGCGCGAGAGGGCGAGAGTCTGCGCGTCGTCGAGAGTGGGCGGACCGGAGCGCGCTTCCACGGAAAGCCCGAGGTGCGTCAGCGCTACCGTGATCTCCTCGGGGTTCACGGCGCCGCTCACGACCGCCTCTCCGGCGCCCTTCGTCGCGCTGATGACGATCGCGTCGCGCCGCCCCGTCCGGGGATCGCAGGTGAACGCGACGCCGGCGGACTTCGCGGCGACCATGCGGCAGACGACGACCGCGCAGGCGACGTCGTCGTCGGGGACGAGGAAGCGGCGCCGGTACGCGAGGGCCTGGGGGGTCCAGAGCGAGGAGTAGACCTCGCGGACGGCCCGGACGACGTCGTCGGCGCCGCGGACGCCCAGAACGGTGCGGTGCACGCCCGCGAACGAAGTCGAGCCGCCGTCCTCGGCGGTGGCGCTCGAGCGCACGGCCACGAGCCCGAGGCCGCCCCACTTCAGCGAATGACGCAGTGCGTCAACGGCCGCGGCGGGAAGCGGCGCCGCTTCCATGGTGGTGCGCAGGAACTGCAGGCGTCCGGCGACGTCGGCGGACGCCGCTTCGTCCGCCCCTGTCTTTGCGAACTCGCCCGCCAGCCGCTTCAGCGCCCCGGTTCCCGTGAACTCCCGGTAAACGTCCGCCGACAGCACGAACCCGTCCGGCACGTTGAACCCGTAACGGGCGAGCCGCCCGAGGTTCCATCCTTTTCCGCCGGCGAGGCGAGGGCCGGCGCGGAATGCGTCGTCCCAGGAGAGGGTCGGGGGGGAAGGCACGCGGCGATTGTAGCCACGGGTTTGACGGGATACCTTCGGGGGCTGGAAGTTGCCCCTTCGAGTTTCCTTGATAGTTGCCGTCTTGAAAGTTGAAGGTTCGCGGTAAGATTCCCACCCCACCCCGGGAGAAGCCCCAAGCGCGATGTCCATCCCGTCCGACGACAAATTCCGCAAGCTCGTGCGCAAGATGCTCTTCATGACCGACGAGCAACTGGAGAACCTCCGCTCGCTTCAGCTGGAGGCCTCGACTGCCGGCGCGAAGCTGTCGCTGTTCGAGATCGCCTACAGCGACGCGGTGCTGACGCAGGACCAGCTCGACAAGGTGCAGCTCGCCGGCGAGTACACGGACATGCTCGAGGAGGAGCGGCGCATCGGGGCGCTGGCCGTCAAGAAAGGGCTCGCGAGCGACGAGGAAATCGCGATCTGCATCGACTCGCAGAAATACGAATTCGCTTCGCAGCGCGCCATTCCGCGGCGCCTGACCGAAATCATGGTTGAAGCGGAGATCCTGACGGAGGAAACGTCCACGGGGCTGATGCTCGAGTACGCCGAGCGCCCGGCGCCGGCGTCGCCGGGCGCCGCGCCGGCAACGCGAAAGGCATCCTCGGCGAGCATGAAGTCGGTGCGTCCCGGGACGGACCCGACGGTTCCGTACGACACGAAGCGGCTGGAGGAAGTGGAGGCGATGGCGGAGCAGGTGGATGTGCCGCCGGATCTTGCGCCTGACGAGGACACGCAGCACAACGTGGAGCCCGACGCGTCGCCGGCGATGGACACTCCGGTCCAGGGTTCGGACCCGGCGATCCGGTCGGCGGCGCCCGGCAGGAATTACAGCACGGAAGGCGTCACGCGCCGGTTGACGGCGCGACTGGTTCTCGAGACCGGTGAGTTGGCGGGGCGCAGCGTGCCGCTGACGGGCCGCGGCCGGATCGGGCGCCAGATGGGATGCATGGTGCGGATCGACGACAGCCGCGCGAGTCGCGAGCACGCGCAGGTCGACTACGACCCGCAGCTCAAGCACCACTTCGTGACGGATCTCGAGAGCCGCAACGGGACGTACGTCAACGACACGAAAATCTCCGAAGCGACGGTGCTGAATCCCGGGGACACGATCCGCATCGGGGATACGGTCATGAGGTATGAAGCGTAGCCGCCGGAGGAACCTGCAACTTCAACGTTTCAATTCTCAAGCAACCGGCAACTTCAAAAGGAGAACTTCAAGAGCCCAGAACCTCGCGATGGAGCTTGAAGTTGTCCGTTTGAAGTTGCCGGTTGCTTGAGAATTGAAACGTTGAAGTTGTAGTTGTAATTGCCGGTTTGACGCGCCGCGTAGCGGCGCGTCTCTACTACTCTTCCTCCTTCTTGCGGAAGAAGTACTGATCCACCGCGAACTTCCCCGGCCCGATCAAGAGCAGCAGGACCGCGATGGCAAGGTAGAGCAGCGCCTTCTCCGAGTCCTGCGACGCCGACTTGATGGTCGCGAACGCATCTCCATGCCCGATGTGTTTCGAGGCCTGCAGCGCCATCGTGCATCCGATGGCAAGCGAGGCGAGGGGAGTGAGCAGCCCGAGTATCCACAGGGCGCCGCCGCCGAATTCCGCGATGACCGTTGCGGCCTGGATCATGCCGGGAATGTCCGATCCCATCCACTCCGTCGGGTGTGAGAGCTTGGGCCCGCCGTGGAACATGAACGCGGCGCCGGCGACGACCCGGATCGTGAGCAGGCCCAGGGAAGCGCGGGCGCCGGGGGCGGCGGGGAAGAGCAGGTCGCGAAACATGGAACCTCCGGAAAGGAAGGGGTGCGTCCCATGGTGCCCGAGCCGGGCGCGGCGCGAAAGTGAGAAAGGACTTTATGAACTTGGCGTAATCTCAACCCCCATGTGGAAGACCCCTTCCGGAGATCGCCGCCTCCAGGGCCTGGAGCGGCGGCTCTTCCTCACCGGCGCCGTCGCGCTGGAGGAACTTCTGCGCGTCGCGATCCAGACCGACGACGACGTCGCGGTCGGGGTGGCGCCGTTCGACGGGCTGGCGCTCGACCGCCGGCGGTGGCTGCTGCTGCAAGTCGCGGTCGCGCTCGGCGGCGACGGGCCCGCGCCGGAGCTGAACGCGCTCTCCGAGTCGGCCGTGATGGCGGTGTTCTTCATGGTGCGGATCAACGTGGGCGCCGAGGCAGGCGTCGAATCGGCGTCCTCCGACGTGCGAGCCCGGTGGCGCCACCTCGTGCGCGACGCATGGATGGACCGCTGCTCCGACCAGACGCGCCGCTACGACAGGGACGAGGGATACCGGCAGGCCGAGTCTTCCTACAACTACCAGGAGTGGAGCGACAAGCTCGAGGACCTCGCCGACCTCATCCTCTGGGACCGCGACTTCGAACTCGATGAGTCCGTCGCCGACCGCGATCCGCGCCGCGCCGCCGACGCGCGCCACGCGCTCGGAATCGACTCCGGCTACTTTCGCTCCGTCCCAGAGCCGCCGGGAGAAGGGGAGTGCAAGGAACTGGAAGATATGTTTGAGCTGTACCGGTGCGAGGTAGAAGAGGCGAAGTGAGGACGCCCTCAAGCAACGCTCTCCCCCCCGGCGGATTTGGCCCCTTGAAGCTGTTCCTCGGCGCGATAGATGGCCGACTCCGCCGTTTCGCCGGGCCTCCATTCCACCACGCCCGCGGAGAGCGAGATCCCCGGGGCCTCCTCGAGTTCCGGGGACTCCAGGTGCTGCGCGGTGCGCTCGGCCACGGCCAGGCCCTCCTCCGCGCGGCAGGCCGGCAGGATCACAAGGAAGTCTTCTCCCGACCAGCGGATGACGGTGTCTCCCTCCCGGGCCATCCGGGCGAGCGTCTCGGCCGTCCGCTTCAGCAGCTGGTCCCCGGCGTCGCTTCCGTGATCGCGATTCACGAAGCGCAGGCCCTCGACGTCGAAGAGCGCGAGGCAGAGCGGCTCCCCGGTCCGGGCGGCTCTTCCGATTTCCCTCTCCAGCGCATCGAGCCCGGCGCGGCGGTTGGGGAGGTTGGTGAGCGGGTCGACGCACGAGAAGCGCCGGCGCAGTTCGCTCAGCTCGACCTCGGCCGAGATGTCGGAGAGGAGCGCGAGCTGGCCGATGCCGGAGGGGAGCATGACGGGGCGGCTCACCCACCTGATTGTGCGCGGTCGTGGCCGGGCGAAGGCAAATTCCCCTCGGCTGACGTGCGGGCCCGAGGCGGTGATGCGGATGCGGCGCAGGAAGTCGTCGGAATTCTCGACGAGCGCGCACACGTGGCTCACGAGCTGTTCGCGCGTCATTTCCTGGAGGTGCGAGGGCGTCCCATCCAGCATTTCGGCGGCCGCAGCGTTCACGTAGGTCACGCGCCGCTGCGCATCCATCAGGACCACCCCGGACTCCAGGCTCTCCAGCGCCGTGCGTGCCGCCGCCAGCGTCGCCATGAGCGTCGCTGGTCCTCCGTCCGCCCCCAGCGCGCTTCCGAACCGGTCCGCGTCCTCGGCTGACCTCTTCGCAACTTCACGGATTTCCAGTTCGCCGGCGACCCGGCGGGCGAAGGCGCCCAGGGTGTCCATTTCGGCTGCGAGGATGTTGAGCCGTTCGGTGGAAGCGACGGCGAGGCTTCCCAGAGTTTCGCCGGTGGGCGAGATCACGGGTGCGCCCGCGTATCCGCGCACATGCCCGTCCTTGACCAGACGATTGCCTGCGAAAACCGGGTTGGTCGTCGCTTCCGGGACGACCAGCTCCTGGCCGCCCTCGGTCACGAAGCGGCAGAAGGGCCAGTCTCGCCCCGCGCGCGGCTCGGCGGCGAGCAGGCGGTCCAGCCCGGTGTGGGCGAGGAAGGAAGTCCGGTCCTGCAGCACGATGGACACGAGACAGGCCGGCGCACCCAGCGCTTGCGCGACTTCCTCGACCAGGCGTTGAAGCGTTGAGTCGTGCGGGAGCTCCCGGTCGACGCCGAGGCGCTCGATCCGGTTCATGCGCGTCGTCTCGCGCCGGCGCTCGCTCGAGCTGCGTCGGGACGGGTCCTCGGGATGATGGGCCGGCGCCGTCCGTGAGACGGCACGCCGGATCGCGGCGGCGGTCTCTTCAGGATCCAGGCGCGCGTCGAGCACGTCCGCGAGGCCGAGGGAGTCGCGCAGCGCCGAGGCCCCCAGGCAGAGCCGGCGGAAGGGGCTGCAGGCCAGCGCGGGAACCTCGTCCGGGCCAAACCGTTTTCTCAGTGCGCGCAGGACCTCGAATCCGTCGGCGCGAGGCAAGGACAGCCCGGCGATCACCAGCGCCGGCGCTTCCCGCGTTTCCAGCTGGCGCACGGCTTCGTCCCCGTCGCGCGTCGCCACGACCTCGAACCCCTCCATCTCCGCCGCACTTCGCCACGCATGCAGCCGGTACGGGTTGAATTCAGCCAGCAGGATGAAGGGTTTCATGGCTCGCCTCCGGTTCGGGGTGTCAGGACGTGCGTTTCATCTCTTTGGCCTCGTACATGCGCTTGTCTGCTTCCGTCAGCATGTCCTCCAGCGTCGTGGCCTCGTTCGACAGCCGCGAAAACCCGACGCTCAGCGACAGTCTCCAGGGACGGGGGGCGCCCGCGTTGAACGCCGCCGTTTCTTCGCGGATCCGCGCGACCACCGTCTCCGGCGGACCCAGGCCCGGCTCGAGCCGAAGCGCCGCGAACTCGTCGCCGCCGAGACGACCGACGAGGTCCGAAGGGCGGAAGGCCTTCAGGAGGACGGCCGCGGCGCCGGCGATCGCGGCGTCGCCGGCGGCGTGCCCGTGGCTGTCGTTGATGAGCTTGAGGCCGTCGACGTCGATGAAGAAAAGGGCGCAGGACGTCGACGGCGGGCGCAATCCGGAAAAGTGGCGGGCGGCGAGCGCGAGGAACCCTCTCCGGTTGTGGAGGCCCGTCAGTTCGTCGCGCGTCGAAAGGCCGCGGAGGGCGGAGAGAGTCCTGTGCCGCTCGACGGAATAGCGCAGGACTTTGGCAAGGCGCACCGCGTCGACCTCACCCTTGATGAGGAAGTCCTCGGCGCCCGCGTTGACGGCGGCCAGACCGGTCGCGTCATCGTTGAGGCCTGTGAGCACGACGATCGGGACGTCGGGGCAGCCCGCGCTCATGGTCCGGACGGTCTCGAGCCCATCGGAATCGGGGAGATTGAGGTCCAGTAACACCACGTCCGGCGAGGCCGATTTCGCCCGGAGCACCCCCTCTTCCAGGGTCTTGCAGATGCGCAGGCTCATCCCGGCGCACGCGCCACCCGACAGATGGCGCCGGATCGAATCGGCGTCCGCGGCATTGTCCTCGACGAGCAGGATGTCCAGGGGGGCATCGACCATGGCGATCACTCCGCGGGTAGCCGGGCAATCCGTAGCCAGAAGTCCACGAGGGAACGTACGACGGCGCGGTACTCGGGCAGTTCCGCCGGTTTCGTGATGAAGCAGTTCGCGTGGCTCCGGTAGGAACGTCGCACGTCGCTCTCCGCCGCCGACGTCGTCAGCACCACGACCGGGATGTGCTTCAGCTCAGGGTCCTCCTTGATGTCCTCCAGCACCTCGCGGCCGTCCTTTCTCGGCAGATTCAGGTCGAGCAGGATCAGCCGCGGCCGCTTCGTTGCCGCATAGGTCCCTTTGCGCCTCAGGTAGTCCAGCGCGTCCTCGCCGTTCATCGCGAGGACCTGCCGGATCGGCGGCTCACACCCCGCAATCGCTTCCGCCAGCAGCCTCGCCTCCGCCGGGCTGTCCTCGACCAGCAGCACATCCGCCGCTTCCTTCTGAGTCGCGATCATCTAAGCCTCCTTAGCCAGCCTGGACGCGCCCCCTGCGGGCGCAACCGGCAGGCTGAAGTAAAAGGTCGAGCCCTTCCCGGGCTCCGACCGGACCCCGATGCGTCCCCCGTGCCTCTCCACGATCCGTTTGCAGATTGCCAGCCCGATGCCCGATCCTTCGCAGATCTCCGACCCCGGGCCACGGCGGAAGGGCAGGAAGATTCGCTCCTGGAAGCGCGACTCGATGCCGATCCCGTTGTCCGAAACGAAAAACTCCCACGAAGCGCCCTCCTTGCGAGCTTCGATCCGCACTCGCGGCGGCGCTTCGCTGCGGTACTTGAGGGCGTTGACGATGAGGTTCTGGAAGACTTCCGTCAGCTGGGTCGCATCGGCCGTGACTTCCGGCAGTTCGCCCTGCGCCACGAGGGCGCCGGTTTCCACGATCAGCGGCTTCAGGTTGAGAAGGGCCTCGCGGAGCGCGTCGGCCGCGAGGACGGGGCGGAGATTCTGCTCCCTGCAGGCACGCCTCGAGAATTCCAGGAGGCTCACGATCAGCGTCCGCATCCGCCGGGTGCCGTCGATGGCGTGCCCCATGAACTCGTGCGCGTCCGGCGGAAGCCGGGGGCCGAACTTCTCGTTGAGGAGCTGCACGTAGCTCGTCACCATCCGGAGCGGCTCCTGGAGGTCATGTGAAGCGACGTAGGCAAAGCGCTCGAGGTCCTCGTTCGAGCGCTCGAGCTGGAGGCGTTGAGTCGCGAGCTCCGACGCGACCCGCTGCCGTTCCGCGGCCTCCCGGCTGAGCCGCTCGTTCGCCTCCCGCAGCTCGCGCGTTCGTTCCTCCACCTTCTGTTCCAGCTGCACCTGCGCGGCGGCGCGCGCCGCTTCCGCAAGCCATCGTTCCGTCACGTCCCGCGCGATGACCAGGACGCCGGCGATCCTTCCGCCGATCACCAGCGGCCGGCCGATCGATTCGAGATATCGCCAGTGCCCCCCCTTCGTGCGGGCCCGGACGACGGCCGGGGAAGGAGTTTTGCCGCGAAGCGCCATTGCCGTCGACTGCTCGGCCTTCGCGAGGTCTTCGGGATGAACGAGCGCCGAGTAGTGCTTCCCCAGCCAGTCCTTTGTCTTCCACCCCAGCGTGCGCTCGAAGGCAGGGTTGAGGGTCGCAATCTGCCCGTCCGGCGAGATCGTCACGATGAGCTCGTCGGCGCTCTCGACGAGCTGCCGGTACTTCTGTTCGGAGTGGCCGAGCAACTCCTCGGCTCGCCGACGTTCGCTCACGTCGCGCAGGATGTGGATGATGTAGGCGGGTCTCCCATCGCTGTCGAGGACCACGGATGAGCTTGTCGCGGCGTGAAGCGGTGTCCCGTCCCGCCGCACGCAAGGGACTTCCGAGGGGTAGTCCCCCTTGCGCATCTTCGCGACTTCCGCCGGCGTCAGGGCGGCCCGGTACGACGGCTCCAGCAGCCGATCGATCGGCGTCCCGACAACCTGCGCTGCGGTGTAGCCGAAGACCTGTGAAGCGCGTCCCATCCACCGGACGATGCGGCCGCCCAGGTCGGTCAGGACGATGGACTCAGGAAGCTGCAGCAGCAGCTGGTCCGAGAGGCGCAGCTGCGCATCGATCCGCGCCCACTGCCCGGCATCTCTCAACACTCCTGCGAACTCGGGCCCGTCCTCCCCGTCCCATCCCGTCAGCGCCACTTCGACCGTGATCTCTCTCCCGCTGGACGTCAGCGCCTCGAAGACCCGGGACTCGCCGACGAGTCGTGACTCGCCCGACGCCCGCAGGAACGAAAGGCGTTCGAGGAACGCGGCTCGATGACGTTTCGGCATCAGCCGGGTCAGCGGCTGCCCGATCATCTGCGCGGCTTTCCAGCCGAACATCTTTTCAGCCGACGGGTTGAAGGACTTGATGATCCCCCGCGCGTCGCAGCCCACGACGGCGTCCGTGCTCGTCCCAAGGATCGCGTGATAGCTCGCTCGCCAGATGTGTGCGCGCCGCACCCAGCGGGCGAAGACGGCGTGCGACGCTGCAGCCGCGATCGCCCCCGCGACGAAGGCCAGCGCGAGGCCACGGCGGAATTCGCTTCGCGCGGGCCCTTCAAGCCCCCGCACTCCCGGCACGCCCAGGCCGGCCGCGCCGGCGGCCAGGAACAGCACCGCCGCGGCTGCGACGAACCCGCGGTCGATGGCCAGCGACCTGCGCGCGGGCACGAACGCGGACATCCGCGGCATTTGCCGTGGTGCCGAAAATTCGCGCGGAATGGTCTGCGACGTCGGCATGGGCTTCATTCGGGCGTCCCCCGAAAGGGAAGCGCCCCGACTGGTGGCCCGGGTTCAACAGTGATGGTAAATCCAGGGAGGGCAGCGAAGAAGCGGTAATCATGCATGGCCGATTCCTCGATAAGACGTGCCCTCCCCGAATCCGTTACTTCACGACCCGCATGGGATCCTCACAGGATCTTGTGCGCGTATCTGCGCCACTCCTTGACGATCGATTCGCCGTCCGCTTCGGACTTCGGCCTGACCGACACCAGGATGTCGCCGGCATGGACTCGCGTGGAAACCACCTTGATGTGCTTCTCAGGGATGTCCGCGCCGACGAGAGCACCGACAAGCGTCCCGACCGCTCCGCCTGCGCCGGCGCCGGCTAGGGCCGCCGTGATCGGACCGAGGAAGGCGAAGGCCGCGCCCGGGATGACGAGCGCCGTCCCGACGGAGATCAGGGCCGCGCCCAGGGCGCCGGCCGCTCCGCCGATCGTGCCGCCGACCGCGGCGCCTTCGAGCAGCTTGTTGTCCACGGGCTCCTTCACGATTCCGAATAGCCGCTTGCGGGTCTCGTTCGAGAGAAGAACCGAGATCTCGGATTTCAGGTATCCGCGGGCAAGCAGGGCCTCGTAGGCACGCTCTCCGGATTCGCGCGTGTCGAAGAGTCCGCTGATCACAGTGCAGGGCGTGGTCCTGGCCATGGCTCCGCTTTTCATGGGTCTCTCCTTGTTTCGAATGGGTTGCGCCGGACTTAGGTCCGAGTGCGTGTGGGAGTCCCCGGCCTCGTCGCGAGACTGACAGGAAACTCGCATTTCCCAGCGTCGTGGCCGGGGACACTCTTCCCTTTGCAACGCCTGTGCCCGACCTGTCTGCCCGGCGGGGAAGCAGGGGGCCCGCAATAAGTACGCGCGACGGGAATAGTTGCGGGCCTCACCGGTCGAATTGGCCGGGGATCCTGCGAGCGGCTCCCCGAACGCCATGGCCTCCGCTCACTCCCTCCGGCGCCCGGCCTTGTCCTCGTACATGCGGCGATCGGCTTCCTGCATCAGGTCCGCGATCGTCTGGGTGCGGGTGAGGTCGCAGCGGACGATCCCGATGCTGAGGGAGAGATTCCAGGGGCGGTGCGCCGCCTCATTGTTCGCGTCGACCGCATCCCGCACACGCCGGGTCAGCGTGATCGCGTCCTCCGCCCCGGGGCCGGTCGCAAGCACCGTGAACTCATCTCCCCCGATTCGCGCGAGGAGGTCGGATTCGCGGAACGCGCTCCGCAGCGCGCCCGCGGCCGCAACAATCGCCCTGTCGCCCTCCGCATGCCCGAACCCGTCGTTGATGCGCTTCAAGCCGTCCATGTCCGCAAATACCACGGAGCAGGGCCGGCCGGAGCGGCGGATGAGGCGCATCTGCTGCTCGGCCATCTGGACGAATCCGCGGCGGTTGAAGAGCCCCGTCAGTTCGTCGGTGAGCGAGACGTCCCGGGACTCAGCCTGCATGCGCGAGCGCTCGATCGCGTAGAGCGCGGCCCGCACCAGGGTTGCCTTCTCTACTTCGTCTTTGGTCAGGAACTCCTGGGCGCCTTCCTGAAGCGCGCGCAGCCCGACCGACTCGTCCGTCTGGCTCGTCAACACCACGAGCGGGAGGTCGGGATACTGGGCGCGCATCCTTTTCACTCCTTCCATCCCTTGCGCGTCCGGGAGCCAGAGGTCGAGGAACACGACGTCCGTCGCGCCGCGGGCGAGCGCTTCCATCCCTGCCTCCAGGCTCGCAGCCCACGCAATGTCCGTGGCTACCACCATCGTCCGCGTCGCATGGACGTCCGACAGAATCTCCCTCACGAAGCGCGCGTCCGCGGGATTGTCCTCGACCAGGAGCAGGCGCAGTTTCTGGATGTTCATCGGGCCTCGTCTTCCGTCATTTCGACGGCCGGAAGAGTGAACCGGAAGGTTGAGCCTTTCTCCTTCGCCGGGTCAACCCGGATGGTGCCCCCGTGGCGCTCGACAATGCGTTTGCATAGCGCAAGTCCGACACCCGCGCCCGGCGTGGTGCCGCCGCCGGGGAGGCGTTCGAAGATCGAGAAGATGTGTGCCGCAGTCTGTTCGGAGACGCCCACACCGTTGTCCGCGACGGAAAACTCCCAGTGGGGCCCGGCCCGGTTCGCCTGCACCTCGATGCGGGGCGCCTCCGGGCCGCGATACTTGATCGCATTCCCGATGAGGTTCTGGAAGACCTGGACGAGCTGGGTGAAATCGGCCCTGAGCCTGGGAAGGACACCGTGCGTGACTTCCGCGCCGGACTCAACGATCAGCATGCGCAGGTTCGAGACGGCCTGGCGCAGCGCGACTTCGCAATCGACCGGCTCGCGCGGCACTTCCCCGGTCCCGGCACGGGAGTAGTCCACCAGGTCCGAAATGAGCTGGCGCATGCGCGCCACACCGTCCGTCATGAATCCCAGAAAGTCGTCCGCGTTGGCGTCCAGGCGTCCACGGTAGCGCTCCGACAACAGCTTTGCGAAGTTGCCGACGACGCGCAGCGGTTCCTGGAGATCGTGCGACGCCACGTACGCGAATTCCTCCAGGTCGTGGTTGGAGCGTCCCAGCTCGGCGGCCGTATGCGCGACTTCGGCCTCGACCCTCCGGCGCTCCTCTACTTCCAGCCGGAGCCCTTCGTTCGCGGCGGTCAACTGGGCGGTCCTTTCGGCTACGCGCTGCTCGAGGCTCGCGCGGGCTTCCAGAAGCGCTTCATCGGCGAGCTTGCGTTCGGTGATGTCACGGGCAACCTTCGTGAAGCCCCGGAGTTTCCCGCCCTCGTCGCGCAGGGCCGAGAGCACGACGCTGGACCAGTAGCGCGACCCGTCCTTGCGCCGGCGCCAGCCTTCCTCGGTGTATCGCCCGTCGGCAGCGGCGATTTCCAGCTCGCGCGCGGGCTTCCCGTCCTTCACGTCCTCAGGGATGAAGAACACCGAGAAGTGCTGCCCGAGGATCTCCTGGCTCCGCCAGCCGGTGATTCCCGCGGCCCCGGCGTTCCAGTTCACCACGCGCCCCTCGGGGTCGAGCGCGAAGATCGCGTAGTCGGTGACACTCGAAATGAAAAGGCGGAAGCGCTCTTCGCTCTGGCGGAGGGCCTCCGCGGCCTGCTTCTTGACGGTGACGTCGCGGCCCACGGCGTAGAGGACGCCCTGGGAGAGCAGGGAGGCGACGTTCCACGACGTCCAGCGGTACGAACCGTCGCGGCACATGAGGCGGAGTTCGAAGAGGACCGTGTCCCGTCCCTCCTTCAGCCTCTCGAACTCGATTTCTGCGGCGGCGCGGTCGTCCGCGTGTACGAACTCCGTGAAGGGCTTCGACTTCAACTCCGCCGCAGTCCAGCCCGTGACCTGTTCGAAGGCGGGGTTGAGATGCCGGATCACCCCATCCAGGCCGCAGATGCAGAACATGTCCACGGAGAGCGCGAAAAAGCGGTCGAGCTCTTCCTGGATGGTCTTTCGGTCGGTCACATCGCGGGCCACCGCAATCAGGCAGAGCGGCCGGCCCCTCGACTCGACAACCGTGCTGCAGGTCATCTCGATGTTCGCCGGGGCGCCGTTCTTTCGCCGGCACAGGAGCTCAGACGTCCAGGAGCCTGTTTCATGGACGCGCTTCCAGAGAGCCTGTGACGACACGGTCGGGTCGCCTGGCTGATGCCTGCCGAGCATCTCGATGGGTCGCCCGGCGACTTCCTCCGTGGTCCAGCCGAATATTTTCTCCGCGCGGCCAAGCCAGCGGATGATCTTGCCGTCGAGATTCATGAGGATCACGGCCTCCGGGATCTGCCGGAGCAGTTCGTCGGACAGGTGAAGCTTCTCCTCCGTCCGTCTCCGCTCCGTGAAATCGTGAAGGATTGCCGCTACGGCCATATGCCCGTTGCCCGGGGCTGCAGCCAGCGACAGGTGAACCGGGAAGTGCGTGCCGTCGCTGCGAACCCCCGTCAGATCAACCGTGTGGGGCGAATCGCCGGACTCGCACGTGGCCACGCAGTGCCTGACGGCAGCGATGGCGCGGGCGTGGTCGGGACCGGTGAAGGGCGTGTCGAACGACTTCCCGACGAGAGAGGCCGCATCCCGGCCGAAGATCGCTTCCGCGCCCCGGTTCCACTCCGTGATGACGCCTTCTCCGTCCAGGCAGACGACCGCTTCGTTCGCGCTGGACATGACCGCAAGGAAGCGTGCTTCCATTCCTGAAGCGGTGCGCAGGGCGCGCCCGACCATGAGGAGGCCGAAGAGGAGGATGGCGAGGCAGGATGCGCCGACGCGCGCCGCGTAGAAGGACAGCATTTCGATAGGGGCGCCCATCAGCCACCAGCGGCCGTCGATGACGGACCACGCGGCGTAAATGACGGCGGAGAGGAGGAGCGACCCCAGAACGAAGACGTTCCAGCGGACAGCGAACAGTCTGCCGGTCGACATTTCGCGAGCGATCGCAACCGCGGCGGCGAGGATCCCGCTGGGCTGCGCCCTGGTCGGCTCCGGGCTCACGGAACGCGCAGCCTGTCCCCGCAGCCTTGAAGGCTCGGTGAGCGCGAGGAACTCCGTCGGATGCAGGCCCGGGTCTCCCGGCGCCTTGATTTCCGGCATGGTGCTGCCGACCCTCCCGAAGTGAGGTCACGCGTCCAAAACACCCTCGCCGCGGGATGCGCGGCGAGGGAGGGTGGGAATCTAGGTCGACATGATTCTCTTGCCCGCCGGGCGACTCCGGACCTTGCCCTTGCCGCCGGGACTCTTCGAGGCCCGACGCTTGGCTGCCGTCATTCTTCCTCCGCGTGACTTCTTGGCCATGGCCCTGCTCCTTTCATGTAAGGGAACGCAATGAACTGCGGACGGGCGCGCCTGCGCCCGCCACCTAGGAAACCGGGGGACGGGATCGGGGGCCGTTGAAGAAGCCCCAGAGAAGCGACGCGAGGAAGACGACCACGAAGAAGAAGAACAGGACCTTCGCGACTCCTCGGCGCCGGCGGCGATGCCACCGAAACCGAAGATGGCCGCCACGATGGCGACGATGAAGAAAACCAGGGACCAGTACAGCATGGGAGCCTCCTTTGTTGGTCTCCCCTGGTTGATTGCGATCTTCACCGGGGGAGACGTGGAATTCTTCCTGCGCCGCCGTTCAGGGACGGTGCGGAAACAACAACGACCTGGAGCGCAGGAAGCAAAGCAAGTGCCCGTTTGCGCCGCACCCTCGGCTCGAAGGCGCCGGAATTCGCCGGCCCCATCCGGTCATTGATGCCGTTTCAGGTACGCGCTACCGCCGGCGCGCCGGGACTTCACGCCGGCTGCCGGTTCCCGCTGCAGCGGCACGTTCGTTGCAATCGAAAGATGCCGGCATCGCGACGGCTCGAGGCTGCGCGAAGTCGTGGTCGCCTGGTGACCGCGACATTTCGAAGGTGACTCGACGTTGAAAAGGAGAAGGACCATGAAGAACCACTACGGAAGCCAGTTGCGCCAGAAGGGACACGACATCGTCGTTGACCTCGCGGACATCCGTGAAATCGTGAAGGAAGCGGTTTCCGCGAAGTTCGAATCCCTCAAGGAAGGCGCGGGGAGTGCTCTTTCTTCCATCAGGGACAACACGGTGTCGATGGCCCGTGAGACCGGCGAGCGCGCCACGCGCATCGTCAAGAAGTCCCCCTGGAAGGCGATGGCCGGCGCGGCGGCGGCCGGGATGCTCGCCGTCTGGCTCTATCGCCGTACGTAGCCTCGACGCCGTCGCCGGGCGACCTCCATTGGCCCTATTCAGAGGAGGGCGCCCGGTCGACGGGCGGTTCGCCGGAGAACTCACAGGGTGAGGAATAGCCATGAAGCAGATGTTCAACTCGCTGGCGGCGTATGTCGGCGTATCCGGTGAGAGCCTGGCCTCTCTCCTGTTGATGGCAGCTCTCGCCGTGCTGGCCAGCTTCGCCGTCTGCGCGCTCTTCCTCGTGTACATGCCGGCGGATTATTTCTCGCTGAAGCGCCGCCCGCCCACGCCGCGGGTCGGTTTGCGGGGAAACTTCATCTACTGGGCCCGGAACGTCGGCGGGCTCCTCCTGCTGGCCCTCGGCCTCATACTCGCGATTCCCGGCGTCCCGTTCCCGGGAACTCTCCTCTTCCTGATCGGGTTCTCGATCACGGATTTCCCGTCCAAGAGACGCATGCAGCGCATGATCCTGGAGCGTCCGGCGGTCCAGGGCCGCATTAACGCGCTGCGCAGGAGATTCGGGAAGGGGCCGATCCTGCTCGGGTGCTGAAGCCCTTCTTCGCAGGAGCTACCGATGTTTTTATTGCTGAGGCACGGGGTTTGCTTCGCCGGAAGTGCTGAGCTTTCACGCAAGGCTGATTCCTGCCGAGGAGATCACTCGTGAATCGGACTACGCTCGCCGTGCTCTTGCTTCTCGGGTCCTCGATCTCCTCCTGCACCGCGGGAGGACTCCTCGACCTCGACGGAAAAGCCATCGACGACTTCGTCATCGACGTCGAGGGACGCTACTGGTTCGGGACGTTGTCGGGCGACCTCAGCGTGGACTCAGAGAACGCGGACGGCACGACGGCCGACTTCCACGGGGACCTCAACCTGGATCAACCCGAACAGCCGCTCATCGAGGGAGTCGCCCGGCTGCGCCTCTGGCGCGTCCAGGTCCGCGGCTCCTGGTTCCAGGCGCATTTCGAGGACGTGCGTCGCGTCGAGAGCAGCATCACGTTCCTCGGATTCACGTTCGTGACCGGCAGGGATGTCGAGGCCGAGGCCACGATTCGCGTCGGCGCGCTGGACGCGAACTTCCTGATCATCGACGCGGGAAGCGCGGACAAGGTCGGCTTCGAGCTCGGCGCCGGCGTCGGCGGACGATTCCTCGGGTTCGAAGGCAGCCTCCGCGACCGCGGGACGGGGCGGGAGGAGAGCGTGGACGAGCGCGCCGGGATACCGGTTGTGTCCGCATGCGCCAGCCTCGGCTTCCTGAACGTCTTCCGCATCGACGCAGAGGTCGCAGGCATGTACCTGCCTGCCTCGTACCCCAGGCTCCATGGGAAGTTCATCGACGCCTCGATCGAAGCGCGCGTTTACCTCCACCACTTCGTCTACCTGGCGGGAGGTTACCGCATCGTGCTGCTGAAGGGCCGCTACGACTCCGACGAAGACGTGGATCTGGAAGCCCGCCTTCAGGGGTTCTTCGCAGGGATCGGGGTTTCGTTCTGAAAACGTGAGCAATGACCACCCTTCGGCGTGCGGACAACTTCCAGCTGGAGGAACATCGGCAAAAATGCCCGGCAGTCGGGAGCTTTTGCCCGGCAGATCCGGTCCGACCCCCATGATCGCGACGGCACGCTCCTTGCTTTCGCTGATTCGCGCCGCTGACGGCCTTCCCGGATTTCACAACCAGGCTTCCTGGCGCTCCTCATACAAGTCCTGATTCCCTCCCTCGAAAAGAAAGGAAATCACCATGAAGTACGCCACACGCTTTGTCGCCGCACTCGCCGTGCTCGTGTCCACCCTCGGGTGTGAAAAGACGTCCGTTGAAGGCGCGGGCGGAAAGAAGCTGACGCTTCTGGCGCCGGCGAGCCAGACCCTGAAGCGCGGCGAGACGAACCAGATCGCCATCACGGTCACGCGCTCGAATTTTGAGGATTCGGTCGCGGTGAAATTCTCGAACCTGCCGAAGGGCACCTCGGTCGTCGAGGACAAGAAGATCGATGCGGACAAGAACATCGGCACATACACGATTCACTCGGGCCCGGATGCCGACCTGGTCACCAATCATGTCGCGAAAGTGACGGTTGAAGGACCGGGCGGCATGACGGCCACGGAGAGCTTCCAGATCACGGTGAAGGACAAGAACTAGCCCCATTCCCGGGCCGGGCATTCCGCCCGGCCCGCTTTTCAGTATTCCAACGGAGATCCAACATGAAGCGCTTCCTGTCCCAGGCCGGACTCGCCGCAGCCCTCCTTGGCGCGTTCCTCGGCTGCAGCTCGACGTCCGCTTCCGGTTCGAGCGGAAAAAAGATCACGCTTCTCAAGCCGGTGAACCAGACGGTCAAGCGTGGCGACACGAACAAGGTCGCGATCACGATCGTCCGCGAAAACATCGACTCCGACGTGTCGGTCCGCTTCGACAATCTGCCGAAGGGAGTCAAGGTCATCGAGACCGACAAGAAGGTGAAGGATGACGAGTTCCTCGTGAACTACACGCTGTTCGCGGCCAATGACGCGGGCCTCGTGTCCGGCCAGGTCGTGAAGGTGACCGCGGAAGGACCGGACGGCCTCGCTGCGACCGAATCGTTTGAGGTGACGGTGAAGGAGTGAGCCCAGGAGGCCCTCTTTCGAAATCGGGGGGAGCCGGGACGCGGGTCACCGCGCACGGCGTCCCCCGGTTTGTTTTGTCCATCCACCGGAATTTCTTACCTGCCTCACCCGCCACTCCCCCGATGCCTCGGTTATACTCCCTGCGAACCCGGGAACCCCGGCGCCCCTTCTGGCGGCGCCCCATTGCCCGACCGACACCCGTCGGCAGCCGATCGAGTCGTGCCTCCATTTCACCGTGGAACCGCACTTCCGGCCTCCTGCCCGCGAGCCCCGCAATCGACCCCCGGCTTCGGCATTGCCCGCCCGTTCGCCTTCCCGTACTCCCAAAGGAGTTCCCCGTGAGCCAGGCCAATGTGGTTGGGGATCCCATCAACGCACCGGATCTCCTCTCGACCCTCCGGTCCGTCCGAAGAGGCAATTTTGCAACGCGCTGCCGCGTCCCCCGGGGCGGGCCGGGGCGCGAGATCGCGCGGACGCTCAACGCGATCATCCGGCAGAACGAGAAGATGGCGGAGGAGTTCCAGCGGGTGAGTCGCGTGGTCGGCAAGGAAGGGAAGCTCTCGGAGCGCGCAGCCCTCCGGGGCGCTTCCGGCTCCTGGCTGAAGACCGTGAACGCGGCGAACTCGCTGATTGGCGACCTTGTGCGGCCGACGAACGAGGTGGCGCGCGTGATCGGGTCGGTCGCGAACGGCAACCTGTCGCAGAAGATGCCGACGCAGATCGAGGGCAAGCCGGTCCGGGGATCGTTCCTGCAGATGGCGCGCACGGTGAACACGATGGTGTCGCAGCTCGGGTCGTTCGCTTCCGAAGTAACCCGGGTGGCGCGCGAAGTAGGGACGGAGGGAAAGCTGGGCGGGCAGGCGCAGGTGGAAGGCGTGGCCGGGGTGTGGAAGGACCTGACGGACAACGTGAACTCGATGGCCGGGAATCTGACGTCCCAGGTGAGAAACATCGCGGACGTGACGACGGCGGTGGCGAAGGGCGACCTGTCGAAGAAGATCACGGTGGAGGTGAAGGGAGAGATTCTCCAGCTGAAGAACACGATCAACACGATGGTGGACCAGCTGAACGGGTTCGCGGGCGAAGTGACGCGCGTGGCGCGCGAAGTCGGGACGGAAGGGAAGCTGGGCGGCCAGGCGCAGGTGAAGGGCGTGGCCGGGGTGTGGAAGGACCTGACGGACAACGTGAACTTCATGGCCGGCAACCTGACCAGCCAGGTGCGCAACATCGCGGACGTGACGACGGCGGTGGCGAAGGGCGATCTGTCGCGCAAGATCACGGTGAAGGGCGAAGGGGAAATCCTGCAGTTGAAGGACACGATCAACACGCTGGTGGACCAGTTGAACGCGTTCGCGGGCGAAGTGACGCGCGTGGCGCGCGAAGTCGGCACGGACGGCAAGCTGGGCGGCCAGGCGCAGGTGCGGGGCGTGGCCGGCGTGTGGAAGGACCTGACGGACAACGTGAACT
>JBBTCT010000023.1:0-1515 GCA_038060895.1 Planctomycetota bacterium
ACTCAGCAGGGGGGGCGGGGGGGATTGTGGAAAACTCTGCCCGCGGATACGCTCCGTCTGAAGCTCTCGAGTTCAACGCCACGGCGAAGTCACGGTCCAACACGCCTCGTCCTGCGAGGACTTCTTGAAGATCACCGGACCCGCCGTCGGCGCCTGGGTCAAAGTCTGAGAGAACGTCGCCTCACGAAGGCTCTCGTATCAGGTCGACTCCAACCAGGCCCATGGCGTTGTGCGCCGTTTGCGCTTCGAAAGGAGAATTCATGAAGCCCTGGTCAGACATCACGCACTTGATCGGCTTCGATTGGGCGTCCGAGCATCACGACGTGGTCGTCGTGGACAAGGCGGGCGCGGTCGTCGCCAGATTCCGATTCGAGAACACCGCTGCGGGGTGGACCGAGTTCTTCCAGGAGGTCAAGTCGTTCCCCGTGGTGGCGATCGCGATCGAGACCTGCCATGGGGCTGCCGTCGAGCGGCTCCTCGCAGCCGGCCTCATCGTCTACCCCGTGAACCCGAAGAGCGCCCAGCGCTACAGAGAGCGCAAGGCGCCGTCGGGCGTGAAGAGCGACGAGCTCGATGCGTGGAGTCTGGCGGATGCCCTTCGGGTCGACGGCCACAACTGGAAGGCGTTGCGTCCCGAGGATCCCCTCCTGCAGGAACTCCGCCAGCTCTGCCGCGACGAGGTCGCGCTCATCGAACAGCGGACGGCGTTCGTGAACCAGCTCCAGGCCGCGCTGCGAGAGTACTACCCGACCGCTCTGGAGGCCTTCGACCAGTGGACGCGGGAGTCAGCGTGGGCGTTCGTGGAGGCATTCCCCACTCCGCAGGAGCTCGTCTCCGCAGGCAAGCGGAAGTGGCAGAAGTTCCTCCATGTCCACAAGCTCTTCCGTCCCGAGATCAACGAAGAGCGCATGGCGCTCTTCGCCCGTGCCCTCGAGTTCTGCGGGACCGCGCCGACGATTGCGGCGAAGAGCCTCCTCGCCTCCACCCTCGCGAAGATGCTCCGGACGCTGCAGCGTCAGCTCGATAACTACCGCGAGAGGATCGAGAAGCTCTTCGCGCAGCACCCGGACCACGACCTCTTCGGTTCTCTGCCGGGAGCAGGCGGCAAGATCGCACCGCGACTCCTCAGCGAGATCGGAGACGACCGGGCGCGCTTCGGAGACGCCGAGGGCCTGCAGGCCTACGCGGGGACGGCTCCCGTGAGCTTCATCACGGGCAAGGCCAGGAAGGTGAAGTTGCGTCGTGCCTGCAACAAGAACCTCCGCAGCGCCGTTCACTTCCTGGCGAACCTCAGCCGCGCCAAGTGCGCATGGGCCCAGGTGTACTACGAAAACAAGCGAGAGAAAGGAATGACGCACGCCTGCGCCCTGCGGTGTCTCGGTCAGAGGTGGCTGAAGATCCTCTGGAAGATGTGGGCGACCCACACGAACTACGACCCCGAACTGCACCAGAAGAACCAGCTCAAACACGGATCCTGGGTCCTCTCCATGTCGCAGCCGGCCCCCCAGACCACGT
>JBBTCT010000024.1:0-232716 GCA_038060895.1 Planctomycetota bacterium
CTCGCCCGCTCGCCCGCTCGCCCGCTCGCCCGCTCGCCCGCTCGCCCGCTCGCCTGTTCTCGGTCGCGCCGATCCACTACAACTCGATAAATTTTCCCGACCGCACCCAGTTCGACGCCAGCGTCGTCACGAACGCTGTGAACCTGACAATCGCTTCTTCTTCGCCGCCGGCCGGCATCGACAGCTTCATTTCCGTCAGCCTCACGATCAGATGCCTTGCCATCGACAGCACGACCGGCTGGCGCGCGCCGGTCCAGTAGGCGACCTGCTTCACGATCGCGCGGTGCTTCGCATCCGCCCAGCCCGCCGCCGCGTTGGCTTCCGTGGGGGGACCGAACAGCTCGCGCAGGTCCCCGTCGGCGTACCCTGCGATCTGCGCCGCGATCGACTCGTGCTCGTCGCGCCGCTCGTAGTGCTCCTTCACCGTGACCGTGCCGAGCTCCTCGTCCGGCGGCGCATCCACGTCCACCGCGGGCGGCGTCCGGCCGATCGAGGCCATCGTCCGGTCAACGTACTCGAGCTTCGGCAACGCGCCGTGCCCCTTGTACTTCTCGCGCCAGTCACTCCCCGGCGTCAGCCAGACCGCAAACGTCTCCGCAAAATCCTCGTCCGGATGCTTCTGCGCATACCAGCCCGGGATGTGCTTCACGAACTTCTTCGAAAACGGATTCGAAGAGTAGTCCTCCACGTACGGCCGCGAATACGGGCCGAACACCGTGTGCCACTCTTCCGACTGGTACAGCCGGTACGCATAGTTGAACGCGTGCCCCGCCTCGTGCCGCAGGTACATCATCGTCAGCCGGTCGTCCTCGAGGTCCTCGCTGAATTCGTCCTCGAGCCGCTTCAGCCGCTCGTCCGCCAGGTAGAACGGAATGCCGATGACCGGCACGCCCTCGGGACACCCCCACTCGTCCGACAGGTACGTCTTCGGCCGGAACTTCAGCCCCTTCGCCTCCAGCTCCTCCGCGAGCTTGTTCAACGCGCTTTCGAGCGGCGTTCCCTCGATGCGAAGCTGCAACTCGTCGATTTTCTTCGACAGCACGGCGAGCTTCTCGCTCTCCCATGCCTCGCGCGGGGTCTGCTCGCGGAACTCAGGCATCGTTCAGCGGATGGTCTTGTCGCGGACGACGCGATGCTGGAAGCCCGGGGCAGTCAGGGAGGTTACGGCACCGGTGGAATCGGTCGCGACGTCGATCCGCCAGGCCGAAGAGCCGTCGGGGGCGAGGCCCTCCCATGCGAGCGCGGTCTCGTCCGTGCGGTTGAAGCGCCGCTTGACGCGTTCGAGGTCCATGCCGGGGAGGCGGACGAGGACGCGGTCCACGTCCTGCGGCTCGCCGGGCTTGAGGGCGAGGCGGCGGACGGCGACGCCGGGCGTGACATGGTCTCCCTGGATTTCGACGTCATCGCAACCGTCGAAAGCCGGGAGGTCCTCGGCAGATCCATCCGGGCGGTGGCGCTTCCAGCGGCCGGAGGAAGTGCGTTCAAGAGACAGCGAGGCGGGCGAGCCCGCGGGTTCGTGGCCGAGACCGGCGAGGATGAGGAGGCGGGAAGTGCGGCCGTCGGGAAGCGTTTCGAGAGCGATATCGGCCCAGAAGGCGGCGGCATCCGGGTCGGCGGCGTCCCTGAAGAGGAGGTGTTCTCGTGTGAGGCTGGCGCCATCGGCGCATCGGCGTTCCGAGACGAGCGCAGCGCCGGAGCCTGTCGGATCAGCCCAGAAAAGGGTGCGGACGTCCGTGAAATTGCCTGGGTGGAGCTCGTCCTTGTGGGTCGTTTCGGGGTCGGAGCCGCAGCCGGGGAGTAATCCGGCGATGAGGGCGAGGTGGGTGAAGCGGAAGGAGGGGCGCATGAGGGGCGGGAGAGTACAACAATGGAAAGAGGTTGAGTAGGGGGTTGTTGGCAGCGGTTGGCACAAAGACATAAAACATTGCAGGACAACAGTTTGTGGCGTTAATGCGGCCGCGATCCATCGCCGCTGTGCGCCTACTCCCCCACCTCAAATTCCACGAATACCGGACGATGATCCGAGGCCGACGTCATCGGAAGCACGCAGGACCGGACCCGAATACGATCATTTACCCAACAATGGTCGATCGACAGGAAGGGAAGCGGCGTCGGCCATGTTCCGTCCATCCCTCGCCCCCCGGCTTCGAAGGAGTGCTTCAGCCTCCCCCGCCACTCGTCAAAGAAGAACGAGTCACGTGGCGTATTGAAGTCACCCCCCACCAGTAGCGGACCCGGCGGCACCTCCGCAATCGCCGCGTCCAGGACTTCGAAGACCGGACCCCGGTGACGGTACGAGGTGCCGTCGATATCCACGACGAGAACGGTGAGGTCTGCCCCCCTCAAGGTGACCCGGAATTCCGCGATTCGACTGTCGCCCTTCAGCACCTGGCGGAATTCCCGAATGCGCCCTTTCGTGATGAAGAGCATCCCGCCGGCCGCTTCACGCTTGTCGTACCCCGCGAGTTCGCCATGCCACTTCGGCCCGGGCGGCGGCTGCTCTTCGGCAGCCTCGACAAACCACGCGAGGTCGGGGTCGTGAGCGCGGATCTCCGCGAGGACGGCGTCCCAGCCCTCTTCGCCCCGTTCGAGGTTCCAGCCGAGGCTACGCAGGAGTCCCCGGGGCGCCGGGCCCTCCGGCGGAGGCGCGAGCACCATGGATGCAGCAAGCCACCACGCCGCCGCGACCAGGGCGCCGCCGCCGGCCGCGATCGTGTGCCGCCAGGCTTTGCGGAGTCCCCAGATGAAAGAAGTCGCGAGCAGCACGACGGCCATCGCGACCGGCGGCGAAGCGTAGACGACCATCGAGAATACCGGCCAGCGGTCGCGCACGGTCAGCTGGAGAAGCGCGCAGACGGCGGTTCCCGCCGCGAGCACGGCCGGGAGAGCGTGGAAGCAGCGCAGAAGTGCGGGGCGAAGGCGTTGCACGGAGCTTCAAATATACATGCCGGTCCAGTGGAACAGGGGCCCGGCCCGTGAGAGCCGGGCCCCTTGGGATGCTTCGCCTATTTGCCGACCGGTTCTTTCATCCGGTAGACCTTGCCCTGGTAGACCACGACCACGTTCCCCAGCGAGAGGAACTTCGCCAGGCCTGGCTTCGCCACGATCAACTTCAGGTACTCGTCGCTGCCGACCGTCAGGTCGATGAAGGTCTTGTGCTTCTCGGCCTCAAACGTGCTGTCTGTCCAGACGCCGCCCTCGTTGTAGAAGTTCTTGGAGCCGATGATGCGCATTTTCGTCATCACCTGCTCTTCGGACTGGCCCGTGACCCTGCCGGCCCGCTCGTAGTCGCCGAAACCGCCGGCGCTCTCGGAGAGGTCCCGCGCGGATTCTGACGACGGAGCGCTCGGGGCTCCGAACCCGTCCTTCTGTTCCTTGCGGAAGGCCTCCCCCGCGCGCGCCTTCATCGCCGCCAGGTCGCCTTTCGGTGAGTCATCCGCGATCAGGAAGCTGGTGTACGGCGTCACGATCCCGAACTGCTTCGCCAGCCGCACGATCTCGTCGATCACTTCCTTGGGTCCGCCGTTGCGCTTCGCCTCGGCCATCAGGTGCCCGACCTTGCGGCCGGCCCAGACGCGGGGAAGGAAATCGTTCGCGATCGATTCTGCGGGGAACTTCAGCGTGTACGGGAAAGAGACTTCCTTTCCGGCCAGCCGCCCGCTCACGAGGATTTCCTTCTCGGGCGTCCACTTCTCGTCCTCAACCATGTAACGGCCGAACAGGACGATCTGCTGGCCCTTGAAGAGGTCCGGCATGCGGCGGGGGTAGATCTCTTCGACTTTCATGTTCTGGAACGTGACCTTGATGTCGGTCAGCACCGGGTTGGCGATGCGGTCGTAAAGGTCCGTGATGCGCGTCGTCAGGTCTTCCTTCGGCATCACGTACGCCGCGCTGCCGCCGTTGTCCGTCGCGAGCATGTCGAGCAATCGCGTGTTCAGCTCGTTGCCGACGCCGAACGCGAAGATGCGGGCTTTCTTCGTGTTGCGCTTCGTCAGGATGTCCGCCAGCTTGTCCGTGTCCGTCTCGCCCTCGTTCGGGACGCCGTCCGTGAGGAAGATCAGGTTCCGCGCGTCCTTCGTGTCCGTGAACATTCCCAGCGCCAGGCTGACCGCTTCCTCGATCGCCGTCCGGCCGCGCGGCTTGAGCTTCTCGACGTGAGTCAGCGCCTTTTTCACGTTCTCCGGCGTCGCCGGCAGCAGCTCCTCCTTGAAGGCCCGCGCTTCCGTGCCGAAGTCCACGATATTGAAGCGGTCCTCGGGGCGGAGGTGGTTGAGGCAGTACGTGAGGGCTTTCTGGAGGTTGACCAGGCGGTCTTCCTCGATCATCGAGCCGGAGGAGTCGATGCAGAAGATGACTTCCTGCGGAATGACCGGCACTTTCGCCGGGTCGATCGACGGGGAGACCATCATCATGAACGTGCCGCGTTCGTCCTCGTCGCGGTACGTGAGCGCCGAGACGCCGAGTTCGCCCTCGGCGACCTGCCAGTAGAGCGCCATCGGGGTCTTCGGCAGGTAGTTCTCCTGCTCGTAGTGAACCGTCGCGTTGAAGTCGTCCACGCGCGTGACGCTGACGTTGTGCGTCGGCGAGTAGATCGACTTGATCGGCTTCTGCGACTTCATCGTGACGTCCACGATCACCTTCTTGAGCGGCTTGAGCCACGCCTTGGGATTCGTGTTGAGGAAGCCCATCCGGAAGACGCCGTCCTCGGACTTCATGACCTGCGTGTAGCGCAGGACGGCCGTCACCTTGCCCTGCGGCGGGAGGTTCGGGACCTCCGCGCGAATCAGGCCTTTGCCGTAGAACTCGAGAAGCGCCGTCTTGCCGCCTCGCGCCGCGATTTCCGCGAAAACTTTCTTCGCCTTCTCGGCGTCGATCATTTCCGCTTCGACTTCCTTGCCGTCCAGCTTCAAGGTCAGCTTGTCGATCTGCGCGTCCGCTTCGAACTCCATGTAGCACGTCCCGCCCACGACCGCCTGCGCGTTCGGGTTGAAGAACGTGCATGTGTACTGCTTCACCGCGATGTTGTCCGTGATCGAGATCGTGATGTGGTCTTCGATCAACTCGACCGGAAGCGGCGAGTGGATGAAGCACGCGTGCGCCGGCGTCGTCGCGACGATCGCGGCCGCGAGAGCCGAAAGCGCCGCCAGTCCTGCCAGGATCCGTCTCATGACTTCCTCCTCAAGGCCCCCGGGAAAATTTGCGGGGAAGTCAGGCCCAGGGCCCGCCCCCGCGTTTCAAGTGTCTGTCCGTATCCGCGGCTGTTTCCGCCACATCCGCCTTTATCCGCGTATGTCGTTACTTGTCACTTCCTTCTGAATCCCTCCTCAATCCGATCCACCTCCGGCCACGGCAACCCCTCCGCGACCACCGTCACCTGCACGTCTCCGCTCGCGAACCGGGTGAGCTTCACTTCCCGCCCTCCGCCCACCACCGTCTGGGTCACCTCTCTCGCCTTCCCGCCCTTCTCCTGCATCACCGTCACTTCCCCGAACGGCGTTGACCAGGCCGCCTCTGCGGTCGCGATCGCGGGCTCGATGCGTCGAAGCGTAGATCCGTGCGGGACGTAGGAGGGCGGCACGAGCAATCCCGCGGCCTCGACTTCGGGCTTCGCCGCCGCCGAAGCCGCGGCCTTGTCGGAGAAGCGCGCGTAGTCGCCGGCGTTCAGCGCTTCGTCGTACTCGCCGATGTAGGCGTAGCAGATGTCCGCGCGGCGCCCGGCGAGGCCGGCAATTTCTGCGTGGCGCGCGACGGCGCGGGTCTCTGGATTCGTGGCGGCCATCACTTCCGGCCCCGGCGGAACGGCAACCGGATCAGTCTTCGGCCGCGGCCCTGCGACGTGGAACACGACGCCGACGGCGGCCAGAAGCACGGCGGCTGCGAGAGAAAGGCGCATCGGGCTCCAACGCGTTCGAGGGAGGCGGGCCGAAACCGCTGGCCACACATCGACCTGCCCCGGGTCCGCCTGCCAGTTCCCGAGCGCCGCTTCCACGGCCTCCAGCTCCTTCATTGCCCGCCCGCAGGCTTCGCACCCGGCGGCGTGCTCGCGCGCCCGCGCTGCTTCGGCGGGGCCGAGGTCGCCGCGGACGAGCGCGGAAAGCTGCAGGCGGATGTCGTCGCAGCGCATGGGGTTACCGGGTCACCGTGAAGTTGTCGAAGGTCGCGACCTGGTTGAAGCAGAAGAAGCCGACCTTTCCGGAGGAGCCGCCGGTGGTGATGTTGCCGACCTTGTTGTCGTTGATGAAGATCTCGGCCTTGGTCCCGTCCACCTCGATGCGGACCTTGATCATCGTGTTCCACGCGAAATTCGTCGGCCACGACGCGAGCTGCTGGTTGTACCAGGTGCCGCCGCCGAAGACGCGGACGTTGCCTGGCGAAAGCCAGAGCGCGTTGGCGTTGTTGGCGTCCTGCGCGTTCCAGAGGATGCCGGCATTGTTGGCGCCCGTCACCTCGACCTCGATCGTGTACGTCCCCTCGAGCGCTTCGTTGAACTGGATGCTGTCGTAATTCCCCGACGGCTGCCCCTGGAGCTTGCCGCTCACGACGGACCACGTGGTCGGCCCGATCTTCGTCCACTCGTCGAGGCTCTCCGATTCGAAGTCGGCTCCGAGTCCCTTGCCCGGCTTCGAAATGCGAAGCGTCTTGATGGCGGCCGTCGGGATCTTGAGGACGCCGAAGCCGGTATCCACCTCAAGCGGCGCGAGTTCCTCAATCCACCCTTTGAAAACGCCGTCCGTCGCGTTGACGGTGTCGAGCTCTTCCTTTTTGACGTTCCCCCACGCAACGCTGCGGATGTCCTTGATCGCGAACTTCAATTTGCCGTGCTTCGTCTTGAGCTCGATCGACTGCAGGTCCTTGAACGTCCCCTTGATCAGCGAGCCGTTGACGAGCTTCAGCTCGCAGCGGGAACCCTCAGCCTCGGGTTCTTCGGTGAGGCCTGTGATTCCACAGAGAAGAGCTAGGGCGAGCCCGACGGCGATCTTGCGCATGGGAAATCTCCTTTTCGAGTGTTTGAACACGGCCGGCGCCGCGTCCCCGTGGTTTTTCTGAAATTTCGCTGCGGGGGTCGCCAGCCCCATGCTGTCGCGGAAACTGATGCGGGGCTGCGGGACCTGGTGGCGGAATTCCGCCTGGGTGAACTGCAGCTCTGACGAGAGCTGGAGCGGCCACCGCGGGACTTCAGGACCTGGCCGGCTTCGCCTCGCTTTCCTGTACCTTTCTTGCCGGGCCCGGTAACCGCTTCCGATTCCGGCCCGGCCCGCCCCCCCGCTGCGGGCCGTTCGGCAGTCGTCTGGCGGCACACACTTTGCAATCGTAGTCCGGAGCATTCCGGCCGACGCACACCGGACTTACAACGCCCGCACACGCACTCATCAAGGGAGAAACGCCATGAAATCCAGCACGAAGGACCAGATCAAAGGCAAGCTTCATGAAGTGAAAGGGAAGTTGAAGTCCACGGTCGGTCGGATTACGAACAATCCGAACATGGCGCTCGACGGCCAGGACGAGAACCTCGCCGGCAAAGTCCAGCAGAAGGCGGGCCAGATCAAGAAGGTGTTCGGGAAGTAGCCGCAACTATTGAGACCCACGGGTGTTCGAAGTGGCGGGAGGGCATTGGGTGGCCGCGATTTGAGGGGGAGTCCCTCATGGCTTACATCGCAATCCTGGTGCCGCGCTCTCCCCGACCGATGGGTTCCGGCGAACGGTTCGACATCCAGAATCTTCCGACACACGAATTGAAGTTTCCGAACCAACCCGGGACGGATTACGCCTTCTTCGCGTGGCTCTCCCAGGCCTTCATCCTGTTGTAAAGCGTCTTCAAATTCAGTCCGAGTTGCTTCGCGGCGCGCGTCTTGTTGTTGCCGCAGGCCTGAAGCGTCGCGAGGACCAGGCGTCTTTCTGTTTCGTCGACGGTCGACGTCCCGATGTCCACGACGAGATTTCCGGTGCCGGTCGCCGGCGCCTCATCGCCTTTGGCGGGCCCGGCAGCGCACGCGGTCTCGGTGAGCGAAAGGTGATGCGGCTGGATCCGGTCGTCCGCCATGATCGCGGCCGATTGCACGACGTTCTTCAGCTCACGCACGTTCCCCGGCCACCCGTACGCTTTCAGCCGATCCAGCGTCGCTGACTCGAAGCGCTTCGCAGTTCCATCCTTCTCGTTCACCTTCCTGAGGAACAGTTCTGCCAGCTCGATGACGTCGTCGCCTCGATCCCGGAGCGGCGGCAGGCAGACGCTCATGACCTTCAGCCGGTAATACAGGTCTTCGCGCAGTTTTCCGCCGGCGACGGCGGCCTGGACGTCGCGGTTCGTGGCGGCGACGATCCGGACGTTGACGCTGATTTCGCGCTCTCCCCCGATCCGGGTCAGCCTCCCGGTCTCCAGCACGCGCAGCAGCTTGACCTGCAAGTCGTACTGCATTTCGGCGATCTCATCGAGGAAGAGGGTCCCGCCGTTGGCGCGGGAGAAATACCCGTCGTGTTTCTGCAGGGCGCCCGTGAAGCTTCCGCGTTCGTGGCCGAAGAGCTCGCTCTCGATGATGTTGGCGGGGACGGCGCCGCAGTTCATGGCGAGCATGGGGCCGTCCCTGCGGGGGCTGAGGTCGTGAAGGGTCTGGGCGGTGAGTTCCTTGCCCGTGCCGCTTTCGCCCGTAATGAGGACGGAGACCTCGGTGGGGCCGACGCGCGTCAGGAAGTCGTAGACCTTCTGCATGGCGGGCGACGACCCGTCCAGACGGCCGAAATGTCCCAGTTCGCGCAGCTTGCCGCGGAGATCCCCGATTTCGCCACGCAGCCGGAGGGCCCGCAGTGCGCCGGCGAGAATGCGCTGGAGATGGACCGGCTCGATCGGCTTCACGACGTAGTCCGTGGCCCCGCGCCGGAGCGCCTGGATCGCCGTTTCAACGGAAGCGTTCCCTGTGATGAGGATGAACTCCGTCGGGTCGCTTTCGCGAACTTCGTCCAACAGCTCCAGCCCCGAGCCGTCGGGGAGCGTCAGGTCCGAGAGAATCAGCCCCGGCGATTCCGCCTTGAGCATCCGGCGCGCTTCCTCGAGCGTGCCTGCGGCCGCGACTGTGAAGCCCTGCGCTCCCACAACCCGCGCCAGCGCGTCGCGCTCCGCGGGTTCGTCTTCGACCAGGAGGACGTGCGGCATGACGGCTTGTTTTTTCATGAGTTCGATGCCGGAATGGAGAAGGAGAAGCCGGACCCCTTGACGGCAGTCCTCGAGCCGCCGAACGCGGCGACGGCGTCGTCCAGCGCGACGGGAAGAGTCACGACAGGAGCGGTGTGGACCAACGATGGCCCTCCGGACACGACAATCCGCGCCCCCGCCGACGTCGTCGTCGTCGCCTCGAACACGATCCTCCCGCCGTCGGCGACATCCTTCATGACCTCAACCGCGGCAAACGCCAGCACGGTGACCATCGCCCCGGAAGGAAGGCTGATCGGGAACCCCGGCGGGCACGAGGAGGCCTCGACCGTGATGTGCCGTTTCTGCGCCAGCGGCCCGACTAGGGCTGCGGCATCGCGCATCGCACGGCCGGACTCGCAGGTGGCGTCGTCCAGCTCCGGGGTCACGAGATGTTTGAGGAAGTTCTCGAACGCTTCGCGGAATCGCGAGGTTGAGGACTGAAGCGACACCCCGGCTGCGACAGCGGACTCCTCATCGCGTTTCCCGGTCGACGAGAGCCGGACCACTTCTCCCGACAGCACGACACCGTTGAGAAGGCCCCGTAACGAGTGGGCCTGCGACGGCGCGAGGCTGGTCATCAGCCGCGACCGGAGCAAATCCAGGCAGGCCTTCCGGGAAACTGCTTCCGCACGTGGGTCCAGGGTGTTCAACACGGGACACTTCCTCTCGCTGGCGCTGCTGCAGGCACGTCGCGGTGCAATTCCAATCGCCGCGCGGGAACGCAGGGAGTTGTCATTTTCCAGGCCCCGTCAGGAACTTCTCGACTTCGGCAAGGTCGACCGGCTTCAGCAGGTGAGCGTCGAATCCAGCTTCACGCGCCAGGAGAACGTCGTCGCTCGTGCCGTATCCGGTGAGGGCGACCAGCCGCGTGTTCTTCATGGCCGGGTCCAGGCGCAGGCGGCTGGCGATTTCATAGCCGTTGAGCCCGGGCAGCCCGATGTCCAGCAGGATCACGTCCGGCCGCCACGCGAGTGCCGCTTCGAGCGCCGCCGGTCCCGAGTAGGCCTTCTGCACCGTGCGTCCGCCGAGCTCGAGGAGCATTGCGAGCATGTTGCAGGCGTCGACGTTGTCGTCGACCACCAGCACCCTCAGCTTGTCCCCCACGGCAACCGCGCGGGTCGCCGCTGGCGGGGCAACATCCGGGGCTGCAATGACTGGCAGCCAGACGATGAACTCGCTTCCTTTGCCCAATCCCTCGCTGTGCGCTTCGACCGTTCCCCCCTGCAGTTTCGTCAACCGCTGCACGAGGTTCAGACCCAGGCCCAACCCGCCCTGCACGCGGTCGAGCGAACGGTCGGCCTGCATGAAGAGATCGAACACGCAGGGGAGAACCTCCGCCGCGATCCCGATTCCGGAGTCACGGACGCGCAGCCCGACGCGGCCTTCGTTGCTTTCGAGCTCGAGCCAGATCTGGCCGCCGACATCCGTGTACTTGATGGCGTTGTCGAGCAGGTTCATGGCGACCTGCTCAAGCCGGGTCGAGTCGGCCATGACCCACACCGGATCTTTCGGCAGTCTAAGGACGACCTGCTGCTTGCGCCTGGCGACCAGAGGTCGGGCCGATTCCAGCGTGTGCCTCACAACCTGGCAGAAGTCCACCGTCTCCAGGCGGATCTGAATGTGCCCGCTCACGACCCGCGAGACTTCCAGGAGATCGCTCACGATGCGCGTGAGGTGCGCGACCTGCCGCTCGATGACCTCTCGCGCCTGCCGCTGGACGGGGTTCTCCTGGCCATTCTCCTGAAGCGCCAGGAGGTGCGTCGCGCTGATAATCGGCGCCAGCGGGTTGCGCAGCTCGTGCGACAGCATCGCCAGGAACTCGTCCTTGCGCCGACTCTGCTCCGCCAGCGCCCCGGACTGGATCCTGACCTGCTCCTCCAGTTGCGTCCGCTCCGAGATGTCGCGCACGTTGCACTGGGCTACAAGCCGGTGGCCCTCGGAGTACACGTTGCTGACGAACTCGACCGAAGTGCTTCTCCCCGCGGGTGTCTGGACCGGGAGATGGTCGTAGCGAACGTAGCCTTCGCTCCGCAGCTTCTCGAACATCGCCTTGTTTTCGGCGACGTCCTTGAAGAGCCCTATCTCGAAGAGTTCCTTGCCCGCCAGGGCAGGCAGGTCCTGACCCAGGAGCCCGCACATGAACGCGTTGGCGTCGATAATCTTCCCCGACCGTGCATCCAGGATGAGGATGCCGTCCTTGGCGAACTGGAAAAGGCGGCGGAAGCGGATTTCCGAGTCGCGAAGCGCCTGCTCGGCGGCTCGGCGATCGGTCACGTCCTCCATTCCCATCAGGATCAGCTCGTCGGTCTCGTCGTTCTTGATGCGCCGCGCGTTGACCATCAGCGTTCGGTGCCCGATTTTCGGAAAGTCGTGCTCGACCTCGAAGTCTTCGAACGAATGGTTGCTCGGGATGATCTCCTCGAGCAGCGTCCGGAGGCGCGGGATATTCCAGTGGCCTCCGCCCAGCTCGTACACGAGGCGATTGACGGTGTCCTTCTCCGCGACCTGGAACTTCCGGTAAAAAGCGGCGTTCGCCGACTTCACGCGCAGCTTCCCGTCCAGGACCACGAACCCGTGGCGGAGCGTGTCCAGAATGCCCTGCGCGTAAGTCAGCGCCGCATCCGCGCGCGCTTCCTGTCTCCTGCGCTCGCCGATGTCGCGGAATACGAGCACCGCGCCGGCAAGGACTCCTCTTTCGTCGCGGATCGGCGCCGCGCTGTCGTCGATGTGCCTCTCGGTTCCATCCTTGGCGATGAGAAGCGTGTGGTTCGTGAGGCCGACGGGCACGCCTTCCTTCAGCGCCCGAGCGACGGGACACGCTGTCCCCTTGCGGTTCTTCTCGTTGACGATTCTGAAGACGCTCTCTACAGGCAGAGTCTGGGCCTCCCCCTGCGACCACCCTGTCAGCGTCTGCGCCACGGGATTGAGAAAGGTGATCCGGCCGAGCGCATCCGTGGTGATCACGGCGTCCGCGATGCTGGAAAGCGTGACGCGAAGCAACTCAAGCGACGCGGGAAGCGCCGGCACCACGAGATCCGGGAGGCCGTGGACGCCGGGCGCTTCATGGGACCCCGAAGCAGTCTTGTGGATCGACAAGGGCGCTTACTCCTATTCCGAACGGCAGGGCGACAGGTCCCATCAACTTATTTGAATGATGTCGACAGATTCTACCACGATTGTCGACAAGTCAGGCCTGCGGAATGCGCTCCCTCCGGGGCATTCCCGGGCACGAACCTCCCCGCGGATGCATCCTGGCATCCGCGGAGATCCGGCCGGATTGGCTAGAACAGCACTTCGACCGCCCACTGCTTCCAGTCCTTCTGGATCGCTTCGGCGTCGGCGACAGACCGCGCCTTCAGGGTCACGACGACGTGCCCCTTGCGGACGTGCTCCTCGATCAGCTTCACGTGTTTCTCCGGGATATCCAGACCGGCGAGGCCGCCGATGAGGCCGCCGATCGCTCCGCCTGCGCCGGCCGCCGCGAACGCCGCGACGATCGGGCCTGCGATGACGATGCCGAGGCCGGGGAGAAGAATGGAAGCGCCGACAGCCAGGACGACCGCGAGCGCGCCCGCCGTCGTGCCGATGGCGCCGCCGACCGCCGCGCCTTCCAGAGCCTTGTTCTCGTTGGGCTGGCGGACGACGATAAAGTGCTTCTTGTGCGCCTCGTCAGAAACGGCGACGGACAGGTCGGTCGTCTTGTATCCGCGGGCGATGGCCGCGTCCCACGCCCGTTCCGCCGAAGCGCGGTCCGGGAAAATGCCGGTCACGATCGTCGAGATGAGGACCACGGGCGGCGACATCGGAAGACTGGCAACGGGCACGTTCATGAAGACCTCCAGAGTTGGGCACGCCTCCGTAAGGCGCGCGAGCGGGAACGACTTTCCGGCGGGAAACCCACCGGATCTACTCCTTGACCGTCACTTCAAGTGATTCCGTCACCGCCAGCCCGTCGGGGCCCTCGGCCGTCACGTGCACGATCTGGCCCGAGACCAGGCCCGCGTCGTTCGCGGCGAAGAGCGTGTAGTTCACGATGTAGTCGCTGTCCTTCACTTTCTTGTCCTGCTCGATGACCTTCACGCCCTGGGGCAGGTTTTCAAATCGGACCGAAACGTCGGAGCTGATGCTTTCGCGCCAGACGGTGATCGCGACCTTGTTCGTGTCGCCACGCTTCAGGGTCTGGTTCACCGGCTTGAGCATCGAAAGCTTCTTGCCGTTGGAACCGGAAGCGGAGGTCGAGCTGCAGCCGAGGCCGGGGAGGACGCAGGCGAGGGCGAAACCGGACAGGACGAGGAACGATTTCATGTGAGTCTCCGAGGGAGAATGAGCGAATCAGGCCGGGCGGGATGCCCGGCCTGGTTTCAGGACTACTTCTCGTTCACGGTGATCTTGAAGGTCTCGGTGGCGGTCATGCCCCCGGGGCCCTCGACGGTCACCTTCGCGACGTGATTGGCGACGAGCGCGGCGTCCGGGGCGGAGTGAAGCGTGTACGTCCCGATGTTCTTGTCGGAGTCGATCTTCTTGTCCTCCACGACGGTCGTGCCCTTCGGCAGGTCGGAGAACTTCACGCCGACCGAGTCGGAGAAGTTCGACCGCGTGACGGTGACGTTGATCGTGTTCGTTTCACCGCGCTTCATCGTCTGGCTTGACGGCTGGAGAAGGGTCAGCTTCTTACCGGTCGAGCCTTCCACCGATGTCTTCTCGCAGCCGATGGCAACAAGCACGAGGACGATCGCGGCGGCACAGCGTGGGACTAGCTTCATGTTCACGGTCCTTTCCAATGGAGTTGCGGGCCGATGATGGGAGCGCCCGATGGGTTGCAGCCGGAGAGGAGCTACGTCGTCTAGGCGACGCGGCGTCCGCTGAAGACGCGGACCAGGATGACGACGATGGCGACGAGGAGGAGCAGGTGGATGATGCCGCCGAGGGTGTAGGAACTGACCATCCCGAGAAGCCAGAGGATGACCAGCAGGACAGCGATGGTTTCGAGCATGGGAAGTCTCCTTGTTGGGGAAGCGGATGGGTTCATCCGCGTGAAGAGCGAAGGGAGCTGATCGCAAGGCGTGTGCCGCCTTCCGCGCGGGAGTCGCGGGGGGATTCGGCGGCCTTGGGAGCATTTCGCGTAACCGTTACCGCGTACGCCTGACACACCCCGGGGCGCTGCAGGGGGACCGCGAAGTTTCTCAGCGCGGCCCGGAAACAGCGCCGGCGGCGACTCGGCCCTTGTGGGCCGGGACGCCGCCGCGGCGATTCGAGCCGATTTACGATCGTCAGGCCGTTCGCCTTCGTGGGCCGGCCAGCATGCTGACCACGGCGACGAACAGGGTCGCCCCGATGATGGACCAGACGATCGGCATGGCGACTCCGCCGATGTTGAGCATGAAGATCTCGGGGAGTCCGAACGAGCGTGCGATCCAGGTGCCCAGGAGGGCTCCGACGAACCCGACGGCGATCCCCGACAGGCAACCGCCGTGCGAGTAGCCGGAGATCGACTGGGCAATCCCGCCGATGATGCCCGCGACGAACAGAAGAACGACCAGTTCGAGAATGGTCATGGCTCAGGCCCTCGCGCCCTTCATGCCCGGCAGGACCAGGCACGCGGCGCCGGCGACGATGCCGAGCACTCCGGCCCATAGAGGAACGTCGACGTGTTCCTTGTCGCTGTACCGGATCTGGAATGGCCCGATGTTGGTTTTGCTGGTTGACTTTGTGTACTCGAACCCCTTGTAGACGAGGCCGAGAACTCCAAGGGCAATCAGGATGATCCCGACGATTCTGAGTCCGCTCATGGCATTTCCTCCTGGGGCGACGATGGTGACTTCGGAACGACACCTGTCTACGGCCTCCGTGCTACCGGCGGCGGAGGAACATCCCTGCGAGGACCCCCACGCCGGCTCCCACTCCCGCGGCCACGAACATCGATCTCCACGGCGAACCGGTGACGGCACCTTTGACCGCATCTCGGGCGTTCTCAACCCGGCCAACGGCGCCATCCTTGATCGCGGACACTTTTTCCAACGTAGCGTCCTTGATTGAATGAAGCTTCTCGGACGCCGCTTCCTTCAGCACCGAGCCGATTCCTGCGATGTCCGAAGCAATGTGCGAACCCTTCACGCGAAGCTGATCTGTGTAGCTGTCCTGAGACATGCTGTTCTCCTTTGTCGAGTAATGAATCCTTCGCCACCAGAGCGGGGATTCGCGGATCCGCGTGTTGCGCATCCGCTGCATCAGTGTTCATCGCAACCGCTGTGCCACCCTCAGTCCACGCGAGCGTCGATCGCAGCCGAGTCGGATAAGGAATTATCTACCGGGTCGGAAACGCCGGACCGGTGTCCGCCGACCTCGTCCCGGTCCGTTTACTTCGGCTTTCCTGGCTTATGCGGCTCCGGCCTATGCGGCGCTTCATGCCTCGGCGGCTGCGGTTTCTCTTCGTGAGCCCGCGGCGGAGAAGAATGCGTCGGTTTCTCGTCGCGGCGACGCTCGATCGTCACGCCGAAATGCCCGTGCGACGATTCCACATAGACGTGACTCTCGGGATAGGCGTGCCACTGGCTGTGGTGGTAATAGTGGCCGCAGCCCCCCCGGTGCGCATGGCGTTCAACAATGAGCCACCCATGCCCGTTCCAGTAGTGCCCGCACTGATGGTCGTGGACGTGGTGACCGTCCGCCACAACCGTGACCGTCCCACGATGGCAGCCGGCCACGGCCAGCGCCAGCATGCCCGCCAGGAAAATTCGAATCATGACTTTCTCCTTGAGTAGAAGGACGCCCCGGCAGATCACGGCGAGGGGACGAACAGCGGGAGGCGAAGCGCCGGGGCGCACTTCGTTCTCTGTTCGAACGAAGGACATCAAGCAAGGGCCGTGCCGCCGCGAGACGGGCGACACCGGGGAGCCCGGCGGAGATTGCCCGTAGGGATTACGTGACCCGGAAAATTCCGCGCCCTATCGCCACTTCATGGCGCCGAGATTCCTGATCGCCGCCCCGCGAAGCGCGCGCTGCGGCCCTTCAGCCTCGCCGGAAAAACGAAAAACCCTCATCCACACTGGGGCGGATGAGGGTTTCCAGACCGGAATCAAAGTGGTGTGGGGATCAAGGCTTGGTGATGGTGTTGCTTTCGAGGGTCACCGCGGCGCTCTGCGTCAGGGCCCGGCCATCCAGCGTAGCTCCCGTCTTCAGGGAGATGGAGGCTTCGGCCAGGATGTTCCCCTTGAACTTGCAGGTCGTGTCGAGGGTGGCGGAGCTGCTGACCTGCCAGTAGATGTTTCTTGCGAGGGCGCCGCCGCTGAGGACGACCGAAGTGGCGGGATCCGTGATGAGCGACGAGCCGAGCTGGAAGACCCAGACGGCATTCGCGTCGCCCTGGGCGTCGAGCGTGAGAATCCCGAGCGGCCCCGTTCCTGAGATGATGACCGGGGACGAGCTCTTATAAAGGCCGGGAGCCAGCGTCAGCCCGCCCAGATTGCTCGGGCAGCTGATGACACCCGTCGACCGTCCAGCGAGTTCGACATACGCGGTGGTCAGATCGGTCTTGGCCGTATCCGAGATCGTTCCGGGACCGTAGATGGTGCCGTACACGACGCCGGGCGGAAACCCGACGATCGCGCTTCCCGGGCTCAATCCAACGTCCCCGTAGATGGCGGTCGGGCCCGTGTTGGAGACGGTGGTGCCGGCCAGGACCGCGAAACCATCGGCCGACTTGAGATCTGCATTCGCCTGACCCGCCATGACAGAAGTGCCCGTGGTGAAGCTCCAAACGTAGTCAAAGAGCAGTGCGTTTCCCGCGAGGTCCTTCACCCCGGTCGTGACGGTGGCGGTGTAGATCGTGCTGGGTGCCAGGTCGCTGTCAGGGATGAAGCTCGCCGAAGTGCCGGGGCTCGGGCAGACCACGGTGCCGGAAACTGGCGTTGTTCCTGACTGAAGAGTGAACGTAAACGTCGCGGTCGTGAACGTCGAAGGATCCATCGGCTCATCGAACGTCGCGGTGACCTTCGTGTTGAGGGGAACGCCCGTGGCCCCGGAGAGCGGAATGGTGGAAGTCACGCTGGGCGCCGTGGAGTCCGAAGTGAGTCCGGTCGTAAAGGTCCACACGTAGGATGCGGCCATCGAGTTCCCCGAGAGGTCCTGGACGCCCGTGCTGATCGTGGCGGTGAACAGGGTGCTGAAGGCGAGCGAAATGGACGGCAGAAATCTCACCGCGTGATTCGCCGGGTCGTAGGAGACAACTCCTGTCACGGGAGTCGTGCCGGGCCCGGTCAAGGTGAACGTGGTCGAGGAGATCGTTGAAGCGAGCATCGCTTCGCTGAAGTAGGCGTCGATCTTCCTGTTGACGGCCACGTCCGGGTCACCGTCGACAGGGTTGGTAGAGATCACGGTGGGCCGGGTGGTGTCCGGAGTAGTCGAGCCCGGGCTTCCCCCGTCGTCGTCGCCACTGCGGCGATGACATCCGACGGTGGCGACGAGCGCCACCATGCCTGCGATGAATAGTCTGCGCATACGGTTCTCCCTTTTGAGAGTTCGAGTTTTTTCGGGCTCTTGCGACTCCGACGGGCATGTGTATCGCAAGAGCCGTACCGGTCGTTTCGACGCCTGAGTGCGCCGCGGAAGGCCAACGGCGCTGTTTCCGCACCGAACAAGGTAAGCGTGACCGTGAAATTTCGGGTGCGCGACGCGCCATGAGGCACGTAGCGCCCGGCGACCGGCCATGCGCCCGCACGCGGCACGGGGCTTGCCAGACAGGTCCTTGTCTTTGGAATCCCCTGTCCGGGCGAAGAGCCCGATTTCTATCACTGCTGGAGGTGCTCGATGATTCGATTCAGGACGATTCTCATAATGGCTCCGCTTCTCATTCCACTTGCGGGATGCCACACCCGAACCGTAACGGTCGCGGAATCAAATCCCCCGGCTCGCGTTGTCGTCGCGGATCGGAGCGCGGGGCCGGATTTCGACGTCGTTGTTGACGTTCAAGAGGACGATGTGAGTTTCGTCGTGTACCGGGAGTACTACGGGTGCAGCGACGAAGAGATCAGGTTCATCCCGTATTACCGGCGGTATTACCGGCGGTATTACCGGGTGGACGACTGCGACCTCTTCTTTCTCTTCCATGTCGCCCGTCACATGCGCCGACCGATCGACTTCGTGATCCGGTCCTACTATTACGACTGCGACCGGGACTACGACCGCCTGATCGGGACCTGGCACGTGGACCGTTCGGTCTTCTTCGTCGACCTGCCTGGCTCGTACCACCCCGGCGGCGAGTACGACCGTCCGTACCGGATCTACCGCGAACGCGGCATCGCGAGCGCGCACTTCACGAACAGTGAATTCCGTGTGCTCGTTTCCCTCAAGATCGGCGTCGAGTACCAGGGCGTGCGTGCGGAGCAGTTCGTCGAACGGGTGCGCGAGCATCCCGCGGCGCCTCACCGCGCTGTCCTGCGTTCGCGCGATTCGCTAGGAGCGAAAGGCCGTAACGTCGAGGGCCGGAGCGTTTCGGTCCAGGCGCCGCGGCCGTGGAAAATGCCGGAGAAGGAAGGCCAGCAGTACCGCCAGCAGCGAAAGCAGGATGCCGTTGGAGGGCAGAAGGCGTTCCAGGAGAAACACGGCCAGCGCGTGGACGAAGCCCGGAAGGGGAAGCACAAGTCCGGCCAGCGTCCGAAGGACGAAGAGCGGGAAAAGAGTCCCCGGGGCCCGAAGGATGTGGAAGGCGAGAAGACGCCCAGGGACCCGAGGGACGCGGAACGCGAGAAAGCGCCGAAAGAGCCGAAGGAAGTAGAGCGGCAGGAGCAGCTCGAGAGGGAGCAGAAGCTTGAGCGCGAAAAGGAGCTCAAGCGGCAGCAGGAGCTCGAACGCCTCAAGGAGATCGAACGTCGGAAGAACCCGACCAAGGACCCCAAGGACAAGAAGAACCCGAAGTACTAACACCGAAACCTGAGAGTCAACATCGCGGTGCGGTAGCGACAACTCGCCACGGCATCGCTCGTTTCAGGTTAGGCCTCTCGATCGTCGATCGCCCGCACCGTCAGGCCCGGCACGGTTTGTGCGATGTTCCTTCGCCAGATGCCGGCAATCCGCCGCTGTCACTTCAGGAGAACAGACATGGCCAAGAAATCACGTGGGGGACGCATGACGGCCGCCAAGACGAGGGCTTCGAAGTCACCGGGCGGCAAGGGCAAGGTCCGCAATCGCCCCGCCGGCGCGAACATCATGAAGACGTAGGTCCGGCGGTGACTGTGCAGTCCGCTTCGACGACCTTCGCAAGCCCGGACTCCTCGCCGCGCCGACCGCAGCGCGCGGCGAGGAGGCGAAGGCCGGGAATGTCAGGAGTACCCGGTAAGTCCTTCCGGCCGCCCGTGGATGGCCGCTCGGGGACCTGCGGGCAACCCGGAAGCGTCCGGGCACAAGCCTTGCGCTCTGTGACTTTCAACCGCGGCGAATTCCCGGCGCGGGGGCGAAGAAGAAGAGGCTGACATGACCATCCAGCGCGGCACATTGATCCGGTCCTTGCTGATCCTCGTCCTTGGCGCGGCCGTCGGTGCCGCGGGCGGGGCGCTGGTGTACAAGAAGCTGCATCCGTCGACGGGGCAGGACGCCGCCGCCAGCCGGCCGGACGCCAGCCGATCGCTGGCGCCCCCTGAAGAGCCTGCGGACGCCAACCCGAAGCCGGAGGTACCGGCGAACATCGTGGCCGTGGCGATGTCGCCGGTCGAAGAGGCGCCGCAGGTCGTAATCCCTCCAGATCCCGGGTTGGTGGTGCCTGAGATTCCTCCGGAAGCCGCCCTCGCGAAACCGGAGGAAGCAACCGCCTCCGAGTCCCCCGCAGGACCGGAATTCTTCGGAGTCCAGGTCGGATCGGCGGGTGACGCGCCCGCTTCCGTTCCCTCTTCGGGCCTTCAGCGCCTCCGCCTGATGAACGGCCGCTGCGTTGCCGGCTTCGATGCGAAGACTTCCGTGGTCGACTTCTCCGGCTGGACCAAGAACCTCACGGGTGAACTGACGTATGAGCCCGGCCGGCCGGTCGAAAGCGCAAGGGGCTCCGTCACGGCGGATCCCACGACAATGGACACCGGGGATGCGGCCCGCGACAAGGAACTTCGCGAAGAGCACCTCGAGTGCGCCACGTTCCCGCGGATGGGATTCGAGATTTCCGTCGTCAAGATGACCAGCGTCGGGACTGTAGACATGTCCGGCTCCATGGAAATCCACGGCATCAAGAAGGACGTGACGATCCCCTGCTCCTTCAAGCTGCGCAGCGACGGCTTCGCCTACGTGGCCGGCGAGATCAAAGTGAAAATGACGGACTTCGGCATCAAGCCCCCCACGAAGCTGGGAATCATCACGGTCGAAGACGAGATCCGGATCTGGTTCGAAATCTGGGCGGAGCCGGTGAAGGAGCCCTCCAAATGAAACTGATTCTCACGGCCGTCGCTTCAGCGGTGCTCCTGGGCGGCTGCGCGTTTCTGACGCCCAAGCCCCCGCCCGTGATCTCCGAGCCGCCAAGGGAAGGCCAGACGGAGAAGGCACCGGCGGAAGCAGGTGGGGCGCCGGCCACAGACGTGAAATCCGCCGGATCGATGGAGGGGCCCACGATCTCCGGCCACTGGGTCTCAAAGACCGTATTGGGATCCGGCTCCGAGAATGTCCGCAGGGTCGAGTTGATCTTCGAGAGCGGCGGTTCCCTTTCCGGATTTATGTTGATCGAGAACGAAGGCAAGAAGCGCATTGCCGTCATGGAAGGAACCTGGCTTGCCGAAGTGGGCCATCTCGCCGTGAAGTACCGCGACGGTCGTGCGCGGACGTGGTCGCTGGCGTGGGATGGCGCGATTCTGGTCCTCAAGGACGGAGAAGCGGAACTGAGACTGGAGAGGGTGACCGAGTAAGTCCCGGGCCCTCGGAAGGATGTGGCGATCCGTTCGCCTACGACCCCCGGCGGCCGCGGCTCGAGAGAGTCACCGCGTACCCGACCACGCCAGAGACGATGGCCACAATCACCGGCGGCGCCCAGCGGTAGTTCGCGTCGACGATCGTCTCGAGCCATCGGTTGAAGCCGATCGCGCCGAAGACCAGCGCGAGCACGAGGCCTGCAGCGCCGACAAGGACCGAAACGGCATTCTTCATCAACGTCGCCTTCGCCTTCTCCAGCGCCCCCTCCACGACGTCGCCTACGAAGCCCTGGGCGAGTTGGATCGTGCGGTCGAGCAGGACTTTGAAGTGCGCATTCATGATTTCCTCCTGAACAACGCAGAGATGAGGAATCCCGTCAGGAACGAGAGCGCCAGCCCCGTCGCCGGCTTCTCCTTCGTGAAGGTCTCGACCTGGGTCAGTCCCTCGCTGACCCATGTCCGCCAGTCCGCGAACAAATCGCGCGCTTTCTCGCGCACGTCGTCCCCGACGCAGGACTTGCCGTCGCGCTTCTTCGGTTCCTCGGGCATGGACTCCTCCTTTTGACGACCTTTGCACAGCGGATCCGGGCAGCTGCATTCCCGCCGCCGGCTCACTTCTCGATCACTTCTCCCAGCATCCAATCCAGCAGGTCCAGCGCCGGCTTCGTGGCAACCGGGACTGGAAGCGGAACCGGTTTCGGCTCCGTCCAGGTTCCTTTCACCGCGACGCTTACCAGGAGATTCTTCGAGAGAAAGTCGGTGACCGGGTGGATGGCATCCCTTACGTCCTCGATTCCGACCGGCAGTTCGCCGATCAAGCGCGGCATGAAGTTGAGGTCGAGGTCTTGGCTGGCCAGGAAGATGTCGCCGTCGCCGAAAAGACAGATGCCCGCCGTCAGGACGTAGAAGCGGTCGAAGTGCAGGCGGTCGTCCAGGACGCGGAAGTCCGTGCGGCAACTCTTGACCAGGGAGTCTCCGGGAAGAGAGAGACGAAGAACGTTGAACACAGAAAGCAGGACGGGCAGCTCGATGAGCTTCCCTTCGTCGATGTCAATCCAGCCGGCGCCGATGGCGCCCTTGCCTTCGCCGCCTCCACGCCCCAGCGACAGGAATCCGTTGAGCCGCCCTTCGAGGTTTTTCGATTCGAGCTTCGTGCCGCGCGACATCTCCCGGATGCTGGCGTCCGCAACGTTGATCTGCACCGACCAGCTCTTCTCGCCATTGCGGCCGATGAATCCCGAAAGCGAAGCCCGGCCGCCCATCGCCCGCGCTTCCACGATCTTCCATTCGTAACGATCGGCGAGAACGTGGATCGGGGCATCGATCGTGCCGAACGACGTCATGAGATACGGCGTATTGAAGTGAAGCAGTCCGCCCTCAATGTCAAAGGTCGGCGGGAGACGCATCGGGTTCGGGGACCTGGGCGGCGCCTCCGGAGGCCGCTTGAGAAGTCCCTGGATGTCGAAGTGACCGTCCGGCTCGAGCGTGAGGGTGACATCGGGCCGGTAAATGCGCAGGGACTCGATGGCGGGTTTGCCGGCGCCGACGATCGGCCGGTCGAACCCGACGACGACCTTGTCCGCCGTGCCGTGGACGCGGCCGGCGCGGTCGCTGAGAGAGACCCCGTAAAGGCGGATTTCATGCCACCCGACGCTGGCCCACTTGATATCGAGATGCGCGTAAGTTCGCTGCGCAACCCACTTCGAGATGTGGCGCCGCACGAACCACGGCGCAAGGCCCCATTTCACCGACACGACGAGTATGCAGAGGGGCAGGACACCGAAGAGTAGGATCCGGCGCCGCCAGGGGTGGCGGGGGGAGGGGACGCTCGCGGGAACTTCAGGAGACATGGGGCTACGCGGGCACCGGCAAGCCGACTTCGACCGGGGGCGGCGCCGCGACCGGCTCCTTCAAGGGAGCCAGCAGCCGCTTCACCACCTCGCGACACTCCTCGATCGTCGAGGCAGAATGAAGCAAGGGTGAGACCGCGGCGGGAAGGCCTTCGTCCGCCCCATTGGCAGGGAGCCGGGCCGCCAGGACGGGGACGTCCGGGAAGCGCGCCCGGAGCTTTGCCGCCAGGAACCGGAGTCTCCGGGGGGAGGACGGGCGCACATCGACCAAGCACAAGAGGTTTGGGTTCCGGGAGTCGGCTTCCGTCGAAGCGTCCGGCCGGCCCAGGCGCGCGGCGAATCCCGCGAGTTCGAGGACGCGGATCAGCATCCGGCAGCAGGCCGCGTCCGCATCGTCCTTGGCCGGGATGCAAAGGACGTCCAGCGCGGGAACGACCGGTGCGGTCGCGCCCGCCTTCGCTTCCTCGGCCGCTTCCTCCGAGATCTCCTCGATATCGCGGACGATGCGCAGAGATTCGTCGAGGTCCAGCTCGCCCTCGCGACGATTCCGCTTCACCAACTCCAGCACCGGCACCAGCGTCGCATCAAACCCTTCCGCGAGCCCCGAGCGCAGCCGCTCTTCTGAAACCGCGTCCGCGACGGCGTCGTGGTCGGAAGCGAGCAGTCTGGGGTACAGGCGTGCGGCGAGGGACCTGTCGACTTCCTGGCCCATGAGGACGTGGAAAAAGTGAAGGGGCGGAAAGTGCTTGGCGAAGACGAACAGGCAGACGGTGAGGGGGGTGGCGAGGATGAGGCCGGGGACGCCCCAGAGCCAGGTCCAGAAGGCGGCGGCCGCGAGGATGGCGACGGGGGAAAGGCCGGTTTTGCGGCCGTAGACGAGGGGCTCGACGATGTTGTTGACGACGAGTTCCACGCCAACGAAGAAGGCTGCAGTGGCGAGAGGGAGAGTCCAGCTCTGGGAGATGGCGAGGGTCAACCCGACCGGCATGGCGGCAGCAAGGATCGGCCCGATGTAGGGCGCGAAGCGCAGGAGGAAGGAGAGGAGGCCCCAGATGAAGGCATTGGGGATGCCGAGGAAATAGAGGCCAATCGTGATGACAGCCCCATAGATGGCGTTGAGGGACGCTTCGGCGAGGAGGTAGCGGCTGAGCTTGTCGGCGGTTTCGTTCAGGGCCTGGGAAGTGACGCCGAAGCGACCGCCGCCGGCGACGCGAAGGGCGCGCGCCAGCAGGTCCTGACGCTGGAGGAGGATGAAGATCACCAGGATCACGACTCCGCCCGCGGCCAGGAGGAATTCGATCGATCGGGCGAGGCCGTCGCGGAGGGGATTGAAGTTCCGGGTTTCCTCGGAGGCGCGGAGTCTGGCGGGGTTTGGCGGCTGGCTTGCTTCCGGTTTCACGGCCGAATCGGGGTCTTCGCTGGCCAGCGCGAGTTCGCCGCTTGCCTGCGCCCACTTCCGGTCGAGGTTGCGGACCACTTCGAATTTCCTGGAGAGATTCCCCCGGTACGCCGGCAACCGGGTCATCAAGTCGGCGGCCTGTCCCACCACCAGGAGCACGGTCCCGGCGGCGAGTGCGCCGCCCAGGAGGATGACCGTCAAGATGGACCCGAATCGGCCGAAATGCCAGCGCTCGAGCCTTGCTACGAGGGGGGCGACGGCGAAGCTGATCAAAATCGCCAGCGCGATCGGGACCAGGAGGGGAGCTGCGAAATACAACCCCGCGATGATGCCGGACGCGGCGGCAACTCTCACAACGCTGGAGGAGTCTCGGGAGCCTGGAGGCACGTCGAGGTCAGGAAGCAAGCAACATGCCGGGGCCTTGCCGGGGCTGGGGACGCTGCCGTGTCAGGCGTACACGGTAGAAATTTCAGGGTTTGCAGGAGATCCTTCTTCTTAAGGGCTCAAGCCTTTCGAGTGGAGCCACTTAGACCGATAGATCCGCCGCCCTGAGGTTTGCCCTCAATCCCTCGTAGGCCCTCTGAAGCAATCCCTCGACGGCTCCCTCGCTGCAGTCCATTGCTTCAGCAACTTGCCTATTCGACCGGCCTTCAAATCGCCGCAGGACCAGCGCCATGCGCTGATTCGGGGGAAGCGCCCGCACCGCGGCGCCGACCGCCTCGCCTTCTTCCCGCCTCGCCAGCGCCGCCTCGGCGCTCTCCCCCGCCGCGGGCCGCGCGTCGAGATTCTCCACCAGCGCAGGCCTCGACCGACGCTTCCAGTTCAGGCACGCATTCGCCGTCACGCGGTACAGCCACGTCCCGAACTTCGCCTCCGGCCTCCATCGCGACGCCGCCGTCCACGCCGCGAGGAAAACATCCTGCGCCAGATCCTCCGCGTCGGTACGCGAGCCCGTGAAGCGATACGCGAGCCCAGCGACCTTGCGCTGGTGGCGCTTCACGAGGACTTCGAATGCGTCCTTCTGGCCGCGCGCCGACAACGCGACCAGCTGCTCGTCGGGCAGGTTCTGCATTCCCTGTTAGACGCGCGCGGCGGGGTTAGGTTCGCCGGGATCTATTCGACGTACTTGAGCATGCCCATCGACTCGAGCTCCTGCCGCGCGTCGCCGAAGTGCCGGCAGGCGATTTCGTAGACCGCTTCACGGAACTCCTTGCGCGCTGCCGTCAGCCGGTTGCGCACGTCGTAGACTTTCATCGAAAATCGCTTCGAGAGCGCCTCGTAGTCCGCTGGCTCGCCACCGTCGATCCGCGTCCGCGCTTCGAATACCTTCCATGTCGACTCCCGATCCGCTGCGACCAGCCGCTCCCGGACGAGCCCCATCGCCTCGTTGAGGAAGGACGAGCGGAGCTCCTGGTCGAAGAGCGTGGCAAAGTGGGCTTCCGTCAGCGGATTCTCGATCGACGACCCGAACTCATCGAGCGATACGTTCGGGCGCGACCCACCCTTGCGAACCCGCTCCGCTTCGCACCAGTTGATGTAGTGGCGCCGGCACGCAACCTTGAGGAAGTTGCTGAAGGACTTCTCGTGGCGCAGGTTCTTCAGGAAATCCTTCTCGATGAAGCGCGTGAAGAAGTCCTGCGTGACGTCTTCGACGCGGGAGGCACTGACGCGGAGGACGCGCTGAAAGAAACGGTAGACGGGCTTGTAGTAGAGAGTCAGGAGGTGCTTTCGGGCCTCTTCGCGGTCCAGGCCGGCGGCGCCTCGCGCTTTGCGGACGACTTCCCAGAGGGTGGCCGGCCAGAACTTGCTTGCCGATGGACTCGGGAATCCCTTGAGGTGGCTGGAGCCCGGTTGACGTGACATGGGAAGCGAGTATAGCGGCCGTCGAGTAATGTTCCTGTATGCCCGCGTACCGCCCGCCGTCGTCCCAAGGCTCCGACGCCGATTTCGACCTCGCGCGCCGGGCCGTCGATGCGGGGCTGCTCAGCGAGGAGCAGGTCGAAGCGGCCCTGATCGCGCAGGAGAAGGAGCCCTCGCGCGGGCTCCTGGAATTCCTCCCGCTTCCCGCCGAGTCGCTGCGCGCCCTGCGACCGGTCTCGACGCGGACGATCCCGGCGGAAGTTGCGGAAGCGATGCAGGACCCGTCCAAGCGCTTCGGCGACTACTGGCTCGTCTCGAAGCTGGACGAAGGCGGGATGGGGGAGGTTTTCCGGGCGTGGGACGGGCGGCTGGGTAGATGGGTGGCGGTGAAGATGCCCAAGAAGCCGGAAAGCGGCGTGGCGCGGATGTACTTCGAACGGGAAGCGGGAATGATCGCCGGGCTCGACCACCCGAACATCGCGAAGGTTTTCGAGGTCGGGGAAATCGCCGGGAAACCCTTCCTCGCGATGCAACTCATCGAAGGAAAGACGCTCGACGACGCGGGTCCCGGCGTGGCCCGGGAGCAGCGGCTGCGGTGGGTCCGCGACGCGGCCTCCGCGGTCGGCGCGGCGCACGCGGCAGGCGTGATTCACCGCGACATCAAGCCTTCCAACGTGATGGTCGGGCCGGACGGGCACGTGTACGTCCTGGATTTCGGCCTCGCGAAGTCCGTGGAAATCGCCGACGGGACGGGGGGCGCGTCGCATCTCATCGCGGGGACGCCGAACTACATGTCGCCGGAGCAGGCGCGCGGGAAAGCGGAAACGCGGAGCGACATCTACGGCCTCGGCGGAGTGCTCTACGCGCTCATGACGGGGCGCGCGCCCTTCGTCGGCGAAAACGCGACCGAAGTCATCCTGCAGGTCGTCGATCGCGATCCACTCGCCCCACGCAAACTCGACCCGGGGATGTCGAGCGACCTCGAGGCGATCGTGCTGAAGTGCCTCGAGAAGGACCCGGCGCGGCGGTACGCGACGATTGCAGAGTTGCTCGAGGATATCGATGCGTGCCTGGCGGGGGCGCCGCTCCGGCACGCCCGAAGACGCACGGCGCTGTACGTCCTGGGGAGACAGGTCAGGCGGCAGCCGCTTCCCTGGTCTCTCGGAGCCCTCGCGGCGGTTCTCGCGGTGGCGTTTGCGGCAGCCGGCGGCTGGTGGTACGCGAAGCCGGGAACGCTTCGGCTGCGGATTTCCCCGTCCGGCGCCACGGTCTCGATAGAAGGACGGACGTGGAACGTAGGAACCGACTCGCTCGAAGTCGTGCTGTCGCAAGGAGCGCACGCCGTCCGCGTCGAGGCCCCCGGCTACGAGCCGGCGATGACCGTGGTGCTGGTGACGAGGGAAGGAGAAGTTCTCCCGGTGACTCTTCGACACCAGCGGGGGATTCTGGAATTCTCTGTCGATCCTTCGTCCGGAAGGCTCGAGGTCGATGGGTCGCCGCTCGGCGCTCCGGAGCTGGATTCCGGGAAGCACTCGCTTCTGGCCTTCGCGCCCGGGTGCTTCGATGCGGTCCGAACTGTCGACATTCCTGCGGGAGGCGCGGTCCGCGCCGATTTCGGCCTCGAGTCCGGCGAATTGTGGCGCCTCCGGAGCGACGCCATCCAGGCCGGCTGCAACGCCAGGGCGCTTCCCGACATCGACGGCGACGGCGCGGCCGACGTCGCCGTGGAGGAATTGCGGGAGGTCGCGCTGGTCTCGGGATCGACGGGATCCCTGATCCGGCGTGTCAGGGTCGCCGACTCGCCCTCGTGGAACATGGATCGGCTGGATCTCGGGGGCGCCGAGGGCCAGGTCCTGGCCGCCTACAGCTGCAGCACGCGCGGGCTTCGACTCGATCTCTTCGATCTCACGACGGGCGGAGGCGGGAAGCGGCGGCTGGAGTGGTCGGAGCCCGGCAACCCCGGCGCGCTGTCCCGCGGCGCGGCTCTGAAACGCGCGCCCGACATGGACGGAGACGGCGTCGCGGAACTCGTCCTGGGAGTCCGCGACGGCACCTTCTGGCTGGTGAATTCCGTAAAGGGCACCGCCACGGCCCTTCGGACCGGGTTCGATCAACTCTGGTCCACGACGTGTCTGGTCGAGGAGGACCGCCTCGTGTTTTCCGGCCCGGACCATCCTGGCCAGGACCTCAGCGGACGCCAGTCCTTTGGCGCCCTTTCGCTGTCCGATGGTTCCCTGCTTTGGTCCCAGTCAGGAGATTGGATCGCGATCCTCACCGAGGACCTCGAAGGAAGGGGACACGCCTCCGTGTACGGGGTCGCCGCCGACCATGTCGATGTCTTCGACGGGCTGGACGGAAGGCGGCTCAGGACACTGAAGACTCCCTTTCCAGGGAGGCCGAGATTCGTCGACACGTCAGGCACGGACCCGCGGCGGGTCTTTCTCTTCGCCGGATCCGATGAATTGGCGGCGCTCGACCCCAAGGATGGACACGTCCTTTGGCGGGTGCGGACCAACGCCCCGGTGAGCGCCGCTCCCGGGCCGCGTGGGGAGATCTTCGTCATGACGGAGGACGCCCTGCTGTCACTCGACCGCGACACGGGGCGAACCCTCTGGAAGGTGGACGGGAAGCCCGAGGGAAGCCTGGTTGTGGACCTGGATCGCGACGGACGCGAAGAGGTCGTTGTCGGAATCTCAGGCCAGGGCTTCCAGTGCGTCACGGACGCCGGCGTCCCGCTCTGGCGCCTGCGCCTCAAGGGCTCGCCGCGGCCCCTCGGGACGCTCGACTCGGGCGAAGAGCGCCGCATTCTCTTCGGGCGCGGCTCGTCCTTCGTCGGACTCGCGCGGACTCCCCGCGAACTCTGGCATGCCGACGCGCCCGGCCCCCTTCTGGCCGCCCCCGTCGTCGCTCGCTCCCGCCTCGGGCCCGTGGTCTTCCAGGCCGGCGACTGGGGACAGCTCCGGTGGTTGCGGCAGTTCGACGGGAGGACCGGCACCACGGCATGGACCTTCGAGGGAAGCTGCCCCCCGAATAACCCGCCACTCGCGACGGACTGGGACGGCGACGGGGATGCGGAGGTCCTGGCCTGGGTCCAGACTGCAGGCCTCAACGCGCTGGAGGTGTTTCGCGCCGGCGGAGGGCTTTCGAGAAAAGGCTTCTCCGGGCCGGGCGAGACCGACGTCTACGCCACACCGGCCGTGGCCGACTTCGACGGCGACGGCGCCCTCGATGCGGCCCTGACCCGAAGACAGTCGGGCGACGCCATCGCGTGGAGCGGAAGGGACGGACACATCCTCTGGCGCGTCGATTTGAAGGGCGCTTCCTGGGGCGGCCCCGCGGTCGTCGACCTCGACGGCGACGCCCACCCCGACATGCTCGCCGCCGCCGACGGCCAGCCGCTGCGCGCGCTTCGCGGGACCGACGGCACGTTCCTCTGGGAAGCGCCGGTGGGCGGCGGCGTGCGACACGTTCCGGTGCTCGCGATGCTGAACGGCGACGCCTCTCCGGACATCCTGGTCATGACGATCGATGGCGACCTCGTGGCGCTGGACGGCCAATCCGGAACGCGTCTCGCGTCGGTCTCTTGCTCCGATCCCGGCACAGACGGCCCCTCCGTCGCCCCGAAACCCGGCGGAGGGCACTTCATCCTCGTCCCCTGCGGCCGCCGGGGAGTGTCTTCCTTCGCCTGGCCCGGGCTCGAGCGGCAGTGGACGGCGCCCCTCGCGGCGATTGGAACCCCCCTTGCGGCGGACCTCGACGGGGACGGGAAGTGGGAAGTGGCGGCGACCTCGAGCGCGGGTTCGATCGAGGTTCTCGATCTCGCGACGGGAAAAGTCCTGTGGTCGCACGCGCTGTCGCCCGAAGGGTGCGTCGCGGGGCCGGCGCTCGCGGATCTCGACGGGGACGGGATCCTGGACATCCTCGCGGCGGACAGGGGCGGACGCCTGACGGCGGTCAGCGGGCGCCCGACGCGGGCCGCCCGGAGGTAGTCCGGCCGGCAGGGCCTAGAGCGCCGCCGCTCGATTGACAGCCTTCTTCAGCTCCAGCACTTTCGCTCCGCGCGGCTGAACCGCTCGCGACCAGAGCCACCCGCCCGAGATTGCGCCCGCGGAGAGAAGCAGGGCGGCGCTTCCCCACTCGAGGAAGCAGAGCTTGCCGACGCCGAAGGTCAGGCCGAAGACGAACCCGAGGCCGAGGAACCAGTCGAAGAGGTCGCCGGAGAGGCCCTTTTCGACGGGCAGGGCGAGGCGACGGGCGACCATCGCCCACCCGGGACCGGAGGGACGGACGCGCAGGAAGAAATCCTCCAGCTTGCGCGCTTCTGTCTGAGGCAGGACGTACGTCGCGAGAAGCCAAAGGCCCGTGGTGATGCTGACGGTGATCATCATCGTCTGCACGAAGTTCGGCTGGATGACGTTGAACGCCTTGAGGATCTCCAGGGTGACGGCGACGGCGACGCTGGCGCCGACGGCGACGAGCTCACTCCACGCCGACACGCGCCACCAGTACCAGCGCAGCATGTACACGAGCCCCGTCCCCGCCTGCGCCGCGATGAGCAGCTGGAACGTTTTCACCAGTCCGTCAGCCTGGCCGAGCATGAGGGCGGTGACGCCGGCGGAAGCGGCGAGCAGCCCGGCCATGAAGACCTTCGACATGAGGAGGTAATGGGCGTCGGTCGAGTCTTTCCGGATGAAGCGCCGGTAGAGGTCGCTCGTGAGGTAGGACGCGCCCCAGTTGAGCTGCGAGTTGATGGTGCCCATGTAGGCGGCGAGGAACGCGGCGATCATGAGGCCGCGCAGGCCCGTGGGGAGGAGGTCGCGGATCATCATGGGGTAGGCGAGCTGGCCGTCCTTGAGGCCCGGGTAGAGGGCGAGGGACGCGATGGCCGCGACGATCCACGGCCAGGCGCGGACGGCGTAGTGCGCGACGTTGAACCAGAGGGTGGCAAGAAGGGCGTGCCGTTCGTCCTTGCAGGCGGCCATGCGCTGGACGAGCACGCCGCCGGCGTTGGCGTTCTTGTTCGACCACCACTGGATCCCGATGTACATCAGGAAGACGGCGAGCGCGGAATCGAGGAAGGAGCCGGTGAAGCCGAGGTCGGGGACGAAATTCAGCGAAGCGCTTCCCTTCGCGGCCACGGCGCCTGCCTTGACGGCGGCCATGCCGCCCGCCTTGCCGACGGCGAGGAAGGCGAGCGTGGTGCAGCCGACGATGGCGAGACCGAACTGGATGAGTTCGCCGTAGACGACGCCCCAGAAGCCTGACACGAGGGTGTAGGCGAACGCGACGGCGCAGGCGAAGCCGATGCAGGTCCAGGGCTGCCAGCCGACGGTGGCTTCGAGGACTTTGGCGAGGCCGAGGGTCGGGAGGCCGCCCATCAGGATGCAGTTCATGGGGACGGCGAAGAGGAAGGCCTTGAAGCCGCGGAGGGCGGCGGCGGGTTTGCCGGAGTAGCGGAGTTCGGCGAATTCGTTTTCGGTCATGACGCCGGAGCGGCGCCAGAGGCGGGCGTAGAGGAAGACGGAGATGGCGTGGCAGAAAGCGAAGGACCACCACTGCCAGTTGGCGGAGATGCCGCCGGAGCGGGTCAAGGCGGTGACGTAGAGGGGGGTATCGGCGGAGAAGGCGGCGGCGGCCATGGAAGTGCCTGCGAGCCACCACGGGAGCGACTTTCCGCAGAGGAAGAACTCATTTAAGCTCTTGCCGCTCTTGGACTTGAAGTAAATGCCCAGGGCGACGAAGCCGCCGCAATAGGCGGCGATGATGGACCAGTCGAGGACGGACAGATGCATGAACCCTCTCCAGCAATCTTATACTTTATATATTATAAAGTAGAAAGATGTCGAAGGGAAGGCCTTTCTGCAAAAAAAAGTGGGCGCGGCTTCATCGGCCGCGCCCGCGTGACTCCGTCTCTTCACCCTCACTCGCAATGATGCTCTGGCGCCGGCGCAGGCATCCGGTGCCTGTAGATCCCCCAGTAGCAGATCGCGAAAATCCCGAACGCCACCGCGCAGATCCCCAGCGCAACGAGGTAGTAGTGATTCCCCGCACTCCGGGCCGACTCCAGCGACCCCGACATCGCCAGCACGTCGGACGTGGGAAGGTTCTTCAATCCCTCCTGCACCTCAGCTGATCCCGCTCCCGCCTCCGACAGTCGAGCCTGGAGATTCAGCAGCGCCGCCTCCCGGGCCTCTCTCGCTTCCCTGTCGGCCTTCGGCGTCTGCACCATGTCCGCAAAAGCCGGGTTGCTGAATGCCAGCAAGGACAACAGGGCCAGCGCGGGCAGGAACGCCCGCAGAACGGAATTCATGAATGCCTCCTTCCGGGCGCGCCCCCTGGCGAACGTCAACGTCAACCTGGACTCACGGCACTGTAGCGGCCGGGCGCGTCACTTCGAAGCGCGTTCTTCCAGAACAGGAACCGGTCCTTCCTCCCGCTCGCCGTGGAAATGCCGTTTGTGCCGCTGCACGCGGGAGATGATCACGATCACGATGATCATGGCGACGAAACTCAGGACCAGGACCACGATGAGAAGCGCGATGAGCGCATCGTTGGCGCCGTGCAGAAACGCTTCCGGAGCATTCGCGAGAAGCAGAAGTTCGGCGGTCGGCAGGCCGCGCAGGACCTCCGCGTCGCCGGGAATCCGCAGCGCGGCGCCCTGAAGCGCCGCCTCCCTTTCCTCCGGCCGGGGGCGGGGCGTCGCGATCATCCCTGCGCCGGCGGGCGTCGCGATCAGAAGTTGGACCAGGACCGAAGCGGCGACCAGGAACGCCCGAAGTGATTCACGCACGGTGTTGTCCCTCCCCCCCCTCCACTCGAATTGTAGCGGCTCGGGTTGAGAAAGCGCCTCTTGCAAATATGCATACGGAATGCAGATTTACAAGAAGCGACCGCCGACGGCTCTCGTCCTTTTTGCGCGGTCTAAATTGTGCGGACGTACTTCTCCAGCTCGATCTTCCACACCGGAATCCCGCAGTACCGGTCGCCTTCGGGGCACGACGGCTTGATCCCCGCCATCCATCGCAGGCCGCACGGCGGAAGCAGGTACTTGCCGATCCGCGGGTTGGCAATCTTGATCTGCTCGGCTTCGTCCTTCGAAGCGCGCCAGATTTCTTCCTGCGCGTTGTAGCAGAGGCGCGCCTTGAGCTTGTGGTGCAGGTTCAGGAGATCGCTCGACTCGCTGAAGCGGACCGCGACGGCGTTCGGGAGAACGTAGGACGCGTACTCCGCGGGGACGCCCATCGCCTTGAGCTTCGCGAACGCGTCCCACGCCCGCGCCATGGCTTCGTCGAAGAGCCGCTTGCCGTCGTCGCTCAGCTTCACGAGCTCCGGCGCGACGAAATCCGGCTCGTCGTGCAGGTGCGTCAGCAGCACGGGCCGCGAAGCGGGCGTCATCCGGTGGCGCTGGTCCTGCGAATCCGCCGTGTGCGAGAGCTTCTTCTTGAACGTGAAGTTCGGGTGGTGAAGCGTCCGCGACAGGTGCGACAGCGTCGTCACGTTCATCGACTCGCCGAAAAACCGGTTCGACTTCGGGTCGAGCGCCACGCGGATCGCCTCGTCGTCCGACATCCGCGATTCCGGAAGCCCGAAAACCTCTCGCACCGCGTCCGCAAGCCCCTTCTCGTTGTCCGACTTCCACCCCGTCAGCACGCTCGTCCGCCCTCCCAGCTTCGCGTCGAACTCGGCGCAGAATTCTTTCGCCGACGGACGGAAGCGCTGCTGGATCCCGGTCTCGGGCAGTTCCGCCTCGGGGATCGGCTCTTCCAGGATCACCTTGAAGAGCGGGTCGGCGCGCAGCAACTCCTCGACCATCAGCCGCACCAGCTCCTTCGTTTCCGCCGGCGTGTCAGGCTGCTCGCACATCCGCCAGTACCGCAGGAGCGTGAGCCCGGACACCGTGTGATACATGTACGCGAAGATCGAAACCGGCAGCACGTACCGCGCGATCTCCTGCGCCTTCTTTTTGACTTCCTTGTCGTACTTCCGATTCGTCCGGCGGCCATTGAAGCGCTTGTAGTACTCCTCGCCGGTGACGGGCATCAGCACGTCGATCAGCTTCTGGTAGCACCGCACCTGCGCGTCGCACGTCTCGGTGTAGAGCTTCAGCGCTTCGCCCGAAAGCGGCGGCACCGCGTAGCTCCCCTGCTTCACTTCGACGTACCGCTGGCTCACCTGCTCCGAGTTGTAAAACGGGTGCGAGTGGAGGAACGCCCAGATGCAGTGCCGCGACACGCGGTCGAGCGCGAACTGGAAATGCGCGTGCTGAAGCGTCGTGTGGTGCCCGGCCTCGTAGATCGACTTCGCGAGCGAATCCCGGCGCTCCGCCTTCTCCGCCTTCTTGACCTCGGACTTCTCCTTGTCCCCGCCGACTTCCTCCGCCGAAATGATTCCCTTCGACGAATAGCAGGTCCGCGCCGTGGCCACCGCGTTTTCGAACGGGCGTTCGAACGCGTTGACGAGGCGCACGACGGGGGGGCCGCTTAGAAAGACAGTCATGAGTGTTGAGGATTGAGGGTTGAGGAACGGCGACCTGCGAGGCGGTGTTAGGGAAAAGTTTATGCCTGCGCCGGAAGATGCGGAAGGGAATTCAGCGAAGGTCGAACTGCGGCTAGCGGCGCGCGTTTGCAGGACGGGAGGATGTGCGCGTGGCGAAACCAGTCGGGCTGCTGGTGGCAGGAATGGTGCTGACGATTGTCATCGCCGTGCAACTGCGTCGACGTGTCGAGCTGCCGCAAGCGAATGATGGAGCGTCGGGAGAATTCGGATCCGTGCCGGGGCCGACGCTTCCGATGGCGGCGGAAAATCTGAGTGAATGCAAGAGGGCGACCAATCCGCTGCCAGGTGAAGCGGCGGAAGAGCGGTGCTCGGTCGATCTCCACGTCATGGACGAGGATGGAGCACACGTTGTGAACGCCCGCCTCACAGTGTTCCCGCATTCTTCGTCAATCGTCGATGGTGACAAGATCGAGCGCTCCGGGATTCCACTCGCGTGCGGGGTTTCGGGCAACCTGGGCGAGTTCAAGTTTGAGCTTTACCCTGACGATTACAAGGCGAGCGCATCGCGGGCCGGTTCGGGGCCCGTGGAGTGCGGAAGCTTCGAGTTCACCATTTCGCCCGGAGAAAGATCGCGGAACCTGGTTCTCCGCGTCCCTTACCGCTGGATCGACGGTGAAGCCCTCGACGCCCTGGGCACTCCGCTTCCCGGCGCGCACATCCTGCTTCACCAGCCGGACATTGGCGGGAAGTACCCCGAAGCAACGGCCTCCGGACCGGACGGGAAGTTCACGATGTGGTGCAGTACCGAGTTCCCGGCGCTCCTGAAGTTGAACGGAAAGTTTGACGGTCGCGCCTCGGGAGACGCGGCGCTGCCCTGGACTTCCGAAGGGATTTCGGACGTCCTCGAGCTTCCGGCCGGCGCGCGTCACGCCGTGCTGCGGGCGAAGTCGCTCGACGCCGGCGGCCGGACGACGTTCATGGTCGCGGACGACTCCGGGCTCGCACGGCCGTGGGTGGAAGTCTTCTTCCGCGGCGATCCGCCGCGCTGCCTGAGGACCGGCGATGACGGCTGCGTGACGATGGACCGCGTGCCGCGCGGCGAATTCGTGGTCGGCGCACGCTTCCCGCACGACGACGGGCGCGCCGATGTCTGGGTACTCCCCGAGCGGATCGCGGCGGTCGGCGACGGGCGCACCGTTCTCATTCGCGCGCAGCGCGGCGTCCCGGCCCGCGGGAAAGTCGTCGGGCCGGAGGGCCAGCCGCTTTTCGGCGCAGACATCCGCCGGGTTGGGGACGGCGAATACCCCAGGGTGCGAACGACGACACGGGAGGACGGAACCTTCACTTTGTTGTTCCCCCCGGACGTGAAGGAAGTGATTCAGTTCCAGGTGACGTACGAGCCCCCCGCCACGGGAAGCGAGCCGGCGCCGCATCATGCCTGGATCGGCTGCGTCGTGGGCATCGCGCCCGGGGACACCCCTGTTGAAATCGTGCTGAGTCCCGAAGAGGAAGCAGTCGCCGACCGAACGGACCGATGATTCGCCTCCGATGAAGCTGCGCGGTCGTGCCTGCTACTTCCCTTTCTTGAATTCCTCCGGCCACTTGTGCTCCGCCCGTCCCATGATCTCCTCGACGACCTTCCCGGCCGCTTCCGCAGCTTCCTTCTTTCCGTCCTTCTTCGCGGTCTCGATGATCTCGCGGATCTCGGGGATGAACTCCGTGTACCAGCGCTCCGCGACCTCGAACATGCCGTGCCAGTGGGTGTAGTCGGGGGCCATCATCGAAGCGCCGTGGCGGGCGCGGCGGCCTTCGTGGTGCCAGATGAGGTACCAGGACCACTCGACTTTTTCGTCGAAGTCCTTCTCGCTGAGCAGTCCGTTCTTCTTCATGGCCGCCATGATCGCCAGCCCCGGCTTGCCGAACTTCTCGTTGTAGAGGCGGACGAGGTCGTCGTACTGCTTGTAGAAGTTGTTCACGTAGTCGGGCGAATGGCAGTGCATGCAGGTGTCGGTCATGCGCTGCCGCTTCTGCTGCCAGGTGTCGACGATGAGCCCGCGGCGCTTCTCCGGGTCCGCTTCCTTCACGACGCCGTGCTGCGCGTCCGTATCCATGACGAGGCTGACGGGCGGGCGGTTGGTCCAGCTGATGCGCTCGCCGGGATCGTGCGTCGTCTTGCCGCCGTTGCGCATGTTGCCGCTCATGTGGCAGGTTGCGCAGGTCGGCGCGGCGCTGTAGTCCTTGCCGAGCACCCAGTCCTTCGCGTCCAGGTTCATCTTGTCGCGCAGGTCGCGGTACGCCACGCCGTGCTTCGACTCGTTGTAGATCTCCTCCTGCGGGTGGTCGGGGCCCAGGTGGCACTTGCCGCAGTTCTCCGGTTGCCGCGCGCGCCGCGGGCTGAAGTCGTGCCGGCTGTGGCACGCCGCGCAGGAGCCCAGCGAGCCGTCGAGGTTGATGCGCCCGATCCCCGTGTTCGGCCAGGTCTTCGAGTCCAGCATCGGCTTGCCCTTGGCATCCCTGGCCACGCGGCCGAGCGCCTCGGCGTTCGTCGGCTTTCCGTCGCTCCCCGGCTTCAGGTCGAGGTTCGTCACCGGCTTGCCGTCTTTGTCGAGAAGCGCCACCCGGCCGCCGTGGCACTGCTGGCAGCCGGAGTTCACGCTGGCCAGGCCGTTCACCTGCGCGGCCATCTCACGCCCGAGCGTCGGAGAGTGCGGGTTGAACGGCTCCCGCGAACCTTCCACCGTCTCCGCCAGCAGGTTGTCCAGCGACGCCAGGATGTTCGCCGCCTTCGCATGGTGGCTGTGCGCGAACTCCTCCCCCTCCGTCACGTGGCACCGCGAGCAGTCCATCGGCGTCACCACCGTCGCAATCGTCTGCCCGTAGTGGCTGAACGCGTCCGCCTCCCCCTGCTGCGCCTGGTGACATTCGAAACACGCCACGCCCTTCTCCGCGTGCGTGCTTCCCTTCCAGTGCGCCACGATCCCAGGCGAGTTCTCCGCGTGGCAGTCCACGCACCCCTTCGACGACGCCGGCACCGCCACGTGCGCCGCCGACAGCCCCGCCTCCTCCCGCTTGCGCGTCACCTCCATCCACTGGACGAAGACGAGGCTCGTCAGGAAGAGCAACCCGAGGATGAAGATGATCCGGCGTTTGGCTTCGAGGCTCATGGTGGGTTCCTAATGGGCTACGGCCGCTTCCCAGACGGTCAGCCCGATGATGGCGAGCACGGCGAGAATCCCGATGGCGACAGAGGCTTCCTGGAACTTCGACTTCCTGCGAATCCAGCCGTCGATGAAGGGCCAGATGAACATGGTGAAGGCGATGAAGCCGGAAGAGAGGATAGCGAAGGTGCCGGAGAAGAGCTTGAGCCAGCGGAAGGTGACGTAGAAGAACCACTCCGGCTTGATGACTTCGGGAGTGGAGAGCGGGTCGGCACGCGGGCCTAGCGTCGCAGGAAGGATCGTGGCCAGCGCCGAGAGGACGATCATGAGGACGAGACCGATGGAGAGCTCGGTGTAGAGGTGGTCGGGAAAAAATGGAAAGTGCTTCGGCTTGTCGGCGGGTTCGTCCTTGAACTGGAACTCCGTGACGCCCTGGAGGCGGATGAGGGCGATGTGGACGACGATCAGGCCGACCATGAGCGCCGGGAGAATGGCGGCGTGCACGATGAACAGGCGCGAGAGCGTGCGCTCGTTGTAGGCCTCGCCGCCGAGCATCATGTCGCGCATGAAGGGGCCGACGACGGGGACGCTTCCGCTGATGTTGGCGCCGACGGTCGTGCCCCAGTAGCTGAGCTGTTCGTAGACGAGGGAGTAACCGGTGAAGCCGGCCATGAGCGTGCAGACGAGCAGGCACATCCCGATCATCCAGTTGATTTCGCGGGGCTTGCGGTAGGCGCCCGTGAAGAAGACGCGCATCTGGTGCAGGATTACCGCGGCGATCATCAGCGTCGCGCCCCACTTGTGGACGCTTCGGAAATACCACCCGTACGCCGCCGTGTCCGTGATGTACTGCACCGACCCGTACGCCGTGCGCGGCGACGGCTCGTAGTAGAACGCGAGCAGGATCCCCGTCACGATCTGCACCACGAACAGGTACGCCGGCGTCCCGCCGAGCGCAAACCACCAGCGCTTCAGATGATTCGGCACCGGCTCATTCGACAGCTCCGCCAGCTGGTCGCCGTCAACCGGGATGCGTTCCTTCAGCCAGGCGATCGGGGAAATCACGCTTCCTCCGGGCCGGGCAGTCCTTCAAGGGGGACCTCGATGTAGAGGAGGCCGCCGTCGATGCGAAGCGGATACCGGCCGAGCGACTGGCCGGCTTCTTTCGGGGGCCCGGCGGTGGCCTTGCCGGACGGGTCGAACGCGCCGTTGTGGCAGGGGCAGAAGAAGCGCTGGTTCTGGCCTTCCCAGTGGACCTTGCACCCGAGGTGGGGGCAGGTGCTGGAGAGCGCGATGAAGTCGCCGACCTGTCCGGTCAGTCCCTGGCGCGCGACGGCGATGGTCGCGCCGTCGGGGGCGGTGTACGTGAGCGAAGCGCCCGGTTTCATGGCGGCGACTTCGATGACGAAGAGCCAGCCTTTCAGGGGCGGATGCGCCGGGTACAGGAATCGGCCGGCCATCGCGGCGAAGACGCCGTAGCTTCCGACCAGGCCGGCGCCCATAGCGATCGACGAAGCGCGGGAAAGGAAACTGCGCCGGTCGATCGCCTCGGGCAGGGCTGGCGGTTCGGCTTCGGCGACGGGCTCGGGAGCGTTCCAGGCAGGGGCGGGCTCAGGGTCGGCTTGATTCGCGGGTGCGGGCGCAGGAATTTCGGCCGGGGGCGCGGAATCTCCCACGAGCCAGTTGTCCGGCGCGGGCTCGCCGGCCGGCGAGGACGGTGGAGGCGTCGGCTGACCGTCTTCCTGCGGAGTCTCTTCGCTCATCCGCTCCCTCAAAGATGCATTCCCGGTGTGGGGAACATCGTCCCCTTGCGGGAGTATGGGCAGCCCGCGACGATTCCATCAAATCCTCTGCAGAATCCAGGCCACGTATTCCGGCCCAGTTCCGTGCGGAAGACGTTTCACAACTCATGCGGCCAGCGCGAAATCCCGCTTCACAGTGTATTTCTCCGCATTTTGCAGTTACTACCTTCCCTTCATCCGCGCTTCCACGCCGAGAATCCGCTTCGCCTGCTTCGCGCCGGCCTTCATCAGCGCGGCGACGACTTCGTCGCGACGTTTGTAGAGCCGCTTCAGTTTGCGCGGCTTGTGGCGCGTGAGCATGTACTGGGCAAGAAGAGGGGCGGCGATCGTCGAGTCGGTGTAGCAGACGATGGAGTCGGGGAGTTTGTCGGGGTCGACCTTGCCCCAGGTCACGGCCTCTCCGGGCGTCGCGCCCGACAGGCCGCCGGTGTCGGCGCGCGCGTCGGTGATCTGGATGAAGAAATCGTGGCCGCGCTCGTTCACGTAGAGGATTTCCTGGATGAAGGGCTCCGTCTGGAGCATGTAGTTCTTCGGAGTGCCGCCGCCGAGGATGAGGACGGCCGACCGGCCGCCGCGGACCTTGGCGTCGTAGATATAGGCCGCGCTCTCGAAGATGTCGCGGTTCATGTCGAGCTTGAGCGAGGAGCCCGTGAGCGCGGCGGCGGCGACGTTCATGCCGATCGTGCCGTCGCCGGGGGCGGGCGTGAAGATCGGGACGTCGGCGCGGTAGCACGCGGCGAGCAGCGACCGCTCTTTCAGCTTCAGCTTGCGCTCCGTCTCCGCGACGTACTTCCCGAGCCGCCAGTGCAGCTCCGTCGTCCCCATCTCCTTCTGGAACTCGGGCTGCCGGCAGACGCTGCGCACGTACGCATCGCTGTCGAGCAGCACGTCCTGGTCGAAAACGATGTCGTAGATCCGGATGAGCTTCCTGTCGCGCAGGTCCACGTCGTCCACGAACGGCGAGCTCTCGAAGAGGTCGTAGCCGATGCCGAAGTGGATGTCGTGATACAGGTTGGCGCCGGTGGAAATGATGTAGTCCACGAAACCGGCCTTCACGAGCGGGATGAGCACCCCCGCGCCGAGTCCCGCCGGCGTCAGTGCGCCGCTGAGCGAAATCCCCACCGTGACGTCGGGATCCAGCGCCTTCCTGACCATCAGCTGCGCCGCTTCTTTCAGGCGCGCCGAGTTGTAAGCAAGAAAGTATCCGTCCAGCAGGTCCGCCGCGCCCATCCCGCCCTTCATGCCGGGGGGGTCAATCTTGCGCTTCTTGTACGGGCCCAGGCCTTTGAATTTCGACATGGAGCGTCCTCACCAGTTCGGGGGAGGGCGTATTCTGCGGGAAGAACGCGATGCGTAAAGGAATGCTGGCGGAGGCGGGCGGAGGCTAAAGACGAGTGCAAGAAGCTGCGGCATCGATTCAAACCACGCGAGAACCCGATCCGTTCGGAATCCGCAGCCTCTGCAGCCTCCGCCAGCCTCCCGTTCCCCTACCCCCAGCTCTCAACCTGCTTCAACGCCTCGACCAGCGACGCCCCCGTCTTCGCGCGCAACAAGTTAACGGCCTTCAGCTTGTCTCCGCGCTTGATCAGCTCGCCGACTTCGTGCCGATACTCGAAGCGGTCGCCGGGCTCGTACGACAGGTTGGCCGCCGCGGCCGTCTCTCGCTGCGGCGCCGGCCCGAAGGGCGGCACGCGCTGCTGCATCTCCATCACGACCTCGGGCTGGTACGTGGCCGTCGGCGCGCCCGTCGGCACGGGGACGTAGGGCGGCGGCGCGGGACGCTCGACCGTGCGTCCGCGCAAGTTCTCCGGCGGCTGCTCGGGTTCGGGAAGCTTGATGACGGGATCCATCGAAGTGGGGCGGTCGATGCCCGAAGAACGCATGTTGATGGGCGCGGGCGCCGGAGCCGGCGGGGGCGCGGGGCGGACCGCAGGAATCTCGGAGACGCGCGCGTCGCTGCTCATCCAGCCCGACGGCGCCGCGGCCGGCTTCGGCGCCGCCTGCACCGGCGACGGCGTTGCTGCCGGCGTCGCAGTCCCCGTGCTCGCTTCACGCACCCCCGGCGCAATCGAGACCAGCCCCTGGTACTTCGCCGGAACTTTCCCCGCCGCGACTCCCGCCGTCAGCGACATGCGCGCCGTCGTCTTCGAGGCCGCATCCCCCGACTGCAGGATCTGCGCCAGCACTTCGCACAGCGCGTTCGACATCGCCAGCGACACCTTCGGCTTCATCAGCCGCGCCCCGATCACCGCCACCGGCGCCCGCTTCGCCAGCGCCGGCGTCGCCAGTGCGCGCACGCAGTGGATCATCGAAACCGGGTCTTCCTTCTTCAGCTCCTCGACCACCGCGCCGGCCGCGGGCTCGCCGATCGCCGAAAGCGCCATCGAACACCGCTCCGCGATCGTGATCATCCGCTCGCTGCCGTCCGTCATCTTCACGTTCACGCCGTCGATGTCCCTGAGAAGCGGCACGAGCTTGGGAACCGCCGGGGCCGCCGCGGGGCCCATCTTGTAAAGGGCGGTGATGGCCTTGAAGCGGACCTCGGGGTCGGTGGAATCAAGGTCGGGGACGATGTCGATGAGGCCCATGAGCGGTTCCCTTGAAGTGAAGCGGGGATTCTACGGCAGGAGTCGTCGCGACGAAAGGAAGTTGGGCCGCAGGGTCTATAATCCCGTCGATGTCGAGCGAAGACCCCACGAGGACGCAGCTGGTCAGCGCATTTCTGACGAAGCTGCTGGACGACACCGGGTACCTGGTGCGCCTTTACCCCGTCGCGGTCGGCGAAGGCGTGATCGCGATGCCGCGTGGCGGCGCGCTGATCGGGCGCGACGCGGAGTGCGGGGTCGTCCTCGAGGACACCGATGTGTCGCGCCGCCACGCGTCGATCGAACTCAAGGACGACGCTTACATCCTCAAGGATCTCGGGAGCCGGAACGGGACGACCGTGAACGACCACCGGGTGACGGAAGCGCCGCTGCAGTCGGGCGATCGGATCGGGATCGGCCGCGTCATCCTGAAATTCATGCGCGGTTACGACGTCGAGAAGCAGTACCACGAGACGATCTACGCGATGACGATCCAGGACGCGCTTACGGGGATTCCCAACCGGCGCTATCTCATGGAAGCGCTTCGCCGCGAGCTTGTCCGCGCGCACCGGCACCGGCGCCCGCTGTCGATCGCGATGATCGACATCGATCACTTCAAGAAGGTCAACGACCGCTACGGCCACTTTTCAGGCGACGCCGTGCTGCGCGAAGCCTGCGTTCGCTTCCGTGCTTCCGTCCGCGCCGACGAGGTCATCGCGCGTTACGGGGGGGAAGAGTTCGTGCTGGTCCTGCCGGAAGCGACGCCCGAGCAGGCGAGAGAGATGGCGGAGCGGCTGCGGGCGCTGGCCGCGGCGAAACCGGTGGCGGTGAATGCGGTTTCGATCCCGGTGACGGTGAGCATCGGGCTGGCGTACACGCAGGGTGAGGACGTCACGGCGGAGGAATTGATTTCGCGCGCGGACAAGAAGCTGTACGACGCGAAGACGACGGGGCGGAACAGGGTGTGCGGGTAATTCAAATACTTAATTTATAATTACTAATTTATAATTATAAATTATGAATTAGACGTTCAAGTTGCGAAACGCCTGCACCGCACCCGCGACCGCGTCTTTCCCCACGTCGTTGTGCGTGATGAGCCGGACGCGCGCGGCGTCCGCGGGCGTCGCGAGGATGCCGGCTTTTTTTAACTGCGCGATCACGAAATCGCTGGTCTTGCCCGTCTCGCGCACGTCGATAATCACGATGTTGGTTTCGGGGGGATCGGCCTTGAAGCGCGTGCCCTGCAGGCCTGCCGCCAGGGTGCGAGCGTTCTCGTGGTCCTCGGCGAGACGATCAACCATGGTCATGACGCCGACGAGCCCGGCCGCCGCGAGCACGCCGGACTGGCGCATCCCGCCGCCGAGGAGTTTGCGCCACTTGCGCGCCTTCTCGATGAAATCCGCCGGGCCGCAAAGCACGCTCCCCGCCGGACCCGCAAGCCCCTTCGAGAGGGACAGCATCACGCTGTCGGCATACTGCGCGATCTCGAACGGCTCGACCTTCTGCGCGACGGCCGCGTTCCAGAGGCGGGCGCCGTCGAGGTGAAGCGAAAGTCCATTCTCCGTGGTGAATGCGCGGATTTCCTTCAGCACGGCGGCCGGGTAGCACGTCCCGCCGGTCATGTTCGTCGTGTTCTCGATGCAGACGAGCGACGGGGCGCTGAAGTAGTACGTCTTCGGCCGCAGTTCCCGCGCCAGCGCCGGGACGCGGATGATCCCTCGCTCCCCTTCGACGACCCGCGGCAGCACGCCCGCCACAACCGCGAACGCGGCCATCTCGTAGTTCATGATGTGCGACCGGCGCTCCAGCAGGATCTCGTCGCCCGGCTCCGTCCAGCACTTGATCGCCACCTGGTTCGCCATCGTGCCGGTCGGGAAAAACAGCCCCGCTTCCTTCTTCACCTTCCACGCCACGACTTCCTGCAGCTTGTTGACCGTCGGGTCCTCGCCGAACACGTCGTCCCCGACTTCGGCCTTCGCCATCGCCTCGCGCATCGCGGGCGTCGGTTTCGTCACGGTGTCGCTTCGGAAGTCGAACATGGGAGGGTCCCCTGAAGAGCTCTCTGCGAGAGGTTAGGTCCGCGCCCTGCGCCTGTGAACGAATCTCGCCGAACCTCCAGCGGGCCGCGTCGTTAAACTGAGCCATGAGAATCCTCTTCCTGTTCCTCGCCGTTTCCGTCGCCTCCGCCGACGACCTCGACGACCGCATCCGCGCCGCGCAGGCCCAGCTCGAATCGGACGACTCCGCGGTCAGGGACAAGGGAGAAGCGGACCTGGTCGCGCTCGCTTCGGAAGCAGGGGCTCGGCTCAAGCCGCTTCTCGACCACCCCGACGCCGAGGTCCGCGCCCGCGTGTCGCGCGCGCTCGACCGCGCCGGGATCATTCCCGAGGAAGGCAAGACGGCGCTCCTCCGCGAACTTTTCGAAGTCCTGGCAAAGGCGGGAACGCCGGACGAAGCGCGCCTCGGGACGGTGCGCGACATTCTTGAACTTCACCCGCGGACCGCCGCGTTCATTTCGCGCGAGCTCGCCGAAGGAAAGCTGACGTGGGATTCCGACAGGACGCGCGTCGTCCCGCCGGGCCGCGTCGCGGTCGAATTCGAGGCCACGAACGAAGGAGACTGCGCCGCCTGGGTCCGCCCTTCGCGCTGGTACGTCCTCCCTCGCTTCAAGCAGTTCGGCGAGCGCCCCGGCCGCATGTCGCTTTACTCCGGCGCCGCGGGCGGCCTTGTGGGCCTGCTGCACCGCGACCGGAGTGCCGAGGACTCGATGGTGCTCGCGCTCGCTTCGATGGTCCGCGTCCCGCCCAAGGGGCGGCAAGGGGTTGTTTCCGGTGCCATCGTCGAAACGCGCTGCGGCTCCATGACATTCCAGGCCCAGGCGATGGGGTACTCGCCCCGCGCCTTTGAAGCGACGTTCTCAGGAACAGTGCTCAGGCTTCCGGAAGCCGATCCGGGGACCTCCATCTCGGCCGTACGAATCCTGCTCCAGGAAAAGACCGGCAGGGTGTTCCGGGCATCGTCCTGGGAAAAAGACGGCTCGAGAGGACTGGATGTGACGCCGCTGGAGGACGCGCCGGCGCTGAAGCTCGACAATTTCGACCCGTTCTGGTGGGTGGCGATGGACGAGAAGGGCGAGTTCCTGGACGAAGGCGCCTTTTCGACCGAGGCGGCAGACCTGGCCGCGTGGAAGAAAAATGAGGCCCGCCGGGTCAAGATGCGCGGCGGCCCTCCGGCGGGGACGAAGACGCTCTGGATGGGCTTCAGCGGCGGAGGCGACGAGTGCGTGCCGGCACCGGTGGAGCTGAAGTAGCTATCGCGGTGACCAGCGGCCGGACGCGAGCATCCCGGCGATCAGCCCGGCGAGCGCAAGCCGGTACGCGATAAATCCCCAGGAAGTCCGGGTGCGGAAGAAGCGGAGCAGCGCGCCGATCGCAAGGTAGCCGGAAACGCCGGCGACCGCCGAGGCCACGGCCAGCATGCCGAGGTCGGAGCGGGGCAGCAATTCGAGCGCCTCGTGCAATTCGAGCACCCCCGCCGCGCCGACCGCGGGGATCGAGAGCAGGAAGGAGAGACGCGCGGCGGCTTCGCGAGTGAGGCCGGCGAAGAGCCCTCCCGCCAGGGTCGTCCCCGACCGCGACGAGCCGGGAATCAGCGCGAACACTTGAAACAAACCAAGCGTCCAGGCATCGCGCCAGGTCGCCGCTTCCTGCGAGCGCTCGCGCTTCCCCAACCGCTCCGCGATCCCGAGGATCACGGACCAGGCCGCGAGCGCGGCGGCGATGAGGCGGAGGTCCTTGGTCCATGGACCCTCGATCGTCTTTTTGAACAGGAGGCCCAGGATGACGATGGGAATGGTGCCGGCGACCATGAATCCGAGCAGCCGGAGGGACTCGCGGCTTTCGGGCGCGCGAGGGCGGGTGCAGGCGCGGGCGATGCCGAAGAGGTCCTTGGCGAAGAACGCGAGGACGGCCGCGAGGGTGCCGAGTTGGACGACGGCGACGATCGCGGTGACCTGTTCGGGGGTATAGCGGGACGCCAACCCGAGCCAGCGCGTCGCGAAGACGAGGTGGGCGGTCGAGGAGACGGGGAGGAACTCGGTGAGGCCTTGAACGAGGCCGAGGATGAGGGCGTCGAGGGGTGACACGTACTTTTCTTATCGGCGGGAGGGGGTGGGGAACCGTTGTGAGGGTCGAGTGCGAGGGAAAACAGAAACTTCAATTTCAACTTCAACTTTCGATTTTCAAGCAAGAGTCGAACTACAAGACGACAACTTCAATTCCCCCGAACATCGCAGGAACTTGAAGTTGTCGTCTTGTAGTTCGACTCTTGCTTGAGAATTGAAAGTTGAAGTTGAAGTTTTCCCTTTTCCCTCACGAGCGCACCCCAACCCTCACTTCTCTCCAAGCTTGTACACCACGACATCATCAAACCCCACTCCCTTATCCCACGTCATAAACCCCAGAAAATTCGACTTGTCCACCTGCGGCATCGAAACGTCGTCAAACACCTTCACTCCGTCAAACGTCACCGAAATCCTTTCTTTGAACCGCACCAGCGTCATCGTGTGCTCCTTCGCCGCCGGAAAAACAATCCCCGGCACGTCGTAGAGCACATGGTCGTAGCGCCACAGGATCGCCCGGCATCCTTCCCCGTCCGGGTGGAACACGATCGTCGTCCCCGACTGCCCGTCGTTCTGCCCTTCGCCGTCGAGCGTGATCCCGAACTTCGGCCGGCCGTCGTTCACGTGCACCAGCTTCAGCTCGATCGCCAGGTCCTTCGCGCCCTTCAGCGTCGTGTCCTTCACCCAGATGCACTGCGCCGGCGCATCCTTCTCCCTCCCCGGCGTCACCAGGAACTTCATCCACCCCATGTTCCGCTTGTCGTCGGTCCCCCACAGCGCCTTGTTCGTGACCTTCCAACCGCCGCACGGGACCTGGTACTTCCGCTCCGACCCCGCCGCGTTGAAGTCGTCCCGCCAGACCGGATCCGCCTTGCCGGGCTTGCGCCCCGTCAGCATCGGCGTCTCCTTCGGCTCGTGCGACATCTCCATCCCCGCAATCGCCACCCCCTTGCGGTCCGTGATCCGCCCCACGAATCCCATCTCTCCGTTGCCGTTGCGGATCTTCAGCAGCACCCGGTTCCACCCAGCGCGCAGCCGGATGTTCACGCGGTCCTCGTCGAACATCACCCCGCGCCATTCGTCGAACTTGTCGATCAGCTCCCCCTTCACCCACGCCCCCCACCCATCGTTGCTCCCCGCAAACAGCCACGCGTCCGTGTCCCCAGGCACCTTCACGTTCACCAGCCCGTAACACACGATCCCATCCATGTACGGGAACTCGAACTTCACGATCCCATCGAAGCGGATCTTCGGGTCGAACCACGTCGCCTTCGCCATCGGGTTCGCGTATTCCTTCGCGTAGTCGATCTCGCGCTCGGGGCCGAAAATGTCGAAGAGCCCGTTGACCTTCGAATAGAACGGCCCGCAGCACTTCCATTCCATCACCAGCCCCAGGTCCTTTCGGATCTGCTCCGCGCCCTTGCCGCCCGACTTGTCCAGCGCTTCCAGCGCCAGCCGCCGCGCGCGCGCCGCGAGATGGTGCTCGGGATACTTCATCCAGAGGTTTTCGCACTTGAGGAACGTCTCGTCCACGTCCCCGCGCGCCCACTGGTTGGTCGCGTCGCGCCAGAGATCCGCAAGCTCGTCCTTCTCGATCTTCGTCAGGCTCTCGTCGTCCTCGATCACCGGCCACCCGAACGATTTCAGGTCCTTCCACACCGCCGTCCCGAACACTTCCGACAGGCACCGCCCGAAGACGCGCGCCTTCTCGACCGTCTCGCCGGGCGGAAGAGGGTGCGCGCGCCAGAGCCGGAACCACTTGCGGTACATCGACCAGTCCCAGACGCCGTCGGCGCCCTTGCCGTACTTGTCCACGAAGTGCAGCCAGAACCCGCACGACGGCCCGTAATTCTGGATCCGGAAGAAGTCCTCGTCGCGCCCGAGAAAGTCCCGGTGGAACGCCTCGAGATTCGACTTGAACGACCCCTCCCCCGCCGCCTTCTGCCCGAGCGAGCACTGCGCCATCGTCGCCCCGAAATTCGCGACGCCCTCGACGAACCCCGTCCAGATCATCGCGGTGTCGAAGAGGCAGTGGCACAGCTCGTGAAAGTACAGGAAGTTCGAGACCGTGATGTCCTTCTGCTTCGGGTTGATGCTCCCCGCACGGATCGTCTTCCCGCCCCCGGTGGCCCCGCCGAAATTCCATAGCTCCTTGAAGAACACCGTGATCCGCTGCCCGTCGTCGTCCGGCTGCCGCGCGATCATGTCCGTGATGAAGATGTACGCGACGTCCAGCTCCAGCATCGACTGCTCCGGAATCCGCGGCACGAACCCCTTGTCGCCGATGAAGATGAAGTGGTGCGACTCGCGCGTGACCAGGTCGCTGAACACCCTGTGGTTCACCGCGTCGTTGAACGCCTTCGTCTCCTCGGGCGACACCAGTTCCAGCACTTCCTTCTCCAGCGCGTCCATCCTCTCCCGAAGCTCCTCCAGCGCCTTCGCATCCCCCGCGCCGCCCGCTCCGTAAAACGCGTCCTTGTACAGCTCCAGCGCCATGTGCTTCTTCCCGCGCTTCTCAGCATCCTTACCCGCCTCCGCCCACTTGCTCTTCGGAAACGACTTCTTCAGCTTCTCGACCTCGTCCTTGTCTTCCTTCGGCAGCAGCTCCCGGATGATCCGCGCTTCGAGTTCCCGCAGCGCGTTCTTCTGCCCGTCCGTCCCGCCCCCGCCGTCTTCCATGATCCGCTTGCGGAAAAGCCGCACGCCGCGAAGCTGCCGGTTCCCCGCAAGCTGGTCCATCACGTCGCCGTAGTACCGGTGCCTTTCCTCGAGGATCTCGGAAGCGACCTGTGCTTTTTCGCCGTCGTTCTGCGGCCGCGCGGCGGTCGGTCCCATCTTCAGCATCTCTTCGCGCGCTGCGAACTTGTGCGGCTGGTCCACCGAGTTGCGGATGACTTCTTCGAGGAGCGCAAAGGCCTCGGGCTTGCGCCCGGTCGCGGCCATCTCGCGGGCTTCGGTGAGCTTCGCGTCGAGCTCGGCAGGGGGGAGGTCGGCGGAGAGTGTTGAGGCGGCCGCCAGGACCCATATGCACGAGTGAAGCAGGTGTCGCATCAGCAGAGGGTAACTTGTGTCGATCGCTCGGAGAAAACGAAAGATCGAATCAGATGAGCCGACCTACTCGCGCGCAGGGCAAACGCCGATCACGCTCCAGCCGGCGCCCCATGTCAAGCGGTTGCAACAGCTTGAATCGTTACTTCTTGTTCTCCTTGGCGTACCAATCTGCAGCTTCCGCTCTCCAGTCCTCGAGATCGCGCTCCTTATCTGCGCTCCACCAAGATGACCAAGACCGATGGTATTTGATGTTAATGAACCCTGGGCTTCTCGGTGGAAAATTAAGCAGGGACTCGAGCATCCGTGAGCACTGCAATCCAACCGTGGGCTGATTCCAGATCGCCGGTGCTCCCATCATCTCCGAGCCGTCTTCCTCGAGATCACCAAAGGGTCTGGGATCCTCGGTACCTTCGACCAGCATCTGGACAATTCTCTTGTCGCGATTGCCTCGGACATACCGAAGCATGAAATCGCAGAGGTTCTCGCGGTCTTCCGTTGGAGCCGACTGATCCGCCAGCATTTCGATCAGGGCTTCGTATCTATCGGGTTCCTTTGGAGCAGCGTTCTCAGGCGGGCAAGTACACCCCTGCAGGAGAGTTCCGAGCGCCAGAATCTGAAGAACTCGAATCACATTTCACTCCCTCGTCATTTCAAGGCATGGCCGCTGCTTTTCTAGTCAACGCCATCCGCCCGCGTCACCATCCCGTCCCCGTTCGCATCGCACCGCCCGAACGCCCCGTCCGGGCCGTCGAACTCGTCGCGGGTGACCTTGCCGTCGCCGTTCAGGTCGTAGCGGGTCATGAAGGCGTTGGCCTTCTGGCGGAGGTCGCGGACGCGCGTGATGTACCTTTCGATCTCGTCCTTGTTGACCGTCGGGTCTTCCTTTTCGGGGCGGTAGCCGTTGATCTCGTTCCAGAGGCGGTCGTTGCCGTCAAACTCCTTGCGGACGAGTTCGCCGTCGCCGTTGGCGTCCATGCGGCGCAGGACGGACTCGGCGCTCGAGCCGGGGATGCCGCCCCACTTGCGGAGGATCGTCTCGATCAGCTCTTCCTTTGAGACCAGGTTGTCGTTGTTCCGGTCGAGCGCGTCGACGTACTCCTTCGAGAGGTCGAACTCCCGGAGAGTGAGGCTCTTGTTGTGGTTCTCGTCGAGCTTGTCGAAGCTCTGCAGGTCCACGGCCTTTTCTTCGCCGCCCGGCGTGCGGTCGACGTACTTGTACTCGTCTTCGTTCACGTAGCCGTCGCGGTTCTGGTCGCAGGAGTCGTGGATGTAGGACTCGAGCTCCTTCTTCGACAGGCGCCCGTCGGCGTTCGCGTCGTGCTCGCCGAAGTCGTCGAGGCCGCGGAAGTATTCTTTGCGCTTGGGCGCGTCCATCTCAGCTTTGGACTTGATCCCCTGCTCGACCTGGCGGATTTCGACGGCGGTGACGCGGAGGTCGCCGTCGCCGTCGTAGCGCTTGAAGAATTCGGGGGAAGGCAGCTCGGATTTGGAGATCGCGCCGTCGTCGTTGGAGTCGTACTTCTTAAGGAAATTGAGCGCGATCTTGGCGGGGGAATCGCCTTCGGGCTTCATCTCCTGGGCCCAGAGTGGAGCGGTGAGGGTGAGGAGAAGGAAGAGCGTTGTGCGGCTCATCGTGGGGCTCCTGGTCGTTGGCCTGGCTGTATCCGCGCCTTATCCGCGGCATCTGGCTTTATCCGCGAATTCCGTTGGGTCTTTTTTCTGAAAATCATTCCCGCTTGCACGACGGTCTGACTTACCTGCTGACTGAACGACGAAGACAAAGGAATTCGCGGATAAAGGCTGATGTCGCGGAAACGGCCGCGGATACGGCTACTTCAACGGCACCCGCAGTAGTCTCTCGAACTCCTCCTTCTTCAAGTACCTCGCTCCTTCATGCGAGATGTCCTTCAACTGCCTCCCATCTTCATCAATCATCCGATCCAGCGGGAACGCTTCCACCGCCACCGCCCCGCCGCCTTTCGCCCCTGCATACGCCGCCACGATCGACGGCGTCCCTGGCTTCGTCGCATCCACGATGAAGATCCCGTCCGTAGTGGACATCACCACGAACCGCTGCAGGAACGGCGGGTTGTACGCGTGGATCACCGCGAGCGCGTCGTTCTTGTCCTGCGCCTGGATGCTCGACACGAACTGCGCCTTCTCGGGGTCCGTCACCTTGAGGCACATGAGCCGCCCCATCATGTTCCCGTCCTCCTGCGTGTACTCGAACGTGAACCAGACGTAGTCGTTCTCCTCCGTCGGGATCTGGCCGCCTTCGGAGCCGATGTCGAAGTGGCTCTCGAACGCGATCGCGCCGACGCGGGCGGTGCGGTAGCCCTTGAGCATGTCCTCGAAGCCGCGGATGAGCTTCATGGCGGACGGCTCCGTCGCGTCGAAGATGCGCAGGCCGTACACGTCGTCCGTCACGAACGCGAGCATCCTCGCCAGCGTGCGGTTCTTCTTCGCGGGGTTCGGCCTGGAATACTGGAAGTTGGTGATCACGCGCGTCGCCATGCCGGCGGCCGTGGTCGCGCCGCGGCCTCCCGTCGCGCGCCCGAGCACTTTCGGCGCGGCCGCGTCGCCGACGTCGGCCGCAAGCAGACCGCCCTCGCCGTCGGCGATGTAGGCGATCGGGCCGTTCAGCGAAATGTCGCGCGCGTCGGTCGTCGCGAGCCGGCCGAGTTCTTTCGGCCTTGCGAGGTCCGAGATGTCCCAGATCGCCACGCCCTTCTTTCCTTCGCACACGTAGAGCCGCTTCCCTGCCGCCGCCATCATCTGGCCGTCCTCGCCGGGCATGCGGCCGACGACTTTCGGGAACGACGGGTTCTTGAGATCGACGATCGAGATCCCCTGCGTGGCGCTCGACACGAACGCGACTTCGCCGCGGCCGCTCACCGGGTCGGACAGAAGCACCACCCCCCGCGCGTCCCGCACCGGCGCCGTCGCGACCGGCTTCGACTGGTCGGGCGTCTTGCGGTCGAACGCCACCACTTCAAGCCCGTTGGCCGTCGTGACGTAGAAGAAATCGCGGAACAGCTTGTAGTTCTGCGACCCCAGCCCCCATGTCGCCGCGCTCCGGTGGCACTCCACGCACGTCCGCGCTTCCGGCCTCGTCGTGTGCGTCTGGTGGTGCACCATCGTCATCCCCGAGAGGCCGTTCGCGGTCTCGGGGAGACCCTGATCCACCAGAAATTTCCCCTTCTCGTCGCGCACCGTGCACATCGTTGAAAACCCGACCATGTACGGCGAGATCATTCCTTCCGGGTTGTACCCCAACCGGAACTCGCGGTACGTCGCGAACACCTTCTCCAGCGTCGTCACCCGCCCCGACGTGCGATTGCCCGAGAGGATGTCGAGCTGGCTGAAGCCCTCGTTGCGGTCGAAGTGAAACCCGAAGAAGTTCGTGTTCCACCCGTTGTGGCACGTGTAGCACTCGAGCTTTGCGTGCTGCTGCGTCATCGCCTTCGCCGCCTTCTCGCTGTAGTGCGGCCGCCCCTTCGTCACCACGTCCTTCGCCTGCACGACCTCGTGCTCCTTGCCGTCCACCTTCGACGTCAGCACGAACTTGTCGCCGTCCTGCCGCACGTGGTCCAGCACCATCCCCTTCTCCGTCTTCAGCGTCGCGTACGCGTCCGGCGTCCCGTGGCACGTCGTGCACTCGATCTCGACCGCGTGCTCCATCTGCCCGTAGATGTTCCCGTCCCCCATCACGTCCTTCGCCGTGTGGCAGTCGATGCAGTGCATCCCCTTCTCGTGGTGCACGTCCGGCGGCGTCACCTTGTCGTCGCGCAGGTACCACAGGCCGTTCAGCCGGTACGGCGTCGACCCCGGCACCTGCGGCCCTCCCGGCGCGCCCGGCGGCAGCATCGCCATGCCGCGGTAATGCAGCCCGATCGAAGCGTCGCCATAGTGGCAGTGCGTGCAGGTCGTCGTCGGGATCGCGCTCGTGAGCTGGTGCCGGAGCGGGTGCCCGGCCTCGTACCGCGACACCGTCGGGTCGCCGGTCTCTGTCAGCCCGTCGTCGGCGTACGTCACGTGGCACGCGGCGCACCCTTCGCTCCGGTAGTCCCCGTCCATCCCCAGCCGCCCGCGCACCGCGCGACCCTTCCCCCACAGGTGGCACTGCATGCACGACTTCCGGGGCACGTCCCTGTAGTGCGCCGCGATGTTCTTCGTCTCGCCGAAGTCCGCGAACGCCGGGATGCGCGAAAGCGACTTCACCGCGTGCGCCGGCACTTCCCCGTCGTCGTCCACCACGTCGAACACCCCGTGCCTCGGCGTCTTCGACTTGTCCACGCCATTCTCATACAGCCCGTCGCACAGGTGCCCCGCCGTCGTCCCGTGAAGGCTCTTCGGCACCGAGGAGCACTCCGTTTTGTGGCATTCACCGCATGTCTTCGACGCAATTCTCAGATTGGTCGGGTTGACGAAGCGGATGTACTCCGGCTCGAAGTCCATCGCGACGACGCGCTCGTCAACCGGAAGCGCGCCCTTCGGCTTGACGTGCGCCGTCCCCTTGACCGTGGCCTTCCCGTCGCCGCCGTGGCATCCGACGCACGAGATCGGGAACCACGGGTGCATGTCCTCCGTCCCCTGGTGGCACGACAGGCAGCCCTTCGAGTCCGCGTTCTTGTCGTCCCCGGCCTCGCCGCCGTTCTCTGGCATCTGCCCGTCGGGCTCGGCGCGCAGAAGGGCCACGGCGGCGAGCAGCGCGGCGGCGAGGGAGGCGAAGAGGGCGGAACGCCTCACGCTGCGGCCTGCAAAAGGCACGCTTGACGCGGATCGCGACGCGCTACACTGGCGCCCATGCTCACCATCATCGGCCTCATCCTCATGGTCATCGGCGGGATCTGGGTCCTGATCGAAGCGTTCAAGGAGAGCATCCTCTGGGGTCTGGGCTGCATCTTCATCCCGCTCGTCAGCCTGATCTTCGTCATCATGCACTGGGACAAGGCGGGCAAGCCCTTCCTGATCCAGCTCGTCGGGATCGTGCTGTTCGCCGTCGGGGGCGGTTTCTCCGACAACCGGATGTCGAGCCTCGACCGCCCCTGTGCCTCCGTTTCCGTCCGCGCCTGACGGACCCGGCTACCCGTACAGTTCCTTGAGCGCCTTCGCCTTTGCGTGCTCCGCCTTCGCGCCCATGAGCGCGCACATCGTCGGGGCGACGTCGATCGTCTGGAACTCGGCGAGCGACTGGCTGTTCTTCTTGAAGTCCGGGCCCGCCGCGAACATGCAGACCTTTCCGAGCTCGTCGGAGCGGTCGCCGTGGTCGAGGCCGTTGCGCTGGTTGAGGTCCTTGTCGCGGCCGAACTCGGGCAGGACGATCACGGTCGTCGTCTCCTTGAGCTCCGGGTCCATCTGGATCGCGTCCCAGAGCTTCCCGATCTCCGCGTCGTTCCGGCGGATGACCTCGATGTAGGCGTTGATGCTGTTGTGCGCGACGTCGGCCTCCTGCAGCCCGATGCCAATGACGCGGGGCTTGAAGATGCGGAAGAGGTTCATGGCGACGCGGATGGACTTGGCGTCTGCGGCGCCCGGCCCCGTGAGATTCGCGGTGTTGGCGCTGATCTCGTCGAGGATGAACTGCTTCACCTTGCGCTGCGTTTCAGCGTCGTTCTTGAGCGAGCCGTCGGCGATCTTCTTGACCTCCTCGGGGTCCATCGCGTCTTCCATTTTCTTCACGAGCGCCGCTTCGGCATCGTTCGCCTTCTTCGGCCGCCCGAACCTGTCGAGGATGTCGCGGAACTCGGCGTTGAAGATGCCGTCGCCGCTGATGAGGTTGGCGCCGTACTTCGCGCCGTAGTCCTTGTGGTCGCCGTAGGCGTAGTTGATCGTCTGCGCGCCGCCGGTCGTGGAGAGCCAGCAGTCCTTCGCGCCGAGGTCGAGCTGCTTTCTCAGGTATTCGAACACCGTCGGATTCTTGCCGCGCTGGTTCTCGCGGATCCCGAGTTCCTCGACGCAGCCCGTGAAGAGCCCCAGTGCCGCGCCGTAGTGACCGACGTTGCGGGCCTTCATGTTAGGGGCAACGACGCCCGCCTTCGCGATGCGCATGAGATTCGGGATGTTCTCCGGCGTCCCGATCGTCTCCTTGCTCCGCACGCCGCCGGCGAAGGCGACGAGGATCACGCGCTTCGTTTTAAGCCCGGACCCGTTCTCGGCAAATGCGCGAGAGCTCTTGCTGAGCAGGCTCGGCAGGAAGGAAGTCGCGGCTGCAGCCGCGGTCGTCGTCTTCAGGAAGTCGCGTCGGGTCATCGGCATGGTGGGGTCCTTACTTGGGAGGGTGGGGTGGGGGAGGTCGAAAGTCGAAGGTCTAAGGTCGAAGGCTACCAGCGTTGCAGGACGTCGTTCCCTTCGACCTTCGACATTCGACTTTCGACCCTTGGAACGCGAGCCTGTCTTCCTCATCAATAGTGCTGGTACTCCTCACTATCCACGATCGCCTGGATCGCAAGTTTCGGTTTTCCGTCCTTCACCACCGGCGCAAACACCGCCAGTTCCTTCTCGTTCGGCATCCGCCCCAGCATTCTGGCGTACAGGTCTTTCACCCACTGCCCGGAATCGCCGACCTTTCCGGCCTTCACCTGCTCGCTGTCCACCATCACCTTCGCCAGCACGCTCCGGATCGGCGTCGGGTCGGCCAGCGCCTGCAGCGCGTTCCGGAACAGCCGGAACTCGTCATACGTCGCGCGCCGGCCCAGCAGGTCCGTGTACAACCCCCGGATGAACTGGTGATCCGACTTCTTGCGGAGCTTCGACGCCCTCGCAATGTACGCGTCGTCCAGCATCCACTCCTTCATCACCTCGTGAAACGCCTTCGGGTCCGCCACGACGCGCTCCACGTTGTTCGCCAGCACGTTCGGACGGATCGCCGCCCCCGCGATCCGCTTGTGCAGCCGCTCCAGCACCAGCTCATGGAAGCGCTTCTGCTTCATCACGATCGAAACGAGGTCGGCCTGGTTCCGGCCGGTCTCGCCGAAAAGCTTCCCTTCGTAGCCGTCGTACATCTGCTTGCCGACCTTGAGGAGCATCGGCTGGTCCTGCACGACCATGCCCAGCAGTTGCTCGAGGATGACCGTGACGTAGGTGTCGTTTCCGGGATTGCGGTGGTTGAAATACTGGCAGATCACGATCTCGTGGATCGCGTCCGGGATCGTCATCGCGCCGGCCGACAGCTTCTTCGGGATCGACACCATCCGGTCCGTCGCCGGCCGGAAATTGTCCAGCAGCAGGAAGTAGTACACCTCTTCCTCGTACCACGTTTCAAAACACTCGACCGACCGGAGCAGGCGGTCCACCGTTCCTGCGCGCGTCTCCGCCGCCGCGCGCTGCACGTCGTCTTCCGTCGGCGAACGGCCGAGCAGGTCGAAGTGCACGTCGCGCGTGTAGCGCAGCTCGTCCGCGCTGAGGACCAGCCGGCCGCGCGGGTCCAGTTTCCCCTCGGCGCGCAGTTCCTCCGGGTCCCGGTCGCGACCTGCATACCGCACCGTCTTCGATTTCGCCGTGACCGCCGTCGGCTTTGCCGGCGCCTCCGTTCCCGAAGCAAGCAACTCCACGACCAGCTCACGGCCATCGGCGTATCCGTACTTGCGGCACCAGGCTTCCAGCGCCCGAAGCGCCGTTTCGGTCTTTGCCGCCTCGAGCTTCCGGGCGAAAATCGCGCCCCAGTCCGGCCTCATCGTCTCATCGCCGACCTTCAGCACTTCTTCAATGCCGTACGACTCGCGCACCGGCTTCCCGCTGACCACGCACTCCACTTCGATCTCGAACTTCGTCCGGCTCACTACTTTGCCGACGCGCGCGGTGCCGTCGCGGAAGCGGACGCGGACTTCTCCGTCGCGAGGCTCCTCCGGGTCCTGCAGGGCGCGCTTCGGCACCTCGGCCGGCTTGACGGGCTCAGGTTCGGGATCGGCAGGCGGCGCGACGGGTTCCGGCTTCGCGGGTGCGTTCGCGACGGGGACGGGCGGCCGTTCCTGCTTCGCGCCGCCGTCATACATGATGAAAACGACGAGCAAGCCCGCGGCGGCGAGGCCGCCCAGTCCGGCCATGGCGAGGAAGAGCGTCTTGCGAGAAGAGAGGTCCGGGATTTCGGTGGTGATCTCGTCGTCGGGAGCGTGCTCGGCGCGCGGCCCCTTGGGAATCCCGGGCGCGCCGGGCGCGGGGGGAACTTGCGGAACGTGTGCGGGCGAGATGCGCGTCGGCAGGTCATCCGGCGTCACGGCCTCGCCGGAGAATTCAAACTCCGCCTTCCCGCACCGGAAATGATCGCCCGGACGCAATGGGGCGCGCATCACCGGCCGGCCCTCGACGCGAATGCCGTTCTTGGACCCCAGATCCATGACGATCCAGACGCCCGCTTCGAATTCGACGGCCGCGTGCTGCCGCGAGAGCGTGGGGTGGTCCACGACGACCTGGCAATCGGTCCCGCGGCCAATGACGGTCCGGCCGGGGACAAGCGTGTGGTCCCACGAGTGACCGTCGGGCGTCGTGATGCGAAGGCGGGCCATGCGGCGCAGCCTATGGTACTCCCCCGGGGGGGATTCTAGAGGGGGAAGGGCCACCGGGAAACAATACAGCGGAAAGAGGCGGGTGGTTTCGCTCGAATCCGAGTCGAATGGCTCAACTCTTGGGCGGCGGAAAGACCTTGAATATCAGGATCTGCACTCCCAGAAACACGGCAAACACTCCCAGGAAAACGAGCGCCGGGACGAGCAGTCCCGAGACCATCATCAGGCCCGAGATCGCCGCGATGACGACGCCGCCGATGGCGTAGATCGGGTTAAAGGGCTGTGTCAGTTCGGGCTCGCCTTCCTGGGGCGACGCTGCGTCTTCTTCCCGTGGTCTGTCCTCGAGCAAGGCACCTCCGCAACGCAAAAGGCGGGGAGCCGCAGAGGACACAGAGCGCACAGAGAAATGCGATTTGAAATCGTCGTTCTCTGTGGCCTCTGTGCCCTCTGTGGCTCCGGTCGTTTTCAACCGCCGCCCCATGCTACCCCGCCCTCACACAGTGTTACAATCCACCCCATGGCACGCCCCGAACGCCGCCCCGACGACCCCGCCGCGTTCGTCTCCGATCACGTCCTCGCCGATCACGACGCGACGAGCGCGACCCTTTCCTACGACGAATACCTCCGCGCCCTGTCGGCCGACCCGTATCGCGCGACGCGCACCTCCTACCAGTACATCCGCGACGCCATCACGTCCTTCGGCACCGACGTCGTCAAGGACATGGGCCGCAACTTCCCGCGCTTTACCCTCTTCTCCGATCCGTTTTTCGGCGGACAGAAGCGCGTCGTCGGCCAGATCCGCTCGATCGCGGCCCTCTACAAGCACATCGACGCGTGCGCGAAGCAGGAAGAAGACGAGTCGATCTACATCCTGGTCGGCCCGCCCGGGACCGGGAAAAGCCGGATCTTCACCCTGGTCGAAAAGGGACTCGAGGAGTACTCGCGCACGCCGGCCGGCGCCGTCCACACGCTCAACTGGCTCTTCTGCGAAAAATTCGAGATGGAAGGCGAGAGCCGCGGGCTCGGGTTCAGGAAGTTCGAAGACCTTGCGAGCGAGACGGAGTCGTACGCGCATCTGCCGGAGGACGCGATCTTCTCGAAGGTGGAGTGCCAGGTCCGCGACCACCCGCTCGCGCTGATCCCGCGCAAGATCCGCAAGGAAGCGATTGCGCGCGTGATCGACCAGCGGATTGAATCGCTGAAGCGCGACCCGACCGATGCGGCGAAGGACGAGATCAAGCGGCTGCAGCAGATCGTGGTGCCGCAGAAGCTTGTCGAAGCGGAGCTCTGCCGGAACTGCCAGAACATCCGCGACCGGCTGCTCGAGCTGTACGAGGGCAACTGGGAAAAGATGACGAAGCACGTGCAGGTCATGCGCTGGCACTTCTCGCTCGAGATGGGGCGCGGGATGGCCGAGGTTGATCCCGGCGTGAACGTCGAGACGGAGCTCTCCCCCGCTTCCCACGACGAAAACAAGTCCAACCTCTCCGGCCTCCTGCGCGGGATCCGGCTCTACACGTTCCACGGCAAGCCCGCGAGCGCGAACCGCGGGATGATCAATTACCAGGACATCTTCAACAAGAGCCACCAGCAGCTGCAGCACCTGCTCAGCGCGGTCGAGGAAAAGACGGTCAGCTTCGGCGACGTCACGCAGAAGGTGGACTACGCGATCTTCGGCTCGACGAACCTCCCCGAGAACAAGCTCCTCGAGGAGGACCTCCTCACCGAGGGGCTCCGCGACCGGATCGAGCAGATTCCGGTCCCCTACCTCCTGAACTTCCACGACGAAGAGCAGATCTACGAACCCAACGTCCGCGAAATCCGGAAGTCCCAGCACGTCGCCCCCCACTCCATCCGCACCGGCGCGCTCTTCGCCGTCCTCTCCCGCCTCCGCAATTCCGGACTCGCCGAGTACTTCACCGGCGAGCGCCGCCGCATGCAGCAGTTCGAGCACGACAAGGCGAAGTTCGAATCGCGGAAATTCCTGCTCCTGAGGCAGGAAGAAGTCGTGAAGCGCATGACCCTCCTCCAGAAAGCCAAGCTCTATGCCGGCGACCTCCATTGGGTCAACCACGAGCGCACGGACATCCTCACCGACGCTTTCCTCTTCGCCATCCGGGAAGAACACCACAGCACCGAAGGCACAACCGGCCGCTCTCCGCGCTGGTTCAAGCGCATCCTCGGCCGCCTCTCGATGGACGAGAACAACCGCTGCATCAATCCCTTCCAGGTCTACGCCCAGATCCACCTGACCACCGACGACGAGTCGCAGCCCCTGCTAGACATGGTGCAGGAAGAGTACAACCGCAACGTCGTGAAGGAGTCGGAGGAAGCGCTGTTCGAAGTGACGGAGCAGGATCTACTGAAGCGCGTCGAGGGATTCCTCGAGCACGCGCGCGCCTACGTCCGCAAGGAATCGGTATTCGACGCGTTTCAGAAGAAGAACGTCGATCCCGAGGAGTACCTCGCGCGCGAAGAGGAGTTCCTCGATATAGCGCCGGGGCAGCGAAGCGACTTCCGCGTCTCGATGGTGCAGAAGTTCGGCAAGGCCGCCGTCGCCGCCGGGACGCGCCCGAATCCGCGAGACGCGGTCCCCGAGCTCTTCGACCGCTACCGCGACCGCCTCACGCGCTCCGTCCGCGACAAATTCAACTTCCAGGCGTTCCTCCTCGCGCTCGAGCGCTTCGATCCCGTGGAGCAGGACGCGTTCGCGGAAATCAAGCCGACTCCCGGCTCAAGCAGCGTGGAGAAGGCGACGAGCGAGGTCGCGCGCGTGCTGAACAACATGCGCAAGCGAAGCGCGGCGGCGACGGGGAGCGATCGGGGGGGGTACTGCAATGACTGCGCGAAGAAGGTGATCAAGTACGTGCTCACGAATGAGAAAACGAGGGGGCACTTTGTTCCCGGTAAATAGACGACACGAAGAAACCCTGAAGAGTAAAACGGGAACGACGTTCGATTCACTTTGACTTGATGCGAAGCGTTTTCGGTTGGCCGGGTGTAAGAGGGATTCCACGAAGTAGATCCATGGAGTCCTGGGTGTTTTCGCCACGCTTGCCACGTTCCGCTGCTTCTCGGGCTATCAAGGATCTCAGATGACTCGGAAGTCGCACGCGGAAGAGAAAATGATCGGCTTGAGCCGGTTCCCACCCCGGATCCGGGCAGGAGAGGCCGGACCAAGTTGCTCTCCCGTCGCTACCGGTAGTCGATCTTAGTTCCAGTTGCGACGGGAAGAAGTCTGAAAACAAAACGAGTTCAACATTCTCGATAGGTGTTTCAGTCACGGAGTCGAGAAGAGTAATTTCAGTCGACTTCGCCATGTCCAGGGGCGCGAAATCTATTCCGAGGGGTGCGCCTGCGGCGAGCACACCCTGAAAGTAACCGATTCCTGCCTCCGGGTGATAGGCCGCCACCCAACACTTCTGCCCTAGTGGATCGGTTGTGGCGTTGTTAGTTCCCACAGGCAATTGCAGGGAAGCCACGCCGATTTCGTTCGTCACCGCGCAGGTCATCGTACAGGTGCCTGGCAAGCTGAATCCATTTTCGAACAATAGAGTGACCAACGCGCTCGAAATCGGCCGGCCGCTGGCGTCATGACATTCCACGGTTCTTGATAGGAAACTGCTCAACGATATTTGAAGGTGATGCTCGAAATTCTCGGAGCATCGATACAGGTTTGGAGGGCCAACGAGCGTCAGATCCGTGGAAACGGAAAAATGTCCGTTCGAAACTCCCATAGGCAAGACTTGAATCCCGAACTCAGGACTCAAGGAATTCAGCTCAAAATTGCCCAAAGGGTCAGTTTCAAGCACCAAACACCCAGGGAACGACCTCAATTTTGTGGCTATCGCTAGCTCGCGCTCGCTCGTCGGCGTCCAAAGGCGTTTGAACGCAAATTGGAGGCGCTGTCTTGCGAGTTCTCCCCCCTCTTCATCGACCAGTTTACCTCGGACACGACTTCCAACTGGGTACCTCAACGGAATCTCGGCGACGTCGTCTGGAAGTTCCAATGTCTGCCGAAGCCACAAGACTCCCGTATCTTCGCGAATGCACTGGGCGTAGAACGTCAGTTCTTTCTGGTCACGGACTGATCGAGGGATTAGACACACTCCGCTGATCGTGGTTCGGAACTCCAGCATTTTCCCCGAGGTCGTCATCACGAACAAATGAGAGACTCCGGGTGACAGCCCATTCGCCATCAGAACGGAGACCCGAATCATCTCGGAGGAATTTTGGCCGCCTGAAGAATCCATTACTTCGCTCGCTTCGCGGACTTCAGGAATCTGTGAAGAATTGAAGTCGGTCCCCGGCGTAGGGCGTGAACGTAGGCGTTCTCTCGTCAACCATGCGACTGACGAGACGAACACAAGGACGCCGATGATCAGCGATGCGATCCGAACTCGATTCGTGTCTCGGACTACCACGGCTGGTCCTTTCCGTCAGTGCCGTCGTGAGCAGGTCCGCCGGTCCCGCCCGCTCCACCTTCGCCAGGACTAGACGTTCCGCCTGGCGCCCAAGAGTCGCCACCATTTCCACCTGAGCCAAAGGCTTCGGTGTCGTCGCCACCATCCCCGCCGGTTGCTGTATTCCCCCCGCCCGTAGCTTTCGCACGTCCTCCATGTCCGCCTGAACCGTTTGCCCCGCCGGTTCCTCCAACACCTCCATGAGCCTCACAAGGCCCCCCCTGCGCAGTCGCCTCGGCGTCTCCGCCAGCCCCGGCGTGCCTGGCGTCCGGTCCATTGCCACCATATGCGTACGCCTCGAAAGCTCCCGTGGCCGTCCCCTTTCCGCCCTTCCCGCCACGAGTCACCGACTCTCCACCCGGTCCGCCGCGAGCGGATGCTGAGTCGCCCGTTGCAACCGCTTCACCTCCTGCCCCGCCCTGATTGTTGCAGCTACCACCCTTGCCTCCTTCAGCTTCGGCGTGTCCGCTCGGTGCTTCTGCTGTGGCTGGACCGCCAACGCCACCCTGCTGTGCCGCGGCGCCGGCATCTCCTCCGTTGCCGCCATAGGCCTCAGCAGTGACTTGTCCTTCCACTCCAGCGGCAGTTGCCTTGCTCACTCCACCGAGTCCGCCAACAACCTGGCCTGGACCGCCTGCACCAGCCCTGGAAAACGCATAAGAGATTCCCTCAGCCTTCGCTTCGCCGCCTCTAGATCCGTTCGGTCCGGCAGCGATTCCACCGCCGTTTCCGGCGATCGCAAAAGCAACAGGGGCCGATGTATACGCGTCACCCCCCTTTCCGTTCTGAGATCCATCACCGCCAACCGCGTTCGCGTGGTCGGAAGCGCCGATTGCGTTGGCATTTCCCCCAACGAAGGGTGCTCCAGCTCCTGCGTTGCCGGCTACGGCATTCGCCCGCCCGATGGCAAGGTTTGTAGCGAAGGCAGGCGCCGAAAAACTCGAAGGTCCTAGCGCATAAACGCCCGCGATCATGATGCCGTTCCCCGCCCGCGCATCTGCCGTTAGCCCACCGAAGCTGGTAGCGATGATGATCGAATCGCCGAGCTGAACCAGAGTGTTCGCCACGGGTTTCCAGGAAACCGTGATCGCGCGCGGCCCGGGAAGGGTGACAGTTTCGGTGCTCTCGATGGTTGTCGTTCCCTCCCAAGTCGTCTTGCACCAGTCGGCGAGAGATCGAAGACGCTCCTCCATAGTCTGGGCGCCTGTCCCATCCTCGAGCAGAACAGGGTGATTCTGAGGGTCTAAGCCTACCTGAAGGCCTGACGCTGTGATGCCGTCGAGGATTGTTGGAGCGACCGCATGAGAGTCCGAGCAAACCGAAAGAAGTGCAACCACGACCGCCAACCAAGTTCTGTTAGACATGTCGATTCTCCAATAGGGACCTTTGGCCAGGTCATCCTTCCGAATCCAGCACACGCCTTCGATGAGAGGCGCCTCCCACTTCTATTTACGACGTCTGTCGCGAGCGGTTTCAGAAATCAGAGAAATGAATTCTCGTAACTCGGCCTTGAAGTCTGCCTCCGCGGCGACGGTGGCCCGGATTCGCGCTTCGATTAGAGCGCGAAGCTGCGCACGAAGTCGGTGGTTCGAGGTCTTCGCAGCGGCAGGAATCAACCTGGTCGCGGCTAGGATCTCAGCGTAATTCTGACCAGCGAGGCGCATGCGAAGCGCCAGTAATCGCGGAGGAGAGACCTCCAGACTCGCAATCGTCGCTTCCAGTAGATTCCGTGCCCAAGCCCGATTCAGGGCTTCCTCGGGAGAAGCGTCGACTGCAACCTCCAACTCGTACTCCGACTCTCCCATTTCGAAATCCAGGGAGAGCGTCAGCTTGCCACTCCCGCGCTTCTCGCGCAAAGCTGACTTCCTCCAGTCTCGAAGGAAATTAGACAGCGCAGCCAACAGCCATGTCCGGAAGCGTCCGCGCGCGGGGTCGGCTTGTTTGAATGCCGAACGTTCAAAGAGGCGAGTCAGGAATTCTTGAACGATGTCCTTTGAGGAGTGGTGGTCGTAACCTCGGCGCCGCACGAAAAAGAAGAGCGGCTTCCAGTAGATCATGAGCAACTCATTTAGGACCTCAACGTCAGTGGAGTTTCGCACCAGATTCCAAGGCGTGAATGGGAACGCCTTACCTCCGATGTTCCGGGGAATGCCATCATCGACCACTGTTTCCCGCTCTCACTTCCGCCTCCTCGTGGTGTTCTGGTCGGAGAACCTGTCAACTGAGAAGGGCCCCGGCAGAAACCGGGGCCCTTAGACTCTCAACCTTCGACATTCGACCCTTCCTACGTTGCCGCCTGCACATTGGTAGCCCGGGCACCCTTCACGTCCTGCGTAATGTCGAAGCTCACCTTCATCCCCTCCTGCAGAGTCCGGAATCCCTGCATCTGGATGGCGGTGTGATGGACGAAGACGTCCTTCCCACCGTCGTCCGGCGCGATGAATCCGTAGCCCTTCTGGTCGCTGAACCACTTCACGGTGCCCGTCGCCATGCGTCCTCCTGCTTCTGAATGTTCCCCACACCTGGGTGAAAAAAAAACCGCCGGGGCCTCGGTGGCCCTGGCGGCTTCAGTCGTTCGTCGTTGACTTCGGCGTTCCTCTATCCCTGCAAGTGTCCTTCTGTCCCCGGATTATCGCGAACGGGCCGGGGACCATTCAAGCGCGATTCGTTACTTGCGCTCCATCGCCGCCTTTTCCTTCGCTTCACGCTCCTCGGCGATCTTCGTCTTCACCCACGCCTTGCCGTCCTTGCGGTACCACTGGTTCCACGGCGTGAAGTCGTCGCCGAGCTCCTGGCCGGTCAGCTTCTGCAGGACGGCGCCGAACATCGCCGACGTCTCGTGGTAACCCTCGGGGTAGGCCACCGTCGTCTTGACCCGCTGGATCTGGAGGATCGGCGTCTCGATCCGCACCGGCACGGGAATCGCCCGGCGCGTCGGGTCCGGGAAGACGTCCACGAATGAATCCGTGATGTCCTGCACCTGCGAAGCGTTCGTCGCGCGGATCTCCATGTAGATCGTGTAGAAGGCCGCGATCATGTACGGCACGCTCTCGGCGCTCCCCATCTCGCCCAGCACCGAGGCCGACCGGCGCCGCGAATCCATCTGCTCCTCCTCGACCACCCGCTTCTGGTACCACATCCGCGCGTAGTCGTCCCCCATCCCGCGCGTCGCATCCACCGCGATGGCGCGGATCTCGTCGTCTTTTTCTCGTAGAGCCGTCCCGGTCAGGTCGCCGAGCTTGTCGAAGCGCGCCTGAAGGTCGCGGACCGAGTGAAGGTGGTCGTGGGTGTGCTGGAAGAAGCGCTTCAGCCCCCGCCATGCCGCGATGCGCGTTCCCCTGTTCGAGCTGAGGACGGTGCGGGAGCAGGGTGAGAGAAGCGAATCGGCGCGGACTTTCAGGAGCGACGCGACCGCGGCGTCGTGCTTCGCCGGGTCCTTGGACGCCGACTCGATCAGGAACTTCTTCGCCAGGGCTTCGCAGTCGAGGCGGTCGGCCTCGTCCTGGGTCATCCACTCGCCGTCGCGCTTGACCTCGCCGTTGTCGAGGTGGATGTCGTCGGGCGACTTCCACTCGCCTGCGACCTGCTTGTGCCCGAGCGCAAGGCGCGCGTCGACGTGGTTCGGGTCGGCGGCGACCGTCTTTGCCGCTTCCTTCCGGTACTCGGCCTCGATGCCGACGTCCTTGCACCACTTTGCGAGAGCCCAGTGGCCTTTCGCGTCGTCGTCCTTCAGCGCGGCGGCCTTCTCGGCGTAGAGCTCGAGGGAGGTTTTGCCGTACTCGATCTTGTCGATCTGGTTCTTTCTGAAGCGCGTGGAGCCGTATTTTCCTTCGAGGAGGATCTCTTCGCCGAGGTCCTTGACCTTGCCTTCGAGGCGGCGGCCATCGACGGTGAAGATGGTGTCGGCGGGGGCGAGGGAAGCGGCGAGGGCGAGGAACAGGGCGGGCAGGGTGATTTTCATGGGGAGAAGCGAATGCAAGAAGCGCGCCGGGGTTGTTGGATTCATAAGCCCTTTATCCTGAAGGGTTTAAGTGCTACGGGAGCCCGACTGAAACGGCAACAGGATTGACATCGTGTAAACACCGGTTCCACGTTCGGCCCGAAAAACGTCAAACTCCGGCGGCCTTACTTCGCCTCGAGCGCAGCCAGCACCCACTCGTACTCCTTGATCAGGCTCTCTACCAGCGACTTCCCGCAGAGCTTCTCCCGCTCCCCTGCAGGGATCACGTCCCACGTGTACGTCTCGATTTCGAAGTCGGAACACAGCCCGCGCTTCCCCACCTCCGCCAGCGCGGACTTCAGGAACGCCTGCGTCGTCTTCAACCCGCCGATCTGTTCCAGGAAGACCGGCACGTGAAAATGCGTCCGAGCCTCTTTATCCGGCCAACCTTTCGCCTCGCCAAGATCCGGCGCACGCTTCCCGCTCTCCGTGCACACCTGGTGGAAATAACGTGGCTCGTCGAAGCGCGCGAGTTCGCCCGGCGGTCCTTCGAGCGCGCAGGTCACCTGCATTTTTCCGATGACGATGCCGCTTCGGTCGATCCTGTCCACGAGGTCGGCGGGGTCTTCCCACATCACGGCGTGGTGGCAGGCGTCGAAGCAGAGGCCGAGGTGTTCGTGGAGGATGTCGGTGGCCTGCTCGCGGTTGTACTTGTCGGTGCCGTGCAGGGCGCGCTCGCCGCCGGGATAGATGTGGCGCCGGAAAAACTCGATCGCGTCCGCCGCGGTTTCGCAGGTCGTGAGCGGCTCGGGCTCGAGGCAGACGCGGACGCTCACGCCCGTTTCGTTCTTGAGCGTGTGGAGCCCCGCGGCGACCTGGGCGAGATTGCGCGCCATGTCGTCGCGCACCCGCTTGTCGTCGCCGTCAGCGCGGTACCCGCCCGCCACCGTCGAAAGCGTCAGAGACTGTCCGCCCCCCAGCGCCGCCATCACGTGAGCCGCCGCGAGCGTGTACGCCGCCCGCTTCTGGTCCGCCCACGAGGGCCGGTAGACCTCTTCTTTCACGCGCCCCGCGTTGAACTTCCCGAACGGAAACACATTGGCGGTGAAGGCGAAGAGGTCGAGGGAGTCGAGAAGCGCCTTCGTTTTGGCGAGGCGGTAGGGATCGCTCGCGAGGGCGTCGGCGGCCTGCGCGGACAGGCGCAGCCCGGCGCCAGTCCGCCGGCCCGGAAAGAGCAGGCGACGGATTTCGCCCGGGCCGTCGCGAAGGGCCGACTCGAGTTCGTCCACGGTTTCGCACGGGTGGACGTTCATCGAGTAACCGAGACGGATGACCTGGCCGCGGGAGGAGAGTTCGGGCATGGGGGGAGATTATAGACCGGGGGAGCGGGAACGACGCGCTTCGCTTGGTTTGGAGTTCGGGGTTCCGGAGGTTGAGTTCCGGGTTCCGGGTTCGGAGTTCCGGGTGGGGTCCTGAACCAGCAACACACTCAACAACCCCAAACTCCCAACCCGCAACCCCACCCGGAACTCGGAACCCGGAACCCGGAACTCAACCTCCGGAACTCACAACTCTCAACTAGCTTTTCTTCCTCGCGAACGCCACGGTCTTGGGCAGCCCGCCCTTCACCGGAATCGGCCTTCCCCCCGAATCCACCGAAACATACGTCACCGTCGCCTCGGTGACCTTGACCGTCACGCTCGGGTCTTCGAACCGCTGCGCTTCCACGCGCACTTTCACTGTCACCGACGTGTTCCCGACCTTTTCCACCTCGGCGTAGAAGCTGACCACGTCGCCCACGTACACCGGCTCGGGAAACGCAATCTTGTCCATCCCGACGGTCACATACTTGTGCGGCCCGAGCCCGCGCGCGGCGACCGCGCCCGCGAGGTCGATGTACGACAGGATCACGCCGCCGAAGATCGTGCCGTGGCCGTTCGTGTCCTTCGGCATCAGGATCGTGCGGATCGCCGGGTCTCGCTTCACCTTGCCTCCTTGAAGACGGGTTCTCCTTCGGCCGGCTCGATCAGCAGCAGGCTGCACTCCCACCGGTCCCAGTATCCAGGCTTGCACTTCTTCGCCTGCCGCCACGGCGCAGGGTCGTGAAGGCGGAATTCGCCGGCTTCGTGACCGATCACCACGACCCAGTGCGAGCCTTGCCGGCGGTCGCCGAACGCCACGTCCTTGTCGGGGATGCACACCACCGGCGGGCGCGCCGCCGCGAGGCACCGGTCGATGTCGGATTTCCGCGGCTCGCGCTGAATCCACTTCCCTCCGGCCTTCAGGAATTCCTTCCCGACGTCGCGCGGGCTCGTATCGATCAGCGTCGCCCGCGCGCCGTGCGCCAGCGCCACCCGCCCCAGCCGCCCGGGGCCGATTCCCCAGCTCTGCAGCATCCGCGGCAGGATCAGCGAATGCCGCTCTAACTCCTCAAGCTCCGCGGAAATCCGCGCCGCTTTCAGCGCCATCGTCACGCACGCCAGCCCGCAGCCGCAGTTCGGTCCCTGCCGCACGAGCGGCACGTCGAGGAGAAGGCCGCCCGGGGGCGCGATATCCATGAAGCGCCTACTTTGCGGCGACTGCTTTCTTTCCCGCAGTTTTCTTCTCCGCCGCGGCGGGAAGCCAGGTCAGCCATTTGTGATACTTCGCGTTCTCCCCGCGCACGATCCGGAAGAACTCCGACTGCAGCCGCTCGGTCACCGGCCCGCGCTTCCCGTCCCCGATCGTGCGGTCGTTGATCTCGCGCACCGGCGTGACCTCCGCCGCGGTGCCGGTGAAGAAGACTTCGTCCGCGTGGAAAAGCTCCGACGGCGCAATGTCCTTCACGGTCACGGTGATCCCCATGTCCTTCGCCACCCGGATGATCGAGTCGCGCGTAATCCCCGGCAGGATGGAACTCGACAGGTCGTTCGTGAACAATTCCCCGTCCTTCACGAAGAACACGTTCTCCCCGCACCCCTCCGACACGCACCCACGGTGGTCCAGCAGGATCGCTTCGTCGTACCCCCGCCTCCGCGCGTCGTTCCCCGACAGGATGCTAGACAGGTACTGCCCGCACGCCTTCGCCGCGGCCGGAAGCGCGTCCGGCGCGAACTTGCGCCACGCGCTGTACACCGCGCGGATGCCCTTCTCAAGCCCGTCCGACCCGAGATACCGCTCCCACTGCCAGCTCGCGACGTAGACCTCCGTCGGGAGCCCGCTCGCGTGCAGCCCGAACTGCCCGTATCCCCAGAACGCCAGCGGGCGGAGGTAGGCCGCGGAAAGCCCGGAAGCGGCCAGCGTCTCGACGCAGGCGTCCTCGATCTGGCGGTGCGTGAACGGCACCTTGATGTCGTAGACCTTCGCGGAATTGAAGAACCGCGAGATGTGTTCCTTGAGCCGGAAAATGGCGGGGCCGCGATCGGTTCCGTAGGCGCGGATCCCCTCGAACACGCCGGTGCCGTAATGAAGGACGTGGCACATGATGTGGACCTTCGCGTCGTCCCACGGGATGAGTTTGCCGTTGGCCCAGACGGTCGAACTATGCTTGTTCATAGGCGATCCATCGTACGACGGAGGTTGAAGTTTGCAAATGGTCGCCGCCCGCGGGCCTACTTCCTCGTCGTGAACTTCCACGCCTTCTTCCACGCCTTCCCGTCAACCTTTGCGTCCACCGTCACCGTGTAAGTCGTCGCCGGCTTCAGCGGGTCCTTCGCAATCAGCCCGATCGTGTTGCGCTGGCCCTGCGGCTGCACGGTTTTCTCGGGGGTCGAAAGCCAGACCGGAACCTCGACGCCCGCGGCGTCCTTCAGGGTTGCCGTCGCGTCGGTGACCTTCACGATCTCCCGGAACGTCGCCGTCACCGGAAATCCCGCCTTCTGGTCCGGGTCATCCGGGATCGGCGTCGGCCGCTCGCCCCCGAAATCGAGCGGAACGTCCTTCTGCCCGTCGGCCGGATACATCACGACCTTCGCTTTCTCTTCCGTCAGAGGCGGGAGCCCCGACAGCACATCGACGCAGCAGACCCACGGCGGATTCGCCGTGCCCTTCACGTAACCCAGGCCGATTTTCTGCAAGTCGGCGTTGAGAAGCGGAATCCGGTGGTAGAGCGACGCCATGAATCCGTCCACCGCTTCCGCCGGCTCGACGTAATGAATGTCCGACGCCTTCCCCGCGGCCGCGCCTTCCTTCGTATACCCCTCGAGCTTGGGGTCCTCCGAGTGCATGCTCGTCCCCGCCTTCATCATCGCGTCGTAATGCTTCAGTAGATACGCCGCGTGCGACGAGCAGCCCGCCGACATCTTCGCGTCGATCGTCACCGGCCCCACCCCCGCCAGCTTCCGGACCGCGTTGATCTTCTCCAGCGCCTTCGCGTCCGCCTCGGGAAGCGGCGGCCCCTTGCCTGGTTTTTTCGGCGGCTCGGCGGAAGCGAGCGCCAGAACGAACATCGCGACGACGAGCGGCAGCAGCACCTTCATGGCGAATCCCTTCTTCGCCCCCCGGGGCATCATACCCGTCGTGGGCGTGAAGACAATCCGACGGCTCAGGCTGCGTCGGCCCGGTGTTCGTGAATTGAGAAGTGCATCTTCTGCGGGCCGACTCCGCCCGATCCGCCGAATTGTCTTCACGCCCACGACGGCGCTCCCATGCGATCGAATCGGGCGGGCCATCGCGCCATGCAACCCGGCTTTACGATGAGACGTCTAAAAGCAAAGTGTGGTTTCGTGCTGAGAACGATCAGGGCGCAACCATCGCGCGCTGTTCCATCGTAAGAATTCTCCATTCGCCGGCGCGCAGGACGCCCAGCTTCAAGCCGCCGATCCGCCCACGCATCAGGCGCAGCGTCGGATGTCCGATCGCCGCCGTCATCCGCCGCACCTGGCGATTCCGGCCTTCGATCAACTCGAGTCCAATCCAGCAATCAGGGACGTTCTTGCGGAAGCGGATCGGCGGCACCCGCGGAGGTATCCCCGGCTGCGGCTTCAGCAGCCACGCCTTGCAGGGCAGCGTCTTCCGACGCTGGATCGAAACTCCTCGCCCAAGCCGCTTCAGGCTCTCCGCCGACGGCACTCCCTCGACCTGCGCCCAGTACTCGCGCTCGTGGGCGTTGCGCGGATGCAGGAGGCGCTCGTTCCAATCCGGCTCGTCGCTGAGCAGCAGCAGCCCCTCGGAGTCCGCGTCCAGCCGCCCGATGGGATAAACGCCCTTCGGGAATTTGAATCCGGCCAGCGCACGGTTCGGCGAGCCGTCGCCGGTGAACTGCGACAGAACGCCGTACGGCTTGTGGAAGGCGATGAGCATCGGTTCGCGGGCGAATCTTACCCCTGGGACTACGCCCTGTCAGCGAAGGCGCTTCAGACTTGCCCGCGCCGCCGCGCTGTTCTAGGCTTCGGCCATGAAGAAATCCATCGTCCCCGGCGTCATCCTTGCCGTGCTCCTGGCCTCCTGGATGTACGTGATCGGCTACATGGGCTGGTACAAGCACCCCACCCTGGCGAACATGTTCTGGCTCGTCGTGCTGATCCAGATCGTCGTCCTCACGTTCGTCATCAAGGGCGCGGCAAAGGACGGGGCAGGGTTCGTCGGCAAATTCGTCCGCGGCGCAGGCACGTCCCTGGTCGCCGCCCCCCTCGTCTTCCTCAACTCACTCCTCTTCACGCAGGTCGTCTTCCCGAAGTACTTCGAAGAGATCCGCGCGGCGCAGGAGACGCTTCTGCGCTCGAAGGGAATTCCGGAGGCGCAGATCGTCGAGACCCTGAAGGCCGCCGCCGCGATGGAAAACCCGTACCTGCAGGCGACACTCGGCGCGATCGGCACCATCGTGACCGGGATCATCGTTTCACTCATCGCTTCGGCGATGGTGAAGAAGCCCGAATAGCCGGGCGCTTGCCTGCAGCGCGCATAGATTGCAGAGTGGGGCCATGCGAATCCTGCTCACCCTGTCGCTGCTCGCCCTTCCCGCCATCGCCCAGGACCTCGCGGTTGACCGCAAGGCGCTGGCCGACTTCCTGGCGAAGAAGGGCCTGAAGCCGGAGAACTTCGGCTTCGATTTCGAGCACCTCGACTCGATGCCGCTGAACTACGTCGCCTCGCACTCGAACACGAAGTCAAAGGAAGGCCAGCTCGCGGTGTGGCGGCGGGTGCAGAATGTGCCGGTCGAGTTTCCTGCGGAGGTGCAGAAGATCTCGGGGCGGATTCTGCGGGACGAGATGTGGGAAGCGATTGCGGAAGCGATGGACCGCGAGCTGCCGCCACGAGAGGTGCCGCTTCCCAGTGAGCTCGAGGACCTGCGCGACGACCTGCGCAAGCCGGTGGGGACGATTCTCGCGGCGATGGAGAAGAAGGAGCCGGCGCTGATCTGGCGGGCGATTGTCGAAGCGCGGCCGGCGCTGGAGGAGTTCAAGGGCGAGGTGGACTATGCGAGGGACGGCGTTGTCGTCACGAACGCCGCGACGCCGACGGACCCGGCCGCGAAGCTGACGATCCGCTTCGGCGGCGACGACAGGTACACGGGCCCGTGGGGCGGCGCGGACGGCGCGGTCGTGCGCGTCTTCATCGACGTCTCGGGGAACGACACGTACGAAGCGGGAGAAGAGGACATCGCGCAGGGCGCGGCGCAGAACGGCGGGATCGGATTTCACGCCGACTTCGCGGGGAACGACACGTATCGCACGGCGAAGTACGTCGCGCAGGGCGCCGGCATCGGCGGCACGGGCGTGCTGTGGGACGCCGCGGGGAATGACACGTACGAAGCGGAAGGATTTGCGCAGGGCGCGGGGCAGGACGGCATCGGCGTCCTGGTGGACGACGCGGGAAACGACCGCTTCACGCTCACCGGAAACGGCCAGGGCTACGCCGGCCCGGCCGCCTTCGGCCTGCTCCTCGACCGTGCCGGCGATGACGTCTATCACGCCCGCGACTCCGTTTTCGGCGACAAGGTCACCGTCCCCGCGCCGCAGGACGAGAAACACAACGCCTGCATGGCGCAGGGCGCCGCCTTCGGCCACAACGGCCAGCCCTTCCGCGCCGGCGGCGTCGCCCTTCTCCTCGACGTCGCGGGGGACGACCGCTACGAGGCCGGCTGCTGGGCCCAGGGCGTCGGCTACTTCCAGGCGGTCGGCGCTCTCATCGACATCGCAGGCAACGATTCGTACGAAGCGTGGGTCTACGTGATGGGAAGCGGCGCGCACGGCGGCTTCGGCATTCAGCTCGACGCGCGCGGCGACGACGTCTACAAGGTCGGCGGCTGGAACGGCCCCGCGATGTCGGTGGACTACGGCATCGGCTTCTTCCTCGACGGACGCGGAAACGACCAGTACCTCGGCGCCGCATCCGGCCTCGGCACGTCCATCGGCCTCGGCATCTCCCTGTTCCAGGACGGCGGCGGCGACGACGTCTACCAGCCCAAGGATGACCGCATCGGCTTCGGCATCCTCTACGAGAACGAGGACTACAACCAGGACGGTAAGGTCACCCCCGCGGAAAAACGGCACTGGGGAGTCTTCCTCGATCTTGCCGGCTCCGACCGCTATCCGAAGCCGCGCGCCAACAGCATGCGGTGGGATCCCGCGGAGTTCAGCGGAGGGATGGACGTCGCGGACGCGAAACCGGAGTTCACGCCGGGCAAAGCGCGTCTCTGGGACGGGACGGAAGTCGACGTTTCCGCCGAGAACTGGGAGGGCATCCAGCCGGTGGACCTGCTCAAGCTGCTCAAGGGAGACGCCGCATCGAAGGCCGAATACGCGTTCTCGCACGGGCTGCGGCATGAGGGAAGCGATCTTCTCGCGCTTGTGGCGGACCCGAAGCCGCTTCTGCGCCGTCACTTCGATTCCGTGGATCGCACGTACTCGAAGGACCTCCACCTTTGGGTGACGGCTGAGGAAGCGGCGTGGGCGCCGAAGGTCGCGGTGCTGGCGGCCGTGGAAGCGGCGCCTGCGGGTTGGCCGCGGTGGGTGAAGGAGTCGGTCGCCTGGCGCGCGAAGGCGGCCGCGTGGGGCCGGCGTGACGCGGCGCTGACGCGCGTGCGCGCGTGGACCGACAGCAAGGACGTCCAGGCGCTCCTCGCGCGAAAAAAAGAACTCGAGGCGCTCCGCACCGCCGCCCGCTCCGGACTGATCGCCGCGGACGTGAAGGCGGCGGAAGCGCCGATGAAGAAGCTCGCCGCGTACTGGACGACGCGCAAGACGCCTTCGGTCCCCTGCGGACTCAAGGGCGCCGCCGCGGATCTCAACGCCGCAGACCCGGGCTGGGAGAAGCGCTACCCGATCGCCGCGGCCAACGCGGGGCTCGAAGCGGTGACGCTCGAGAATTTTGCGCTGACCCTCGAAGAGCGCGCCCTGATTCTCCCGGCGCCGGATCTCGCGGCGCTCGGCTCGGCGGCGAAGGCGATCCTCTCCGCCATCAACAACGAGCGCCTGATGCTCGGCCGCCCGCCGCTAGTCCCCGACGACACGCTCATGAAGGTCGCGGCGGGCACGGCGAAGGGCGGCAAGGCCGCTGAAGGACTGCCGAATTACGAAGGAACCTCGGTGCCGTTCACGGCAAAAGGCAGCGGCCCCGCCGCCGCGCTCGACGACCTGCTGAAAAACCAGGTAAACCACAACACGCTTCTCGACGCGGAATGGAAAGTCGCCGGCGTCGGCGCGGGCGCGAACAACAACTACGTGGTGATCGTTGGAAAGAAGTAGGGAGAGTTGAGGATTGAGTCGTGAGCAGGGAGTAGGGGGTAGTTGGTAGGGGGTAGGAAGGACACTGCGGTCGATCCGGGGTGGTTACTTCAGGGGCGCGCGCAGCTCCGGCTTGAGAAGTTCGCCCCATTTCGCGTCATACGGGTGCACCATGGACGCGGGCCCCTTCTCGTCCACGACTTGACGGCCCTCGTTTGCCCACGCGAAGATCGACCCCTCGAGATTCACCGCGTTCGTCCAGCCCGCCTTCTGCAGTTTCTCGACGTACTGGCTCGACCTGTAGCCGACCGAGCAGTAGACCACCACCGGCGCGTCCTTGGCGACTCCCGCCAGCGCTTCCTCCGGCTTCATCCCCGGCGGCACGTTCTTCGCCCCGGACAAGTGGCTCACCGCCCACTCCGCGGGCTCGCGCGCATCCAGCAGCACCGGCTTCGCGCGCTTCGGGTCCGCCAGCCACGCCGCAAGCTCGCCCGTGGCGAGCTGCTTCACGCCGGGAAACTTCACGCGGATCTCCTCTTCGGTCTTCGACAGATCCGGCGGAACGCCGTTCCCGCATCCGACGAGAACCGCCACGAGAGCGACTCGAATGGTGAGTTTCATCGGCGCTTCTACCACCCCGGCTTCTTCCCGGGCTGCCGCGGTCCCTCGGCATCCCCCGGCTTCGATCTCATCAGCGCCTGGATCGACGCCCGCTCCGCGTCCATGCGCTTCTCTTCCTCCGTCTTTTCGCGCATGCCCGGCGACGGCCGTTTCGCGACGTATTCGAGCACTTTCAGCGCGGTGTCGGGGACGTTCGTGACGAATTCGTCGATGCCGAGGACGGCGAGGCGTTCGATATCGGAGGCGTTGTCAACGGTCCACGCGCAGACCTTGAGGCCGCGGGCGCGGGCGTCGGTGAGGAGTTCGGCGGTGACGTAGGTGTGGTGGGGGTGAAGAGCGTCAGCGCCGGCGTCGATGGCGAGCTGGGTGTTCTGGACGGGGGATGCGGAGTAGAGGACGCCGGTTTCGAGGTCGGGGCAGATGGATTTCACCTGCTGGACGGCGCGGTGCCAGAAGGAGGAGATGCGAGCTCGGCCGACGAAGTTCTTTTTCACGAGGAGGTCGACGGCGGCCTTGAGCGCCAGCGAGGCCTTGACCTCAACATGAAGGAAGACGCCTGCGGGCGCGGCCCATTCGAGGACTTCATCGAGGGAAGGGGGGTGGTGGCCGCCCGCGATTTTCAGGCGCTGGATATCTTCGAGGGTGATGTCGGCGACGCGGCCGGCGCCGTTGGTGGTGCGGTCCACCGTTTCGTCGTGCAGAACGGCGAGGCGGCCATCCGCCGTCAGATGAACATCCAGCTCCACCGCGGTGGCGCCGAGTTCGAGCGCTTTCGCGAAGGAAGCGAGAGTGTTCTCGGGAGCGAGGTGAGGAACTCCGCGGTGGGCGACGACTCGCAGCGTTGGCATCGGCATGATGGGCCAAGGATAAATCCCAAATCCCAACTCCAACCCCAAATCCCAATCACGGCGACGAAACGCGGGCCTTGGAATTTGGAGTTGGAGTTGGGATCCGCCTTCGCCCTTCGGGCTTCGGCGGACAGGTTTTGGAGTTGCCGCCCGCAGGGCGGCTCAGCCCTACCCGCCGTTCTCACGCACAAACTTCTCATACAACGCAACGTCCGCTTTCGGCCCGATGCACAACGGCGTGCGGTCATGCAGTCCTTTCGGCTGCAAATCCAGAATCCGGTGCCTTCCGTCGCTCGCCGCTCCCCCCGCCTGCTCCGCGATGTACGCCAGCGGCGCCGCTTCGTACAGCAGCCGCAATTTACCCTGCGGCTTCTTCGGATCTTTCCGGTCCGACGGGTACAGGAACACGCCGCCCGCGAGCAGATTGCGGTGAAAATCGCTCACCAGCGTCCCGATGTAACGCGACGAATACGGCCGCCCGCTCGCCTTGTCCGGAGTCTTGAGGTGCTCGATGAACTGCCGGTCCGCTTCCCCCCAGTACGCACGGTTTCCCTCGTTCGCGCTGTAGTACTTGCCGCGCTCCGGCATCCGGATGTCCTCGTGGCTGAGGCAGAACTCGCCGATCGACGGGTCGAGGGTGAAGCCGGCGACGCCGCTGGCGGTCGAGTAGACGAGGACGGTCGAAGGGCCGTAAAGGACGTACCCGGCGCAGACGAGGTTGTTGCCGACCTGGAGGGCGTCTTCGAGCGTGCCGGGGCCGTGGGCGGTCTTGCGCCGGTGGATCGCGAAGATCGTCCCGATGGAAACGTTGGCGTCGATGTTCGAGCTCCCGTCGAGCGGGTCGAACAGGAGCACGTACTTTCCGTTCGGGAACTGCGGCGGGATCGGGATCAGCTCCGCTTCCTCCTCGCTCGCCATGCAGCACAGGTGCCCGCCGTGGTCCATCGCCTTGTAGATCCGGTCCTGCGCGAACGCGTCCAGCTTCATCACCGCTTCGCCCTGCACGTTTTCATGCCCCGCGTCGCCGAGGATCTCCGCGATGCCGGCCTTGTTGACCTCGCGCGAGATGATCTTCACCGCCACCATCAGGTCCATCAGCATCGCAGTGAATTCGCCGGTCGCGAACGGGAAGCGCGCCTGCTGTTCGAGCATGTGGCGCTGGAGGGTGACAAGCTTGTGGGGCATGGGGGTGGGCATGAGGCGGTCTCCGGGGGCGGAAGGAAGAGCAACAACGAAACTAAAAGCGAAAAACGAAAAACGAAAAACGAAAATTGAAACGGCCGGGGAGTGAATCCCCGGCCGCGTAGTCGATACCCCTTGCAAACTGTCGATTTCGTTTTTTGTTTTTCGTTTTTCGGTTTTCGTTTCGTTGTTGCCGTTGCCCCTACTTCTCTTCCTCCCCATGCCCCCCCTCAGGCCACCTGTAGTAAACCTCCAGCGTCAAAACTCCCATCACCGTCGAGAAGATCCTCCCCCCGTCGCACCCCCACCGGTCCACCGCCGGATCCCAGCTCCCCGCGTCGCATCCCTTGCCGCTCTTCTGCGAGCCGGCGACCGCGGTCTTCATCGTCTTGTTCCACGCCTTCCAGTACTTCGTCTCCGGCCCGTGACACTCCCACAGCGCCTGGGTCCCGTAGTACCAGTAGTATGAATCCACTTTCGCCGGCACTTCCTTGATCGGCAGGTCGCACACCAGCAGCTTCGCCGCGTTGTCGAGCGTGCGCGAGCCGGGCTTTGCCCCCGCGTACAGCCGGGCGAGCATTCCCGCTGCCGTCAGCGTCTCGTGGTGCTCCCAGTCTTCGTTCTTCCCCATGATGATCACCTTGCCCGTACCCTTCGCCGTGTACCCCACCCGGCCGTACTCCTGGTCCGTCACCCGCTTCACCCAGGCCAGCGCCCCCTTGACGCCCTCTTCGTCAACTTCAAGCCCGCCCGCGACGGCTGCATGAAGCGCGTGGACGCACCAGCTCGTTACGGAAGTGTCGTTGTCGCCGCACTTCGGCGAGTACCGCCACGCGCCCTCGGGATTTCGCGCGGCCAGGAGGAAGTCCACGCCGGCGATGGCCGACGCCTTCCAGCCCGCGTCTTTCGTCAGGCCGTAGAGTTCGCACATCGCCGCGGTCGCGACAGCGTGGTTGTACATGACCTTGCTCACGTTCCGCGGCCCGAACGAACCGTCCTGGTTCTGTTTCTTCTCGAGCCATACGGCGCCGCGCTTCACGACCTCCCCCGGCTTCACGTTGCGGTTGGTCGAAGGGTCGTTCCAGGTCTCGGCAAAATCGGGACCGATGCCCGCGCCGACGAAGGCGAGGAGCGCGAGCCCGGTCTCGCCGGTGTCGAATTCGTCGAGCCCTTCGCCGGTGCAGTCGGCGTCGAGGCACTCGGCGGAGAATTTCGAAGCGCGCCAGGAGCCGTCGTTGGCCTGGTGCCGGGCGAGCCAGAGCAGGCCGGCCTTGACCGCGGCTTCGGTGTCGTCGTCTCCGCCGCCGGCCTTCACGCGGTCGGTCCTGTCGCCGACACGGTGTTTCAGGGCAGGGGCAGGATCATCCGCGAGGGCGGGAAGGGCGAGGAGAGAAGCGGCGAGGACGGTTGAGAAGCGAAGCATGCGACCTCCTGAGGTAGAGGTGAAGTCCCCCCCGGGACTGGAAGCGGGGCCCGTTGACGGAGCGGGGGCCGGGAATGAGAACGGGAGAGCCGCGGCGGGGTTCGGAAAAAATGCCAGGACTCACTCCAAATCCCGACTCCAACACCAAATCCCAAGGCGGGCCCGCTGCGCTCGCCGGTCGACGGCGGAGCGAAGCGACGCCTCCTTGGGATTTGGTGTTGGAGTCGGAATCTGGAGCCAGTCCATGCATTTTTCGCCCCGTCCTTTTTCGCCTTGATCCCCGCGCCTCATAGGTCTACCCTGTTTCTCAAGGGGGCCCGAGGAGGTCAATTCATCCATGCGTATCCTTCTCTCAGCAGCATTCATCGCGGCCGCAGCGGCCGCCGCTTCGGCCGATACCGTCTGGCTCAAGAACGGCGGCAAGCTCGAGGGCGTCACGACGTCGATGGAAGGCGACAAGCTGGTCGTCAAGATGCCCAGCGGCGTCATCAAGCTCGACAAGGACCAGATCGAGAAAATCGTCCACCGTGCGACCGCGATGGAGGAGTACGAGCTCGCGGCCGCGAAGCTGAAGAAAGACGATGCGAAGGGCCACGCCGAGCTCGCGAACTGGTGCGCCGACAAGGGCCTGACGCACTTTGAGCGCGAAGAACTCGAGGCGGTGATCGCGGCCGATCCGGACAATGCGGACGCTCGCAAGCGCCTGAACTACGAGAAAGTCGGCGGCAAGTGGCTGCGCGGCGAAGAGTTGCTGAAGGCCCGCGGGATGGTGAAGATCGACTGCAAGTGGATGTCGAAGGAAGTCGCCGCGGCGGATGCGGCCGCGAAGGAAAAGAAGAAACTCGAGCGGCAGTTGGCCGAGGCGGAGAAGAAGGCGAAGCGCGAGGCGGCGGAGTCCGAGGACGACCGGCTGCGCGCCTTCTATGAATCACAGGAGCGCGTGCAGCGTCGCATGCAGGATCGTGACAATTCGTTCGACCATCGCCGGTCGTCGGGCGACTACTCGCGCCGGTATTACAACGGGTACCGCGGCGGGTCGTTCTGGGCCGGGACGGTCGGGTACTACCCGTACGGGTATTACTACTCCCCGGGGTACTACTATCCGGGCCACTACCATTCCTCCGCGGGCATTTATTACTCGCACGGCAACTATTCGTTCTCATTCGGCACGAGCCATTACGGCGGCGGGTACTACGGGGGTGGGTACTACGGAGGCGGGTATTACCCCGGCACGTCCGGCGGCTACTCTTACGGATCGCAGTACCAGGGCGCGGGCTCGAATTCGTTCGGCCCCGTCGGGCCGGGCGGCAACAGTTCGGGGAATTTCAGCGACGGCGGCCCGCCGCAAGTCGGCGGATCGAGGTAGCTCCATCTGGCTATCGAAAGGGCCGCCGGTTTCCGGCGGCCCTTCTTGTTTTGAGCGCTTCTACCGGAACAGTCGCGGGATCAACTGCACCCCCGCCATGAGCGCGCACACGACGAGCGCCAGCGCCGCAGCAATCCACATCCAGGCAGGCCAGCCCGCCCGCGGCGCATCTTCCGCCGACGGGTAATTCCCGCACGCCGGACACCGCTCCGCATCGTCGTAGATGTCGGCGCGGCAGTGGGGACAAGGCGCGGTCGTGCCGCTGTCGCTCGAATCCTCGCCCTCCGATCCGTCCTCGTCATCCCATGCCATCCCGGGACTTTAAGAGAGCGAGAGGGATCCGTCGCGGGTCAGCCAGCGTAGGCCGGCGAGTCCCGGTATCCAAGGGCCGTTTTCCAGGGCGCGAGAAAAATCCTGCGGGTCGGGCGGAGTCGGCCCGCTCAACCGGGACCCTGCAATTCACCCTCACCGGGCCGACGCAGCCTGACCCGCAGGATTTTTCTCGCGCTCTAGGCGAGCATCTGCAACTCGCACAGCCGCCGGTACAGGCCGCCCTTCGCGAGAAGCTCCTCGTGCCTTCCCTGCTCGGCCACCCGGCCGGCCTCCAGAACCGCGACGCCCGTCGCCTTGCGCACCGTCGCCAGCCGGTGCGCGATGACGATCGTCGTGCGCCCCTGGAACAGCCGCTCGAACGCCTTCTGCACCAGCGACTCCGACTCCGCGTCCAGGGCGCTCGTCGCTTCGTCCAGCAGCACGATCACTGGATCCTTCAGGAACACCCGCGCAATCGCGATGCGCTGCCGCTCCCCCGCCGAAAGGCGCACCCCGCGCTCTCCAACGATCGTCTCGTACCCCTTCGGCAGCTTCGCCACAAATTCCGCCGCATGCGCCGCTTCAGCCGCCGCTTTCACTTCCGCCTCCGTCGCGCCCGGCTTGCCGTAACGGATGTTCTCCGCGACGGTGCCGCCGAAAAGAAAGACGTCCTGGGGAACGAAACCGATCGCCGCACGCAGGTCGGCGACCTTGAGGGACCGGATGTCCTGCCCGTCAACCATGACCGCGCCGGAGATCGGATCATGGAAGCGAAGCAGAAGAGAGGCCAGGGTGGTCTTCCCGGCGCCGGAGGGGCCGACCAGCGCGAGCATCTCGCCGGATGCGACGGCGAGCGTGACTCCATCCAGGGCGGGGCGGTCCGCGGAAGGATACTGGAAGCGGACGGCGTTGAAACTCACCTCCCCCTTCGAGTGAGCCAGCGGTTTCGCGTCGGGCGCATCGGCAACCGCCGGGGTCGTATTGAGGATCTCGCGGATTCGAATCGTCGCGCCGCCTGCGGCGGCCAGCCTGCCGTAGAGGGACGTCAGCGAGCCGACTGACGTCGCGACGGCGACGGTATAAAGAAGAAACGAGGCCAGCTGCCCGTGGGAAAGGCGGTCCTGCGCCGCGAGGCGCAGTCCGTACCAGACGACCAGGCCGATGGCGCACCCGGCCAGCAGTTGCACGAGCGAATGAAAAAGACCCCACGCGACGGCGCTCTTCATCTGGATCCCGAACAGCAACCGCAGTTTTTCGCCGTACCGCGAGCGCTCTTCCGGCTCCCGGGCGAACGACTGCACCGTGCGGATCCCGGAGAGCGCTTCCTCCGCCGCGACGTTGGTCTCGGCGAGCAGGTCCTGTTCGCGTTCGGAGACCTTTTCGATGCGCCGTGCGAAGAGGACGGCGGCGGCGATGATGGGGGGAACGGCGGCGAGCATGATGCCGGTGAGCCGCAGGTGGACGGAGAGGAGGATCGCGAGGGCGCCGGCTAGAATCAAGGAGCGCTGGAGGCCGTTCACGAGATCGCGGGTCAGGACGCCGCCGAGGATGCCGACATCGGTGTTCAACCGGGAGAGCAGTTCGCCGGTCCGTCGCGCGTCGTAGAACGCCGGCGTGAGAGTCAGCAGATGTGCCTGGAGCCGGCCGCGAAGGTCGCGCAGCATGCGTGCCGCGGCCGACTGGATGAGCCAGGATTCCAGGAAGTCGAGCGACGCGGAAACGGCGAAGAGGCCCACGAAGACGAGCGCGAACGAATTCAGTCCGCCGATCGATTTCGAGACGAACGCGACGTCGATCGACTGGCCGACGAGGTAGGGGAAGACGAGATTCAGCCCGCTGGAAGCGCAGAGCGAGACCGCCGCGACGGCGAGGCGGACGGAGTAGGGGCGGACGAGGGAAGCGAACCAGCGCCCATTGCGGGTCGGAGGAGACGCGGACACCGAGCGAGGGTACTGCGAATTCGGCCGTCACTGCTACTCTTGGGCGCATGTGGGAGACCAACCTCGCCCTCGCCCGCGCGGCGCTCTCGCGCGGCCTCGCCCTCGCCCGCGACCTCGAAATGCTCGCGCCGCTCTGGCTCGGCCCCGAGCCGCGCGACGTAGTCTCGCTCCTGCTCGACCACGGGCTCATCACCGCGGCCGCCGCCGACTCCCTCCGCCGGGATGTTTCCGCCTCCGCGGCAACCCTCATCACCCCCACGCCCCCCTCCGCCCTCGACGCCACTCGCGTCGCTTCAAGCCGCCCCGGCGCCGGCACACCACCCGCGCCCCCGCTCTCCCCCGCTCCCGCCGATCGCTACGAACTCGGAAAACTGATCGGAAGCGGCGGCCTGGGGCGCGTCGTCGAAACCACGGACCGCGAGATCGGCCGGACGGTCGCGCTCAAGCTCGCCCACACCGGCGCCCCCGCCCACGTCCTGGAGCGCTTCCGGTCGGAAGCCCGCATCACCGGCCGCCTGGAGCACCCCAACATCGTGCCGGTGCACGAAATGGGCGTGCTGCCCGGGACGCGCGAGGTTTTCTTCTGCATGAAGCGGATCGCGGGCCGGGACATGCAGCAGGTCATCCGCGAACGAAAATGGCGTCTGCGGCGGCTGGTGGAGGCGTTCCGGGACGTCTGCCGCGCCGTCGCGTACGCGCACTCGCGCGGCGTGATCCACCGCGACCTCAAGCCCGCCAACGTGATGCTCGGCGACTTCGGCGAAACGCTCGTCGTTGACTGGGGACTTGCAAAGGAGCGCGGCACGGCGGAGACCGGCGGAGCGGCGGTGTCGGGAAGCGGCTCGAGTTCGGACAACATGCGCCAGAGCGGATCCTCGCTCACGGTCGCGGGCGACGTCCTCGGCACGCCGTCGTACATGCCGCCCGAGCAGGCCCGCGGGAAAATCGAAGAAATCGACGAGCGGTCGGACGTCTACTCGCTCGGAGCGATCCTCTACGAAATCCTCACCGGCAAACCCCCGTTCAGCGGCAAGTCCCACCTCGAGACGCTGCTCTCCGTCATCGAGGACCCCGTCATTCCGCCCGCGGGCGCACCTCCCGAGCTCGTTTCCGTCTGCCTGCGCGCCCTCTCGAAAAAAAAACACGATCGCTTCGGTTCGGCGGCGGACATGGAAGAAGCGGTGGAAGCGTGGCTGGAAGGAACGCTCGAGCGCGAGCGGCGCGAGCGGCTGGCGGAGGAGCAGTACGGGGAAGCGCAGAAGGCATTCGAGTCCTGGCGCCGCCTCCGCGGCGAAGGGCGCATGGCCTCCGCCGTGGCCCGCCAGGCCCGTGAAGAAATGAAACCGTCGGCCGCGCGCGAGGAGAAACGCGGCGTCTGGGAAGCGGAGGACCGCGTGAAGGCGCTGGAAGCGGAGTCGATCGAGGCTTTCAGCGCCGCGAGCGCGGCCCTGGCCTCGGCGCTCGGAAACGCCCCCTCTCACCCCGGGGCGCGGCGGCTGCGCGCCGAGCTTCACTGGGAGCGGTTCCTGGAATCAGAGGAAAGTGGCGACGAGAAGAACGCGCTCCTCAACCGCCGCCTCTCGGAGCGCTTCAATGACGGCAGCCTGGACGCGGCCCTGCGCGGCGAAGGCGTCCTCGCCGTGGCAGCGCGCGCCTGGCCGTGCGCGTGCCTGGTGGAGGGACGGGAAGTCCGCCCCGAGGAACTGGACGTCCTCGGCACGCACCCCTGGAGCGGCCGATGGAGAGCGGAACCCGCCGACGACCGGGGGCGCTCGCTCGAACCCGAGGGACCGCTTCGGCTGAAAGTCCATGCGCGCGCGTGCCTTCCGGGAGCGGTCGAGGGGGCGGACGTCTGGGCGTTCCGGTACGAAGAACGGGACCGCGTGCTCGTGCCGGTGACGCCCGCAGGTGCCTCAGGCCCGCCAGTCCCCGCGTCCGTCCTGGACCGGCTCTTCCCGGATTCGCCCTACCGGCCCTCCGGCACGGGCCTTCATCTCGGGAAGACTCCGGTCGCGCCGCGCGCCTGGCCGATGGGGTCCTGGCTCCTCGTGCTCGCGCAAGCAGGATTCGAGCCGGCGCGCTTCCCCGTCCTCGTCCAGCGGCAGGAAAGCGTCGGCGCGGCGGTGACGCTCTTCCGTCCCGGCGAAATCCCCGGGGGCTTTCTGCCCGTGCGCTCGGGACCCTTCCGGTTCCAGGGCGATCCGGGGAATCCGTACACGGAGCCGGCGGAAGCGCGCTTCCTGGACGATGTTTTTATTTCGCGCTTCCCTACGACCTGCCTCGAGTACGCGGAATTCCTGGGAGAGCTGGCGAAGGAGAATCTCGCGGAATCGGAGAGGCGGGCGCCGCGCGAGTCCACGGGGGCTTCGGCGTCGTGGGCGTTCGATGGGAAGGGGTTCCCGGTGCCGACGGCAGAGTGGCGGAAGACGGCGCCGGCGGAGCTGTCGGCGCGCGCGAAGCCGTTGTCGTACGCGGCGCTGGAGTGGCTGGAGGACTGGCCCGTGTTCGGGCTCGACTGGCACGACGCGGCGGCGTATGCGCGGTGGCGGGCGAGACGGGAAGGGCGGCTGGTGTGCCTGCCGCACGAGGTGTGGTGGGAGAAAGCGGCGCGGGGGCCGGACCGGCGGGCGTTTCCGTGGGGGAATGTGTCCGACCCGGCGTTTTCGAACACGCAGCTGTCGCAGCCGGTCTCGATCCGGCCGGCGAGGGTGACGGAGTTCCCGCTGGACGAGTCGCCGTACGGGGTGAGGGGGATGGGAGGAAACATCCAGCAGTGGGCGCTGAACGAGAACGTGAAGGCGGGGCGGCGGTGGCAGATGATCCGCGGCGTCTCGTGGCCGCAGTCGCACGCGCAGGCGAGGTCGAGTTACCGGACGGCGGCGACGAAGGACTACGTGAATTTTACGGTGGGGGTGAGGCTGGCGGCGGTGGTAAGGCTGTAGAGGCTGCGGAGGCTAACGGATTTGGGCCATCGGGATGCCGTCGTCGGAGGTGCATCGCGGCACGTGCACGTTGCGAAGTTCTTCGATGACGTCGTCCTCGGCCTTCAGCCCGAGCAACCCGGAGAGCCTCTTCCGCTGGCTCCCTACGACCGCGAAGAGCCCTCTTGCGAGCGGCATCAGTGCGGGCGTCGAAAGCCGTTCGGCCCACTCCCGGTATTCGACGAGCGCCCAGAGCGAAATGAGCCACGCCTTGGTCCCTTTCCAGACCTCGCCCGTGTCCGCGACCACGGTGAGTTCTTCCGGCTGCTCCGGCAGCTCGAGACCGGGAAACTGCTTCGCGGACGCCGCCGACCGCGCGGGGACGAAATCCACCTCGACGAATTTCGGCTGGAGCCCGAGCCAGTGGCGGCAGGTCACGCAGAAGCCGCACTTCGCGTCGTAGAGCAGCGTGAGCCGGGTCATGGGAGTCGCTCCGAAGTCGGGCCGCCCGCCGGCGCGTGGCCGGCGGGCCTGGGCAGGACGTCTACGCCACGCCGGGAGCCTTCGAATTCCGGATGGCGTCGGGTGCGACGGGCGGCGGTTGGTGCTTGAGCATCGCGCGGCGGCGCATGCGGCTGAAGACGTAAATATTGAAGAAGTGCATGACGCCGAGGACGAGGAGGACGAGGCCGATGCGGGTGCTGAAGGATTCGATGGCGCCGACCAGGGTGTCGGGCTTGTCGCCGTACTTGAGGGCGAGGCAGACGTAGCCGACGTTGATGAGGTAGAAGCCGACGACGAGGAGGTGATTGACGGAATCGGCGAGGGCTTCGTTCTGGAGGAACGAGTCGACGAGGAAGATACGGCCGTTCTTGTGGAGCGTGCGGGCGACCCAGATGGTGGTGGCGATGCTGGCGGTGAGATAGGCGAGGTAGGTCCAGGTGGTGGGGTTCATGGCAGGCCCTCCGAAAGGGGTTGAAGGCGGAGGGAGGAAGTGCAAACGGGGGGCGAGAGCAGGGGGTGGGCGCTAAGTCCTGCACTTGTCAGAAGTTTCGGTTATTACAGAAACAATCGACGGCTGCCGAAGTGCGGCAGTGGTGCTGGAGCGGCGCGGATCTGCCGCAGAAGGCGCCGGGCGTCGCCGTGACGACAAATCGGGAGCTAGTGCGGGAAATCTGCGGTCAACGGATTGATTTCGAGAATTCGACATGTCTACGATGCCCCGTTCAAACTTCACCAGCCTTCTCCCCCAGCTTCGGAGCACCGTCATGACAGCGGATACTTCGCTTGTTCCGGTCGAGCGAGTGGAGCGACGGATCCTTCTTCTGCGTGGAGGGCGGGTCATCCTCGACGCGGATCTGGCGGATCTCTATGGCGTCCCAACGAAACGCCTCAATGAGCAGGCCAAGCGAAACCACTCGAGATTTCCAGAGGACTTCATGTTCCGACTGACTCGGAGGGAAGCGTCCGTCGTGAACCGGTCGCAAATTGCGACCGGTTCCCGGAAACATCGCGATCCCCGCTTCAGGCCGTTCGCCTTCACGGAGCACGGGGCCATCATGGCGGCGAACGTCCTGAACAGCCCTCAAGCCGTCGCCGCCAGCGTGCTCGTCGTGCGGGCCTTCGTGCGTCTGCGGCACCTCACCGAGTCTCACCGCGAAATCGCGGCCAAGCTTCAGGAACTCGAGAAACGCGTCGGCGGGCACGGTGCAGCCATCCAGGAAATCGTCTCTGCAATCCGGCGGCTGATGGATCCGCCGCGTGAACGACGGCGGAAGCGGATCGGCTTTCATCTGAAGCGCTGACGGCAAATTGACATTCCAATCTGCGCAGGGGTTGCACTTCGCCGCCGTCTGACGCACCCCGGGTGGATCGGGGGAGTCCCAGGCGGGTATTCAACCCCGACCCCCGCCGTTCCTATCCCGTTACTCATCGGCACTCTTGCCATGGCGAATCACTTCTTCTCCGGTTCCTCCGTAGCTTTCGTCTTCAACGCCGGCTTTGCGTCAGTCCCGAACGCCTTCAGAACCCTCGCGAATTTCCGCTCGCCGATCACACTGGCTCGTTTGAGGATCCCGCCGTTGGACGTCCATTTGCCCTCCCACGGTAAGTCCTTGTGGAAGATCATCGGGTTTCCGGCCTTGTCCAGTCGGCGGCGGAAGGGAATCTTGTCGCTCATCCAGAAAGTCTCCACCCGCTTCTTCTGGTCGCTGCCGGGGGTGTGTTCGAGCGTCCACTTCTCGCACTGGAATTTCTCCTCGCCCACCGTGACCTCTTCCTTCGCCGGAGAAACCGTGCAGGTGGCCCGCTCGGAAGCGCTCAGCCTGCGGTCTTCTTCCGGCGGAATCTTGGGTCCGGCAACCGGATTTCCTCCCCCCTGCGAGACCCCCATAATATGGCGTTCCGTCACTCGCAGCTTCCGGCCGACTTCGCCTGGCTTACCTGCGTATCCCAACAGGACAAGGTTGGATGCCTTGGAAACCCCGAGCAACTGGACTTCTGCTTCGCGCTTTCCCGTGGCCTTGTCAATCCACGCGACGGACCTCTCAATCCAGACCACGTTTTTTTCCACCTCGGTGCACGCAAGCCGGGAAGTGACGACGTCCATGGCGTCGGGATCGGCGTACTCAACCCAGTCACCCGCTTTGAGCGCGGCAACGTCGTATTCGTAAAACGCCGTCTCTTCGACTTCGGTTTGTTGAGCTGAAGCAGTGGCACCGGTAAGGAGCACCACCGCGAAGCAGGTGACAGACTTCATGACGTGGCTCCTTTGATTGAACTCGGCTGGCTGCTACCAGCCCTTCATCAGTTCTTCCCGCCCCTTCGCGTCGTACACCTCCGGGAACTTCGCTCCCTTCTTCCCCGTCACCTTTCCCAGCGCTTCGTGCACCTTCTTCGCCAGGGTCACCGCCATCGGCTTCATCCACTTGTCCTCGGACGGCTCAGGGTACGCGTCCACCAGCGCCTTCCTCGCCGTTTCGCTCGCCCCCTTGTTCCTCTGCGCGATCTCCACGATCGCGTCCACGCTGATCCCCGTGAGCCCGTTGTTCGGCGCCGCTTTCGTCCCGGGCGCGAGGGCCGCAATCGAGGCCTCCCCTCCGCACTTGCCCAGCGCCTTCGCCGAGCGGCAGCGCACGACGTTCGGATTGCGCGACTCGCCGGGGTCCTTGAGAAGCACCTCGAGAGCGGGCGTCGCCTTCGGATCGGGGGCCGCGGAGAGGGCGTCGAGGACCTCGTATCGGAATGCGTCATTGGCCACGGCCAGCAGCTCCGTCGCGCGGGCGGCGATCATTGCGGGGCCCTGCTTCACGACGATGCGAAGCGCGAGCGTCTTCACGACGATGTCCACGTCGCCAAGAAGTTTTTCCGACTTCTCCGCAGTCGGCGCCGCGTGCAGCTCCGCGGCCTTTTTCTCGGCTTCGCGCCACGCCGCAAGCCCCGCGCCTCCTTTGCCGCCCTTCGCGCTCTCGACGTTCGCCACGAAATCGTCGACCTCGCGCTCGGCCGCGCCCGTCACCTGAAGCGTCGCGGCGTCGAGGAACAGCAGCCCCGGCCAGCCGGTCACGCCGCAGCGGATCGAGATGCGTTCGGCCATGCGGTCGGCGTCGCTTCCCGTGAAATCGCGGTAGACCCAGACCCACTCGACCTTGTCGTAGACCGGCTTGAGTGCCGCGTTCGGGAGCAACTGCTCCTCAAGGACGACGCAGTGGGGTCAGTAGGTCTTGGTGAAGTAGAGGAACACGGGCTTGCCGGACTTTGAAGCGGCCTCCAGCGCGGCGCCGAAGTCCTTGGTCCAGGGAGCGCCGGGGGGAGGGTTGGACGAATCCGCGAGGGCCACGGAGGCGGCAACAGCGAACACAAAAACGTATGGAGCGGCAATCAAGGGCGCCTCCGCAAATAAAAACAGCCGCTGGCAAAGCGGCCGTTTTCACTTTTCGTTTTTCGTTTTTACTTTTTCGTTTTTCGTTTCGTTGTTGCCGTTCTTCCCTACTTCCCCGTGCTGGTCGTCCCGCCATTGGGATCCACCGGCGGCAGATCAAATAACGCCGCCTTCGCCGTAAACACCATGTTGTAGTCGTTCCTCTGCACCGCGCTCTCCAGCGCGACCTCGAACGACGGCGCCATCATCCCGTTGAACTTCTCCGTCCCGTTGATCTTGATGATCACCGGCTTCTTGAAATCCACCAGCTGCTCGTTCAGCCACACCGTGACCTTCGGGTTGAATTTCGTGAACTTCACGTCCACCACGTTGTCCTTGATCTCTCCTTCAATCCGGCACCGCTCGCCGGCCGTCCCGGGAATCTCCTCGATGCTCAGCCAGTAGCTGTAAGGCCGGTACTTGCGCGTCGGCATCCAGATCAGCTGCCTCGGGTACGCATTCCTCGTCTTCGCCAGCATCCATTCGACGATCGGACCCAGGCTGTCCGGCGGATAGCCGTGCCCGATCCCCTGGTACTCGTGGTACTCGTACGTGTACCCCCACTCCTTGAACTTCGCGTCCGCGTACCGGCTCCCGTGCACCGGGACCTGCGGGTCGTCGGGGCAGTTATAGAAGCGCACCCAGGTGTTCTTGAAGTTCTCGAGGCAGCCTGGCTCGTGGTACAGCACGCGCCCGTTTTCGTACCGCACGATCGGCGCCGAAGCGCACGGCCCGACCGCCGCGAACAGGTCCGGGTGGTGTCCGCCCATCCCCCACGAGCCATACCCGCCCATCGAGTGCCCCGCGACGTAAATGCGGTTCGTGTCGATAGGGTACGTGGCCTTCATCTCGTCGATGAGCATGTGCAGCCATTCCTGCTCGTTGTCCTTGTTCCATTCGCCTTCCGTCAGCGGCTCCAGCACCCACGGCGCGACCTGGATGCACTTCGAATTCGCCCCCGCCCACTGCCCCGCCGCGCCTCCCGCGTCCGCCGAGTTCTTGCCGCCTCCGTGCAGCGCGATGAACAGCGGCACCGGCCGGCCCTGCTTGGCTTTCCCTTCGCCGGCGACCAGGTAGTGGCCCTTGTGGTCCTTCTTCCACTGGTCGTCCGTGAAGAGCCGTTCGGGGAGCACCGTGTAGTTGTTGCTCTTCCCCTCGGACTTCTTCCCGTTCTGCATGATGACGTTGAACACGGTCGGGAGCTGTTTGGCGATCTGGTCGCCGGAAATCTCCAGCGCCTTGATTTCGGTCATGATCGCCGCCCGGTCCTTCGCCTCGGCCTTCACATACTTCTGCAGCAGCTCGGCGAAGGCCTTCTTTTCCTTGGGGCCCCACGGCTTCTTGGCGGGCGGCGGATCGCCGGCAAGGACGGTGGCAAACAGCGCCGCGAAGGCACAGAGCGGGAAGACGAATCGAAGGGCTTTCACGGGTCGCGCCTCCGGTCGAATGCGAGGGAAGAACGAGGATACCAAGCGAGGATCGTGGGCTGGCTGAAATTCCGGGGCCGCGCCCTCAGTGCAAATACGGCCCGAAAGCCACTTTCCTTCCCGCCGCCCCTTCGCTCGCCGCCAGCCGATCTCCCTCCAGCGCAGCCTTCTTTGCGCCTGCGCCGTCTCCCGAGGCCGCCTTGACTTCCGCTTCGGCAAGGAGGAACTCGAGCGTGAGGCGAAGCGCCATCTGGGCCGGCTTCGCGGCCCGGGCCTGTTCGAGCAGCGCAGGAGCGTCGGAGGCCCGCGCTTTCGCTGCAACGCGCGCTCGGACGGTGAGCGCGCGGAACCGGGCTGAGGCGGACTTCGAAGCGGCGAGGGCGCGTGCGCCCTCCGTGTCGAGGCGGATGGAGGCGAGCGCCGCGGCGATGTCGTCGTCCGCGGCGGCGAGCGGTGCGAGCAGGGCGATCGCTTCGTCGAGTCGCCCCTCGAACGCCAGCGTTTCACCCAGCAGCTGCCGGCGGAGCCCGCCGGTGCCGGCCATCTTGATCTCGATCTGTATGGCGATCGATTCCTCCGCGGCCGCGCGCGCCAGCGCCGCTTCGCCGCGATCCAGCCGCGCCTCCGCGAGCCTCTCGAGAATGACCGAGACGCCGAGGCGGTCGCCGGTCGCGCGGCGGAGCTCGAGGGCGCGCTCGAGCACGTCGCAGGCCTGCCGCGCCTGGCCGAGCTTGCAGCGGAACATCCCTTCGTTGCTGAGGAGCATGGCTTCGCCCCACTTGTCGGCGATGTCGCGGCGGATCGCGAGCGCTTCTTCCGTCGTCGCGAACGCCTTGTCGGGGTGGCCGTCCTGGAACTCGACCGATGCCATGTTCGTGAGCACCATCGCGATGCGCCAGCGGTCCCCGGCTTCGCGGAAAACTTCGAGCGCCGCTTCGTACTCGACGCGCGCCTCGGGGAGCCTGTTCTGGTGCATGAAAAGAATGCCGAGCCCGTTGCGGACGTTTGCAGCGCCGTGGACGTCTTCGGCTTCGGCGTAGAGGGCCTGCGCCCGCCTGTACGCCTCAGCCGCGAAAGTCGTTTCGGATTTCCGGTCGCGCACGCGCGCCTCGGTGCTGATCGCGTTGGCCAGGTCGATCTTCGCCGCGCGGCCGCCGCCCGCGTCGGCCTGGGCCTGGGCCCGTTTCTGCAGCTCGGCCGCGTCCCGGAGGCATTCGTCGAAGCGCGACAGGCGGTAGAACAGGTGGCTGCGGTCCCGAAGGACATGCGTGTGAAGAAACGCGGCCTTCGGGTCGGCGAGGATCGCTTCGTCGATCTCGAGCGCGCGCGCGAATTCGCCGCGCCGCTCGTGGATCGCGCCGATCTGGCGGCGGACGCGGAAGCGCAGGACTTCGGTGAGGTTGGTGGATTCGAGAAGCGACTCCGCTTCCGCGAGAGCCTGTTCGCCGAGACCGAGGATGTTGAGCGCCTTGATGGCGCTGAGCGCGGCCTCGGGCGAGCCGTCGATGCGCTGCGCCTCGCGCGCGGAGGCGAGGGCCTCCTCGTAGGCGGAGAATTCCAGCGCTTCCTCGGCGGCGCGCGCCCAGTGTTTCGAAGCGGCCTCGAGCCTCAGGGCCGCTTCGCAGTGGCCCGCAAGGAGGATGAGCACGCGGCGGCCGAGGTGGGGGATGAGGGGCTCGAGGATTTCGGCGGCGCGTCCGTGGAGGCGCTGGCGTTCTTTCTTGGTGAGGAGCGAGTACGCGGCGTCGCGCAGGGGGCTCTGGCGGAAGTGGAATTCCTCGTCGAGGGGGAGGAAGGACGAGCCGGCTCGCTCGACGAGCATGCGGCGGCCGGCCTGTTCGAGGGCGGGGCCGACGTCGTGGCCGGCGAGCGTGCCGGTGGCGGCCGACCAGAAGGCGCGGCCGAAGATGCTTCCGCATTTCAGCGCTTCGCGCGCGTCCGCGGAAACCGCGTCGATGCGCGAGACGAGCAGCCCGCGCAGCCCGTCGGGGAGCCGGTCGGGGCGCGTTGCAAAGCGTGCCGGGTTTCCCTCCAGGAATCCCTCCTGCCGGAGGAATCGAACGAGCTCCTCCATGTACAGCGGGTTCCCCGCCGACTGGTCGACCAGGAACGACGACAGCTCCGGGTCGAGGTCGCGCTGCAGCAACTCGCGAGCGAGCTGCGCTGCTTCCGCCGCCGGCAGTTCCACCAGTTTCACGCGCTCGAATCCTCCCGGGATCCGCGTGGCGGGCCGCGACGTCGCGAGGATCACCACGCGCTCGTCGCGCAGCTTCGCCGCGAGATGGTCGAGCAGCGCGAACGTCGCCGGGTCCGCCCAGTGCAGGTCCTCGAGGCACAGCAGCACCGGCGCGCGCCGCGCCAGCCCGCGGATCCATCGCTCCCACGCCTCCAGCGTCTCCGTCCGCGCGCGGGTCGCGTCGCCGGGAGCCGGCCCCGTCCCCGCCGCCTGCCCCATCGACCGCGTCATCAGGTGCGCGAAATTTGAACGCTCTGCCGCTCCCGAAACCGTCAGCGCGAGGACTTCCGACACGAAGGCCCTCGTCGAAGCCGCCTCCGCCGCCGCGTCGCCCCCCGGCGACTGCGACGCCGCCCGGCACGCGCTCCGCACGATCTCCGCGAACGGCCCGAGCGGAAGCGGGGAGCCTTCCTGCGCGTGGCCCAGCCCGATCCACGTCTCCGGGTTCACGCGGCGCGCGTGGTCGCGCGCCTCCCCGGTCAGTCGCGTCTTGCCGACGCCAGAGTCCCCCTCGAGCAGCAGGAACGCGCTCTTCGCCCCCGTGACCGCGTCCTTGATCCGCTGGAGTTCCGTCACGCGCCCGATGAGCCGCGCGGGGCCGACGTCGCCGGTCGAAGGGACGATGGTGCCGGTCTCCCGGATCGCCTCGGAGACGCCGACGGAATCCTGACGCCCGCGCAGGTGCATCTCCCTCTCGGGGCCGAATTCGACGCGGTAGTTCGTGGCGCGGGCGACCGCCCGGGAAGCGAGGACCTCCCCAGGCTGCGCTTCCGACTGCAGCCGTTGCGCGACGTTGACGGCGTCGCCCATGGCCGTCGGCCGGTCTCCGCCCACGGTCCCCCAGAGCACCTCGCCCGTGTTGACACCGACCCGGATCTTCAGGTCGAGCGATCGCTGCGCGTTGAAAAGCTCCAGCTCGCGCTTCATGGAGAGAGCCGCCCGCACCGCCCGAAGCGGATCATCCTCGTGCGCGGTCGGCGCGCCGAAAACTCCCATCACGGTGTCGCCGACGAACTTGTCCACCGTCCCGCCGCGAGCCTCGATCACGCGCCGGAATCGCGTGAACACGGCGTCCACGACCTCGGCCGCGGATTCGGCGGCGTCCTCAGGGTCCGGCGAGGAGACGTCGCCGATGCCGACGATGCCTGTGAAAAGGACGGTGACGACGCGGCGTTCTTCGGCCATAGAGGCGGGAGAGCATAGACGCACGATCGGCAAAGGACAAAGGGGAAGCGGAGATCGGCGGCGACTTTCGGCAAATCTCAAATCCGGTGTCGGCCCGTCTTTTTCAAAATCCCTTTGGCTGTATCTGCGCTTATCTGCGCGGATCTCGTTTTATCTGCGCAAATGTCGTTTTCGAGTTCAAGCGCGCTCTATGACCGAGGGCGAGCACGTCGGCGGAAGCCGGGCTCATGAGCAATCCGAAATGCGTCGCGCAGATAGAAATCGATCCGCGCTGAAACGCGCAGATACAGCCAGATCTCAGCGAGCCTCAATCGCCGCGCCCCCGTCAGCCGTTCGCGTGACGACAAACGGCCGGCCCGCGCCCTTCTCCCGCTTCACGCGGTAAAGCCGTCCCTCCTCGGCCTTGAATCCGATCTCGTACTCGCTGACGGACTTCGACGCGACTTCCTTCCACCCGTCCACGGTCCACGATTCGATACCGCGAACCGGATTCGCCAGCGCAGCCGACGCGGGCGGCTTCTCCTGAATCAGTGCCTCCAGCGCGCCTTCGCCAGGCGGGCCGTCCTGAAGCGGGCTCATCGTCCCGTTTTTCGCGAGCGCGAAGACGCGGTCCTTCTCGCCCGGCAGGCGCACGGCCAGCGCGAAGTCGCGCGGGCAGCCGACCTTTTCGAAGACCGCCTTGCCGTTCTTGACCGGAACGCGCGCCACGCGCCGCCACTCCTCCATGTTCCACACGCGCAATTCCGCCTCGCCGTCTTTCGTCCCTTCGAACGTCAGCGTCGTCACCGGCACGTACTTGTCCGTCACGTCCTCCAGCGCGTCCCACGTTTTCACGAAGAGCTTCACCGCCGTGCGTCCCTCGCCGCACTCCACCCCGAACGCAGGGATCCAGGTCCACGCATGGTTCCCGTCCCCTGCCGCCCAGAACGGCGTGAACGCCTGGCAGCCGGGAATCGCGACCGTGCGCAGAAAAGCGGTCTCCATGTTCGAGCAGTCCTCGCAACGCCCCTCATGCGTCGCCAGACCCGTCAGCGTCCCGAAGTCCTCCCAGGTGGTGTCGCCCTCGTACTGGTAGAAGTCGTTGCTCGCCTCGAGCGCGAGCTTGATCGCCTTGTCGAGGTCCTTGCGCGGCAGCCAGCGGACTTCCGGGAAGATCGCTTCGTAGAAAAGGCGGCGCCATCGCTGAAGCGGTTCACCGGTGCCGCGCGGCGAGAGGACAAAATTGAGGAAGTCGTGGTCGCTCAGCTCGGCGCCCCAGGGGAATTCGTTCTTCGCTTTCACGGCGTAGAACACGTTTTCGTAGAACGCGCGCGCCTCGACGACCTTCAGGTCGCAGATCGACGTCTCCGGGTCCATCCCCGACTCGTCCGGCTTGAAGCGCAGGAAAGACATCTTGTCCATCCGCGAGATCACCCAGACCGCCGCGCGACAGAGCGCCGGCGCCGGGTCGGAGTCGGCGAGGGCCTGAAGCGCCCGCGCCAGTTCGGCCGACTGCGTCCCCGGCGCTTCCATGTTCTGGATCGCGCGCTGAAGCGTCTCGGCGTCGAGGGCCGGCGACGCCATCCTCGTCGCGCGGGCGAGCGCCTCGCCGGGTTTCGCCTCCTTCCCCATCCACGCCGCCAACTCCTTCGCCGGCGCCGCGAGAAATCCCTTCCCGAGATAGAGCCGTTTCAGGATCCGCACCCGCGCCTCGTCCAGTTCACGGTCGCTGCGCAGCACGTCCCCCCGAAAGTGGATCGCGTGCGGCTTCGCCCCGGGCGTCCGCACCAGCGCGTAAAACCGCTTCGAGTCCCCGAATTTCTCCAGCTGCCCCGCCTCCCACGGCAGCGCGGCCACATGGTCGATCATCGCCTGCGGCATGCGCAGCAATTCGACCGAGGCGTCGATCGCGGGGTCGTGGGGGTCGAGCCCGACGAAGTAACGCTCCACGAGGAACGCCCGCACTGCTTCCGGAATCTCAACGGTCCTCGCGGCCGGCGCGGGTTTTTCGCCGTCCTCGGGAGAAGCGCACGAGGTGAGCCAAACGGCGATGCAGGTCATGGCGAGGTATCGGCGCAAGGCGAACGATTCTACGGCGCGAACCGGAGAAGGGCGGACATTTCAAGCCGCCGATTCCGTGTCCCTCCGTCCCTCCGTGATCTCCGTGTCCGGCCGTCTTTTCTGTAAGGCCTGACACTGAATTTACGGAGGGACTGAAACCCGCGGAGAAAACGGCGTCCGCGGCAGAAATCAGAATCGCTATCACCTTCCTGGACCCGGCGCCGCCCGCTCGATCGCAACGGCCGCCGCGAGCAGCGCCTCGTCGTCCCCGAACGAGCCGATTAACTGGAGCCCGACCGGAAGCCCGCCGACCGTCCCCCACGGCACGCTCACGCACGGCAACCCCGCAAAGGACCACGGGGCGGTCGTCGAGCCCGATCCGGTGCGCCCCCCCACTAACGGTGCGGGGCCGGGCTGGCTGGGGGACAGCAGGACGTCGATCCCTGCGCGTCGGAGCGCTTCGCTGATCTCTCCGCGAAGCACGAGCCCGGCCTCGCGAGCGATGGCGACGTCGGTGTCCGCAATCCTCCGTCCGGTTTCGACGCCGAGGCGGGAAGCGCGGCGGTAGAGCGGCGCATGGCGATCGAAGAGGCGCGCGTGGCTCTGCGCGAATTCGCCGTGCAGGAGCGCCATGCAGTCCTTGTAGATCTTCTCCAGCCGCGAGTCCCACCAGGAATCGAATGCGACAACCTCGAATTGCCGTCGCAGGTCTTCGACCGCGGCCCTGAATGGCTCGAGCCAGCCCTCGGCGGGGAGATCCATCAGGTACCGGCCCTCGGGCACGCCTAGCCGGAGCTTCCGCGGCGCGACCTCACGCCAGTCCTTCACCAGCGCCGCCGCCGCGATCGCAAGCCCGGCCGCGTCGTCCGCGAGGAAGCCGACGACGTCCATCGAAGGAGCGAGCGGAAAGACGCCGTGGAGCGGCAGACGCCCGTGCGACGGCTTGAACCCGGCGACCCCGCAATACGCCGCCGGCGCGATGATCGAACGGCTCGTCTGCGTCCCGATCCCCAGCGGACACATCCCCGCCGCCACCGCCGCCGCGCTCCCCGCGCTCGACCCGCCCGGCGACCTCGTCAGGTCGCGCGGATTGCGCGTCTCCGGCGGATCGGCGTACGCGAACTCGTCCGTCGCCGTCTTTCCGAGGATCACGGCGCCCGCATGGCGCAGTTGCATGACCACGATCGCTTCTGACCCGGCAAATTCTTCCGGCGGAAGCGCCGACCCGGCGCGCGTGGGAAGTCCGTTCACATTGAAGAGGTCCTTCACGCCCACCGGCACGCCGAAAAGCGCCGGCCGCTCCCCCGCGTCAGTCCACCGTTTCTCCACCTCGCGCGCCTCCGCCATCACCCGCGCTTCCCGCCCCGGCTCCTCCAGGAACGCCCGCACTTCCCCATCTCGCTCCGCCATCCGCGCAAGACACGCCGCCGCCGCCTCACCCGGCGTGATTCCGCCCGAGCGAAGCAACCCGAGAAGCGCCGTCAGCGATCCGGTCGGAGCACTCATTGCATCGAAAGCATAGCTCCGCTTCCTATAATCAGTGTGTCGCGAAACCCAAGGGGGGACCCATGCGCAAATCGATCGGTGACCTGGTCAAGAGCCGCAAGACGTTGTTCGCCAAGCCCGGCGATTCGGTGCTCGCCGTGATGAAGCGCCTGAAGACCGCGAACGTCGGCGCCGCGCCAGTCGTGAAGGACGGCGTGCTGGTGGGGATCTTCACGGAGCGCGACCTGCTCAAGCGCGTCGTGGCCGCCGGCAAGAATCCGAAGACGCTGGCGATTTCGAAAGTCATGACGAAAAAACCGGTGACCGCGATCCCTCACCTGTCGGTGCTCGAGGGCCTCGAGGTGATGCGGCAGCACAAGTGCCGCCACCTGCCGCTCGTCGAAGGCGGGAAACTGCTCGGCATGGTCTCGCAGCGCGACATCATCACCGCGATCCTCGAGATGAAGAACGAGGAGATCGACGACCTCAAGCAGCTGCTGGACCTGCTGCCGATTGAGCCGGGGGTGGGGTAAGGAAGCGGGCGAGCGGGCAAGCGGTCGAGTGCGCTCGAAGGCCACGGCCTGAGGCTCGGCAGGACTCCGCAAGCAGCGCTATTATGCTCCGATGAGGCGGAAAGCCAGCACTCGCAGAACGTCCTCGCTTCGGCCGGGGTGGCACGAGTTCATGGACCCCTACGTGCAGGTCTGGCGATCGCTCGCGCCGTTCGAGCGCCTCCGCCGTTCGTGGCGTCTCCGAACGCGGCTGAAGAACCCGTTGGCTATCCACGATGCGAAGACTTTTCCGAAGCTTTGAACGCCTCGCTGTCGACTACCTGCTCATCAGCGGCCAGGCCTCCGTGCTTTACGGCGCCGCGACCTTTTCTGAAGATGTCGATCTCCGGGTCGCTCCGGCTTCAGCAAACATCTTCCGGCTGAAGCGCGCGAAATCAGGTGCGACTGGGGACGGCTTCCTGTCGTCTCCATCGAAACTCTCGTCGAGATGAAAAAGACGCAGCGACCGTCGGACTACGAGACCATCACGAACCTCGCGCAGATTCGCGTGGACGAGTCGCCCGAAGTCCGTCGCGTCCTCACCTGGGCTTCCTGAAATACGTTCCGGGCGGAGGCCCGCGCGCAGACCCTCGCTCTTCTCGGAAAGACTGTCAGTGTTGCGTCGTGCTCCCGGCAAATCAGCAGGGAGATGGCCGCGCTTCAGCGCAAGGACATCACTTACTGGCGACTCAGGCGACATGCGCTTCGCCGTCTTCACCGTGAGGGAAAACTCGAGCCCCTCGGCGCGCCCGTCACTCCTTGAAGTCCGCGCTTCCGTTTGTCGTTGACGCTCCCCTGTCACTTCCCTAGGATTCCGCTCCCGTTGTTGGGGGCGTAGCTCAATTGGCTAGAGCATCGGATTGTCGATCCGAAGGTTGCGGGTTCGACCCCCGTCGCCCTCGTCGTTCCAAGCCGCGATAACCTCGCGGCTTGTGTCGTTTCTGGTCCATGCCGTCTCCGGGCCAATAGTGCGTTGGCTGCCCACTAGGTAGCCCACCGAGGGAGAAAACCGCTTCATCGCGCCCCCTCGGTGCCGGTCGCAGGCTTCGCGTTGACGGACAGGGAGAAGACCCGCGCCAGCCCGCCGATTGCCGCACGCTGCGATTCGGGAGTCAGGTGCGCGTACTTCATGCTTGTCTGCGCGTTGCCGTGGCCAAGGATGCGCCCGGCGTCGAGAAGCGGGATTCCGGCTGCGACCATGAAACTCATGGCGCTATGGCGAAGATCGTGCAGGCGCAGCACCCTGCGCTTCTCTTCGGGAATCTGCTTCGCGTGCTTCACGGCGTAGGCGAACGCCCTGCGCACCGTGGTTGCAGTCTCTGCACGGCCTGAATGCTGCACGAAGACCGGCGCGGTGGGCAGCGGCAGGGCCTTGGCCTGCTTCTCCGCGAGGGCCACGTACAGGTCCGGGTGAAGCGGAATCGACCGGGTCCGCTTCGTTTTCGCGTTCGTCGCCTGCACGGTCAGAACGTGGTCCGCTAGGGAGACGTCACCCCACCGCAGGCGGATCAACTCGCTTCGACGGCAGCCCGTGGTCAGGGCCGCGAGGAAGAATGCCCGGAAGCGGTCGGGCGAGTAGTCGAGCAGCGAAGCGGCTTCGTGCGGTGCAAGGAACGTCTCCCGTGCGCGCCCGGCTTCGGAGAAGCGCCGGATGTTGTCGAGCGGATTCGCGTCTACGAAGCCCGCTTCCTTTGCCCACGTGAAGACCGAAGAAGCGGCAGCCAAGTAGCGGTTTGCCGTGGAGACTGCGACGCCAGCCCGGAGTCTCTCATCAAGCCACACGCGAACCTGGGCTGTCTCGATGCGTGCAAGGTGGTGGGAAGCCCACGGCGTATTGGTCAGGATGCGAAGCAGGGACTTCAGGTTTACCAGCGTGCTGGCCCGCTTCGAACCGGCGGCGACTTCGAGGTAGAGCGTGGCGGCCTTGGCGAAGTCCATCTGCGCCCCGTTGTCGTCCTCGAAGATCGTGGCCAGCGCGTCCCGCAGCGTGACGTTGCGCGCGTGCAGGGCGTGCAGCCCGGACAGCTTTTCCAGCGCGTGCGCCTTGGTCGGCCCGGCGTATCGGCACAAGCGCCGATCCGTTCCTTTCCAGCGGAAGCGAACGAAGTAGCCCTCGCGTTCCGGGCGACGGCAGACATTTCCGAAATTGCGCTTGGCCACGATCACTCTCCCTTTCCGGCGGTCGGCCCGCCCTTGCCCTTCGCCCTCGCGTCGAGTGCGGCTTCGACGAGCAGGCGAAGCAGGTCAGAAACCTTCCGCTTGTCCCTCATCGCTTCGTCTTCGAGACGGCGGCGCAGGTCAGCGGACAGTCGAACGGTCAAGGTGCTGCCCATCGGTCTAGCCCTCCGTGTTGGGTGTCTCATGCAAGACATTGTAAGACAAAGTCCCGCATGAGTCAATCCCCTGTTCGGAATTCGCGCGAATCCCGCGCTGCCGGTCCCGGTCGGCCTCCCGGTCGGCAGCGGTGGGGATCGGCGGTCCTGCGTGAACGTCGCGCAAGCCGGGGGCGGGAGGGGGCGAAGTCACGAATAGATGCATTTCCCGCGCAGGTCCCATGGCGGTCTGTATACCTATTCGCCACCACCCTGTTCTCCGGGCGTGCCACGCTGCTATCGTTCAAGGTCTACCCCTTCCTGAAGGAGTCGAGTCATGGACAAGTGGAAAATCGACGTTCGCCTTGCCGTTATCCCCGCTGTGTTCGGAATCGGGTGCCTTGTCGGATCGCTGTGGCCCAGGTCGGAGGCTAGGGCGGAAGGCGGGGCGGACAGCGGCAAGTACCTGCTTTTCAATGGGACGTACCTCGGCTCCGAGGAGAAGACTGTCGATCCGGAAGCAGCTTCCGTAAAACTGAAGCAGTACACATCGCTGTTTCGCTTGAACACGGAGACTGGTGAGACGATGGAGTACTCCGATGGTCTGAGGTTCACGGACGGAAGCTACATTCCCACGCATTGGTCCGGCCCGGTCGAGGATGAATTAAGGCTGGTCAGGCCTCCGAAGTAGTAGGCACGTCACACCCGTCCACCCTTCCCTCCGGGATCGGGTTTCCGGTACGCGCGGTATCCCTGCGCAAGTTTCTCGCGTCTCAACTTCTCTAGCTCAACGAGCGGAATTCGAAGCGTTCGCCCCCACCTGTGGGACGGAAGCTCCCCGGACCGAACCATCCGGTAAACGGTCACGATGGACAGGTCTAGCAATCGCGCTACCGTTCGCAGGCTGCCGTCGATTTGACCGGACATGACGAGACTCCTTAGGAAGAGAAAGGGACGATTCCAGCGGTGCTTCGTTCCGTTTTGCACGGGTAACAGACATCGCAAGTCAGGAAGCCCCCGGCATCCCGGTACAGGCAGCGGCCCATCCCCCGGTCCTCCGCACGCCCGCAGTTCCAGCAGGTCGAGGTACAGGCGGCCCGCCGATCCAGCTCGCTTGTCGCCTCCGCGATCCACGCCAGCACTTCGGGGGAATCGACTACGGTCTCGGAGGGCGTTGTTGCGGCATTCACGGGCGGCGTTGCGGGGGCGTTGCGCTGCCCGTTGCGCGAGAGAACGGCAAGCGCCATAGAGCGAATGTCGAGGTCGTTGCGCTCCGGGTGCGTTGGCGGTTGCGCAAACACCCCTGCGTGTTGCGTGTTGCGTTCACTAGTACGCGCAGCGCGCAACACCTTGTCCGGCTTGGCAGGATCGGGGGTCATAGCTTGCCGTCCTTCTTCGCCTGCCGCAGGAATCGAGAGACGTTGGACGGGTCCCTGCCCACGATCCCGGCAATCTCTCGAATGCCGCAGCCTTCCTTCTTCAGCGCAATTGCTTCGTCGTGCCACGCCGTCTCGCAGTCCTTGGTGGAGCAGCGCAGGATGCCGTCCGAACCGGTTTCAAGGCGGGCTTCGAAGGGTGCGACCGCGTCGCCCCGGACCCCGCGCGCCTTCTCGAAGTGAACCTCGAAGCGGCTACCCTCCGAGGGCGAGTAGTCAGAGGGGTGGCGCAGGGAGAGGACCAAGTTCACGACGTCTTCGCGCTTCGACGTCCCGCGCTGCTTCCCGCCCTTCCCCGCGTGATGGACCATGAACACGGTGATCCCCCTGCGGCGCAGCTTCAGGATGTAGGTCTGCATGGCGTCCCACGATTCGCTGTCGTTCTCGGGGCCGCCGTTGGCCAGCGTGGAGAGGTTGTCGATGAAGACCACATCCACATCCTTCAGGTGAGGTTCAAGCAGCGCCTGTCCCTCGAAGGTCGCAAGGTTCGGGGTGCCGGACTCCTGAAGGTCAGGCGTGACAATCTTGAAGAAGTCCGGGTCCGGCTGCGCCTCCATGCCCGCGAGGATGGCGGCAACCCGGTGCTGCACATCTTCCGCAGCCATTTCCCCGTCAACGAAGAGAACCCGGCGGGGCTTCCGGGCGATCCAACGAAGCACGCGACCGCCGCAGGCGATGCCGCAGGCGAGTAGCAGCGCAAGCCAGGTCTTCGAGACTCCACGCCAGCCATACGCCAGCACCAAGTCCTTGGCGCGGAGGATGGCGTCGCCCTTCTCCGTTTCGAGGATGGCTTCGCGCGGCTGAAGTGTCTTCGCCAGAAACTCGCGCGCATTCAGCACGGTCAGGCTGCGCGCAGGTGAAGAAGTCTCAGTCGAACCTGCGGGATAGCGGCAGATGCTCTTCGCAATATCCGCGAGTTCCTGTTCACCGACCGGCTCTTCGAGACGTTCGACGGTGTTGACAACTCGCAGCGCAGCGAGGATTTCTGCCTCCGTGAATCCCCGCCTGCGGAAGGACCCTGCGATGCTGGCCAGCCAATGATTCCGCTCCCCGATCTTGATCTTCTCCGGCAGCACGGGTGCTGGCCCTGTCTTCGCCCCGTGGCCATTTCGACCGAGGACCACATCGAGGACTTTTTCGTGCGCAGCCGCGATCTTCACTTCTCCCGGCCTGCTACTGGCCTCCCATTCGTAGTTTCGCCCCGAACGATGCGCCGCAGGTGTGACGATGATGTATCCGCCGTCTCCCCGAATGTCGATGCCCGGCAGGATGCCCACCTTCGACGGCACGGAGACCCCCTCCGGCATTCCGAGGAGGAAGTGTCGCCCGCCGCCGCCGGTCAGGGCCTGCACGGTGTCTGGCCACGGGGCCAGATTTTTCAGCGTCTCGAAGCTGTCGTCTCCACCGTGGCCGGGATCGACGTCCACGACGAAGAAGCCGGACGGCGCGCCGGTAGCGACGGCGGGATTGGCGTCCGGCCAACGATCCCACCACGCCTTGATGATGACGTCGTCCTTCGTGCCGTCGAGGAAGCCGCGAGGTACGCGGGGGTGCTTCCCCGGTGAATGACAGTCGGCATCGCCGCAGGTGCAGCGCCCTGCTTCGTCTATGGAATGGCAGGGGAAGACGGACCATCCGTAGTGCTTCGCGTACCAACGGGCCGCTTCACCGCGTTTGCTCTGCTTCGAGTTCATCTCGGGGAGTCCTGAATCATGGCGAAAACGAGGGCGAGAAGATCGACGGCAGGATGCCTGCCGAGGATGACGATGGATTCGCGCAGCTGCGGGTGTCGGGCGACAGCGGCATAGACAGCCGCGCGCGGCCCTCCGGCACGGAGAGACCCGAGGGAGAGGAACCGCATGGCCCGGTCCGAACGCGCGCTTCGAGGAAGCCGGGGTATCACTTCCCACCCCCCTTCAGGAACCGGGGCTTTCGGCGGAGTTCTGCGAGTAGCGCGTCATTCGGGTGCGGCGGAAGCGGGCGCGGATCGGGTCGCGGCGGTGGCGACTGCGCCCGCGAATCGAGGGCAGCCCGCAGGTCGGCGGCCCTGCACGCAAGCCTGCGCCCCACGCGAATCAGCGGCACGCCAAGTCGGCGCAGCGCCTTGGGAGCGGATTCGGCGTCGATGTCCAGAATCACCCCTACGTCGTCCATCAAGGGGTATTCGGGCCACGATGCCCTTCTCACTTCGATGCTGTACTTGCCTTTGGTGTCCATATTCGACCAAGGGGGTACAGCCGCCCGCAGATTCGGAAGAAAATCGGAATTCCCTAAGCTCTTACGCGGTCCACCCTTTCGACTTGGCCAGCAGGAGGACTAGCTCCCCGTCGTCCTCGGCATGGAGAGCCTCATTGAGCGTGGGCGGTGTGACGTCCCAATCGCGGGCGACGGTCTCCTTCGAGGGGGGAGGGACTTCGGTGATTCGCCTTTCCAGCCAGTCGAGGGCTGCCAGTCTGCCTTTTGCGAGGTCTTCGGATTTCCGTTCGCGGATGTACTGGAGGATCAAGGCGGCGGTTTCCTTGGCTTCCTTCGCGTCCTTCGTTTCTTTCACGTCCTCGATAGTGTCTTTGAGTTTGGTGTCTTCGTCCTCGCCGACCTGAACCTCCAAGCTCACCGTGCGCCGGGCGTGGCGACGCCGTTTGATGCATTCTCTTTTCACTCGGTCCGCATAGGTCGCCACTTTCATGGCCAGCTTGCCGTCCTTCAGCTTGTAGTCCTTCTCGTAGCTCGCCCTGCCGTACACGTCGCAGATGATGTCCTCGATAACCGCCTCCGTGCTGGTCGGGTCAATCTCTCTGCGGTCCCCTGTCTTCGAAGGCTTGATCCGCCTGCGGTGTAGTAGCTTCTCGATTTCGCTGCGGATACCCGGCGGCCACGGAGAAGGGTTATCGGCGTCGCGGAGGAAATGCTCTTCGACAAGGGTCTCGTTCAGGATGCGGAATAGGACCTGGGTCCAGACCCTTCGCAGAGTCGCGTGGCGTTCGGTCTTCGGTGTTGACGACATCGCGGGCCGGACCACGCCTTCAAACCAGCGGTTCATGCAGGCGGCGGCAGCCTCACAATTGATCTCGTCCGCCCGCTGCGCAGAGACGCCCGCCAATCGGATTCCCACCGAGAAGCCCGGCACCACGCCTGATTTGTCGAAGAGGTCTTTGTGACGCCCACGGATGTGGGCCAGAATTGACTGGTACATGAGTTCCGCCTTGGCGTCTGACAGGTTGCCCTTTTCGTCGGCGGCTTCTGCGAGGTGCCCCTGCACGTTCCAGCAAAGCCACGAGAAGATAACGTCCATCGGTTCCAGCGGCGGCATCGGCAACGGCGGTAGAGAGACTGCCCCCGGCCTGCAAAAGAGCCTGTCTTCGGTGTCTGGCATTTGCGTCCTCTCCCGCGAAGGCGAGCGGAGCCGCAGAGAGGTGCGGCCCACGCCCGCCGGTTAGCGCGAGGACCGTCGCCCTCGCGCAGGTCATTCTATCCGCGCCGTCGCGGCGCTTGGCTGCCCACGTGGTAGCCCACGGGCTGCCCGATGTCGTCCGACGTCGTCCGGCGTCTTCCGCCTTCCAGCCGATCCTGCGCTTGCCGTAACCCGTGGTGATGTCGCACGTTTACGCGATCTTCCCTCGAAGTCCGGCGAACGGATTCGCGGAAGCTGATTCGGATTGTCGATCCGAAGGTTGCGGCGTCGTCCCCAGCTGTTTGCCACGGCCTTGCACTCCCGCCGTTCCTTCACATCGCGTCCAGAGTCTCCCGCACCCTTCTCGCCAGTCCGTCCGCGGTAAAAGGTTTCTGCAGGAAGTGCACGTCCTGGTCCAGGACACCGTGGTGGACGATGGCGTTGCTGGTGTAGCCGGAGACGTAGAGGACGGGCAAGCCGGGACGGATCTCGGACAGGCGCTTGTGGAGGTCGCGGCCGCTCAATCCCGGCATGACGACGTCGGTGACCAGGAGGCGGATGGCATCGGTGTTCTTCATGAAGACTTCGATGGCTTCCGGGCCGCTTGCCGCCTCCAGGACGACATACCCCTTGCTACGCAGGACCGCGCAAGCCAATTTTCGGACGGCAGGCTCGTCTTCCACGACCAGGATGCCCTCGGAGCCCCGGGGGACGTCGCGCGGGGCCTCCCGGTCAGGAGTGCTGGCCGCCTCCTGGACGCTCGGAAAGTAGATCTTGAAGGTCGTGCCTATTCCGGGCTCGCTGTAGACCCAGATGTTGGCGCCGCTTTGTTTCACGATGCCGTGGACGGTTGCCAATCCGAGCCCTGTGCCTTTTCCGATGACCTTGGTGGTAAAGAAAGGTTCGAAGAGGTGTTCCTGCGTATTGCGGTCCATGCCGATTCCATTGTCGCTGACGGCCAGCATGACGTAGGAACCGGGAGCGACGGACGTGTGCGCCCGGGAGTAGGCCTCATCGAGCTGCACGTTGGCGGTTTCGAGGGTCAGTCTGCCGCCGTTGGGCATGGCGTCACGGGCGTTCACGGCGAGATTCATGATGATCTGCTCAAGCTGCCCGGGGTCGGCCTTGACGAGGTGGAGGCCGGGTGCAAGGGAACTCCTGAGGTCGACGTCTTCGCCGATGAGGCGTTTCAGGAGTTGCTCCATCTTCTGCACGATGACGTTGATGTCGATCACCTTGAGCACGAGGATCTGGTTACGGCTGAACGCCAGGAGCTGGCGGGTCAGGTCGGCCGCCCGGTCTCCCGCGGCCAGGATTTCCTTGAGTGATTCCCGCACGGGATTCCCCTCGCGGAACTGCTCGATCAGGGTCTCGCTGTAACCATTGATTACGGTGAGAAGGTTGTTGAAGTCGTGGGCGATTCCGCCGGCCAGGCGTCCGATCGATTCGACTTTCTGCGATTGCTCCAGCTGGCCGCGGAGGCGGTGCCGGACGAGGAATTGGCCGATCTGGCTGCCCAGGTCGGCCATCATCGCCAGCATGTCTTCATCCGGCTTTTCGATCTTCCGGCTGAAGAACATCATGACGGCGGACGCCTTGTCCTCGCTCGCGACCGGGAAGGCGAACGCCCCGTGGAGATTCAGGCGCGCCGCGAGTTTCGTGCGCGGGCAGGCCGCTTCCTTGGCGACGTCCTCGAACCACATCGCCTTGCCGCTGGCCGCCACGCTTCCGGCAATGCCGGTCCCGACAGGCCATGGGGCTCCCCGGGCCGCGTTTTCGAACTCCTCCAGGTCCACGTTTGGGAGATGCCAGCCCCGCACGAACTGCATCATCTGGTCGCGGAAACTCACCGTCCAGACCTCCCCGTGGGCCCAGTTCATGCTCTCGCACACGGCCTTCAGGATCCTCGGGGCGACCTCTTCGAAGGACTCACCTTCCGAAAGGATGGCCGTGACCGCGCTGCGCGCGACGAGGCGCACCGCGTAGCGCTCGCGCTCCTCAAGCGCCGCCTCGAGCCCCGCCCGGACCTTCTCCAGGCCCTGCCGGCGCTTTCTTTCCGAAATATCGACGATGGCGGCCAGAACGAACGTCTCTCCCTCGATCGTGATCGGATTGAGTCCGATTTCCAGCGGAACTTGCGTCCCGTCCTTCCGACGCCCGTACAGGTCGCGCCCTTCTCCCATGGACCGGGGGCGCGGATTCGCAAGGAACTGGTTGCGGATCTCGACATGGGTCTTCTGGAGGCTGGCCGGCATGAGCATCTCGATGAATTGCCCCAGCATTTCCGCGCGGGAATACCCGAAGATCTTCTCCGCCTGCGAATTGACGAAGGTGATCTTCCCGTGCCCGTCCACCAGGACCATCGCGCTCGGCGCGGCCTCCAGGATCAGCCGCACCCGGTCGTCCGCCTGCTTCCGCTCCGTCAGGTCCCTCGCTATCGCGTATAGACGAGTGGACCCGGAAGCGGGAGGTGCGACCCTCCAGGAAAGCCATCGCCACGTCCCGTCCTTGCAGCGATAGCGGTTCTCGAACTCCAGAACCGGAGCGCCCTTCGCCTGCTTTGCCGCAACGTCAATGGTCGCCTGCCGATCGTCGGGGTGGACGAAGTCGAGCCAGGGACGTGCAAGGATCTCTTCAACCGTCCACCCGAGGACCCGCTCCCAGGAGGGACTCAGTCGCTTGAAATAGCCGTCGAGATCTGCGACCGCCAGCAGATCGATGCTGTTTTCGAAAAGAACTTCAAGCTCGCCGCTCATGACGCCGCGCTCCAGCAGAAGTGCCATAGCAAGTCTTGCCTGCCAGCCGACTCGGGGAAGCGCAGCCCAGGTCCCTGCAAATGCGCCATCCACGAACTCTCACCACCCGCGACCCTTATACCAGACCACCCTGACATTCCACTACGCCGGGCGAAGCCCGGGCGCGCACTCTCGCCCCTGCCCGGTCAATCGACCCGCGGGCCAAACGCGGCTCGACCGAAATCTTGTCTCTACCGCAAAACCTCGCCAACTGTGTGCGCGCACGGGTGGCCACTCCTGCCCACTGGTGACCACTCATGAACTCTCCTGCCTCATCTCGCTTCATCGGATTGTCGATCCGAAGGTTGCGGGGACTCCTGATCAACGCAGCTTCGCACACCCTTTCAGAGAGGGAACTTCCACGCTTTGGAATCCGGGTCCCTGCAAGTGGTAACCTCTCTGTGGGGAGGCGGAACTTCGGGCGGCGACGAATCCTGTCGAAGCCCCGGGTACCGGAATTGGATTGTGTTTTCGGGCTCGCGCCCGGGGGAGGGCGACCTTGTCTCAACATCTTGACGATCGAAGCGAAATCCAGGCTTTTGTCACCGAGACCCTCCTGGACGACGTCGGCGCCATCGTCGTTCGCGTGGACTCGACCGGCAGCCGGATCATCTACGGCAGGAGCACGGAGCGGATCACGGGATACAACCGGCGCGAGCTCGCCTCCTCGAATTGGCTTGACCTGCTTCTGCCCGAGGCGCGCTACCCTGACCTGCGGGCCGTCATGACGAAGCTGCAGGCCTCGGAAAGCGACAGGCCGCACCTCCAGCCGATCCTGATGAAATCCGGAGAGGAACGCGCGATTCTCTGGACTAACCACCTGGGCGGCGAAGGAGATCCCTTCCTCGCCCTGACGGTCGGGATCGACGACGCCGAGCACCAGGCCGTCGTGAGGACGCTTTCTGAACGAGGCGGCCATGCACTCTTGGCGGCCGAAATCGCCACGGCGCAGGTGAGCTCGGGCACGTCGCGACAGATGTTGACCCGGGTCACCGATTCGCTGGTGCGCCATCTTGGCGCTGCGTTTGCCCGGATCTGGACGCTCGACTCGACACGGAAGGTCCTGGAGCTGCAGGCGAGCTCCGGAATGTACACGCACATCGACGGCGGACATGCCCGGGTTCCCGTCGGGCAATTCAAGATCGGCATGGTGGCCGCGGAACGGAAGCCGCACCTCACCAACAACGTCATGATCGACCCGCGCGTCAGCAACCCCGAGTGGGCCAGGAAAGAGGGAATGGTCGCCTTCGCAGGGCACCCTTTGATCGTCGGCGACGAGGTCGTTGGAGTCATGGCGCTCTTCGCCCGCAAACCGCTCAGCGACGCCACCCTGCAGGCGCTCGGGTCCGTAGCCGACATGGTCGCCCTGGGAATTCATCGAAAGTCGCTCGAGGTCCGGGAAAAGACGCTGGAAGAGAAGCTCCGGCAATCCCAGAAGATGGACGCCCTGGGCAGGCTCGCGGGCGGGGTCGCCCACGACTTCAACAACCTGCTCACCGTGATCATGGGCTATACCGAGATGCTCCACGCTTCACTCCCCTCCGCAGACCCGCGGCAGGCCGAAATGAAGCAGATCATGCAGGCGTCTGAAAGGGCTTCCTCCCTGACCCGGCAGCTCCTGGCTTTCAGCCGGAAGCGCGTCGTGCAGGCGACCCGGGTGGACCTGAACGAGGTGCTCCGCAACCTTTCGCAGATGCTTCAGCGGCTTCTCGAAGACAACCTCAAGCTGAATGTCGTCCTGGGACCGGCCCTGGAAAAGGTCCTCGCGGATATCGGCGGACTGGAACAGGTCGTCGTGAATCTCGTCGTGAACGCCCGCGACGCCATGGGAGGCGCAGGCACGGTTCGAATCTCTACTTCAAACGTTGACCTGGTCCCGCGAGCCGGCAGCGGACTCGAGGACCTCGCGCCAGGCAGATACGTCGAGCTATCGGTCCAGGACGAAGGTTGCGGCATGTCTCCCGAGGTACAGGCAAGGCTCTTTGAACCCTTCTTCACGACGAAGGAGCGGGGCAAGGGCACCGGACTGGGACTTTCAACGATTCACGGAATCGTCCGGCAGTGCCGGGGCGGCATCGAGGTGATCAGCGAGGTCGGGAAGGGCTCGACTTTCCGCGTCTATCTGCCCGTCGCCCCGCGGGGCGCCGGGAGCCAGGCCCCTGCGGTCGCGTCCGGCCGCGCCGGCGGCGCAGCGCACATCCTGCTCGTCGAGGACGAGCCGGCGGTCCTGCAATTCGCGAAGGTCGCCCTTTCCGGCGACGGACACCACGTACAAACGGCAACCTCGATCGCAGAAGCCCTCGAGGTCGCCAGGACCTCGAAGGATCCGGTCGATCTTGTCATCACGGACTGCGAACTCGGGGATCTGACGGGCAGGGAGCTCATTCATACCATTCGGAGGCTGCGTCCCTCCGTGAAGGCAATCCTCATGAGCGGCTCCCCTCGTCGCGGCGAAGAACCCGATCCCCCGGGAACCCTTGAAGACGAGGTCCTGGAGAAGCCGTTCTCGGGGGCAACTCTGCGGGCGAAGGTCCGCTCGGTGCTGAGTCGGGCCCATCGTCAGTAAATTGGCAGGAGCGCTTCGGTCGGCTCACGGGACGACGCATCGCCGGGGCCTGCCACTCGCGCGCGATTTCCGGCGAGAATTCATCCGCGCTGCTTAGAATCTCCACACGGCCTGAGTTCGGAGACCAGGGGCATGGCACCGACGCATGTGCTCGTCGTGGACGACGAACCCACGATTCTGGCGCTGTTGAAACTCTCCCTGTCCAAAGCCGGCGCTCTCGTCGAGGTCGCCGACGGTCCCGCGGCGATCCGGCTCCTGGGCGAGCGCGCGTTCGACTTCGTCCTCTCCGACACGCAGATGCCCGGGGCTGACGGGCTCGAGGTCCTCGAAGCCGCGAAACGCCTGTGCCCGAACGCGACGCGCGTGCTGATGTCCGGCGATCCCGGCGCGCTGGCACGCGGAGAAGACCCCGATTCGCCGGCTCAGCACCTCCTGGCCAAACCGATCGACCTCGGCCGTTTACACCGGCTCCTTCAAGCCAGCACCCGCCCGGCCTTCCGCCCGGACGAACTCCTGGAATCCATTCGCCGGCGCTACTCGAGCTCGTCGGACGCCGTCTTCGTCAAGGACACGAAGGGCCTGTACCTCTTCATGAATACGACCGGCGCCTCGCTCCTGCTGCGTCTCGTGCCGGAGATCGTGGGGCGGCTGGACTCCGAGATTTTCGACAGGGCGACGCTGATCGAAGAAGTGCGCGCGTCGGACCAGGAGGTCCTACGCAGGCGCCGTCACTATCTTTACGTCAACGCGACGCGCAACCCGGGCACCGCGCGGACGTTTCTGAGCGCGAAGTTGCCGGTGTTCGATGCGCGCGGCGAGATCCGCGCGATCGGTTGCCTGAGCCGGGACGTCACGGAGCTGATGGGGCCCGACCCGGGAGATCGATCGGAGCAGATCGACGCGCTTCTGCGGGACCTGCAAGAAGCGTCCTCGATCCTCGCGGCCGGCGCGAACGCGATCGCGATCGAGCGGCAGGAGGTCGAGCGCTGCCTCCAGGAGCCGCGGGAAGAGAAGGCGATGACCGGGACGCGGGGGCACGGACAGAGAATCGGGACCCCCGGCGATCCGGGGGCCCCGATGGCGCAATTACCTGCCGATCCGGATCGTCACTCCCAGGTGGCCGTGGCCGTGGCTCGTGTGCCGGTGAGTCGCCGCGTGAATGTGCCAGCCGCCGTTATGAAAAAAGTGCCCGCAGCCGGCGCGGTGGACGTGACCGGCGTGGTGAACCCAGCGCGCGCCGTCCCACGAGTGGCCGCAGTGGGCATCGTGGACGTGGCCGTGGGTGACGTGGACGCCGTGGTGGCCGTGACCAGCGATCGCGTAGACGTGGTGCGCGGGGTGAAGGTGCCAGCCGCCGCTGTGGTAATAGTGCCCGCACCCCGGGCCGTGGCGATGCCGGTTGATGACGATCCACGCACCTCCGTCCCAGCAATGCCCGCAGCCGTCGTCGTGGACGTGCACGCCGCCGCCACCCCCACCGGTGTGGTGAACGTGACGGACGCAACCCGTAACGGCGTAAGCGAGGATGAGCGCAATGAACAGGACTCGCATGAGCGATAACCTCCGTTGGAATTTGGCGCGGATTTCGGTCGACGTCAGGGAAGCGGTCATTCTACCCCGGGGACTTCGTATTACCTTTTGGGATCCGGCCGGGCCCGGCGTAACCTCCTCCCATGAAGCTCGCCCTTCGACTCGCCCTTGTCACCGGCATGCTCGGAGCACTCATCGGGTTCCTGGTCGCGCGCAAACGGTTCGCGACGACCCCTGGCTCGACGGACCCCGCTTCCGCGAACAACGCTCCGGACGGCGGGAAGGAATCTCCAGGGGGGGACGAGCTGAAGCGCCGGACGGAAGAACTCGCGCGCTCGCAGCAGGAAGCGGCGGCGCTCCGCAGGCAACTCGAGGCGGCGCAGAAGAGCGACGGCGCGAAGTCGGCGACGCCGGAGGAAATCGCGGCGCAGGTGAAAGGACTGCGCTCGCGCAAGGCGGCGCTGCTCGAGGCAAGGGACGGCATGGGGCTGCTGCGGCTGATGCAGGAATTCGCGGCGCTGGGCGAGGCGGGGTACGCGGACGCGATGGAGATTTCAGGACTGCTGCGGGAGGATCTGCGGGGGAAGAACAAGAAGTTCGGGATCAGCCGGTCGGACTATTTCCGCGCGGTCGGGAGCTCGATGGTGCCGCTGATGAAATGGGCGCTCGCGAATCCGGACAAGGCGCCCGCGGCGTTCCGGCTGGACGCGGCCGGATTACTGCGCTGGCAGGACCTGGAAGCCGGGCCGGCCTACCTGGAAGCGCTGAAGATCGAGACGGACGCGCGCGTCGCGGCGGAGATGGCGCGCGCGCTTCGCGGCATGCAGAAACCGGAGATGGCCGCCGACCTCGTCGCGGCAGCGCGCTTCCAGGCCGCGAATCCGGACGCGCTTCGGCGCCTGCTCGACGCCATTTCCGGGCTGCCGTCTCCAGAGGCGGACGCGGCGCTCCTGGGGCTCGGCTCCGACCCGAACCCGATCCTCCGGGAAGAAGCCTCTCTCGCGTACACGGCCCTGAACCCCCCGGCGCCCGGCGTGTTGATCACGACGCTGGTCCCCGGCTCGCAGGCGGACCTGACGGGACTGAAGCGCGGCGACGTCATCGTGTCCTACGACGGTCACGACCTGGGTTCGTTCAAGCAGCTCCGCAACGAAGTCTCGAAGAAGGACCCGGACTCGCTGACCAGCATCGTGGTCAATCGCAACGGCCAGCTCGTCACGCTTCAGCTCAAGGGCGGAAAAATCGGCGTGAACGGCAACTACGTGAAGCCGAAATAACTATCCGCCCCTCGGGATCGGCATCCACTTTCCTCCCTGCACGTTGAAGTACTCCAGCACTTCGACGGGCAGGTCGCCCGAGGGTTTTCCGTTCCCGACGCCGTTGGGCCAGTACTGCGGGATCTTTCCGGCGCCGGTGCCCTCCTTGATGAAGTCAACGGAGCGCCCCATGGCTTCGGGACGGACGCGGACGGCTTGCCCGCCGCGGCGGACGGAGCCGACGACGCCGCCGTGCCCGAAGCTGGCGCCGCTCGTGGGACCGTCGAGGCGGCCCGATCCGGCGATGCTGCGCAGGCCGGCGGTGTCGGTGACGTGCATCGGCGGCATCGGTTTGCCCTGGTAGTACTTCGCAAGCGCGGCGTCGAGGGTCTTGCCGGCCGCCGCTTCGCGCTTGAGCGCCGCCTCGGTGATGTCGCGAAGGACGACCTCGCCGCTCTCGCCCGCCGCGGCGCGTTTGGCCGCGGCCTCGGCGGCCGCGCGGGACTCGGCGCCAAGGGCGGCGGCGGCCTCTTCGGATTTCATGCCGGCCTTGAGCATGCTCTCGCTCGCGGCGGCGGCGGCAGCCGTGGATTCGCGGGCGGTGGCGGCGGCGACGGTCTCCGAAGCGACGCGCGATCCGCCGCTGGCGACGCGGGGAATGAGATTGCCTCCCGCGCGGTTGACCCAGCCGAGCAGGGGCGCGACGACGCTCGAACCCACTTCACGGAAAACGGGAGCCAGGAGGCCGTGCGCGATCCCGTTGAGCACCGCGCTCTCGGCCAGGTCGCCGAGGAGCCCGGGCCCGAGCCCGCGCAGGTGCGACTCGAGGTCCTTGCGCTTCTCGGCGTTGTCGTCCTTGGGAGGACCGAACAGATTGTCGAGCGCGCCGGCGGCCGCGTTGTAGGCCTCGGCGAGCTTGCAGTGGTAGCCGACGATGGGGCCGACGAGCCAGGCGTAGGGCATGACCTGAAGCGGGAGCAGGTACGAGCCCCACTTGAGCTTGCCGCAGAGGTCACGGACGCGTTCTTCGGGAGTGCCGGTGGACCAGACGCCGCCGGAGCCGTCGGAGAGGATCCAGACGGCGGAAGGGCCGGGCGAGAGACGGAGGCCGAAGCGCGCCGAGGTTCCGTCGAGGGCGGTGACGTAGAGCGCGGACTTACCGTCCACCTTGTCGCTCCCGCCGGCAGGAGGATCCGGGGAGAACGCCTTCTTCGCGGCGAAGAGGCGCGAGACCGCTTCCCAGGACGTCGTGACGTTTTCGCCCAGCGCCACGGCGTCCTCGGCGCGGGCCCAGGCGATGGACCACGCCAGCGCCGCGCGGCCGCAGGCGTCGGCGGGACCGGAAACGGCGCCGCCGGGCTCGAGGACGTCGAGTCCCCTGAAGCGGAACATTTTCTCGCCCGCGACCCGCATCGACTCGTGCTCGAGCACGATCGACGGGCGTGCGCGGTGCGCGCGGGTGCCGGCGATTCCGGCGGTCGCGAGGGTGCTGAGTTCGTGGGCAGCTTCGACGAGGGCGATGGCGCGCAGCGAGGCGATGTTGAAGGGCATCGCGTCCTTCGGGAAGTCGCCGCCTTCGGCCGGCTTCACGATCTTCGGGTCCCGCGGAGGCGTGACCAGCGCGCGGGCGATCGGCGCGAAGACGCTTTCCGTCATCGCGATGCGATCCGGGTCGTCAAAGCGTCCGGTGGTGACGGTCAGCCGCGCGAGCAAAGCGAGGCCGAGCCCGCGGTCGAATTCCGGCAACGCGGCGGGAAAGGAGACGAGCTGCCGCTCCCACGCGCGCGCTTCGTGCGGGCCTTTCAACTCGACGACGACGCGGACCTGGTCGATGACGCCCTTGGCGGTCTTCGCTTCGAACGCGGTTCCCTTGTGGACGTCCGATCCCACAAGGAGAAATGGGACGAAGCTGGCCAGCGTGACGGGCATATGGAGGTACGTGACCGCAACGCCGTGCAGGCGGCCCGCAGGAGCCGTGAACGCGAGCGCGAGTTCCTCCGCAGCCCCGCGGTGAACCGTCGCCCGGAACGACACGCTCCACATCCGCTTCTGCAGCTCGTCCGCGGAGAGCACGACCGCCGCGGCCTTCGCCGCTTCCGGAACCACCGTGTCCGCGAACGCCAGGTCCTTCCAGCCCGCCCCTTCCTTCACCTGCACCCAGCAGACGTCCGGCCCCGCGAACGATCCCGTGCCCGAGGCCCACGCCGCCGCGTTCTTCTTCACCTGCTCCCACAGCGGAGGCAGCACTTCCGCAATCGACTTGCGCACCGACTCGCAGATCGGTTCAGGCACCGACACCGGAACCGCCGCTCCTTTCTCCGGCCACGCCACCTTCGCGCCCTTCGCCGCGTCGGCCACCATGATCCGCGCTTCCAGTTTCATCGCCGCGAGCACGGCGGCGAGGAAGCGCGCGCGGTCGAGTGTATTGACGGAAGTGCCTTCGCGGACGTCGGCGGGCTCGACGAAAGATCCGGCGTACGGGACGAGCGCGACGAGGTTTTCCACGTGGGCGCGCGCCGCTTCGGCGTCCGGCTCCGGAAGCGCGCGTGCGGCGGCGGCGGCGCCGTCGGTGCGGTTAAACGGGCCGGTCTGCTGGAGAAGCGCGAGGGCGCGGACGAATTCCCAGCCCTCGTCCTCCTGCGCGACGGCGGCGGAGGGGAAGAGTGCGGCGAACGACATCGCCAGCAGCACGGCGAATGAACGGAGGTTCTGCATGAAGTGGCTCCCTCGAGGATTCCGGTTCGAGGGGTCAGTCTAACTTCCGTCTGCGCCCCGGCTGCGGCATGAATAGAAACGACCCCTGTGGTGTCACAGGGGTCGTTGTGAGTCGATCCGTTCTTACTTCGTGCCTGCCGGTGCTGCCCAGCCGGAGGTCGTCGAGCCGAGCAGTGCATCCACGACGCCCTGCGTCGGGGATCCGATCGCGAACACATCGACGCGGCCCTGGAAGAAGAGCACGTTGATGTCGTCGCCGGTCCCGTGGTTCGGGGTGCCGGCCTGGAGGTCATCGCAGCCCATGGGCAGGTCCGGCGGAGCGCCGTCCGTGATGCCCGTGGCCGTCCAGGTGTAGGTCGCGCCGCCGATGGGGGTGTACGAGCCGGCGCCGGTGATGCCCTTGTAGTGAGTGCCCGTGCCGCTCTTGCCGACGACCGCGCAGCGGAACAGGTTGCCGTCCGTCGCCATGTCAGGCCGCCAGAGGAGACCGAACCATGAAGCGGCGCCCGGGGTCGGGTAGGCCTTGAACTTGCCTTCGTAGAGGGCGTAGTAGATGCCCATCTGCTTCAAGCTGTTCTTGCAGTCCGTCTTGCGGCTGGACTTTCTGGCGGCGGCGAGGGCGGGGAGCAGAAGAGCTGCCAGGATGCCGATGATGGCGATAACGACGAGCAGTTCGATCAGGGTGAAGCCTTTTTTACGCATGGGTGAGTTCCTTGGAAAACGGATGCCAGTGGTTGGGTTGAGAGACGCAGTCACTGCGGGTTCGGTTGTCGTGGCCGCCTCGGAAGGATCTCGAAGTCCGGTTCCCTCGGCGCCCGACGTGGGGGCGGTCCGGGAAGCAGGCTGTCGTGGTGCGTCCCCGTTCGGGGAAGGGAGTCAGGGCGTCGCTGGCCGGCGATCCGAATGCTCGGAATGAATGAATCGGATGAGATTGGGTGGGTGGCCTCGGCGACGACGTGTACGCCCGTTCGCTCAGATCTTCCAGTCGCGGTCCTGCGTGCCTCATTTCTCGCAAAGATTGGGTTTAAGATCTTGAAGTATTTTACGGAAAAAATGGATCAAGTCAAGGGAATTCATCGATTTTCACACGCTTCCGCCGACGCGGACGGAAGGCTAGTGGTGAGTCAGCTTTGATTCCGGCGGTTGCGTCCGAAGGACGCAACCGGTGGAATCAAGCGTGTCGAACCGCTAGAATTCCCCCCAACGCGCCCATCACCCAAGGGAGAGATTCATGCGATTCGCCGCCATCCTCCGGAAGGCCCTCATGCTCTTCGCACTCGCCAGCCTTGCCACCATGGCCGTGGGTTGCCCGCACGGCCGTCACTTCCACCATCACTAGGCCGGGCCGCGCGGCTACTTCGCCGTCACCCAGACCGGGTTGGTCATTCCCCACGGCTTGAGCCGGCCGTGAGTGACCACGTCCGCCTCGAACCTCTCCCCCTCCGCAATCACCACGAACCAGCTGTCCCGGTCCGGGGAGAGGTTGACCTTCTGTTGGGCGAGCGGCTCGAGCGTCTTCACGGTCGTTCCGCGTTCAATCAGCAGGAGCCGCTTCACCGGAGCCCATGCCGGCGTGCGCAGCCGCAGCGTGAGTTCGACGGGGCCTCTGAGCTGGGAGCCGACGACCGAAACGCCCTTCGCGTCCTCGACGTCGAGCACCGGGCCGCATGAAATGACCAGCCGGTGCGCGCGGACGGCGGCGACGAGCTCGGCTTCCGGCGGAAAGCCGTCCTTCCCCGTGATCACGTAGTTGCGCGGCCACCCGCCGTCCTCCGCGGCGAGCTTGTGCGAATCGGAGTTGCCCGTGGCGGTAAGGCGGTAGCCGGCGTTGAGAAGCGCGTACCAGTCGCGGAGGAGGAGGCCGACCGCGCGCGGGTCGGACTTGCCGTTCAGGATCTCCATTGCGTCGAAGCCGAGCTCGAAGCCGGCCTCGGGGCTCTTGAGCGTGGCCGGGTCGAACTTCATGATCTCGAAGTACCCGATGCCGCCGTCGCGGCCGTGATTGACCTGGAGCACGCGGCGTTCGCGCGGAGCGCGGGAGTCGGCGCGGGCGAGAAGAGCGCCGACGGGCATGTCGGTGACGTCGACGGCCTCCGTGAGCGGGAAAACATTGAAGTGCCCGATTCGGGGCTTCTGCGAAGTGATCTCGTCGCCGATCGACGAGCGGATCACCTTCTCCGCCCCGAGCGCCCGGATCGCAGGGCCGAAGTCGGTCGCGCGGTTGTGGTCGGTCGAAACGATCCACTCGACGCCCTCGGCCAGGTAACCGGTCACGCGATCCGGCAGCGGAATCCGCGAATCGGGGCTCGGGTCGGAGTGGACGTGGAAGTCGGCGCTGATCATTCCCGGGGTGTCGAAGGCGCGCTTCGGCTCCAGCGTCCGCGGGTCGCACGCCCACGGGCCGACCTCAGCGGTGGCGACCTCGAATTCCGGCCCGCGCGACGCGGTGATCGTGAATGTCCCATCAGCGGGCAGGAGCAGCTCCGCCGTCCCGTCCGCGGTGAACGCGCCGCGCCCCGCCGCCCGCGCGAGCCAGTCGGGGCCGAGGCGTGAGGCGCCCTTGACGAGGATCTTCGCCGGGCCGCCCGTCCGCACTTCGATCCTCCGCATGGGCGCGAGCCGGATGTTGCCGATCTCGAAGTCGTCGAGGTTGGCCGAGTTCACGTCCTTCCCCGCGGCAACGGAGATGCGCGCGCCCTCTTCGAGTTTCGCTCCCGCCAGAGGCACCCAGGCCGCGTGAGTCGTGCTTCCCTCGGGCCCGGCGTAATCGTTCAGGCGGGCGACGGCCACGCCGTTGATGCGCACTTCATCGACGTAAGCGCCCTCCTCGTATTCGCGGTTGTTCGCGTCAACGACGTGACGCACGTCCGCGACAAGTCCCCAGAACAGCCCCGCGGGAAGCGCGGGCAATTTCGGGATCTCGGCCGACCATTCGGGGCCCAGCGGTTTCTTCGGCGAGAAACTATCGGCTGCGTTGTCGCCGAGGTGGTGCTGCCCTGCGTCGAGCAGGACAGGGCCCGGGCCGGGCGCCGGCGGCTCGGCGAGCGCGATGGCAAACAAGGTTGAAGCGACGCTGACTGTTCGCGGAATCCGCATGCACCCGGGAGTGTACGTTCGGGACGAATCGGTGCCGCTTCGAATCGACCCGGCGCCTCATCCCGGCTTTCCCGATATGGCTCTATGGATCGAATCGACGCGAGCGTACGCTACTTGGCGCTCCGCGGCGCTTCTCGTTCCTTCTCCAGTCTCCGCCAGACTCGAAAGGCCAATCCTCATGGAAACGACTCCCGCTGCCCCTTTCGATGCCCTGCCCGGGTTTCCTGTCCGCCTGTTTACTTCCGTCATTGTCCTGAGCGTGCTTGCACTCGGGTTTTTCATCCTCGGCAACGTCTATGACCGCCGATTCGCCAACGAGGACGTTCCGCGCCTCCGGAAGCTGACCGAGTTGAGCGGTGCCATCGTCCACCTCGACGAAGTGCTGACGATGAGCGCCCGGATGGCGTCCGCAACGGGGGACCCCGCCTGGGAAGCCCGTTACCGGGAATTCGAGCCGAAACTCGACGAGGCGATCAAAGAAGCCCGGCTGCTGGCGGTCACGCTGAAGAGCGAGGACATCCGCAGAACTGACGAGGCCAACACGCTGCTCGTCGATATGGAGCACCGCGCCTTCGAGCTGGTCCGGCTGGGCCGGCGCGAAGAGGCCGCGGGGATTCTGCAGGGAGAAAAGTACGCTGTCCAGAAAGCCATCTACGCGAACGGAATCCTGGCGCTGAAGAGGACGCTGGAGCAAGAAGCGGATCGCGCGGTGGAGAATGCCGGAAACCGCTTCTTTGCCGAGATGATCCCGATTTTCGTGGTCCTGCCGCTCCTGGTCGGCACCTGGTACATGACCGTGCGGAAGATCGGCCTCTGGCGATCCGCCATGGTGAGCCTGAACACGCGCGTTGTGGAGCGGACGGCCGAGCTTGAGAAGCTGAACCGCGAGCTCGACTCGCGCGTCGCGGACCGGACGGAGGGCCTGCGACAGAGCGAGGAACGCTTCCGCCAGCTCGTCGCGCACTTGCACGACGTTTTCTGGATGCGGAGCGTGGATCTTTCGAACGTGATCTACGTCAGTCCGGCCTACGAGGAAATCTGGGGGCGGTCCTGCGCGTCGCTGGAGGCGGATCCGGGTTCGTGGAAGCGCGCGGTTTCCGAGGGAACGCGACATGACGCGGAGTCGCTCTTCGTGCAGGCGGCGAAGGGAGAGATGGCCGTGGCCGAATACGAGATTGAGCGGCCCGACGGCTCAAAGCGCTGGATCCATGACCAGGCGTTTCCGATCAAGGACATCGCCGGGAGCGTTTACAGGATCGGGGGCATGGCGGAGGACATCACGGAGAAGCGGAATGCGGAGGAGATGTTGCGCCAGTCGCAGAAGATGCAGGCCATTGGCCGCCTCGCCGGGGGGATCGCGCACGACTTCAACAATCTGCTGACCGTCATCCTTGGGTACGCGGCGGCGGTGCAGGAAGGGTTCGCGGAAGGATCGGGAGGCCACGCCGACGTATCGGAGATCATCAAGGCCGGCGAGCGCGCTTCGAGCCTGACGCGGCAGCTCCTCGTCTTCAGCCGCAAACAGGTCGTCCAGCCGAGAAAGCTGGACCTGAACACGGTCATTTCTGAAATGGAGAAAATGCTGCGCCGGCTGATCGGCGAGGACATCCAGTTCAACGCGGTCCTGCGGCAGGGGCTCTGGACGGTGCGCACGGACCCCAGCCAGATCCAGCAGGTAGTGATGAACCTGGTTCTGAACGCGCGGGACGCGATGCCCGACGGCGGCGCGCTCACGGTCGAGACAGCCAACGTGACGCTCGAAGCGGAACTGTCAAGTCGCTACGGACTCGCCGCCGGGGAGTATGTCCTGCTCGCCGTCACCGACACCGGGTCGGGGATGACGCCCGAAACCAGGGCACGCCTGTTCGAGCCGTTCTTCACGACCAAGGCCCCCGGACAGGGCACGGGCCTCGGGCTTTCGACCGTATACGGGATCGTGAGCCAGAGCAGCGGACAGGTCACCGTTTATACGGAGGTCGGCAAGGGTTCGACCTTCAAGGTCTATTTCCCGCGCATCCTGGAAGGCCAGGACTCAAGTCCCGCCTCCACCATCGCCTCTGCCTCACGAGGCCGCGAACGGCTCCTGGTCGTGGAGGACGAGGACATGGTGCGCCAGCTCATCAAGGTCCGCCTCGCCGCCCAGGGTTACGAGATCCATGTTGCGCGCAACGGGGTCGAAGCGCTCGCCATCCATGCCGCCACGCCCACGAGATTCGACCTGGTCATCACCGACGTCGTTATGCCGCAGCTCGGCGGAGTCGAGCTGGCCCGCCGGCTCGCGGAGACATCTCCCGGCCTGCGCGTCCTCTTCATGTCCGGCTACCCCGACGGCGCGATCGTCCAGCAGGGTGAATTGCCGGAGGAGACGCCCTTCCTGCAGAAGCCGTTCGCTACCGCGGACCTGCTGTGCAAGGTTCGGGCGACGCTGGACTCACCCGCCATGAGCCTCGCGAGTCTCCTGCAAGGGCAAGGTCCCGCGGCGGCGGTGCCAAAGCCAGCGAGACAGCAAGGGGAACTCCCATAGGCCGGAAGTGTACGACCCGGCCGCACATCCCCATCCCGCCCTCACCCCATCCCCTTCCGTTTCTTATCATACCCCCGTGCCCTCCGACTCCCTCACCCTCCGACAGGCCGTCGTTCTCGGCTATCTCACTGAGGACGAGTACCGAGCTGTCCTGGACCGCTCCGGCGACCCTTCCCAGGCCATCGCGGAGCTCGTGACCTCGGGAAGACTCTCGAAGTCGCAGCTCGACCTCGCGCGCAGCAGCTCGGACGCGGGCCAGATGACCCAGCGCGCTTCCAACAGCCCGACGCTCGTCGTGAAATCGAATTCCGGCACTCCCGCCGAGGACCCCGGGCTCATCGGCCGCACGATCGGCGGTTGCCGCATCGAAGGCGCGATCGGCGCCGGCGGCATGGGCGCCGTTTACCGCGCGCGCCACCTCGGGCTCGACAAGATCGTCGCCGTCAAGATCCTCCCGCCCCATTTCGCGCGCTCGCAGGAAATGATCGACCGGTTCCAGCGCGAAGCGCGCGCCGTCGCGAAACTCGACCACCCGAACATCGTCGGCGTGCTCAACGTCGGCTTCGAAAGCGGCCTGCACTTCATCGTCATGCCCGTCATCGAGGGTGCGAGCCTCACGGACCGCCTCGGCCGCGGAAAAGTCGCGCCGGATGAAACGATCCGGCTCGCGCGCGGCATCGCCGAAGGCCTCGCGCAGGCCCACCGGAACGGGATCGTCCACCGCGACGTGAAGCCGGACAACATCCTCGTCTCGGGAAGCGGCCTGGCAAAACTCATCGACTTCGGCCTCGCCCGCGAAGGCGGCGCTTCCGGCCTCACCGAAGCCGGCCAGCTTCTGGGCACGCCGCATTACATGTCGCCGGAGCAGTGCCGCGGGGAAGCGGCGGACGCGCGAAGCGACGTCTACGCGCTGGGCGCGACGATGTACCACGCGCTGACGGGGCGGCTGCCGTACGAAGCGAAGTCGCTGTACGAGCTGCTGGACTCGATCGTGAAGACGCGGCCGAAGGCGCCTCACGAGGTCGCGCCCGAGGTCCCGAAGAACCTGTCGATGTTCGTGCTGTGGATGATGGAGGCGGACCGGGCGCACCGGCCGGGGACGATGGAGGAGGTGGCGAAGGGTCTCGCGGCTCTGGAACGCGGATCGATGGTGGCGGTGCCGGCGCTCACGCGGCCGGGTGGTTCGGCGGCGCGGCCGTTCGTGCTGACCGCCATCCTCCTCGTTCTGGTCGGCGTCGCGACCGCAATCTTTGCGAAGCTCTCCTCCAGACCGGACAAGGCGCCCCGTGATCTCTCCGCGCCGCGCGCCGCGACGCTGGCCCCCCGCAAGGCCCGGCCGCCGCTTCGCCCGCGCTCGGACAAGCACCGGCCGTTTTCCAACACCGAGAAGTCCTCCATCACGATCCTCGTCGATCCCCCGGATGCCATCGCGACGATCGACAACCAGTACGCCACGACCAGCCTCACCGGCGTCAACGGGCGATGCGAGTTCGACAGCATCTACGTCGGGTCGGCCCTGATCCAGGTCCAGGCGCCGGGCTTCGAGCCGTATGAGGAAGACACGCACATTTTCGCGAAGAGCAACGGCATGCGCAGCATCCCGCTCGCCCCGATCGCGGCCGACGTCCACTTCGATACTTCCCCGCCGGGAGTCCGGGTCACCCTGGACGGCAAGCCCCACGAAACGCCGACGCCCGCCGTCCTCAAGGCCGTTCCCGTCGGCGACCACGCCTACCGCCTCTCGATGCCGGGATACGAGGACATCGAAGGGAAATTCACGGTCGACTGGTCCGAACCGTTTTACTTCACCGCGGAGCTGCAGAAAAAGTGATCCCTGAAATCATCGCGACGGCGGCCGCGGCGGCCGCAGGCACGGCCGTCGCCATCCACGGCATCTTCGCTTCGCGCAGCTGCTTCTGGGGCCCTCTCACCTGGCGCGGCGACGATTCGCCCCCCGCCCGCGTCGCGCTGACGTTCGACGACGGCCCGCATCCGGAAGCGACTCCGCGCGCGCTCGACCTGCTCGCGAAGGCGGGCGCGCGCGCCGCATTTTTCCTCGTCGGGATGCAGGCCGAAAAGTGGCCCGCGATCGTGAAGCGGATCGTCGACGAGGGGCACCTCATCGGAAACCACAGCTGGTCGCATTCCAAGTCGGGCGGGTACCAATTCACCGGCTACTGGGAGAGCGAGATTGTCCGGACTGCGAGCCTTCTCGAGCAGATCGCCGGCGTGCGTCCTGCGTGGTTCCGGCCGCCGTACGTCGTGAAGCAATGGCACATGCATCGCGCGGTCCGCCGGTGTGGCAACACGATGATCACCTACACGGAGCGCGCGTTCGACGGCGTCGCAACGACTCCCGAGGCGATCGTCGCGCGCCTAGTGCCGCGCGCGACCGCCGGCGCAATCCTCACGCTTCACGACGGCGTCATTCCCGGCACCCCGCGCCCCATCGAACCGACGCTGGCGGCTCTTCCGAACGTGATCGAAGGCCTGCGCGCGCGCGGACTCGCCATCGCCCCCCTGGACGAACTCATCGCCGCGGCGCCGTACGCGGCCGCGGCCCGAGCCAAAGCCGCTCCTTCGCGGATCCACTCAGGCGCTTGATCGCCTGCTTCGCGAATGGCTTCCCTTCGTCGTCCAGCCCGATTGTGATGGAGGGTCAGCGTCTGCCTACAGGCAGGGTTGCCGCAATCATGGCAAATGCAAGGCCGACGGCGATCGGCATCCCTTCTCCCGATCGACACATGTGAAGGAACGCCTGCCCCACTCTCGGATCGAGAATCCCGATGGGATCCACGGCGTAACCTGACGCGACCCGGCTCGAGTTCAGCCCGATCAGGATCGACATCCAGATCAGCATTGCGAAACCCGGGACGGTTGTCGCCGCCGAGAGCAAAGTCCAGAATCTTCCGGAAGCACCCTTCGAGCCGGTCCTTACACCCAGGCGCGCCCCGATTCCGGGAAGGATGCCGACCCCGATCGCCCACGGTCCCATGGCCACGCTCAGGGCGATACACGCAACTCCCCCGAGGATTCCGCCCGCGATTCCACCGACCACCGCGGCCAGCACCAGCATTGTGCCTCCGAGTTCTTCAGTCCCACCGGTCTCGCGCACGGTCTCCTCGGGCGGCAAGACCGAGCAGTCCCCGCACACGAGGGCCCCTCGCGAGATCACACCGCAGTAGTGGCAGATCGGCCTCGAGCACCGGGGGCATGGCCGCCGCGTTTTCTCGTACGACTTCTCGCAACACCGGGCACTCATGCCGCAAATCTTACAGCGGATCTCCCCAGCCAATGTCGTCGGTACCAAAGGAAAAAAGGCCTGGCCACAGAGGGCACAGGAGACACAGAGAAAGTAACTTCGGTCGCCTTGGTCGGAGAAATTCCGTGTCTCTCCGTTCCTCCGTGTGCTCCGTGTTCAGGCGGTTGTTTCCCTTCTCCCGAAGGCGACTCCCCGTGGTCACCGGAAAAAACGACGAACACGGAAAACACGGAGGACCGGAGGCACACAGAAGGGCATGCGCGATGCACACAGAGACGGGGTGCTCGGGAGGTGTCACAGGGAACTTCGTTGAGGCCTGGATGACCCCCACGGGGGAAGTGCGCGATCGTCCGGGCGGCCTTGCAATTCCGGCCCTGTACCCCCATCTCGCCTCCGCCTTGCGCTTCGAGCCTCAATAGCGTCCAATACAGGGCTCCCCGCACCTCCCCCACGAGCGACACCATGCCCCGCTGCGTCATCGTCCAGTCCGATCGCTCCATCCTCCTCGAGGTTGATACCCCGGGGTTCGAGGAAGCGCGGGACCTCCTCGCACGTTTCGCGGAGCTCGAGAAGTCGCCCGAGCACGTCCACACCTATCGCGTCTCCCCGCTCTCCCTCTGGAACGCCGCGTCCGCCGGCATGCCCGCCTCCGAGATCATCTCGGGCCTCGAGAAACACGCGAAGTACGACATCCCCCAGAACGTCCGCGCCGAAATCCGCGAGCAGATGGCGCGGTTCGGGAGGGTGAAGCTGGAAGCCGCGGCGAACGGGTTTGTGCTGAAGTGCGCCGAGCCGGCGCTGTCGCTTCAGCTCTGGTCGAACAACAAGATCCGCCCGCTGCTGGCGGAGAGGCTCGACGCGCTGACGATCCGGATCGAGACGGTGCAGCGCGGGCCGGTGAAACAGGCGCTTCTCAAGCTCGGCTGGCCCGTCGAGGACCTGGCGGGGTACGTGGAAGGAGACGCGCTCAAGTTCGAGGTGCGCGCGAACCGCGTCGCGGGGCCGGGGTGGGGGCTGCGGGGGTACCAGAAGGAAGCGGCGGACGCGTTCTGGGCGGGCGGGGCGACGAAAGGCGGAAGCGGCGTGGTGGTGTTGCCGTGCGGCGCCGGCAAGACGATGGTGGGGCTGGCGGCGATGTCGAAGGTGGGGATGCGGACGCTGATCCTCTGCACGAACGTGATCGCGGCGCGGCAGTGGCGGGACGAGCTGCTGGACAAGACGACGCTGACGAAGGATGACATCGGGGAATACACGGGTCACTCGAAGGAAATCAAGCCGGTGACGATCGCGACGTACCAGATCCTCACGTGGCGCAAAAAGAAGTCGGACCCGTTCCTGCACTTTGAGATTTTCAACAAGGCGAACTGGGGCTTGATCATCTACGACGAAGTGCATCTGCTGCCCGCTCCGGTGTTCCGAGCGACGGCGGAAATCCAGGCGCGGCGGCGGCTCGGGCTGACGGCGACGCTGGTGCGCGAGGACGGGCACGAGGGGGATGTCTTCAGCCTCATCGGCCCGAAGAAGTACGACGTGCCGTGGCGGGTGCTGGAGAAGCAGGGCTGGATCGCGGCCGCAGTGTGCCGCGAGATCCGCGCGGACCTCGCCCCCGAGGAGCGGATGCGATACGCCGCTTCAGGCGACCGGGAGCAATTCCGGATCGCGAGCGAGAACCCGGCGAAGGTGGACGTGGTGAAGATGCTGCTGGGGCGGCACGAGCGCGACCAGGTGCTGATCATCGGCCAGTACCTCGAGCAGGTGCTGGGGCTGGCGGAAGGGCTGGGCGCGCCGGCGATCACGGGGAAAACGCCCGTGAGGGAGCGGGAAGAAGCGTACGGGGCGTTCCGTGAAGGGCGGCGGAACCTGCTCGTGCTGTCGAAGGTCGGAAATTTCAGCCTGGATCTTCCGGATGCGAACGTGCTGATCCAGGTGAGCGGGACGTTCGGATCGAGGCAGGAAGAAGCGCAGCGGCTCGGGCGGGTCCTTCGTCCGAAGTCGGACGGCGGGAAGGCGCATTTTTACAGCCTGGTGACGCGGGCGACGAGCGAAGAGGACTTTGCGCAGAAGCGGCAGCTGTTTCTGACGGAGCAGGGCTACCGGTATGAGGTGATCGATGCCGGGGCGGTGACTAAGGAGAAGGACTAATATCGAAATATCGAATATCTAATATCTAATTTCTAATGGCCTGCTGCGTGCGGGATCGCCTCCATCGCAGTGACCATTGGATATTAGATATTCGATATTAGATATTTCTCAATTAAGCCGTTCCCCCCAAAGCCAGGCAAACACCCCGATGCGCAAAAAAACCTCCTGGTCTCACCTCCCTCACCCGGGTCCCGACCCTACCCGCACCAAGACTCTCCGTGAAATCTTCGACTCCCTCGGCGACGGCTCCCTCCTCCTCATCTCCCAGGGGCGCCTCCCTCCGCGCCCCACCCCCCGCACCCGCGTCCAGCTCGCCGACGAGCTCGCCGACATCTTCGTCCACACCGAGGTCTTCAAGCGCGCCTGGTGGGAGACGCGGCCCGAGCTGCGCGAGACCTTCTGGCGCTGCCTCGACACGCTCTACCGCGACGGCGGCTGGTCGAAGTTCAAGGACTTCCCTGAGCCTCCGACCCCGCAGGAACTCCACGACCTCGAGTGCGCAGGCCTGCTCTTCCCGATCCCTTCCGCCGTCCGCCCGCAGTTCCTCGCGCTCCCCTACGAGTGGTTCTTCATGCCCGACATGCCCGGCACCGGCCCGCGCTCGCTCTGCCAGGCGCTTCGCCACTATTCCGACGCCGGCGCCCGCGTCCTCGCCGTCGATCTGGGCCTGCGCGAAACGCTGCCGCGCGCGGCCGCTCTCGCCCGCCTGCACCGCAAGCTGATCGAAGCGGCGCCCCGCCTCGCCGAGAATCTCGCGCCGCTCGGAACGCAGCTCCTCGAATTCGTCGCGCGCCGCGGCGGCATCATCGCCGCGAAGTCGCTCTCGGACCGCGTCGCCGCCATGCGCCCCGACTGGGCCCTCAGGCTTCCCCTCACCGCCGACGACCTCCTCGGCGCTCGCTTCAATCCCAACTCCCCCGTCCAGCTCCTCTCCCGCCGCGCCCTCCTCGCCCCGTGCGGCGAGCCCGGCTGGAGCGCGTTTCCGCAGGTGGTGATCCCTGAGGAGTTGCGTGAAGCGGCGTGCGCGAAGGTGTCACAGAAGGCGAACGCGGCGCTGGCGTCGGAGCGGAAGAAGCTGGGAGTGAAGCTCGCGGCCGCGCATCCCGACGCGCGCCCCGGGCAGTTCGCGGCAGATCTGAGGAGGCTGGCGCTGGTCGCGCACATCGAAAAGCTCGACGCGCGGAAGAGTGGCAAGGTCGGCAAGGCGGCGCGCGCGCGGCTTGAGGGCCTGCTTCATCTCTCGCCGTCGGAAGTGGACGAAATCCTCGGCTTCGCGGCGCGCCGTGCGGCCGCGGGGGCCGAGCTGGAAGTGGAATCCGACCCGCTGGGCGGGCAGGCGCTGGAGCCGTTCCTCTCGTTCTCTCCCGCGGAACAGACGCGGGCGCTTGCCGAGGACTTCCTCGGCCCCGCCGGCTGGCTTCGCGATTTCCGCAAGCACCTCGTCGCGCTTTTCACCGAGACGGGCGACCTCTGGGTTTCGACGGAGGCGCTCGCAAAGCACCTCGGGGCGGATCCCGTGGCGATCGGCGCGTGGGAATCCGCGCACGCCGGCGAGCCCGGACCCTCCGAGGAAATCTGGATCAAGGCCCGCGTCACGGCGGACCTGCGCACGCTGCACCGCCTCGGGTTCGCGGAGCGCGCGACCGGCGCGTCGCTCGACTCGTGGCGCCTCGCAAAATCGTCATCATGGGCGCTTCACGCAAAAAAAACACCGGCCGCCGCCCTCCGCGCCGCACGCACCGCCCCCGACTCCGAAACCGGCTTCGCCGTTCTCCCCACCCTCGAAGTCCTCGCTTCCCCCGCCGGCGGCACCGCCCTTCTCACCGCCCTGGCGCGCGTCGCCCGCCTCGAGCGCGCCGACGCCGCGTTCGTGTTCCGCCTCGACAAGCGCAGCATCGCCGCGGGTCTCAACGCCGGCATGACGATCGACGACGTCCGCGAATTCCTGGAAAAACACTCGCGCAACCCGCTCCCCGACACCGTCCGCTTCCTCCTCACCGAACTCGGCGGCGACGACATCCAGGTCGTCTGGGAAGAGAAAGACAACCTCCTGCGCTGTGCCGACCCGATGGTGCTGCTGAAGCTGCGTCGCATCAAATGGCTGAAGCCGTGGCTGCTGGAAGCGTCGCCCGAAGGCACGCTGAAATTCGTGCCGGAAGCGGCGTGCGGCGAGCTGGTGACGCGGCTGGCGAAGGAAGGGTACGTTGTAGGAAAGAGAGGATAGGCATTCTCGAGACTCCATGATGGGAGCCGCCATGAAGAAGATCCTGGTCGCCGTTTCCCTTGTCGTCTGCCTCACCCTTTCCGTCAGGTCCGAAGATCCGCCGCAGGGGACAGAGCCCGTCCAGAAAGTGCGCGCCTGCGGCCTGCAGATCGTGGGCAAGGGCTACGGCGCCGCCGACGACAACGACTCGCTTCGACCTCTCAATGCCTTCGGCTCCGGCACGAGCGTCGCGCTTCTCGTGACGCCGGGCGCCGGCACGCTGATCCAGATCCTCACCGAAGAGTGCAAGGTGATGAAGTTCGTCGACGACAAGGGCACGGATCTTCTCAAGGGCGACATGAGGTTTGGCGAGCCGGGATTCAGCTTCGGCGCGCAGATCAGCAAGGACGGCAAGGCCGCCATGATGGAAGTCCGCGGCCCGGGGCTGCCTTCCCCTGAAGCCACTTCCTTCACCCTCGAAGGCACGACCGCCTTCATGGTGAGCGCCACGGGGAAGACCGAGACCGTGAAGGCAGAGAACGCCGAGATGAAGAAGGACGCGAAGTTCACCGCGGGGACGATGACGTTCACGGTCCGTGAGGCGGGCAAACCGCAGTGGGGCGAGGATCCGCTCGCGATCGACATCTCCTGCAAGACGTCGCTGGAAGCGTTGAAGTCCGTGAAGTTCCTCGACGCCAACGGGAAAGAAATCGAGTCGAACCGTAACTCGACCAGCCGGGAGTCGTTCGGCGGAGACACGACCTGGGCCATGTCGTTCACGCTCAAGCAGAACGTCGAGAAGGCAACGGTGGTGATCGAATCGTGGGCCGACGCGAAGAAGCTGTTTGTGCCGGTGATCCTGAAGGTGAAGCTCGGGTTCTGAACGCGCGGGCAAGAGTCGTCCTGCGTCGGCGTCGCACGGCTCATCCGGCGCGCACGACTGGTGCCGGTGATGGTGAGGTTGCGACTTGCGCGCCGGACGAGCCGCACGACGCCTCCTTCGGACGACTCTTGCCCGCGCGTTCAGGGACGCCGGCGAAGGCTCGCCTCCCTGAGGCCGCAAGCTCTACTTCCCGTCTACCTCGCGCCGAAGGTCCGCGACGGCCCGCTCGATCGCGAAATTCTCGGCCAACGGATTCTTGTTCCGGTTGGCGGCGCCTAGGGCGGCTTCGAACGCGGCGAGGGCTTCGACTTTTTTCCCCGTGGATCGCAGGACCTGGCCCTTGAGGAAGAGGACGGCAACGTCCTCGGGCTCCTTCGCGAGGTAGGCGTCGGCGGCAGCGAGCGCCCTGGCGGTGTCCTTTTTCCAGCCGGCGGCGTTCATGACCGCGAGGCACCTGCGCTGCGCGGCGACCGGGGTGGACGCCGCGGCGGGGGCGACCACGGTCAGGGTGACCGGGCTGGAGGCCAGTCCGTCGGGGACGGCGTTCCCGAGCTTCTTCGCGTCCACCACGACGCGCAGGGTCCAGGTGCCTGCCGGGAGGACGGAAGCGCCGGCCCCGTCGAGGATCCAGGCGAGCGTCCCGCTCCGTGCGCGCGTCAGCTCGATGCTCCCCTTCGTCGTGCTGGCCGCCGAGAACAGCGACGCCTTGTCTGCGTCTCCCGGGCCCCGGCACTCGAGTGTGAAAGCCTCCGACCACGGGCCGGAAGGATTCGTGAGGGTGAGGGAGTCGCCGGCGGAGCGCTTGAGGAAGATGTCCACCTGCACGACGACCGGTCCGTCCGCCGGGGCGGTGCACTCCACGCTGCCGTTCGCGGACGCCAGGATGTCCAGCGGAGACGCCGCCGGGACCTTCGGGACTCCGGGAACCGCCGGCGGCGGAGCCGGGGGATTTCCCGGATTCTTCGTGGATTCGCCCTTGCCGCATCCCGCAGCGAGCAGAGCCAAGGAAAGGACGATCGCGAACCGGGGGCGCATCAGTTCCTCTTCTCCCACTTGTCGTTGACGACGAACTTGTGGAAGCAATTCCCCCGGCTCTCGCCGGCGTTGCCGTAGCGCGACTGCGGCCGGTGCGTCGAGGCGTTGCAGCCGGTCCCTTCCGGCGACGTGCATAGCCGCTCCCCCCAGACCTCCTGTTCCATGTGGAGGTAATACTCGCCCGCACGGGCCAGCGACGGGTAGCCGCCCGCGTTGTCGTAGCGCATGAAGCACGCGACGTCGCCGCTCATCTGCCCCCCCATTTCGCCGAGCAACACCGGGATGTCCATGGACCGGAGGCTCCTGTCCTTCGTGAGGTAGTTCAGGAGGGTCATGGTGTCGCCGGACTTCTCGTTGCGGACCACGACGCGCTTCCCGTTATGAGTCGTGACGAGCTCCCCGGTTTCCAGTTTCTCGAACTTGAAGGTGACCGAGCGTTCCCGTTCGCCGTGGTGGCGGATGCCGAGCCCGTGACCCAGCTCGTGCGCGACGGTCGAGTCCGCGTAGGCGACCAGGAATCTCTCCCCGTTGCTGTACTGCCACTCCGGTTCCTGCCCGTCGAGCATCGACGGCAGGATCGACACGTTGAGAGTGTTCTTCGGGGGCCCGGGGAAACTGGCTCCCCTGTCCGTATTGCAGATGCTCGCGATCTGCTCCACTTTTCCGTCCTTCCCCACAGCCGTGAGGCCGCCCTCCTGCACGCTGATGCCGTGCTGGTCCACCGAGTGCGGCCGCGCGGCATGGTGGAAATTCATCACACGGTCGGCCCGGAACTCCGCGGGGCGAAGCTCGTCGTGCACGATGAGCTTCGTCGCTTCGCGGAAGAGACTGATCCCGTTGCGGGCCTTGCCACCGATGCGGTTGCAGATGAAGAGATCCTTCTGCAGCGGGACGCAGTCCGTGTCCAGCACCCCGCCGACCCAGAAGCCCCGGTATTCCTCCCAGACGGTGAAGCCGTCGCCATGCTGGCCGTCGCCCTCCGGGTAATTGTCGTCGTCGATGTCGTCCCTCTTGCCCGCGGCCTTGGCTTCGCGCCACCACCTCGGGATGAACGACAACCCGCGCTCGAAGTCGGGGATCGGGAGCTCGCCCGCCCCCGTGCCCTCAACCCTGCCGTGCACCACCCGGCCGTCTTCCAGCGTCGCCTCCGCGACCAGCACCGCCGTCGCCCCCGAGTCGAAACAGTCGACCGTCACCGTTCCCTTCCCGGCGGCCGCCGGCGCGTCCGTCAGGACGGCTTTCTGGCGTTTCTCGCGAACCTCGTACCCCGGCACAAGAGTCTCCGCGCCCGCGAAGCGCAGGTCGAAATCCGGGGTTTCTGTCGTCAGGTGTTGCGGCCAGTTCATGCAGACGCCGGGCTCCGCGCTGGTCTCCGTCAGTTCGAAGACAACGCGCGTCACCTTCGCAGGGCGCGCCGGGTCGCCGCCTTCCTCCTCAACCCGCCACTCGACCGCTATGTCGTTGCCCTTCACGAACTCCGAGCTCGAGCAAAGCGGCCGCCACTGCGCGTACCCGACCGGTTTCAGGATCAACTTCGCGACCGTGGGCGGCGTCGGCGAAATGATGATGTCGAGGCTCAGCTCCAGCGGCGTGCCGTTGCCGGTGGAGTGCCCGCCGAAATTCAGGGCGGTGGAGTTGTCCTTGCTGGAGCTGTCGGGGAAGGGCGGCAGGAATTTGACCTGCTCCAGGACGTTGATGCCGATCCGGTCGTTGGTCAGCTGGAGCTTGCGCGAGCAGAGCTGCTCTTCCAGGGATTTCGTGATCCGCGGAAGCAGCCCGATCATCTTGTGCCGGCTGATTGGGTACACCGTGTCCCGGCGCACCTGCGTCCCCGCCGTGAAGGTGTGGTACTCGGCGACCAGGCCCAGGCTTTTGGGCTCTCCCTGCTTCCGGTCGTTGGCGTCGGCCTCGAGCTCGACGTCAAAGATCATGTCCTTCATGTCGCAACTCAGCCCGTCGATGTTGTGGATGTCCGCCGTGCCCGTGCCGGAGAACTTCGTGAAACCCCACACTTCCGTCGCCGCGTGAATCTCGCCGTGCGTGACGGACTTGTGCGCCACCTCGTCGTTGATCGTCCAGACGACGCTGGTCCCGTGCTCGGACGGCTCCCAGCTGGTGAAGCGGGCATCGGACTTTTCGCCCGCGCCGAGGACCGAGGCCTTGGGACGGCTGTTCGAGCCTGAGCGGACCTCGTCGTAGACCAGCGTCCCGGTGACCTCGCGGGAAATGTTCCAATTCACCGTCTCGCTGTCGTCGCGGTCAACCTGCCTCTTCTCCCCTCTTCCGTGCAGCCGAAGCGTGAACGTCACGTACCACTTCTTGCGCGAGCGGAACTGGTCCTTGTCGAACGGCTGCGGCGGGTCGCCGCCGGAAAAGGACGCGGCAATGGCCAGCAGGGCTCCCGCCACGAGCGCCAGCCTGGGGGATTTTCCGCGGGGAAGGCTCATGGGCAGAGTCTAGCCCATCCGCAATCGGCCGACGCGAGCTTCCGGGCCGCCGCCGTCATCGGCACGTCGTGCAGGCGGCCGGGCTCGACCCATTTCAGCTCCGGGTACCAGCCCGCGGCCGGCGCCCCCGGCGCGGACGCACGGAAGAGAGACGCCGTGATCCGGTGATGCGTGATGGTGTGGCGCGCGGTCGCCACGGCAGCGCCGATGCGCACCCTGACACCGAGTCGGACGCGCAGGACCGAGGCGAGCTCCCGCTTCGGGACGCGGTCGCCCGGAAATTCCCAGAGGCTGCCCAGCAATCCCGGCGGGCGGCGGCCGAGAAGCGCCCGGCCGTCGCGGAGCACGAGGGCGTAGGACGCCTCCTGCGCCACGGTCGCCGGGCGCGCCTTGCGGGCCGGGAGCGCTTCCACGGTTCCCTCGGCCCGCGCCCGGCAGAGGTTCGACAGCGGGCAGACGAGGCACGAGGGGTCGCGCGGCAGGCAGACCGTCGCTCCGAGCTCCATCAGGCCTTCGTTCCACGCGCCCGGGTCTTTCGCGGGCACCAGCTCCGCAGCCCGCGTTTCCAGCGCGCGCGGCGCGTAGTCCCTGCCGTCGAGCCGCGACAGCACGCGCCGGATGTTGCCGTCCACGCAGGCCGCGCGGACGCCATGGGCGATCGAGAGGATCGCTCCCGCGGTGTAGGAACCGATGCCGGGAAGCGCCCGCAGTTCCTCGACCGTCCGCGGCACTTTCCCGCCGTGCCGTTCGACGATGAGCCGCGCCGCCCGATGCAGGTTCCGCGCCCGCGAGTAGTAGCCCAGACCGGCCCATTCCTCGACGACGTCCTGTTCAGAAGCGGCGGCCAGCGCGCGGACGTCCGGGAACCGCTCCACGAACGCCCCGAACCGCGGCACGACCGTCTTCACCGTCGTCTGCTGGAGCATCAGTTCGCTGACCCAGGTGCGGAAGGGCGTCCGCGTGCGCCGCCAGGGGAGATCGCGGGCGACCGTCGCAAACCACTTCGCGAGAGCCGTGGCGGGAGTCCGGCTCACGACAGGCCGTTCGCGCGCTTCCAGAGCGCGGCGTACGCGCGGTTGCCGAACACGATCCGGATTTCTGCGGGCGCACCATCAGCCGGTTCGGTCCCTCTCCGGCCCTCGACCGCCATGCAGCTCCTGACGTGGCCCGGGCGGTTGCCGAGCGCGCGGGCGAGCAGGGACCGGGCGATCCACGCCACGACGCCGCCGGGGATCAGCAGGACGACGAGGAACTTCTCGTTGAAATCGTTGTCGAGCGTCACGACCCAGAGAAACATGGACCCGAGCGTGCCGGCGATGAACGCCAGGATCGTCGCCGCGAGCAGCAGGCCGGTCCGGCGCCGGCAAGGACCGCACCAGCCGAGCGGCACCAGGAGGTAGCGCTGCGACATGCCCACCGCGGTGTGGGCGAAATGCGTGACCAGCTTCTCGTATCTCTTCACCTGCGTGGGCTCGAGACAGCAGCAGCAGATGTCGGGCGACGCAATCGCCTCCAGCTTCGCCACGACCTCCTCATGAAATTCGGCCCCGCGCGCCGGCGTGCCGCAGGACTCGCACTTCTCGCCTGTTCGCGGGAGTTCCTTTCCGCAGCCGATGCAGAGGGGGCTCAAGGGTCGCGCGGCTACTGAAGCGCCCGCGTCTTCCCGCGCGCGACCACGACGATACCGCTCGGATCCACCACGTAGCCTTTCCGGTCCCACGCCGTCTTCGCGTCGATCACCTCGCCCGGCGCAATCTCGTTCCACCGGTCCACGATCACCCGCTTCAGCTTCGCCCCCGCGCCGATCGTCGTATGGTCGCAGATGATGCACTCGTCCAGCTCCGCGCCGTCGCCGATCGTCACGTCGCGCGAGACAACGCTCCGCCGGATCTTCCCTCCGTGCACGATCGCGCCGCCCCCCACCGTCGAGTCCACGATCTCGCCCTTGATGATCCGCGCCGGCCCCGACGTCATCGGCCGGCTCTGGATCGGCCAGTCGGAATTGTTCAGGTCGAGCTTCGGCTTCGTCCCCAGCAGGTCCATGTGCGCTTCCCAGTAACTCTCCAGGTCCCCCACGTCGCGCCAGTAAGCGGGCTCTTCGCCGGCCTTCATCCCGGGGATCTCGTTCTTCCGGAAGTCGTAGGCGTAAATCCGCTTCTCCCCGTACAGCGCCGGCAGGATCGTCTTGCCGAAGTCGTGCGCGGACTGGGCTTGCGCATCCGCTTCGAGAACTTCGCGGAGGAGTTTGGCGTCGAAGAGGTAATTTCCCATGGAGCTGAAGGCCATGCCGGGCTCGCCTGGCATGGACTTGGGCTTGCTGGGCTTCTCGTCGAATCCGACGAATCTGCCGAGCTTGTCGACGGCGATGATGCCGAAGCCGGACGCCCGGTCAACGGGAACGGGGCGGGCGCAGACGGTGACGTCGGCCTTCTTTTCGAGGTGGAACTCGATCATCTGGCGGATGTCGATGCGGTAGATGTGATCAGCGCCGAAGATGGCGACGAGGTCGGGGTTGTAATCGGCGATGAGGTTGAGGTTCTGGTACACGGCGTCGGCGGTTCCGCGGTACCAGGAATCGCCCCAGCGCATCTGCGGCGGCACGACGCTGATGAAATGGTCGCGGATGAGCGGCGCGAGGCGCCACGCCGCGTTGAGATGGTCGATGAGCGACTGCGACTTGTACTGCACGAGCAGGTGGATCCCGTAGATCCCGCTGTTGATAAAGTTCGACAGCACGAAATCCACGATGCGGAAGCGCCCGCCGAACGGGACCGAGGGCTTGGATCGTTCCTTCGTGAGCGGGTCGAGGCGTTCGCCTTTGCCGCCGGCGAGGATGATGCCGAGGACGCGGGGGGGCTTGATCATTGAGGGAAGTGTCGCACGCGGGCGCGGAGAGGGGCAACAGTCGAGGAGCAGGGAGGGGGATCAGCTGCCGTCAAAGGGCACTATGCGAGCCTCCGCACATGCTCGATGCATCTCGGCGGTCGCGCTCTCCAGTTCCAGGCGGTTGCCGACTTCCCTGAGAATCGCCGCTCCCTTGGGCCACGCTTCCCGCGCTTCCCCGTGACGCCCTAGCGCCAGGTAGAGCAGGGCCTGGCCGCAGCTGTGGATCCCTTCGAAGGTCAGGTTTCCGGTCATGCGATGAAGCTCGATGGCGTGGGCAAAGTGGCGCTCAGCGGACTCCAGGTTGCCCGTGACGTGAAGGAGAGACGCGAAATTCCCGCAGTCGATTCCCTGGCAGCGCCGGTTGCCGGTCGCGCGATGAAGGGAGAGCGCCTCCTCGTAGTTCCGTGCCGCCAGGTCGAATCGCCGCGCCCTCTGGTAAAGGCCCGCGAGGTTCCCGAGCACGATTCCCTCGGATCGAGGAGCTCCCACCTCGCGATGAATCGCACGCGCGGCGAGGAACGCGCGTTCGGCGTCTTCGTCCCTGCCCGTTTCAAACAGAAGGATCCCGAGGTTTCCCAGCGTAACTCCTTCGAAGAGGCGGTTTTCCACTTCCCTGTGTATGGAGAGCGCCTGTTTGAAACTCTGTTCGGCCAATTCAACGCGACGGGTTTCCCGGTATAGATCGGCCAGATTTCCCAGGAGGATTCCCAGGGATCGCCGGTCCCCGACTTCGCGCGCAATGGCCATCGCTTCTTCAAAATTTCGTTCCGCCTGAACGGCGTTGTCAGCTTCGTGTTGAAGCAGCGCGAGATTCCCCAACGTCTTTCCCTCGTCCGCGCGGTTCCGATTGCGCCGATGTTCGGCAAGGGCCTCTTCGCAAGTCCGCGCCGCCAGCTCGGGTCGCCCGGTCTGCTGAAACAACATCGCCAGGTTCGACCTCATCATGCCCTCGACGCGCCGGTCACCGATTTCCCGGCTCAGGCGGATCGCCTCGTTGAAGAGCCTCTCGGCCGACTCGGAGCGTCCGGTGTCCTTGTGGATGATTCCCAGATTGCCCACCAGGAGTCCTTCGGCGCGCGTGTCTCCCGTCTCGCGGAGAATTGCCAGTGCTTCTTCGCACGACCTCTCCGCCGGCTCCATGCGCCCTGTTTCCTGGTAAATCCTCGACAGCCGCTCCAGCGCCGAACTCTCCCGGCGACGGTCGCCCGCCGACCGCGCAACCGTCAGGGCTTCGTCCGCAAGCCGCTCAGCATTTTTCGCCCGGCCCGATCGGAGCGCAGCCGCGGCGGCAGACTCCAGCGAAGCGCTCCTCAAGCCCCCCTCGACCAGCAAGGCGTGCGCTTCCCAGAGTTCCCGCGCTTCGTCGAACCGGAAGTGTCTCTGCGAGTGCGCGGCGGCCCGCCGAAGGTAAAGCCGTTGTGCACCGCGCAGATCTTCACCCGCGGATTCCAGGGCGAATCCGGCGTGCTCGGCGAGCTCGCGGGCAAAGGGATCGCTCGGGTGGTCTACGGGTTCCCGGGCATCCGCGGGCTCCGGCGCTCTTCCCCCGCACATTTTCTCAACGACGACAAACGCGATCGCGTGCAGTCGCGCCCGGTCACCGGGAAGTTGGAGCTGGTAGGCCGCGTCGCGCAGAAGCGCGTGGCGGAAGAGATATGCCGACTCGGCGTTCAAGGGGTCCCCCGGTCGAGCGGCGGAACGCCGGCGTTCGCGCAGGCCGCCAGCATGGCTTCGGTTTTCTGCCCGAGCATTTCGCGATCCCCGACCTGGAGCAGGACGTCTGCTCCTTTCCTCCACACAACTCCCGCTTCCTGCGTCCTGCCCAGCGCCAGGAGGCACATCGCGAAGCCGCAGGTGTGGATTCCGATGAAGCGCCGCTGGCCGGCGTCGTGGAGGCAGGCGAGGGCGTCTGAGAAGAGTGGGAGGGCGGCGGGAGCGCGGCCGGACTCGACGAGGAGGGAGGCGAGGTTGCCGAGGTCGATGCCTTCGAAGCGGCGTTCGCCGACGTCGCGATGGATGGCGAGGGCGGCGTGGTAAGTGGACTCTGCAAGGGCCGAGCGGCCGGTGGCCTGGTAGATGCATGCGAGATTCCCGAGGGCCACTCCCTCGGTGCGGCGGTTGCCGGTGGACCGGTGGAGGGAGAGGGCCCGCTGGCAGACGGCTTCGGCCTCGGGGAATCGTCGCTGTTGGAAGAACACGCCGGAGAGATGGCCGAGAGAAGCGCCTTCGGCGCGGAGGTCGCCGGTGCGGCGGGCTAGGGCGAGCGACGTCTGGAGTGAGGCCTCGGCTTCCTCGAAACGGCCGGTCTGCCCGAGAAGGATGGCAAGGTTTCCCCAGCCGATGCTCTCGGAGGCGACATTCCCGGTCCGGGCGTGGATTTCGAGGGCTTCGCGGTACATCGCCTCGGCTTCCGGGATTCGGCCGGCCTCCATGAAGCGCGCGGCGAGGTTGGCCAGTGCCGTGCCCGCGCGGCGCTCGTCGCCGAGCTCGCGGAAGATCGCGAGGGCTTGCTGCTGGAGGGCGACGCCTTCGGTTGCGGCGCGGGCCGTTCCCTGGAGCGCAAGGCCTAGCGTGCCGATGGCGATGGCCTCCAGGCGGCGGTTGCCCGAACTCCGGAGCCGGGCGAGCGCGTCCTCCAGTAGCGGAAGGGCCTCTGCGCGCCGGCCGCCCTGCGCCGCGCGCTCGCCGGCCAGGCGGAGCGCTTCCCCGCGCTCCGCGCCGTCGAGCATCCCCGCCAGCGCGCGCCAGTGGGAAACGCAATCTTCGATGTGGAACTGCCTTCCGGCGGCCTCGGCGGAGCGCCTCAGGTAGTTCCGCCTCGCAGCGTCGAGTGTCGCGACGTCCGCGCCGGGGGCCTCCCTGGCGAGGCGGGCGTGTTCCGCCAATCCCGCCGCGTGGGCGTCGCACGGGTGCGGCGCGAGCCGCGCGGACTCCGTCGCGTCCAGCGGCACGGGCTCGGGCGGCCGCCCCCCGCACAGCGCTTCGATCACTTCGAACGCCCGGGCGTGACTCAGCGCGCGGTCGCCGGGGAGCTGCAACTGATAGGCGGCGTCCCGAAGCAGGGCGTGACGGAATATGTAGGCTGTCTCCGCATTCATCGGAAGTCGGGAGTATGGAGTATTGAGGGTTGAGTAGGGAGAAGTGGGGAGTGCGAAGTTGGAGAGGGGCCGGCCTATCCGCCGTCACTCGGGGGTCGGCGCGTTCCCCTGTTTGGGCGAGTTGCCTCGATGCCGAAGCGCCCTCCTCGGCCCACGGATGCTGCGCGCGACGAATTGCGCCCAAAGCCGGTAAAGCGGACGCGCAGCGGCGGCGCCTTCAAGGAATTCGACTGCGTGCGCGATCGCCTCGAGCGTCGCCATTCCTTCCGGCGACGGAGGAGTCCGCAACCGCGCGGTCGATGGGGCCGGCGGCGGGAGCGAAAGCCGTGGAAGCTTGTGAAGTTCCGGCAGTCGGATCAGCATCCGCCGCGCCTGCCGCCACGAGCCGTCGAGCACGATGAGCCGCTTCGGAATCGGCGCGCCCGGATCCGGCGCCGCGCCGCCCGGGTAAAGGAGCCACGTCCCGGGCCCGGTCGAGACTTCCGTCCTGCCGCCCTCCTCTTCCCCGTGCTCAATCACCTCGCAATTCGGAAGCGCGAGCGCGGCGATGCGCGCCGAGTTCGAGCGGCGGCGCGTTTCGATCGTGTGGCGAATGATGACGAAGCGAGTGCGTGTGGCGATGCGTTCGACCTCGGCGCAGACGCACTTGTCGGCATCGAGGAGACAGCGGTCACATCGAGGTGGAGTCATCGCGAGGTCAATGCAACCGGCGAAGGCATGCCTCGGCCCAGGCCTTTTCCACCTCGGAGGTCGAGCGTCCGGCGAGCCGGACGAGAAGCTTCTTAGCGGCTGGCGACCCGATGGATTCGATGATCTGGAGAGCGCGAAGGCGGCGGAGCGAGCCGCAAGACTGCACGAGGGGCGCGTTCAGCGCGGCCAGGAGTTCGCGAAGGGCCGCACCGGCCTCCGGGAAGGACGTCCCTGAAGCGGACCTTAGCCGGAACTCGACCAGGACCCCCGCATCGGCGAGCGAAGTCCTGGCCCGATCGCGCTGCCCGGGATCCTCGGAGTCGAGCTGTCCGATCCAGGAGTCCGTTTCCTCGGGCGAGGTCTCCTCTTCGAGGCGGCGCGCCAACTCTTCCGCACCGGCGACGCCCGCACTGTGAAAAAATGCAAGCGCGGCGGCGGCCAGCGAACCGTTCTGGGTGCGAAGGTCGCGCCAGGCGGAATCGAAGTCCGGCTCGGCGGGCCGCTTCGCCGCTTCTCCCAGATTCCAGATGAGGATGGCTCCATCGTCGCCGGCAGAAGCGAGGCGGTCGCTCTTCGGTGAGAACGCAACGGCGCGGATGGGAACGGGCGCGGCCTGAAATTGTCGAATGGATTTGCCGGTCGCCGGATCGCAGACGGACACGAGTCCACTGGCCTCCCCCATCGCGAATTGCCGTCCGTCCGGGGACCAGGCGAGGGCCGTCGTCTCGACGGAGGCACACTCCAGGTCGGTTTCGCACTTCCCCGTCCCAACCGTCACCATCGCGGGGCGTCCCCACTTGACGCCGATCAGCAGGCGTTTGCCGTCCGGGGAGAAGCGTGCACAGGTTGCCCTCCCCTGAAAGGAGATCGACGTCATCTTTCCTGAGTCGAAGTCGCAGAGGTGATCGTTTCCCATGCGGTCACTCCACGCGACCAGACGACCGTCCGGTGACCAAGCCGCGAACGACTGGGTGATCATGCCAGCGAAACCGCCCCGCCAATTATTGCCGTGCTCTTCTTTCGGCTCCTTGAATTCCTTCTGTATGTCTCCGCTCCCGATGTCCCGGATGACCAGGGTGCCGTCCGACTCGCTGGCGAGCATCTTCCCGTCCGGGGAGAGTGCCATACCACGAAGGCAACGTTCGCCCACGACGAATTCCTTCGGCTGCTTCTCGCAATCCAGGGTCCAGATCGAGACAACTGAGTTGTCTTCGCTGAGGGCGAGACGATTGCCTGCGAGGGAGGCGATCGGCAGGTACCCGCTGAGGTAGGGGGTGCCTCCGGGCGTCGAAAGGCGCGACAACTCCTTCCCGATTGTGGCATCCCATCGGCGGATGGAGCCTTCGGCCCCGGCGCTGATGAGGGAGCGACCGTCCTCGCTCCATGAAACAAAGTACGCGCGGCCTGTGTGGCCCGGCGCGGACTCGAGTTCCATTCCCGACGCGATGTGCCAGGTTCGCAGCTTGGTGCCGTCGCCAGCCATGAGAAGCGATCCTCCTGAAACGAAGACCGGCGGATCGCAGGCGAAGCTCGCACTCAAACTAGAAACGGGGGCCGCGTTCTCCATGTCCCAGACCTGGATGGGCTCACGGCCGCCGATCCCGGCCGAGCCCGTCGCGAGCAGCTTCCCGTCGGTCGAAATCACCACCCTGTAGGTGCAATCAGGAGTCAGCGGCATTCGCGTCCAGCCGGCGGCTTCATCGAAAATCACGACTTCCCTGACCTTATTGGTACAGCTCGTCACGATGCGCGCTCCATCCGCGGCAATCGCAACGTAGGCCGGTGATTCCAGCTTGAATTCCCGAAGCTGGACGTTCTTCTGCAGGTCGAACAACCGGACGCTGCCGTCCATGCCGCTCGAGACGAGCCGCCTTCCGTCCGCCGAAATACCGAGGGAGATCACTCCATTATCTGCCCCCCGGGGAACCGGCAATTCCGTTCCCGTATTCAACTCCAGGAGTTTCAGGGGAGATTTCGGATTTCCCCAGGCGAGCACCGAGCCGTTGGGAGACAGCGCGACAACGGCCAGGCTCTCGCCTCGCGGGACCTCTCTCAGCAGTTTTTCGGACTCGAGGTCCCAGACATAAATGGAGTTCGAGGCGTAGTCCGACTGGCATGCCAGGATTCTCCCGTCGTGGGACAACACCATCTCGCGCCAGAATCCGCCAAGTTGCGGCCCCATTTTCCGGAGCACGACGCCCGTCGACAGATCGAAGATGCGGATCATCCGGTCGTTCCCCGCAACCACGACACTTCTGCCGTCCGGCAGCGGAAGCATTTCCCCGAGCATTCCCGGATCCGAGGGGGTTGGCTGGCCGATTCGCAGAACCGCACCCTCCGGGCACGCAGCTCCGAGGAAGTTCTCAACCGTCTCCGCTTCAGCACTCCCAAGACAGAGCAGGAGCGGGACGCCGAGAACCAGCAAGAGGGCGCGGCAATACATGAAGCCCATCATAGCTGCGGCGAGCCCCGCTTCTATCACCCGGCCCGCCGTTCTGCTTCCTATTAACTCCCCACTCCTCCCTACTCAACCCTCAACACTCCCGACTCCCCCCGTTTCTAGCCACCCCCCGCGCTGTCGGCTTATACTTCGCCCCCTTCACTTCCCGCCACTTCGGAGAACCATCCATGCCCGCCTACACCGCCGATCAGCTTCACTGGAAACAGGTCGCCCACGACGTCGCCGAGAAGGTCGTGCGGCCGCTCGCGAAGAAGTACGACGAGCTGCAGCAGTATCCGTGGGAGATCAAGGAAGCGATGGCGAAGGCGGGGCTGATGAGCGTGTGGATTCCGAAGGAGTACGGGGGGGCTGGGGGCGGAGTCGGATCGTTGTGCGTGGTGATCGAGGAGTTGTCGCGGGCGTGCGGCGGCGTCGGGGTCGCTTACGCGGTGAACGCGCTGGGGAGCTTCCCGATCCTGGTCGGGGGGACGGAAGAGCAGAAGAAGAAGTGGCTGCCGCTGATTGCGAAGGGCGAGAAGCTGATCGCGTTCGGGCTGAGCGAGAAGTTCGCGGGCTCGGACGCCGGGTCGATGCGGACTCACGGGAAGCTCGACGGCGACCATTACGTGATCAACGGCGAGAAGAAGTGGTGCACGAACGGCGGCTCGGCCGACATTTTCAGCGTTTTCTGCGTGACGGACCCGGAGTCGAAAGCGAAGCGGATCTCGGCAATTCTCGTCGAGAAGGGGACGCCGGGGTTCAAGCTGGCGAAGCAGGAAGACAAGATGGGGATCCGGTGCGTGCCCGTGAACGAGCTGGCGTTCGACAACTGCCGGGTGCCGGCGACGAACCTGCTCGGCGGCAAGCCGGGGTTCGGGTTCAAGCACGCGATGCAGACGCTCGACTACGCGCGCCCCGGCGTGGCGGCGCAGGCGATGGGCCTGGCTCAGGGGGCGCTGGAGCTGTCGATGGTGTACGCGCAGAAGCGCAACCAGTTCGGGGTGCCGATTTCGAGCCACCAGGCGATCGGCTTCATGCTGGCGGACATGGCGACGAAGGTCGAGGCGGCCCGGCTGCTGGTGCTGGAAGCGGCGCGGCTGGTCGATGCGAAGGCGGACGGGATCACGAAGACAGCGGCGATGTGCAAGCTGTACGCGACGGACGTGGCGATGGAAGTCACGACCAACGCAGTGCAGATCTTCGGCGGGTACGGGTACATGAAGGATTACCCGATCGAGAAGTACATGCGCGACGCGAAGATCACGCAGATTTACGAGGGCACGAACCAGATCCAGCGGATGGTCGTGGCGAGGAACCTCGTGAAGGAAGCGACGCACCTGGATTATCTGCAGTCGTTTATCCCGACTGAGGTGCAGAAGGGCGGCATTATGCCGGTGGTGGAACCGGCGAAGGCTTAGTTGGGAGTTTCGGGTTCCGGAAGTTGAGTTCCGGGATCCGGGTTCCGCGTTCCGAGTGGGGTTTTGAGTTCGCAGTTCTGAGTTGCGGTTCAGCGGGACTCGAAACTCTGAACCCACAACCCCACCCGGAACTCTGAACCCGGATCCCGGAACTCAACTTCCGGAACCCGAAACCCTCAACCACCGCCGTAGCGCGCCCCGATCGACCGTGCCTACTTCGCCGCGCGTAGCTCTTTCGCCCTCGCCTCCGCCTTCGCCGCCTCCTCGTCCTTCTTCTGCTTCTTCAGCACGGCGGCCCATTCCTCGAGCGTGTCGGCCAGATCCTGCGCTCCGTTGTCCGTCTTCTCGAGGATCGCGATCGCCTTTGCGTACTCGGCGGCGGCCTCGTCGAGCTTCCCGCCAGCCGAAAGCGCGCCGCCCAGGTCGCGCCTTGCGCCCGCCACGTCCAGCGGATTCGCCTTCGCTCCTTCCAGCCCGTCCGCCGCCCGCTGGTAATGTCCCTCCGCGTCGGCGTGTTTCGCCTGCGCCATCCTCAGTGCGCCCATGGCGGATTCAGCGTCGGCCAGATCCTGCGCGTCCTGCTCCTTGGCGCCTTTCTGGATTTCCAGCGCGCGCTTCAGCTGGACTTCAGCGTCCTTGAGCTTCTTCAGCCGGAGCAGGCACTCGCCGTAGTCGAGCGCGTAGCGCCCCGTCTCGGGGTCGTCCTTGCCCGCGGACGCTTCCACGATCTTCAGCGCCCGCTTGTAGAGCGGCTCGGCCTTGGCGTCCTTGTCCATGTCGCGGTAGACGTCGGCGACGTCGGCGACCAGCCCGGCGACGGCGGGGTCGTCGGCGCCCAGCCCTTTTTCCAGAACCTCGAGCGCGCGTTCGTACTGCGGCGCGGCCTCGGCGAGTTTTTTCTGGCCGCGAAGCGAATCCGCGAGGTCGGTGAGCGTGGTTGAAAGCCGCTCGTCCGTCGCGCTCCAGCGTTCCGCTTCCTTGAGCGCGCTTCGGAATTTCTTTTCCGCGTCTTCGAATTTCTTCGCGGCGGCCAGTTCCTTGCCTTCGGCGACGAAGGCCTTCCACTCCTTTTCGCCGGCGTAGGAGAAAAGGGGCAGGAGGGCCAGGAGTGCGGCTGCGAACGTGGAACGTGTCATCGGAGGCTCTCAAAAAAAGCAACCCGGCCACCGTGACCGGGGACCGGGTTGCGTTTCAGTGGAAAATTACCGTTGGCCGCGGTCGTGACGGCGGTGCTCGCGGCGATGCTCGCGGCGCGACTTGCGACGATGGTCGCGGCGGTCCTGGCGGTGGTCGCGGACGTGGTCCCGGGCGCCGTCGCGTGCGCCATCGCGGCCGCGATCGTTGCCGCCACGGGCGTTTCCGCGGTCGTCTGCGGAGGCGGAAGAGAATGCGAAGAAGAGACCGAGGAGGACGGCGGCGAGTCTGATCATGGCGTTTCCTTTTCTAATGGGTAGGGTTGCGGCCCCCACCGCTTCCCTTACGCTACCAGTTTCGAGTGGCCCGGACTGCGTGTTCCGACCATAGGGACGGATTGGGGGGGAGGGCGTTACAGGGGGCTGGACAATATTTGGTGAACGCGGGTTGGCCCGGCGCGGAATCCCGTGTAAAATGAGCGGGTGGGGACAGTGGCACGCCTCGTCGATCCGGCACCTGCAGCTTAAAACTTACAAAATACATTAAACCGCCGTGCGGCTCACCCCGGACCCGGAGCTCCTGCCATGAGCATCGAAATCGGCGGCGTTGAGGTCTACTCGCTTGAAGAAGTCTCCAAGCGCCTCAACGTCGAGCCGGACGCGCTGAAGCGGTGCATGCGCCGCGGCGAGCTTGTTGCCCGCAAGATCGGCGACCAGTGGTTCGTGACGTCGCAGAATCTCCTCGCGTTCCTGCAGACGCCCAGCACTCCAGCGAAGCGAGGGGCGCGGACGCGTGCGACCGACGAACCTCAGGTGCTGCCCGTCACGGCGCCGACGCTGGCTCTCGAGCCGACGCCCCTGATCGGCCCCGCAGTTCCTGCGGCGGAGGCGGCTCCGACCCCCGCCGTCGCCGAGGTCCCGGTCGAGGAGTCGCTTCCGACGCCCGTGCTCGAGGAGGAAATCATCTCCGCGGCGCCCCGAGCGGGGCTCAAGGACCGCGAGCCGGAGACGTCCGTGAAGATCGCGAAGCCGGAGACGGTGTTCCCGCACCAGCTGCCGCCCGGGATTCCCGACGAGCCCGTCCAGGCGGCCCCCGCGCGCCCCGTGTCGGCAGAAAAGGCGACGGAGCCGATCATGACGGCGGTCAAGGTCCAGCCTCCTTCGCACGCCGAGCCGCTTTTCGTCAGCGCGTCGGAAACGCCGGTGCCAACCCTGAGCGAGCGAAGCGAGCCGAAGTCCCCGGGCGTCCTGGAATCCGAGAAAGCCACCGACCTCAGCGTCCCGACCATCCCGCTTCCCTCCCACCTCTCTCCCCCGCCCCGCGGGGAATCTCCCACGGCCCCGACCCTGATCGTGGGCGCGCCCGCCCGGGATGAAGAGAAGCCGCCGCCGCCCAGCTCCGGCGACGCGCTGGCCGCGCTGTTCGACCTCCCGTTCCTGTCGCCCGACGAGCCCGCGATGAGCGCCCTTCACGCCCCCACGCCCCCGGCAGGCCCTTCGTTCGGTCCCGAGGACAAGCACGCGCTCGCGATCGAAGCGACGCGGCGGCGCGCGATGGCCAGGACCGGAACTGCCGAAGACGCGCCCGCACCGGGCGGGAAGCGGACGCTTCTGGATTCCGAAGAGATGCCCTCGGTCTCTGTGGACCTTCCGGGGGCCGCGATGCCGCCGGAGACGCGACCGGTCGTGAAGACCGTGGCGCCGCCGCGGCCGACGGCGCCCGGGGCGCGGCTGTCGGACATCCCGAACATGTTCGGGCCGGATTCGCCGACGGTGCTTCTGACGCCGGAGCAGGTGGTGGCCGACGCGGAGCGGACGAAGCGGGTGCTCCATGAAGTCATGGAGCAGGGGCGAATCGCGCAGCGGGCGCGGGACGAAGTCGTGGCGACGGTGCGGAAGCTTCCGCTGGAAGAGCAGTCGTTCGCGCTGGCGGGGCCGATCGGCGAGCAGCTGGTGAAGCTGGACAAGCTGATTGAAGACGGCATGCGGGCGCAGAAGGAGCTGGGGCTGACGACGCCTCCTTCCGCGCCGAACGTCGTGACAGCGGTGCATCGCGCGCCGGCGGCGATTCCGAAGATGGAAGAATCGAAGTGGCTGCCGGTCGGGCAGCAGGCGGCGGCGGACCCGATGCCGCTGATTGCGCCGCAGTCGGACGCGGTGATTCCGGTGGCGCCGCCCTCAGTTTCGAAGCGGCCGGCGTCGCGCGTCGGGCCGGTGGGAGGCGAGACGTGGCAGGAAGTCGGGCTGCCTTCGGGAAGCGCGGCGGCGGGCGGACGGCAGGATACGGGAGGGATCGTGCGGCTGACGCTCTCGCTGTCGGACGAAGAGAAGCGGGTCCTGTCGGATCACCGGATTGCCGAAGAAACGGCCGTGCAGGAGATCATGCGGCGGTACCAGCCGACGGATGAGCGGGGGTGGGTGGATGCGAAGGGGCGGTATTTCCAGCCGCTGAAGGGAAAGGGCGGTGTGCGGGCTTAGGGAACGGGTGAAAGACAATTTAGAATTATGAATTATGGGTCCAACGATGGGCCGACGTCCCGCGGCCTCATTCTCCCTCAACAATTTCCACTCCCCGATTTGCCTCGACTCCTTCCACCCTCTGCACTTTGCCGCCCGGCCACTTCACAACGACGCTCGCCGTTCCGGCTCGCTTCCCGAATCCGAAATGTTGCCTCGCCGAATCCTGGCTCGTGGTTCCTCTTCCTGCCGCGATCTCCCGCGTCTGCCTTGAGTCGCCGAGAAAGACCGACACGCGCGCGCCGATGGACGTGCGCCCCTTTTTAGGTTTGAGGGAGACAGAGAGCCAGGTCGCTGCTTCGTCGAGCCCGTTGAGATAGAGCCGGGCCTTTCCGTTCGCGCAGACGACCAGGTCCAGGTCGCCGTCGTTGTCCGCGTCCAGCCACGCCTGTCCCCAACCGTTGAACGCGACGACGCCGGCGCGCCACGTGACCGGCTCGAAATGTCCCGCGCCGTCGTTGCGCAGGAGCCAGCTCGGACGCTCGCGGTAGACGCTCGTGAAATAGAGGTCCAGGTCTCCGTCGTTGTCGAAGTCCGCCGCAGACGGATCGCTCAGCGTTTCTTCGTACGGCAGCCCGCACCACGGCGCGACGTCGCAGAACTTCCAGCCGAGCGAAGCGCCCTGGTTCATGAGGATCTGCGTCTTGTTCGAGAAGGCGATGAACCGCGGGTGCGCGAGGTTGGCGCTGACGAGGTCGAGATCCATGTCGTTGTCGAGGTCGGCCCAGCACGAGCCGATCGTGTGGCCGTACCACGTATTGCCTTCGGCCGGCGTCCCGACTCCCTCGACACCGAGTTCCTTCGCGACGTTCGCGAACCCGCCCTTGCCGTCGTTGCGCCAGAGATAGTTCTTCTGCAGCCGGTAGTTCGACACGAAGCAGTCGGCGTCGCCGTCGTCGTCGAAGTCGCCCCAGTTCACGCCGCGCCCCGCCCTGGGCTCCGCTTTCTCCTCGCCCTCGAGCGCGTCGGCCCACTTCCCGGCGCCCTGCGACAGGAAGAGCTTGTCTACCCCGCCGCGGCCCAGGTCTCCGCTTTCGTAAACCGCGAGATACAGGTCGGGCAGCCCGTCGCCGTTCGCGTCGGCCAGGCCCGCGCCTTCGGGCCCCGCCTCGAGATCGCCCCCCAGCCCGGTGTCGTTCGCTTCGACAAAGGCCCCCGCGCCGTCATTGAGGAAGAGCCTCACCGCCGGCTTGTTTGAGAACACCCACAGGTCCACGTCCCCGTCCCCGTCCGCGTCCGCCCACAGCGACCCCGCGCCGTTCGCCGCGGGCAGCTTTTCAACCGCAAGCCGCTCGAACACGCCCCGGTTGTTCCGGAACACCGCGCCGTTGAACGCCAGGTCATCCCACCCGTCGCCGTCGAAGTCCCCGACCGCCACCCGGTTCCCCCGCGCCTCCGCCAGCCCCGACTTCTCCGTCGCATCCTCAAACTCCGCCACGTCCGCCGGCTCCGCTTCCCAAAACGGATTCCCCGGCCCGCGCTTCCCCGTCAACTCGTACGCGAACGCCAGGTACGAGCGCCAGGTTCCCATCTCCGTCAGCACGGTCTCGCGGGCGACGGCTTCCTCGGGAAGCGGCAAGGCGCCGCGCGCCGCGAGCGCGGTCTCGATCAGTTCCACGGCCCGTTCGGGTTTGAGGTCGCACTCGACGTAAGCGCGCCCGACGCGAAACGTCTGCATCGCGTCGAGCTGGATCGCGGCGATGTCCTTCTCGACCGCCGCGACGTCAGCGTCGTGTTTCAGCCGCGCGTGGGCCGACAGGCAGATGCACAGCCACCCGACGCGCCAGTAAGCCTCCGGGAATTCGCGCGCCAGCCGGCCGAAGACCGCGATCTTCTCCTCGTCCTTCGCGTACCAGTTGCAGGCGCCGAGCGTCTCGTTGATCTGCCGCGAAGAGTCGTCCTTCGGCCCCCAGGCGATCCCGCGCTTCCCCGCCACAACGAGCGCTTCGCACATCGCGTCCCACTTTTTCTGCTCCGCGCGGATCTGGAAGAGCAGAAACGGCGCCGCGGTGTCTTTCGGATCGGCGGCAGCGGCTTTCTCCAGAAGCGTCGCGGCCTCGTCGGATTTCCCCGCCTTGTGCAGATCGCGGGCTTCTTCGAGAGGGCCGGCAACGACGCTGAGGGCGCAGAGGGACAACAATGCAGCATGGAGTGGTTTCACGGAGGTCCTCGCGAAGTGGAGGCACGGGATTGTAGCCGCCCCCGGTCAGCGGCCCTCTACCCACTACCACCTACCAACTACTCCCTGCCGTTCTATTTCGGCTGCGCCTCGCCATAATCCGGCGGCTTCTGGTTCTTCGCGCGCTCTTCTTCTTCCAGCCTTCTCAGCGTTTTCTCATAGATGTCGCCGAGTCCGTTGCCGCCGAGTTTCTTGCGGGTGCGGTAGACGATCTCGTCCTGGGCTTCGGGGTCGGAGCCGTCGTAGGCCCAGTCGGCCTCGCCCGGGCTGACCGGGTTGGTGCCTGAGTTCGTCTCGGCCTCGACGACGAGGTGCATCAGCGTCTGGCCGGGGCCGACGGGCTCGAGTTCCATCGTGACCCGGTAGCGGTGGTTCTCGTGGGAGAAGTCGCTGCCGTAGGAGTTCCAGTGCGATTCGAGGAACCACTCTTCGCGGTTCACTTCGGCGAAGGTGTAACCCATGTCGGCCATCACGTCGCGCGAGGCTTCCCAGACCTCCTTGGTGGTGCCGGCGAAGGGCCCGTATTCGGTTTTCTCGGGCTTGATGCCGAGGAAAGCGCGGATCTGGGGGACGGAAGAGCAGCCGGTGAAGGCGAGGGGAAGGGCGAGAAGAGCCAGGGCGCGGAGGTGTTTCATGCGGGGAAGGATAGCAATCGGGGGAGCGGGAAGGAAGCGGGAATCGGGGGCGGGAAAAACGGCCAGGACAATTTTGAATATCGAATATCGAATAGTGAATTATGAATGAAAGGCGGCCCGACCCGGTCATTCATAATTCATTATTCGATATTCGATATTCATAATTGTCTTTCCTTTCCTTCCCGCCCTCTCCTCCCGATCACCCCTCACCCTGTAGAATCCCCACCTCATGCGCCTCCAGGCCTTCCACTGCCCCTCCTGCGCCGGCTCCCTCGACATCAAGCCCGGCGCCGGCCGCGTCAAGTGCTCGTACTGCGGCAACACGCTCGTCGTCGAGGACAACGCGGTTTCGAGCTCGCCGCGCGAGTGGACCCGGCACGAGGACGCCGACAAACCCGAGTATCCCGAGCCGGGCGCGACGCTCTACACGCGCGAAGCGGCGCGGTTCGAGATGTCCGTCATCGAGCAGAAAATCCCCGAGGGCTCGCCCGACCGGTTCGCGCACGTGGAGCTCGGCGAGGAGCGCTTCGCCCTCGTGTACCTGCGCAACGTGGACGACAAGGGCAAGCCGGTGTCGTCCGACCTCGACCGCCCGTTCGAGACTCTGAAAGCCTCGCTCGAGACGGACGGCGACCCCGGACTCGCCGCGAACTGCGCGCTCGAGGATCTCTGCAGCCGCGGCTACGCGCACCGGCTCGAGGTCGCCGTGCTGCTCTTCGAGCCGCGCCAGATGACGATGACCTCGTACAACGCCGGCTGCCGCGACGCGATCTGGTGGGTCTCGAACGAAGAAGGCCGCTGCTGCACCACCGGTTCCTCGCACGAGCCTCTCGAGCGCAAATTCCTCCGCGAAACCCGCGACCACTTCGAAAACGGCCGCCCCGTCCACCTCGCCGCCGGCGATCTCTTCGTCATGGTCTCCTCAGGCTTCGCAGGGCGCGGCGGAAGCGGCATGTGGCCGACCGGCCTCGGGACACTCACGGACACGCTCAACGACCACCTCGGCGAAGAGCCGCTTCGCGTCGTGACGCTCGTGAAGAACGAATTCTGGGCGAAGCGCTCGCGGCATCGCGACGGCGGCGAGCACCCGTGCGGCGACGTGAAGATCGCGGCGGTGCGGGCGATCCTGCCGCCGGAAGCGACGGCGATTCCGGGGGACGGGAAGATCGAAGTGGTGAAGTCGCGCAAGTACGAGATCGGGCTGGTGAAGGGGCCGCGGGACATCGCGAAAGTTTTTCCGCTTCATAGCGACCGGCAGGTGCTCGTCTGGATGTCGCCGCGCGAGGGGTCGCTGGAGCCGGCGGATTTCGACCGCGGGGCGAAGGCGATTCTCGAGGTGCTGGACGGGCAGACGGGGGACAACGACAACCCGCGGGCGGCGGGGCGGGACGCGTACGAGGCGATGAAGACGGGGCCGGGGCAGATCCGGATGGCGGTGATCCAGTGCCTGGACCAGTACGGGCGCGTGAAATATTTCCGTGCGGGGTGGAAGCAGCCGGTCGCGCTCGGGCCACGCGGGATCAAGTCGGACGGAATGCAGCAGTTCGACGAGGGGGGCGAAGCGACGGTGAACCAGGGCGCGCGGTTGTTTTTCCCCGGGCCGCTGGAGTACGAGGGCGAGCACCACATGGCGGAGTATTTCGCGCAGGCGTGGGAGGGAGGGAAGGCGTCGCGGTTGTATGAGGCGATGAGGGAGCACTGGAAGACGAAGAGCACGGTGAAGGCGCTGGAGAAACTGGCGAAGGCGGCGGCGAGTGATGTGAACGTGCCGTCGCTGGTAGGGATGGCGTTGGTGACGGGGGTCGGCTAAGAACCAGGACTCCCAAGCTCGCCAGCAACCCAATCCGCCCCAACGATCCACTCCGCTCCCCGAAATTCCGTGTCCTTCCGTTCCTCCGTGATCTCCGTGTTATGCCGTTTTTTCAAGCCGCGTTCCTGAGCCGTTTTCACAAAAAGGCAGAACACGGAAACCACGGAGGAACGGAGAGACACGGAAACCTGGAAGCGGCGAGCGGGGAGAGACCGGCCTATTTTGTGTCGTAGTGCTTCGCCCACGCCGCGCGCGCCTTCGCGCCGTCTTCCCGCACCTGCTCCTCGCTGCACGCCGCCGCACCGCTGATTCGCACCAGCCCGCGATGCGCCATCGCCCTCACTTCGGCATCCGCATCCCCCACCATCTCCACCAGCAGCCCCGCCTGCTCCCGCCCCGCCAGATCCGCCACCACCCGGGCCGCCATCCTCCGGTGGAACACGTCCTTCTCGACGTCCGCCTTCTTCACCCACGCCGCCGCCGGTTCGACGCACCCGGCGCCGAGCTTCTTCAGTTTCGCGTCCACGGCCTCCACGACGCACCCGACCTCCGGCGTGCGCAGCAGCCGGTCGACCTCCGCCGCCACCTCCAACCGCCTCTTCTCCGCTGCCTGCGCGTCACTCGCCACGGAAGGCAGGCGACTCGCCACCGGCCGCTCTTCCCTTGCCCTGTAAAACGCGACCGCGATCAGAAACCCCGCCGCCGCCGCCAGCGGCAGTCCCCACCACGGAACTCCGGCCGATCTCTGCGCCCGCAGCCCGGCGAGCGCCCGCGCGGCCGCCGCTTCCGCCCGCTGGCCCACGGGATCGAGGGCGGCGTTCAGGGAAGCGATTTCGGCGCGCCGTTCGGCGAGCGCGGCTTCGCAGGTCGGGCAGCCGCGCAGGTGGGCCTCGACCTCGGCGGGAGCCGGGTCTTCGCCGTCGGCGAACGCGTCGAGCCGCTCGCAGATTTCAACGCACGTCATGGACCGCCCCTTTCAGCCGCTCGCGCAGCATCGCCCGGCCCTTCGTCAGCCGCGCGTTGACGGCGGCGGCGGAGAGGCCGAGGAGGCCGGCGATTTCGGAGTAGGATTTTTTGTCGAAGTGAAACAACGCGATGGTCTCGCGATAGATCTCGGGGATTTCGAGAAGCGCCCGCCTGATGCGGTCGCCTTCGTCCACGGGCACCACCGGCTCCGGCGCGGGCACGGCGCCGGCTTCGTCGCCGAGCCCGGGGGGCCGTTTTTTCCGCGCCCTTCCCCACTCCCGGCAGACGTTTTCCGCGATGCCGCGCACCCAGGCGCCGAACTTTTCGAGTTCCCGGAGCGCCCCGAAATCGCGGCAAGCCCGCATCATTGTCTCCTGGACGAGGTCATCCGTCTCGACGACGTTCCCGGTCCTGGACCAGCAGACAGCGCCGACGGCACGGGCGTGCCGGCGGACGAGATCCTCGAGGGTGCGACGGCGGTCGGGGGTCATCGGACGCACTATTGTGACGCGCGAGGGGGGGAGTAATACCGGGGGGCCGAAAATAGGCGAGGTGGCCCCCCTTTGCCCGGAACCCGCAACTTCAAGAGGCTAACTTCAACTCCAATCCCCTGTTCGGCGGAGTTTGTAATTGTCCGTTTGTAGTTGCCGTTTGCTTGAAGCTTGAAGTTTGAAGTTGCGGTCCCGCGCTTCAAAGGGAGCGCCTATGATCAAAATCAAATTCATTGATAAATGGGCTTGACAGAAGCCCGCCAAGGGGTATAACTAAATACGAACATTTGCGACCGGCGCCTCCCGGGCACCGGGGGTTTCAATCGCGGGCACTCCTGCGACGTGCGGGAGTCTTGCGTTGCGGGAACTTCTCGCCTCCCGGGAGGATCGAGCCATGCCGCTGGTAGAATTGCATCCATGCAGATTCATCCGTCGCACTTCACCGAAGACGACATCGCGGAGCGCCAGCGCCTCGGGCTGGACCTGTTCGACGAGGAGTGGGAAGGGGTCTACCACGTGACTCCTGCCCCGTCCGTCGATCATCAGGTCGTGCTCACCGGACTCCTTCGTTTTCTGGGAGCGCTTCTGGAATCACGCGGCGGCGGGACCGTGCTGCCCGAAGTGAACGTCTTCCGGGAAGGCCCGAAGCAGCCCGACTACCGTGTGCCCGATCTCGTGTTCGTGGCCCTCGGACGCGAGGCGATCATTGCCCGCGACGGGATCCGCGGCGGCGCGCCGGACGCGATCTTCGAGATCCTTTCGCCGCGCGATGAGAGCTACCAGAAGTTCGGCTTCTACGCGGCGATCGGAGTCCCCGAAATCCTCATCGTGGGTCCCGAAGAGCGCGCCGCGGAGGTCTGGGCGCTTGCGGAGGGTCGCTACATGAAAGTTCCAGCCGGCGCCGACGGCGCAGTCGTCTCTCGGGCGCTCGAAGTGTCGTTTCGCACACAAGCCGGCAGCCCGGCGCGTCTCGAGCTCACGGACCGTCGCAACCCGTCACGGCGCGTGACGATCTAACTGGCTCCCGGTTGATTCTGTGCCATTCATCCGCCGCAAATTTCGGCGCGCCACCTTCAACTCCAATCCCCTGTTCGACGGAGTTTGTAGTTGTCTGTTTGTAGTTGCCATTTGCTTGAAGATTGAAGTTTGAAGTTGAAGTTGCCGGTTCCCGCTCTCAGGAGAGCTCCTTCGCCAAATCAATCGCCTCGTCCACAAGCGCCAAAAACCCCCCCACCACCGTCAGCGCCTTCGAAAGCCCGCCAACCCTCCGGATCGCACTATCCACCCGATCCTTGGCCGCGCTGACTTTCCGGACGCTCTTCGCCAACCCCGCCGACTCCTCCTTGAACAACAGCTGCCCCGCCAGCGCCACCCGGTGATTGAACTCCTGCATCTCCCGCACGATCACCCCCGCTTCCGCTGCCGAAGTGACCGTGTCGAGTCTCTTCGACAGCTCCTGCACCCGCCCCGCCAGCACTTTCTGCAGCTCGCGCATCGAGTCGTTCATTTGTCACCTCCCGTGTCCTTGAAGATCTTCGCGGCGTGCGCGACCTGCTTGCGCAGGAAGGCGACCATCCGCTCGGCGTCGATCGTCCGGCCCTGTGAAGCGGCCGTGTGGGCGTCGGCGAGGTCCAGCAGCGCCCGGCGCACCGCCGCGAGCGCCGCGTCGGCCTCGTCCCGCGATTCCAGGCGGGACGCGTACGTCTGGGCGATCACGTGCTTCTCGTGTGACGCGCTTTCCGGGAATCCCTTGCGCGCTTCGTCGGCGAAGAGCGTCCACGCCGCCCAAACGGTCGTGCGCACGCCGCCGGCCTCCGGGCCGTCGCCGATCATGTCCGCCATGCGCGTCAGCACGTCGCGCACGTGGGGGTCGGCGTCGAGCATCGCTTCGCGCGCCGCGTGGCCGGCGACCGAGCGCGTCAGGAACCCGCCGAGGCCGGCGACCGCCTTCGTCAGCTCGTCCGTCCCGGGCCCCATCGCCTCGATCCGCCGCCCCAGCTTCCCGACCGATTCTTCCACCCCGTCGCCGCTTTTCGGATCCGCGAGAATTTCGAGCGCCGAGGCGTACGCCGAGAGGGCCTCCAGCGCCCTGTTCCACTGCGCGAGCGACGCCGGGTCGAGCGCGGGCGAGACGTCGGACTCCTTGAGCATCGTCAGGGTGCCGACGCGGCTGATCTGCGCCTTGCGGGCCGTGCGATTGACGTCGAGGAAGACCTCGCGGCTCTCCTTCTGCACGGCGGAGAGCCCTTCGCGAAAGCTAGAGAGCGACTCGCGCGAGGGCGCGGCACACCCTGCGACGAGAATGAGGAACAGGCAAAGCAAGCGTCGCATGAGGACCTCCAGAACGGACAGGGGGGGGTGAAAGCAGGCAGCAACAGCCGAACAATGTCGGAACCGGGAGCGCAGGCGTCAAACCAAACAACCCCTCAAACCACCCCCGTAAATTTCCGTTTGAAGTTGTCCCCTTGCCTGGAACTTCGCTCTCTTGCAGTTGAAAGTTCCGGGCACCAGCCCGGCACCGTCCGCCCGCAACCGCAGGCCGGCCAATGACCGTTGATTCGATTGACACTCCGCCCACCCCTCCCCTGCAATAACCCCCATGTCCGCCCCCCTCGCCCCCAATTCCCGCGTCTGGATCGCCGGCCACTCCGGCCTCGTCGGCTCCGCCCTGGTCCGTCGCCTCGAAGCCGAGCCCGGGCTGGAGCTGCTCGTCCCTCCCCACAACCAGCTCGACCTGCGCAACCAGTCCGCGACGCGCACATGGATCGCCGCGAACCGCCCCGACGCCGTCTTCCTCGCCGCCGCCCGCGTGGGAGGCATCCAGGCCAACGTGGACCGGCCCGCGGACTTCCTCTACGACAACCTGATGATCACGGCGAACGTCCTGGAAGCGTGCGCCGAGAAAACCACGGCCAAGGTCCTCGTCCTGGGCAGTTCATGCATCTACCCGCGCGAAGCCCCGCAGCCCATCCCCGAGACCGCCCTCCTGACCGGCCCGCTCGAGCCCACCAACGAGGCCTACGCGATCGCGAAGATCGCCGGCCTGAAACTCGCGCAGGCCTACCACCGCCAGCGCGGCTGCCGTTTCATTTCCGCGATGCCCTCCAACCTCTACGGCCCCGGCGACAACTTCGACCTCTCGACCTCCCACGTCCTCCCGGCGCTGATCCGCAAGTTCGACGAAGCGAAGCAGGACGGCACCGTCACCGTGTGGGGTTCCGGCCGGCCCCGGCGCGAGTTCCTGTACGTGGACGACCTCGCCGACGCGCTGGTGTTCCTGATGAAGCGGTACGACGACCCCGATCCGATCAACGTGGGGACAGGCGAGGACGAGACGATTCTCGAGCTGGCGGAGCGCGTGCGGGACATCGTCGCGCCCCGGGCGCACGTGGCCTTCGACGCGACCAAACCGGACGGCACGCCGCGAAAGCTGGTCGACGTCAGCCGCCTTCACGCGCTCGGCTGGAAGCACCGGACCGGGTTGAATGAAGGAATCCGGGCCACCTGGGAGTGGTACAAGATGCAGGCGGGGCAGATCTAGCAGGTGGAGCTGCGCACGGCATCGACATGGCGCTCGCGGGATCAAGGAACTACGCGAGAGTCCCCTGTTTCACCGCCGGAACCTGCAGGATGCTCCAAGGTCCCGCGCGCTCCCATTGTCGCTGCGCGGAGCGAGCCATTACACTTCCCGGGTGACCACGGCGACGCACACAGAATCCCTGGAGTATGGCTCAACGTCACTTCGTCCACCGACGAGCTGGCAGGGTTCGTCAATCTGGATAACCACCTCTTCATGCGGCGGCTCCCCTGCGCGCCCCCTGTCCGGCCGTTTCTTCCCCGGCACTACCCTCCGCTCTTCGACCGATGCAGAGATGCCAAGGCCAGGGCGAGCTTGATCCGTCAGGGCTGTCGCCGGAGACTGCGGTTCCGCGACGGAAGCGTCGAGCACATCCTCTGCTTCTACTTCCACGAGCACGTCTATCCCAACCAGGTGGACGCAATTCTGACAGATTTCCGCAGAGTCCTGCGCCTCGACGGGACCCTTTACGTCATCGTGCCGGCCCAGGCGTTGCTGTCGGGCGTGCCCGTCTCGGTGCAAGTCGTGGTGCTGCGCCCCCGGGAAGGAGCTTCGCTCTGAAGACAGAGTTCCGGGGTCCGGGATGGCTTCCCAGCATCGATGTGCTCCGCGCCCTCGCGGCGCTCGCGGTCGTCGTCGGGCATTCGGTCCAGCAGGGCTTCGGCGAGGCGATCGCTCCTTCCCTTTTCGGAAGACTCGCTTGGTGGCTCGGGCAGTGGGGAGTCACCCTGTTTTTTGTCCTTAGCGGCTTCTGCATTCACCTGCCCCACGCCCGGCGGCTCGTCGCCGATGCCGAAGCGGGCGTCGACTGGCGCCGGTTTCTGCGTCGCCGCGCTTTCCGGCTGCTGCCTCCGCACTACGTTTCGATGGCGGTGGCCGCCGTCGCAGGGTGTTTCATCCAAACCAATCTCATTGGCGCGCCCACGCTGCGCAACGTGGCGGCCCACGTCTTCATGTTGCATACCTTCTTCGGACCGGCGATGTACTACAGCATCAACGGCGTCTTCTGGTCGATCGCGATCGAAGTGCACTTCTATATGGCATACCCGCTGTACCTGGGCATGCGCCAACTTGTGGGCACCTTTGTTGTGCCGGCGGTCCTGCTGGCGGTCGGGCTTCTGATCTACGGCGTCTCCCGGTTCGCTTTCGAGGGCGACGCGAGATTTGTCGTGCAGCACCTGTTCCTCGTGACGTGGTGGCAGTGGGGTCTCGGTGTGCTGCTCGCCGACCTTCACGCGAGGGGCTCGTCATGGCTCTCGCCGGCGTTTCGGTTTCCGGGCGCCCTTGGGCTCTATTCGGTGATTTCGCTTGTTCTTGCGTGGACCGACGTGACGGTGCTCAGGCTCCACGTCAACGCATGGGTTCTCCCGCTGGTCTGCTTCTTCCTCCTCGGCGCGTCCATCTCGCGAGAGCGCATACGCATCCGGTTCCTGGAACACCTGGGCACGGCCTCCTACTCGCTTTACCTCATTCACCCCGTGGCGCTAGCCTCCCTCGTCGTGCTTCGCGGCCGGCTGTCCGACGCCGGCATGGCAATCCTCTGCATCGTCGCTTCGGTGATCTTCGCGCTCGCTTTCTTCCAGTTCGTCGAGCGTCATTTCATTCCGCGCCGCACCAACTCTGCGGCGCCGCAGCGGGCTACCGGGCCGGTTTCCTGACCGCCACACTCGTCAGCCCCTCCGCCCCCCGCGCCACACCCCGGGCCCCATGCCGGCTCAGGATTTTCAGCACATACCGCGCCGCCACTCCCCACGCCTGTAGAAGAGAAGGCCGCGTGAGGTGGAAGTCGTGGCGTCTAAGCGGAAGGCGAACTCGTCCAGGTATCAGGGCAGATGGTTGGGCTCGACCCGGCCTCCGCCCTGCCCAGCAGCCGGCGTTTCAGGAGCGAAGCTGCGCGATGAACGCGCGACAGGCGCTTCGAGTCGTCCACGATCACCCTGGAGCCCGACTCGATGGCGTCCTTCACGAAGAGACTCCGGCCCTCGAAGGACGCGTCGGGATTGCGCTTCAGCCGGAAACGCCCGATGACGTTACGGTCGACTTGGGCGGCGGCGACGACCAAGGGCTTGTTTCCCGGCTATTAGGCGGGACTGGGGAAAGCTTCACACCGACCCCCCTCAAGCGCGATGCAGCACTCACGCACCGCCTTTGCGGCAATCCGGGCATCCTGCATCCTTCCGCAGATAGTAGAATGGCCTCTCCCGGCCGTCTCTCCGCCGGCACCCTATGCAGACATCGAGCCACGACCCTGCCCTGGCGGACAATCAAGGATCGCCGGCCGAATCGGCCTCGCTGGTTCGCATCCTGATCGTCCTGCGCCGAAGGTGGCGTGTGGCAACAGCGGTTTTCGTGCTTACGACGGGGTGCGCAGCGATGTACTCGTTCTCGCTGCCAAAGCTTTACCGCCCCCAGGCGACGCTCGAGATCCGCCCCGAGCGCAGCACCATTGCGACCGTCGACGATCCGACGCACTACGCCGACACGTACCTCTGGGAGAGCTACTACCGGACACAACAGAACATCCTGAGTTCACCCGGCATCGCTGAAGCGGCGATCAAGGCCCTGCCTCCATCACTAAAAGGTCGGTTCGAAGGAGTGTCTGGTGTCCAGGCGTTCGCCGGGAACGTCAACCTCGAGCAGGTCCGCGCCAGCTTTATCCTGAAGGTCGGTTTTCCCGACCCTGATCCCGAGGCCTCGACCCAAATCGTCAATACGCTCATCTCGGTCTACCTCGAGGACGCCAACCGCCGGATGAGGGAACTCAAGTCGACGGTTTCCGACACGCTTTCCAAGGAAACCCTTCCCGACCTCCGAAATTCGATCACCGTGGCCCAAGCGAAGCTGGCAGAGTTCCAGCAGTCCTCAGGGTTCGTCGATTTCGAAGAGCGCTACAAGGCCTACCTCTCGGGCTGGAAGAAATCGGATGAACGCCTCACGGACGTCCGCCTGACGCGAATCCGCCTTGCCGCCGAGTACAAGTCGCTCGTCGACTACGGCTCCGACGGCGCCACGGGCTTGTTCAACCCGACTTTCCACAAAACGAGCGTCCTCTCGCAACTGGGCGAGGAGCGTGCCCGCATCGCCGAACTCATCGCCGCCGGGAGTCAGCGCCTGAAGGAAGCCCACCCGCACTTGATGGAGCTGAAGGCGCAGCTGGCGGCAGTCGAGACCAAGATCCGCGAAGCGGTGCAGGGCTGCCTTCTCGCCCTGCAGAACGAGCTTAAGGCCGCCGAGGCCGAGGAAATCGCCCTGACAGAAGAGACTACACGCCTCCAGGCCCAGATGGCGGAGACGCGGACCTTTCTGAACAACTACAGGACGCTGGATCAAGAGTTGCTGACCCTGAAGGAGCTCTACGCTTCCTACTCGAGGCGGCAGGGTGAGACGAGCGCGACGGCGGGAACGGGCCTCCAGAGCGTGCGCGTGCTGGACCCCGCCAAGCCACCGCCTGCGCCTTGGAAGCCAAACACTCGCCAGAACCTGATGCTGGGAGCGCTCCTGGGCCTCCTTCTTGCCGGCGGCTCGACGCTGGTCGCCGAGCAGCTTGACAACCGGCTGCTGTCGCCCGACGAAGTGAAGGCTTTCGTGGGGATGGACGTGCTGGCGATTGTGCCGCGATTGAAGGGCGCCGGCGGCGAAGGGGTGTACGTGCTGGGTGAAGATGCCTCGATTGCAGACCTGGAGGCGTTCCGCGCCATGCGGGCGCAAGTCGTCACGAGGCTGGAACGTCTGGGTCCGCCCGCATCCGGCAGGGCGTACGTCCTGTCAGTCCTCTCTCCGCTCCCGGGCGAAGGCAAGACCACCGTCGCCGCAAACCTTGCGCGCGCCTTGGCGCTCGAAGGCAGAAGGGTTCTTCTGTTCGACGCAGACCTGCGCAAGCCGCGCCTCCACGCGCTTCTCAAGTCTCCCGGGGGGCTGGGCCTCGGGGAGGTCCTCGCCGGGAAGGCCGACCTCCAGACTGCGGCGCGCCCGAGCACGATCCCAGGCGTGGACATCGTCGGGGTCCGCGCGGGTACATCCAGCGCCGCGGAGCTCGCCAGCTCGCCGCGGTTTGCGGAAGCGTTGAAAATCGCGCGCGACGCCTACGACTTCGTCATCCTCGACTCCGCACCCGTCATCCAGGCATCCGAGTCTTCGCTCATCGCCCGCCGGGCCGATGCGGCCGTCCTCGTGCTGAGGGAGGGAAAGACCGGGCGAGGCGCAGCGCGAGCCTCCCTAAGCGCGCTTCTCGAGATGGACGTAAAGGTGCTCGGGGCCGTGCTGAACGCGTCGGAGCCGAAGCGCGGCGGATACGGATACGGCTATGGGTACGGTTATGGGTATGGGTACGGATACGGTTACGGGCCGGAAGCGAAAGGCAGGAAGGCGAAGGAAGGCTCCGAGTGAGCCCACAGACAGGAATCTACCTCGCCCTCTATTTCGCGGGCATCACCGCCGTGCTTGCCCTGCTGCTAACTCCGCTCTGTATGCGGGCCGCCCGCCGATGCGGCGCGATCGACGTCCCGGGCGAGCGCTCGCTCCATAAGAACCCCGTCCCCCTGCTTGGAGGAGTCGCGATCGTCGGCTCCCTCTCGCTGGTCGTCTGGTTCCACCTCGCAGGCGCCGCCCTGATGCGAGCCAAGCCCGAGTTTCTCCAACTCTTCACCGCGGACCTCCAGGGCTCAGTCCAGGGTTGGTCGGGAAACGAATTCCGCCTGGGGGTCGTCTTCATCGGCGGCGCGCTCATCGCCGCTCTCGGACTGATCGACGATCTGAAGGGACTCACGGTCCGGCAGCGCATTTACCCGCAGTTTGCCATCGCCGCTCTCGTGGTCGCGCTGGGCATCCGCCCTGAACTCGGGTTCTTCCCGGCATGGCTGACTTTCATCATCGCGGTCGTCTGGCTCGTCGGCATCACCAACGCCTTCAATCTCATCGACGGCGCTGACGGCCTCGCCGCCGGGCTCGCGGCGATTTCCGCCTTCCTGCTCGGCATCACAATGCTCCTCGCCGGCCACGCCGCTTCCGCCTCCCTTTTCTTCGCCATCGGCGGCGCCTGCTGCGGATTTCTGGTCTTCAACTGGCACCCGGCAAAGGTATTCATGGGAAGCGCAGGCAGCCTGTTCCTGGGTTACACGCTCGGCGCCACTACCATGGTCGCAACGTTCATGAGCGAAGGGACGGTGTGGCTGTTCCCGCTCCTGATCCCGGTTCTCGCCTTCGCTGTGCCGCTCTACGACACCGCCAGTGTTATCCTGATCCGCGCCGGCGTCCGGGCCTCCATCTTCGCGGGCGACCAGCGCCACTTTCACCATCGCCTGATGCAGATCGGCTTCAGCCACCGGCAATGCGTGGTGTTCATGTACCTCCTCGCCATGGCTTTCGGGACCTCGGCGGTGCTGATCTCGAAGTCGAACATGCTGCAAGACGTCATCCTTATGATCCAGGCGGCGATTCTCGTCGGCGTAATCGTGCTGATGGAGCGGGTTGTGAATCGAGTGGCGGCCAAACAGCCGGCGCCTTTGGAGGAAAGACTCGAAAGCAGTATCCCGTCGCCGCCGGCAGCAATGCCGCCCTCCGCGGCGGAAGTTCGGACCGCCGCTCTCGTCGCCGAAATCGGGCAGGCTGAGGCAAAGGGTCGAAGCTGATGACCATCCGTTCGACCGGTCGCCGAGAATGAATCCACGCCAGCTTCCCAGATGTGCGCGAAGCCTGCTGTGGCGCCTCGGGCGGAAGATGTACTCATTCGCGCGCGGCGAAGTGCCGAACGACCCGAATTCCAATGGCGAGTACTGGCTGCTTAAGCAGATGCTGACCGGCGCAAAGTCGCCTCAAGTACTACTCGATGTCGGCGCGAACAAGGGCGACTGGACCGCGCGAGCCCTCGAGATCGGTCAGACTCCGGGGAGTCTGAGCATCCACACTTTCGAGCCCTCGACAGCCACGCGAAACCTGCTGTCGGCGCGATTCAGGGAGAAAAGCGGGGTCAGGGTCCATTCCCAGGCGATGTCCGACAGGCCGGGTGAGCGCATGTTTTACGGCGACAAAGAGGGGGCGGGCACGAACTCGCTCGATCCACTGTCCGGGCCGGGCAAGGAATCCGTCCCGGTGACGACCCTCGACTTGTTCTTCGAATCGGAAGGGTTGGCAGCCGCTGCGATGGTCAAGATCGACACCGAGGGATTCGACCTGCTGGTGTTGAAAGGAGCGGCAAACCTCTTGCGGGACGGCCGGGTCGATGTTTTCCAATTCGAATACAACTGGCGATGGCACCTTAATCACGCGTGCCTTCGGGATGTCTTCGACCTGATCGAGGGTAAGCCCTACAGCCTCGGCAAGCTGGTCGGGCAACAGATAGAGTTCTACGACAACTGGCACTTCGAACTGGATCGCTTTTTCGAGAACAACTATGTGCTCGTCCGGGAGGGACATCCGCTTCGCGGGCTCGGGCTGAACATGAAGTTCGCGACTTCGAACGTGGCTGTTGCGACATGATATCCTCTGAATCAATTCCGGTGAAAACGCACCAGCGACTGCAGCACGGGGCGGAACTGGATCCCACCCGTGTACCGGGGAGCGTCCAAAAGAGGTCCACGACCCTACCGTTGTACGTCTACGGCGGGCAGGTCCTGCTGGGTTGGATTGCGATGCTTTCGGCTGAGTTTGTAGGGCACGAAGCGTGGTGGACACTCGTGCCCTTTTGCATGGCCGGGCTGGCGCCGATCGCCCTGCTTGTCCACAGGACCTGGAGAGCCGCTCCGGCGAGCGTGCTCCAGGAAATTGGAGTCTTCGCTGCGATCTCGACGGGCGTCTACTTCATGTTCGGTCCCTTGATCCACCCGTTCGGGCCTGTGGATGCGAGCGAGTACTCCCGCTCGTGGTACCCGATCAGCGCAGGGGACGCCGTCAGGTTGACGGGAATGAATTTCGTGGGATTTGGGCTGGCAGGGCTCGTTTACGAACTGACCCGTTTCTGTTTTGTCGAGCGCTTCGCCGAGAGAGTCAGTCGGTCCTGGTCCCAGGTATCCCCGACGGTCGTGTTCCTGATGTTCGCCGTTGTCGGTGCGACGGCAAAGTATGCACTTGTTCTGCCGTTCGACCTCGCGCTGACGCTCAACGCGCCCTCCGGCATCATCCGACAGCTCGACAACCTTATCGTGATCGCCATCATGGTGGGGTGGGCCAACAGAAAGTCGGGCCCCCTGTGGATCGGGCTGGCGGCAATAGTGCTGCTCCTTCTTGAGGTTGCAACCGGACTGTTGCAGTTCAACAAGAACGCAAGCCTCCTCGCCTTGATGGCTGCTGGACTTGGCGACTACCTGGCGACACGGAGACTGCGCAACCTGATAGTAGCGGGCTTGACCGCAAGCGCGCTTTACGGGGTCATCGCTCCCATCGTTACTTTCGGACGAGCGGAGCTTGCAGCCCGGCGCGGAGGCGAGCCCTCACCGGCGGGGCTGCTGGAGCGGCGCGACATCGTTCTCCGCTTCTACCAGGGCGGGGAGTCAGCGACGAGTGATGACCCGATTCCGAGCGGATGGTGGGTGCGCCTGTGCTACCTCTCGCCTCAGCAGGCCGCGATCGACATGTACGATTGCGGTCTGGGAGGTGATGACTTTGCTCGATTGCCCTGGATTGTGATGCCCCGATTTCTTTACCCGGAAAAACCGGAGATGACCATTTCGGGAGTCGACTTCAATGAGAAGGTTGCGGGTATTCGGACAACGTCGACCGGCACGGGCGTATTCATCGACGGATACTACAACCTCGGCTGGCTCGGGTTCCTCTTCACCTCGATCTCCTTCGGCATGGCGTTGCGCGTGTACGCGAACATCGCGAAACCCGTCCTGAAAAACCGGGCCTTCATCATGTTTCCCCTCGTATTCAAGGCAATCCACGTTGCACTCCGAGTCGACGGCTGGTGGCTGGCGGACGTCGCCGGAACCCTGGTGTTCGTCCTTGCAGCGCTTACCTTGATGGGGATGTCCTCGAGATGGCGAATACTGGTGGCGCCTGCAGGCTCCCCTCACCGCGCAGGAGCGCGAGGGTGATGGTAAAGACAGGGAGAAGCGATGAGTGAACCTGGATACCGAGGGTATCGTGAGTGGAAATCGTGGGAAGCGGCGCGATTTGGCGAAATCCGTCCTGAGGAAGGGGCGTACTTTGACGCGGAGCTCACCAAGTCGGGAGCGGGTGCTCTGGCAGGGAAACGTGTGGTAGAGATTGGCTTCGGAAACGGCGGTTTCGCGCAGTGGGCTCGCAAGAATGGAGCCGACTATGCGGGCACCGAAGTTATCCCCGAGTTGCAGGCTCTCGGGCGAGAGGCGGGGATCAGGGTTCTCGACCACGAATCGCTCCTAGCGGCGCAGGCCGGGGCCGGGACAATCGACTTGATCGTCGCCTTCGACGTGTTCGAGCACATCGAGGTGAATCAACTTCGTGTTTTGCTGGCCGACCTGAAGGCGTGCCTTCGGCCCGGGGGACGCCTGATTGGCCGCGTTCCTTCGGGTGACAGTCCGTTTTCCAGGGCGATTCAGCACGGAGATCTGACGCACAGGACCGCGTTTGGAAGCTCCGCCATCCTGCAGCTCGCGATGGCGGCCGGATTCGCCGATGTCACAACACGGGAGCCTGCGTTTCCCTTGAACGGCGCCGGTTGCCTAGGGGCGATCCGACGGATGATGGTCCGGGCAGCGCGAAGCGTGCTCTACCCCCTCATCTCGCGCGTTTTGATGGGTGGCGGGAGACCTGTCCTCACCCCGAACATGGTCTTCGTGCTGAGGCGTTCGTGAGCCGCTCCGGCCAACGAACTACTATTGCGCTGATCGTGCCTGACCTGGCTGGGGGCGGCGGCGTACCCGCAGTCGCCCGGTTCCTGAAAGACACAATCCGTGAAACCGGGTTGTACGAACTCAAGCTCATCTCTCTGGCTACTTCTTCCGGAGACGCCACTCATTCCCGCATTACGCGACCATCAAGCTGGTGGCGGGGCCCGGTTTCGACGCCTCAGACGTGGGAGGGCCTGCCGGTCGACCATGTCGGCGCCGTGGCCGGAGAGATAGAGTTCCAGCGCTATAACCCGCGAAAAGTCCTCGCCAGGCTCCTGGCCGACTGCGACATCTTGCAAGTCGTCTGCGGGTCGCCGGCCTGGGCGTGCGCCGTGTGCGACCTCGGAAAGCCGGTATCCCTCCAATGCGCCACACGCGCGGTCGTCGAACGCAGGCGCCAGCACTCCAAGCAGGGTGGGCTGAAAGAATGGTGGCGTAGAAGAATGACCCGCTTCACGGACAAGCTCGACGATCGCGCTCTGAAATCCGTGGCGGCGATCCAGGTCGAAAATCCATGGATGCTGGAATACGCGCGCAAGATCAACTCAGGACGCCAAGTGGACCTCCGGTACGCCCCGCCGGGGATCGACGCGGGAAAGTTCCGACCGAATGGCGATCGAAGTGCCGGGCGAGGTGCCCCAATACTCTGCGTCGGCCGATTGGACGACACGCGCAAGAATGTAGGGCTCCTGCTGGAAGCGTTCGCGCGAATGTCGCCGGAGGACCGACAGGGATTGAAGCTCGTGCTGGCCGGCCAGGCCGGCCCGCCCGATTCGTTCTGGGAGCAGGCCACGGCGCTTGGCGTCCGTGACCGGATAGAGTTCGTCAACCGCCCTTCCGAAGAAGCGCTGATCGCGCTCTACCAGCAGGCCGGCCTCTTCGTGCTTCCTTCGGACGAAGAAGGACTAGGCGTCGTGATTCTGGAATCGATGGCTTGCGGCGTCCCGGTAGTGTCCACACTAAGTGGGGGACCGGACGGGATCATCACGGACGGAGCGGACGGATTTCTGGTGCCTCGGAACGATGCTGGAGCCCTGGCGGAGCGGATTACACAGCTGCGCGGCGACGCTGTGCTGAATCGGGCGATGGGCCTGCGAGCGCGCCAGACGATCGAGGCGCGCTACGCCTCGGAGGTCGCGGGGCGGCCCTTCCTAGAAGTCTGGGATCTCCTGGCGCGAAAAGCAGGGGGGCGCTGACATGTGCGGACTTGTCGGCGCCTTCCCTATCCCTGGGCGGTCTTTCCGCTCGGAGGACGTAAAGCCGGCTATGGACCGGATGAATCGCCGTGGCCCCGACGCGGAGGGAGTGTGGCAGGACGCAGGAGTTGTGCTGGGGCATCGCCGCCTCTCGATTCTCGATCCCGACCCGAGATCGCACCAGCCGATGGTCTCCGCGTGCGGCAGGCACGCCATCGTCTTCAACGGTGAGATTTACAACTTTCGCGAACTTCGGCGCGACCTCGAGGAAATGGGAACGGCGTTCCGCACCACCTCGGACACGGAGGTGCTGTTGGCCATGTTTGCCGCGGAAGGCGAAGCAATGCTCTCGCGCCTCCGGGGGATGTTCGCGTTCGTCATCTGGGACCGGATTGCGAAGCGTGGGTTTGCAGCGCGGGATGCCTACGGCATCAAGCCGCTGTACTACGCACAGACTCCCGAAGGAGCTTTGCTCGCTTCACAGGTCAAAGCCCTGCTCGATTCCGGCAAAGTTTCCGCGGCACCCGACGCCCGGGGGCAGGCCGGCTTCTGGCTGCTTGGAAACGTGCCTGAGCCTCGTACGTGGTACCGCGACATTGTTCACCTGCCTGCGGGGTACTTCGCCTGGATAGAGAACGGGCGCGTTGAGACGCCACGCCAGTGGTGGGACATCGGCGCCGCCTGGCGTGAAGCGCCCGGCCCGAAGCGAGCAAACGCCGAGGTGTGTGAGAGTGTCCGCCAGTCTGTTCTCGCTTCAGTGAAGGCCCATCTTGTCTCGGACGTCCCGGTGGGTGTATTCCTCTCTGGAGGCATCGATTCAGGGGCACTGGCCGGGTTAATTCAGGATGCGTGCGCCGGGTCGATCAAGGGTGTGACGATCGCATTTCGGGAATTTGCCGGACGAGACGAGGACGAAGCCCCAGCGGCGGCACTTGTCGCGAAGCACCTGGGCCTCGAACACCATGTCAGGGTAATAACGCGTGGAGAATTTGACGCCGATCTTCCGCGCATTCTTGAGGCGATCGACCAACCGAGCATTGACGGGATCAACACCTGGTACGCCGCCAAGGCAGCCGCGGAACTGGGGCTGAAAGTCGTGGTGTCTGGAATCGGAGGAGACGAACTCTTCCAGGGGTACTCCACGTTTCGAAAGCTCCCCCGCCTGGTCTCCACGTGGCGGAAGCTTTCGCTAGTTCCTGGGGCCATGTCGGTAGCGCGCGCGGCAGCCGGGCTAAAGGCCAGGCGAAGCGGCAATCGGCGGTGGAGCCAACTGCCCGAAGGAGCGCGGACGATCGCTGGCGCCTGGTGGCTCAGTCGGGGGCTGTTCAGCCCTGAGGAATTGACCGCTCTCATGGGAGATGATCTGGCGCACCAGGCGCTGCGCGACTTCAGCCCGGGGCGATGGGTCGAGGAGATGAGCGGGCCGCTTCCGGATGACCTACGGCTGGCCCTGGGACAGATAGAATCCACGACTTACCTGCGGAACCAGCTTCTGCGCGACAGCGACTGGGCGAGCATGGCTCACGGCGTCGAACTGCGCACTCCCCTGGTGGATACATGGCTTCTGCGAGAGCTACAGCCGCTTCTTGCGAGCTTCGGGAGATTCCCGGGCAAGTCGCTGCTGGCCGGGTCGCCGTCCCGGGGTCTGCCCGTCGAGGTGCTGAAGCGCCCGAAGACGGGATTCGGGATCCCGTTGGGGCGTTGGCTCGGAGGTGATGCGGTTACGAGGTCGCCGGGATCGGACAGCCGGGAGTGGTCCCGGCGAGTCGTGCGGGATTCCCTGAGTGGTTTGTCCGGACGCAGGAATCCGGAAGCGTGAGGGAAGGCTCATGAGTGCTGAGGACAACCCTGGCGGAAAGCAGACCTGCGGCGAAGTGCCGCTGGCAGTGGTGCTGATTTCGCTGAACGAGGGTCACAACCTCGAGGGGGTCCTTGAGCACCTGGCAGGCTGGGCGCAGGAGATTTTCCTGGTCGACAGCTACAGCGAAGACGAGACCGTGGACATTGCTCTGAAGCACGGAGTGCACGTCGTTCAGCGGCGATTCCGCGACTTTGGCGACCAGTGGAACTTTGCCCTTCGCGAACTTCCGATTACCGCTCCCTGGACGATGAAGCTGGACCCGGACGAGCGCCTGACGCCGGCGTTGAAAGCGTCGATCGCGGCGGCGATGAAATCGCCGGAGACGGAGGGGATCCGCTTTAAGCGGCGGCTGTGGTTCATGGGCCGCCCGCTGCCGGCTAGGCAGTCGATCCTGAGGGCCTGGCGTACCGGGCGGTGCCGGTTCACGGAAGTGACGGTGAATGAACAGCCTGTGGTGCAGGGCCGCGTCGTTGCCGTAAGTGGGGATCTAGAGCACCACGACAGCCCGGACTTGCACCACTGGTTTGAAAAACAAAACGCCTACACGACGGCCGAGGCCCGGGCTCAGTTCGAACGACGCGCGGCGAAGGGGCCCGTGCCGGGTACCTGGCAGCGGCGGTATTTCTGGTGGATCCCTGGCCGGTACTTCCTCATGTTCCTCTACCACCTGGTGCTATGCGGCGCGTGGAGGGCGGGCCGCGTCGGCTGGATCTGGGCGCGGCTGAGGACCGACCTGTATCGCGCCTGGGAATACAAGCTGCTTGAGATGCGCCTCCGCGGGCGTGGGCCCGCGGAGAGGCCGGCCCGGCGCGGTCAGCCGGATCCAAGGGTCAAGCAGTACGACTAGCCGGGCCTTCGGGAGGCGCTAATCATCCGGGAACCTGTTCCGCAGGAAAAAGCCGCTACCAGGGCCACGGAGGCCGGCGCGTGCGTGTAATCCACATTGTTCCGGGTATCTCCGAAGAGGCCAGCGGGCCTTCTTACTCTGTGACCCGGCTTTGCCAGGCGCTGATCGAAGACGGTGACGATGTCCGCCTGGCGACCCTGGCACTGGGACCCGTTCCCCCCGGGCTGCCGTTCGTGAAAACCTTCCCGCTGGGAGTCGGACCGCGAAGGCTCGGTCGTTCACCCGAAATGAAACGCTGGCTGGAGGATCAGGTTCTTTCCCGGAACGCGGACATCCTTCACAACCACGGGATGTGGCAGATGAATGCCGTGTACCCGGGGCGCCTGGCTCGGAAAGGAAACGTGCCCCTCGTGGTTTCTCCCCGTGGCGCGTTTTCGGAATGGGCCATGAAGCACGGATCTTCGGCAAAGCGAGTCTTCTGGCCGATGTTCCAGCGCCCCGCGGTCAAGGCGACCGCTCTCTTCCATGCCACCGCGGAATCCGAGTGCCGTGACATCCGGAAACTGGGGTTTCGGCAACCGGTGGCCGTCATTCCCAATGGAATCGATGTGCCTGAATTCCTGCCGAAAGTCCCTCGCGAAATCCGGACGATGCTCTTCCTCGGCCGAATCCACCCGGTGAAGGGCCTGGACACATTGCTGCGCGCCTGGGCGGCAATCCAGGAACGCTTCCCGGACTGGAGATTGCTCATCGCCGGGAGCGACAGGGGGTATGAAGGCTCGACCGGGTATCTGGACGAGCTGCGAGCGCTGTCGAGGACGCTGCATCTGAAGCGCTTCGAGTTTGTCGGCGAACTCAACGGACCGGCGAAACTGCAGGCCTACCGGGATTCGGACCTTTTTGTTCTGCCGACCCATTCCGAGAATTTTGGCATAACCGTGGCGGAGGCGCTGTCCGCCGGGACGCCGGCACTTGTGACGAAGGGCGCGCCCTGGGCCGACCTACCGCGAAGAGAGGCAGGCTGGTGGGTAGAGGACGGCCTCGATCCGCTCGTGGCAGGCGTCGAGACGGCGCTCGCAACACCGCCAGAACGGTTGGCGCGGATGGGCGGCATGGGAAGAGACTGGATGCTTGCCGAGCACGGCTGGAATTCCATCGCGGGAAGAATGCGGAAGACGTATGAATGGCTATCGGGGTCCGAAGCACCGCCGCCTGAATGGGTTCGCATTGATGAACCGTTGAGGTAGGTCAGCATGAGTTGGCGTACAAACACAATCCTGGTGGCACTGCGGAGCGTCTCCCGGAAACTCGGCCTGAACCGGTGGATCGCATCGAAGTTCTCGGCCGGATACGAGGCCGCCTACGAAAGAGAGCTGTCGGCCGCAATCAAGGCCGGGGACTGCCTCTGGGACGTTGGCGCCAACGTGGGTTATTACACCCGGCTATTCGGGGAGCGCACCGGCACAGGAGGAAGGGTCTTCGCCTTCGAACCGAGCCCCGTCAACTTCTCTCGCCTTTCGGCGGCGTGCTCTGGGCAGGGCCATATCCGGCTTCTGCCGTGCGGACTCGGCAAACAGGACGGCACCTGTTCTTTCCAACAGGGCTCCGACGACCTGGGAGCGTCGAGCCGGGTCACCGGGAACAGTTCCGGAGGAACCGTGGTCCCGATCCGCGCTGGCGACAGTCTCGTGGCGGATGAATCGGCCACCGCCCCCGCCGTGATGAAGATCGACGTCGAGGGTCTGGAGCTGGAAGTCCTGAAGGGAATGCCGAAACTGCTGGCTGACCCGCGTCTTCGCGTGATAGGAATTGAAGTACACTTCGGCATCCTGGAAGGGATCGGCCAGGCGGGCGCTCCCCGGGAAATCGAGAACTTGCTCAGGGCCGCCGGGTTCCGGTTCACCTGGCCGGACACAAGCCACATCCTGGCGGTAAGGAAACCCTGATGAGGCGCGTCCAGCTCGAGAATACTGCGCTCCAGGTGTCGCGCCTCGGGTTCGGGACCGCCCAACTCCACCATGTTCACAGCCGGCCCCAGCGAATCCGTCTCCTTGAAGCGGCCTTTGACGCGGGATTTACGCACTTCGACACTTCGCCCTACTACGGTTTTGGCATGGCCGAATCGGATCTGGGTCACCTCCTTCACGGACGGCGAGACCGGGTCACGGTGGCGACCAAAGTTGGGCTTTACGCGCCCGGCGACGGATCCTTCGGCTCTCCCGGGGTCTACGTGAGAAAAGCGCTCGGCAAGCTGGCGCCGCAACTCTCGGCACCTGTCGTTGACTGGAGCGTCCAGGCAGCGGAGCGAAGCCTGAACGAAAGCCTGAAGCGATTGCGCACCGACCATGTCGATGTTGTGTTCCTGCACGAGCCCGAGCCGGGCCTGGTTCCCGCGCAGGAATTCCTGGCCTGGCTCGAAAGAGAAAAGTCTAAGGGAAAGCTTCTGCACTGGGGTCTTGCGGGATTGAGGGACGCCTTGGACGGTTGGCTCACCTCCTGTCACCCGCTCGCCATGATCCTTCAATCACAGGACAGCCGAGATCGCAATGAGGCAGACCTCGTCCTGAAGCACGGGCGGAAGCTGCAGTTCACGTACGGATACCTCTCCGGGATTCCCTCGGCCGATCGCCCTGCCAAGGCAGAAGCAGCGCTTCGGTGGGCGCTTCAACGAAACACGGGCGGGGCTGTTCTTGTGTCGACTCGAAAGCGGGAACGCGTGGCCGGCCTTGCGGCGATCGCAGGATGAGCGCAGATCCAGCCATCGACCTGCTCACGACGGGCAAGACGAAGCTCGAAGTGAAATGCAGCGTCGCCATTGTCGGCGCCGGGGCGGCCGGGATTTACCTGGGAGTCCAGTTGGCCTCCCGGGGAGTCGAGGTCGTCCTACTCGAGGCGGGCGGCCTCGTTTGTGGAACAGCGGCGGAAGTGGGGTTTGAGGCCCTGTTTCCGGGCGACACCTATCGGGGCGCGACGGAAGGCCGGGCCTTTGGCCTGGGCGGAACAACTTCACGCTGGGGTGGCTTGCTGATCCCGCATTCGAACGGAGACTCTCGCGACCCGAAGAACCTGAACCGGTCCGCGTGGCAGGAGATTCTCCGGGCGACCACCGAGAATTCGGACAGGGTCATGAAGACCCTGGGTTTCGCAGGGCCGCCGCGGTTTGTCGAATTTGCGATCGACAAGCTCGGCCTCGCAGGAACAGAACTGAATGCGGCAGGATTCGGTTCACAGGCGAGCCTCTTCCTTCCCGCGCGCCGCAAGAACCTGGCCTTCCTCCTCAAGGGAAAGTCTCCCTCCCGTTCCCGGCTACAGGTGTATACAAACGCCGTCTGCTGTTCGTGGAGAATCGAGGAAGGGAGCGAATCCGGCGGAACCGCGCTGGTGGAACTCGAAGCCAAGGCTTCGAACGGAAACCGGCTCGTCGTCACGGCGGGTCGGTTTGTCCTCGCAGCGGGAGCCATCGAGTGCGCGAGAATCCTGCTGGAAATGAATGCGACGGCGGCGCGACCCGTTGTAAGGCACTCCGCGGAAGTCGGTTGTTCCCTCTCCGATCACCTATCAGCCTCCATCGCGGACGTCGAGGAAACGGGCCTCGACACTGCGGTGAACCTCTTCGCCCCGCGCTTCAAAGGTAGCTGGATGCGCAGTTTCCGCCTCCTTGAGAAGGATTCGCCGGCATCGGCTCCCCGGGCATTCGCTCATTTCATCTTCGAAAACACAGATCCGGGCTTCCTCCTCGCCAAGCAGGTGCTCGGTTCAATTCAGGCACGCCGTTGGCCCGCCGTTTCGGGCGCACAATTGGTGGCCGGCGTCGGCGGACTCATGTCCCTGGCGGGCGCGAGATACCTGCGCTCCCGGCTCCATGTGCCCCGTGGGACACGGTCTCATCTGCAACTCGACATCGAACAGGAACCCTGCCTCGACAATCGCGTAGGACTGGCCGATGAGCGGGATAGATTCGGCCGCCAGCGCGCCGTGGTGAACTGGAAAATTCGCGCGAACGACACGGACAACATCCGGGCCACGGCCGACCGAATTCTGTCGAAGTGGCCCGGCACGAAGGCCGGCCTGCCCGGATTGATCCCCAGGGGCATCGGCGATGCGTCGTCAAAGCCACACGATTCGTACCATCCGGTCGGGACCTGTCGCATGGGAAATGATCCCGGTGCGGTGGTGGACTTCAACCTGAAAGCCTGGGGTGCCCGGAATCTGTGGGTCGTCAGCACAGGGGTGCTACCGAGCGCGGGAACGGCCAACCCGACATTTACGATGCTCTGCCTCGCCGAAACTCTCGCAGGGCACCTCCTGGGCGGCCGGGGAACGGAAGGACTTCGAACGTGACCGATCCGAAGAAACAAGTTCACGACTTCTGGAACGAGGCCTCCTGCGGGGAGCAGCTGCTCCTCGATGCCGCCGACAAGGCCGGGTACGTCGCTCAACTGGAAAAACGCTACGCTCTCGAGCCGTACATTGAGCCGTTCGCGAAATTCCCGGAGTGCAGGGACCGCGACGTCCTTGAGATCGGCATCGGTCTTGGCGCCGACCACCAGCGATTCGCACAGGCCGGAGCGCGGCTGACCGGAATTGACCTGACGGAACGCGCGGTAGTACACACCCGGAAGAGGTTTGACCTGTTCGGCCTGAAATCGGAGCTGCGCGTCGGCGACGCCGAAGCACTTCCCTTTCCTGATGGCACCTTCGATGTCGTGTACTCGTGGGGAGTTCTGCACCACAGCCCGAACACGGCGCGGGCCGTCGATGAAGCTCTGCGAGTCCTCAGGCCCGGGGGCAAAGCGCGCATCATGATCTACCACAAGCATTCGCTCGTCGGGACCATGCTCTGGCTGCGGTACGCGCTCCTGAGGGGAAATCCCTGGCGAAGCCTGAAGTCGATCTATTCGTCGCACCTCGAAAGCCCGGGGACGAAGGCCTACACGAAGCGCGAGGCGGGCGAACTCTTCCGGCAATTCTCCGGCGTGAAGATCTCAACGGTGCTCACCCACGGCGACCTGCTGGAATCCGGCGCGGGACAGCGACATCGGGGGTGTCTGCTGTCGCTCGCCAGAGTTCTTTGGCCGCGCCCGATTCTGCGTCTCCTGTTCCCGGGGCGCGGCCTGTTCATGCTGGTCGAGGCGACCAAGTGAAGCGGGAGCAGCGCTGATGTGCGGCATCTCCGGATTCGTGGGCGCCCATGTACCCGGGCTGGGGCCGCGCATGAACGTGGCGCAGGCCCACCGCGGGCCGGACGGAAGCGGCGTTTTCGAGGATCCTCCCGCGGAAGTGCTTCTTGCGCACGTGAGGCTGGCTGTGCTGGATCTCACGTCGGCGGCCGCGCAACCCATGACCTCGGCCAGCGGCCGATTCGTGCTCGTCTACAACGGCGAGATCTACAACTTCAGGGACCTGCGCGAGGAGCTCATCCGCGCGGCTGCGACTTTCCGGTCCGCTGGCGACACGGAGGTCCTGCTCGAGGGAGTCGCGCGACACGGCACTTCTTTCCTGGCACGACTGAACGGCATGTTCGCGTTCGCGCTCTGGGACCGGCAAGAGCGAGAGTTGCTGCTGGCCCGCGACCAGGTCGGCGTCAAACCGCTCTACTACGCGCAGCCGCAGCCAGGGACATTGCTGTTCGCGAGCGAGATCAAGGCGCTCTTCGCACACCATCAGGTTGCTCGCGAGCCGAACTTCGCGGCCCTTCAGGAGCACCTGGCGCGGGGGCACTCCAGCGGAACGCACACGGCCTTCACGGGAATCCAGCGGCTCGAGCCCGGCGCCTTCCTCAAATGGCACGCGTCCACGCGAACGATCGACGTGCAATCCTACTGGCGGCCATTCACCGCCCATTGCGAACAGTCGATGGACGAAGCCGCCGAGGCGCTTCGCGCAAAGTTCAAGGCGGCGACACGGCGACAGATGGTCTCGGATGTACCCGTCGGCTTGTTCCTGAGTGGCGGGCTGGACAGCAGCCTGGTCGCAGCCTGCGCGGCTTCCGAGACCGCGCTGCGCTCTTACACCATTACGTATCCACGAAGCGAAAACACGCTCGACCAGTTCGACGACGACGCGCCGTTTGCACAGGAGATGGCGGCAGCGCTGGGGCTGAAACACACCGAAATCGAGATCAAGCCCGAGGTCGCGTCGCTGCTCCCCCGCCTGCTCCGGCACTGCGACGAGCCGATCGCCGACCCGGCGATCATTGCAGCGTTCCTGGTCAGCCAGCGCGCCCGTGAAGACGGCATGGTGGTCATGCTGTCGGGACAGGGGGCCGATGAATTGTTCGGAGGATATCCCCGGTACCGCGCCATCGCCGGGACCCAGTGGATGGAGGCTCTGCCAGGCGCGCTGAGACGCGGAATTGCGAGGGGCGCGGGGCTCCTGCCGGGCTCGCGCGAAGGCCGCGCCGGCGGGATGATGAGGCGCGGGAAACGTGTGCTGGCCGCGGCCGGAATGGACGCGCGCGAACGCTTCCTCGCGTATTGTTCCTCGACTGCCGATGCGGACATCGGGCAGGTTCTCAGCGCTGAAGCACGGGCCACGCTGGCCGGGAGGCAGTCGATCGACACGGACCTCGCGCTCATGGAGGCCAGCGGTCTGCCGCAGGACGATGCGTTCCTTTACCGCGACCTCATGGCATACCTTCCGAACCACAACCTGTTGTACACGGACAAGATGGGGATGGCCGTCGGCATGGAAGCGCGGGTGCCGCTTCTCGATCTCGACCTCCTGGACACCGCGACGGGGTATCCCGCAAAGTGGAAGTTCAACAGCCGCGGGACGAAGCGGATCATGCGGCTGGCGGCGCGGGGGCTTGTGCCGGAGAAGATCATCCGCCGCCCCAAGGCGGGTTTTGGGGCGCCCTACCGCAAGTGGCTGCGCTATGATCTTGGGACGCTCTGGAACGACGTGATGTCGGAAGCGTCGGTCAAGCGCCGCGGGTGGTTCGATTTCGCAGGGCTGAACGAGGCGCGGAAACGCAGCCAGGACGGCAGCGTGGACCTGTACATGTTGCAGTGGGCTGCGCTCGTGATCGAGCTGTGGGCGCGCGAGTTCATCGACCAGCGACAGGCGTAGCGGAAGCGGAGGCGAATGCAGCAGGTCCTGCAGAACATCCGGAACGGCCAGTTGCGGGTGACCACGGTCCCTGATCCGGTCGCGCGGCCCGGGCAGGTACTGATCGCCAACGTGTGTTCGCTGATCTCCGCGGGCACCGAAAAGATGATCATGGAGCTGGCGCGCAAGTCGCTCATCGGCAAGGCGCGCGAACGCCCTGACCACGTGCGTCGCGTCCTCGAGAAGCTGAAGAACGAAGGGTTTTTCAGCACGGTCCGTCAAGTGCTGGAGAAGCTCGACGAGCCGATGACCATGGGCTATTCATCCGCAGGCGTCGTGCTGGCGTGCGGAGCGGGGGTGCAGGAGTTCAAACCGGGCGACCGCGTCGCTTCGAACGGCCCGCATGCAGGAGTGGTGAGCGTCGCGAAAAACCTCTGCGCGCGTATCCCCGACAAGATCCCGTACGAACACGCGGCGTTCACCGTCGTCGGCGCCATCGCTCTTCAGGGCGTGCGGCTGGCGCAGCTGCATCTCGGCGAGACCGCGTTCGTGATCGGGCTCGGATTGGTGGGGCAATTCACCGTCGGCCTCCTCAAGGCCGCCGGGGTGCGCGTCCTGGGGACGGATCTGGAAGCCGCGAAGTGCGAGCTGGCGAAGAAATTGGGCGCGTACGAAGCACGGCCCGGTCTCGGTGCGCGCGACGTGGCAGCGCTGACAGGCGGGCTCGGCGCCGATGCGGTCCTCATTACGGCATCCACAAAGTCTGACGAGCCGGTGGAACTGGCCGGCGAGGCAGTGCGCCAGAAAGGGCGCATCGTCGCCGTCGGGGCCGTCGGCCTGAACCTGCCGCGCCGGCCGTATTACTTCAAGGAAGCGGAGTTCGTCGTGTCCTGCTCGTATGGGCCGGGTCGGTACGACACGCGATACGAGGACGGCGGGCACGACTACCCGGCGGCGTACGTGCGGTGGACGGAGCAGCGCAACATGCAGGCGGTGTTAGATCTCATGGAGAGCGGAAGGCTCGACGTCGCGCCGCTGATCTCGCATCGCTTCGGCATCGCGAATGCGGAAAACGCGTACGACCTGATTACCAAGGGCAGCGAGCCTTACCTTGGGATGTTGCTCGAATACCCGGAGGTCGATCCCGCGCGTCTCGCGCGCAAGGTGGTCCTGAAGGCCTCCGAGGCGGGAGGCCGGATCGGGATCGGATGCCTCGGCGCCGGGAATTTCGCGCGGATGGTGCTCCTCCCTGCCCTCAAGGCGCAGCCTCGCCTTCAGCCTCTAGTGCTCTGCTCCGCGGGCGGGATGTCGGCCTCGAACAGCGCTGAGAAACTAGGGTTTGCTGCGGTCGCGACCGACGAGGACGCGGTCTTCGCTGACCCGCAGATGAAGGCGGTGTTCATCCTCACACGGCACGACCAGCACGCGCGGCAAGTCGTGAAGTCGATTCGCGCGGGGAAGCACGTGTTCGTCGAGAAGCCCCTCGCGCTCACGGTCGAAGAGATCCAAGAGATTGAATACGCCCTTCTCGCGCACCCTCAGCCGCCACTCCTTGCAGTGGGCTTCAACCGGCGGTTTTCACCGGCGGCGATCCAGGCGAAAGCATTCTTCAAAGGCGTCACGGCGCCCCTGACGATCTCGATCCGCTTCAACGCAGGTGAAATCTCTGCCGAGCACTGGACGCAAGACGACGCGGCGGGGGGCGGGCGCATTATCGGCGAGGCGTGCCACGCGATCGACCTCGCAACGTTCCTTGCGGGCTCTCCGCCCGTGCGCGTATTCGCGGAGTCGATCGGCGGCCCCGCGGCCCCTTCGATCCGCGACGATCAGTGCTTCCTCCTTCTCCGCCACACCAATGGCACAGTCAGCAGCATCGGCTACCTCGCGGGCGGCGACAAGGCGTACCCCAAGGAGCGTATCGAAGTCCTCGGCGGCGGAAGGATCGCCGTGATCGAGGACTTCAAGACCCTGATGACCTGCGTCGGCGGGAAGCAAAGGGAGACCGGGCTCGGTGCACAAGACAAGGGTCACCGCGCGGAGATCGACGCGTTCGCGAAGACGCTCGTCGCCGGCGGCCCGGCGCCCATTCCGTGGGAAGAACTGCGCGCCGTCAGCCTCGCGGCCATCCTCGCCGTGCGCAGCCTGCGCGAAGGCGTTCCGTTCGAGATCGCATAATGGACGCCCTTCTGACGTTTCGAACGGTGCGCCACTTGTGGCTGTCGCAACTGAAGTGGCGCCTGAAGTATCGGCGGCTGCGGCAGCGGGAAGAGCAGCCCGGCTACGACCTGGCTGGCCGGCTGCACGGCAGAACTTCCGGGCTAGCGCTCGACCCGACTTTCCCACGTCCTGAAATTGCGGCGATGCGGCCCGAGGGGACCTCGAGCTGGCACGAGGGAGCGCTGACGCTTCTTAACGAAATGCGTGGCTTTGCCGGCGGCGACGACTGGGGGCTCGGACGCCAACAGGCGAAGGACCGCCTCTGGATGGCGACCCTGCACGGACACCGATGGCTGCTCGACCTTGGGGCCGACGAGCAGCACCGCTTCCTCCGCGACTGGATCGCCGTCTGCCGGCCCGGGACGCCGGGGTTCGCGAACTTCGCGTGGAACAGTTACGACATTGCCACTAGGCTCCTCTGCTGGGCCTGCCTGCCTCCCGACGTGCTGGACGCGTCGGCGCTCGAGAGCTTCGCGGCCCAGGCGGAATACCTCGATGACCACGTTGAATGGGACCTTCGCGCCAACCATCTGCTTCGGGATGCCGCGGGGCTCGCGTGCGCCGGGAGGTTCCTCAAGGGTCCGGCTGCGGAGCGCTGGCTCCAGGCCGCGACGGCCGTTGCGGACAGCCAGGTTGACGAGCAGGTGCTTCCGGACGGCGGGCACTTCGAGCGCAGTCCGATGTACCACATCCACGTGATGGAAGACCTGCTGCGGCTGTGGTTCCTGGTCCGGGACGAAGCGACTCGCTCGAAAATCCAGCGCGCCATCGGGCAAATGGCGGAGTGGATCGCCTGGATGAGGCACCCGGATGGAAGGTTTCCGCAGTTCAACGACGGCGGATTCAACGGCGCATGCGATGCCACGGGAATCATCGCTGTGGCTGTCGTCTCGGGAACGGTCAGCCCGGCGAAGCGCCATGGAGGGCGGCGCTTCAGGGACACGGGCCTGGTTGCGTGGCAGGGGGACCCATGGACGGTATTCTTCGATGTCGGGCCGATCGGTCCCGACTACCAGCCGGGGCATGCGCACGCCGACACCCTCTCGCTGGAGGCCTCGTTCGCGGGCCATCGACTCTTCATAGATCCAGGCTCCTTCTCCTACGACAACGACGCGCGCCGCCGCTACGACCGCTCCACCGCGGCCCACAACACGGTCTGCATCGACGACAGAGACTCGAGCGAGGTCTGGCACATTTTCCGTGTCGGCCGCCGCGCCTACCCGCTGGACGTGCGCGCCGACTTCTCCGCGGACGGGCTTTTTGCTTCCGCCGCCCACGACGGCTACTCAACGCTCCCGGGCAGGCCGAAGCACTCCCGCACAGTCACCGTCACGGGCGATCGTATCTTGAAAGTTACGGATCTCGTCGAAGGCCAAGGAAGCCACGCGCTGAACGGCGGGTGGCTCCTAGCACCGGGCTGGCAGGCGGAAGCGGCCCCCGGGGGATGGCGCCTTTCGATGGAGGGGGCGCGCGTTTCGGTGCACGTGAATGCACCCGCTGGAATGGCGTTGACTGCGGAGAAGCGCGCCTGCCACCCGGAATACGGCCTGGAAATCGAAACTACGCGCCTGTGCTGGAACCTGGCAGCTTCGCGATTGCCTGCACAGATCGTGACGGTCGTCGAATGAGGCAGTCCTCGCGGCTACGCATCCTGTACGTCTCCCAGTACTTCCCTCCCGAGATGGGCGCGCCGGCTGCCCGAGTCCACGAGCTGTCGCGTGAATGGGTGCGCCTCGGGCAGGACGTAACCGTGCTGACAGGGTTCGCTCACCATCCGACCGGCGTCCTCGCGCCGCAGGACCGCGGCCGCTTCACGCGTCGCGAACGGATTGACGGGATTGACGTCATCCGGAGCTACGTCTGGGCGACGCCGAACAGAGGCACCGTGAAGCGGATGGCCTCGTACGCGTCGTTCATGCTGTCCGCTGCGGTGATCGGGGCCGTTCGTGCGAAGCGACCCGACGTCGTGATCGCCACGTCGCCGCAACTTCTTTGCGGCTGCGCCGGATACGCCGTGGCCCGCCGCTTCAATGCACCGTTCGTGTTCGAAGTCCGCGACCTCTGGCCCGAGTCCATCATGGCCGTCGGCGCCATGGACGAAAACGTGATCATCCGAACGCTGCGCGGTGTGGCTTCCTTCCTGTACCGCAACGCCGACCAGGTCGTCACCGTCGGCCACGGCTACCGCGATGAAATCCACGCGCGCTATGGACTGCCTGTGGAATCAATGCAGGTCGTCCCCAACGGCGTGGACCCGAATCTCTTCGTCCCCGGACCCCGCGCGAACGCGGCGCGCGAGAAGTACGGCTGGGGGGACCGCTTCGTCGCGATGTACCTGGGCACTCACGGCATGGCGCACGCGCTGGGTTCGGTGCTGCAGGCGGCGAAGCGCCTCGAGTCGAAGCGTGACATCCTGTTCGTGCTGGTGGGCGAAGGGGCCGAAAAGGAGAGCCTCAAAGCCCAGGCCGCCCGGGAGAACCTCACCAACGTCCAGTTCATCGACCAGCAGGACAAGGAACACGTCCGCCTGCTCTACGCCGCCAGCGACGTCGGGTTGGTCACGCTTCGCAATACTCCGCTGTTCCAGGGCGTGCTGCCCTCGAAGATTTTCGAATGCCTCGGCATGGAGCGCGGGATCATCCTCACTGTGGACGGCGAGGCGCGCCGGCTGGTCGAGTCGGCGGGCGCCGGAGTGTTCGTGGCGCCGGAGGATCCGGCGGCGCTGGCGGCCGCGGTGGCGGATGTCGCGACGAATCGCGAACGCCTCGACGAGATGGGCCGTCGAGGGCGTAGCTTTGTCTTGGCGCACTACGACCGCGCGAAGATGGCCAGCCGCTACCTCGAGATCTTGCAGGGCGTCGCCCGGGGCGGTGATTTCCGCCACCGTATCCCCTTGGTATCCTCGGGGAAATGACGCCCGTGAGGATCATGCACATCGTGGGCGCTCGCCCCAACTTCATGAAGGTCGCGCCGATCATGGCCGCGATGGCGAAGCTCCGGGGGGAGTTCAGGCAGATTCTCGTCCACACCGGGCAGCACTACGACCGTAACATGTCGGAAGTCTTTTTCGAACAGCTCGGGATGCCGGCGGCCGATGAAACGCTCGGCGTGGGCTCAGGAACTCACGCGGACCAGACAGCGCGCGTGATGCAGCGGTTCGAGCCGGTTCTCCTCAGGCACAGGCCGGACTGGTTGCTGGTGGTCGGCGACGTCAATTCCACGCTCGCCTGCGCCCTCGTCGCCGCGAAGCTCGGCGTGAAGGTGGTGCATGTGGAAGCAGGGCTCCGGTCCGGCGACTGGTCGATGCCCGAGGAAGTTAACCGTGTCCTTACAGACCGGCTTAGCAACCTGCTGCTGACGCCGTCGATGGACGCCAACCGAAACCTCGCCCACGAGGGAATCGCAAAGTCGCGCGTCCGACTTGTCGGAAATGTGATGATCGATTCGCTCGTGCGCCTGCTCCCGGCGGCAAGACGGAGCCTCGTGATCAGGAAACTCGGCCTGTCGCGCGAATCATTCGTTCTCGTGACGCTTCACCGGCCCGACAACGTCGACGAGCCCGCCACGCTCAAGGTGATCCTGTCGGCCCTTGCCGGGATGGCGAAACGGATACCGGTTGTCTTCCCCGTTCACCCCAGGACTCGGAAGGTCATCCAGGCGTACCACTTCGAGCGATCCGCCGGCGACGTCCGCCTCCTGGAACCGCTGGGGTACATGGATTTCCTGGCCCTCACGGATTCCGCGCGTGTCGTCTTGACCGATTCCGGCGGCATCCAGGAGGAGACCAGCTACCTCGGCGTTCCCTGCCTCACCGTGCGCCCGAATACCGAGAGACCGGTCACAGTAACCCGAGGCACGAATCGACTCATTCCTGCGAGCGGAATGGCCATAAAAGCGGGGTTCGAGAGGGTCATGCGCGCCCCTTGCCGGAAGAAATGCACCATTCCCATGTGGGATGGCCAGACGGCCCCGCGCATAGCGAGGACACTGGCGCGGCATGAAAGCTGACGCTTTATGGAACAACCCCCGATCCGCCTCGGAATCTTCGTCACACACCCAATCCAGTACTTCGCTCCCGTCTGGCGGCTCCTGGCAGCAAACGAGAATTTTCAACTCTCGGTCTATTTCTTCAGTGACCACAGCGTTCGCGGCGGAGTCGACCCGGAGTTCGGCGTCAACGTCGCATGGGACATCCCACTCCTGGACGGCTATGCGCACACGTTTCTCGAGCGATCCGCCGATCTCTCGAAACCCTGGTCCGTTGCTCTTCCGAATGCCCGCGAGATCCTGACCAGGGACCGCCTCGACGTTGTTCTGGTCCACGGCTACACCCACCGTTTCGAGCACAACGTGGTCAAGGCGGCGCGCAAGAGCGGCGTCGCCACGGTCATTCGCGGTGAATTCAGCGACTCGAGACCGCCTCGCGGGTGGTCCGCAATCCGAAACCTGATGAGGGACACCTTTCTGAAGCGCTTCTACCGAAAGATCGATTCCTTCTGCTATATGGGACAACTCGGGAAACAGCACCTGGAAAGGCTCGGTATTCCGGGGGACCGGATGTTCTTCGCGCCCTACTCAGTCGACACCGCGCTTTTCGAGCGGCAGAAGCAGCAATTTCAGCGCGTGCAGGTTCGCGCCGACTTGGGAATCCCTGCCGACGCGACCGTGCTTCTCTTCAGCGGCAAGCTTGTGCCCCGCAAGGCTCCCCTGCTCCTGGTTGAAGCCGTTCGTCGCCTCGGCAACCCGGAAAGTATCTTTCTCGTCCTGGTTGGCGAAGGAGAGCAGCGCGCAGAAGTCGAGGCCGCGGCGCGCGCGGCGCTGGGCTCTCGCTTTCTCATGCCGGGCTTCGTGAATCAGAGCGGGATCGGCCGGTACTACGCCGCGGCAGACGTGCTTGTTCTGCCGTCCCTCTTCGACACGTGGGGGCTCGTGGTGAATGAGGCCATGCAGTTCGGGTTGCCAGTAGTCGTGAGCGATCGCGTCGGCTGCGCGCCGGATCTGCTCGTAGAGGGGACCACCGGATACACTTTCTCGAGCTCAGACGCCGCGTCACTAGCGAAACGTCTGAACTTGCTCATCGAGGATCCGGAGCGAATTCGGTCCATGGGACAACACGCCAGCCGGCATGTGGAAAGGTACAGCGCTTCTGCCGCAGCCGCAGGCATTCGCCTGGCGGTGCTTGACGCTTTCCGACACGAGGACACCTCATGCCGATGAAGCCGGAGAGCGGGCTCGCCGATCTAGGTAAGCTGTCGAATCTGCGCCTTCTCTTCGTAGGAGAGAGCTGGCGCGGATCCTGCGCCCGCAGCCTCCGGGAAGCGATCTCTCGGCGTCCCGACGTGGTGCTCGACGAGGTGGATGAAGACCATTGGTTCACGAAACCACGCTCGCTCTGGCTTAGAGCGGTCAACAGGCTCACGGCAGGTGCATTTCAAGGCGAGTTCCGCGAACAGGTGTTCGCTCGGGTGCGTGAATTCCGGCCTCAAGTGTTCATGACTTACAAGGGTACCCTGACTGACGCATCCAGCTTGGCGGCGCTCAAGGCTCTCGGGCTGGTAACGGTAAACGTTTATCCTGACTGCTCCCCACACAGTTCGGGTGACTCGCACCAAAAGGCAGTGGGGGAGTACGACCTGGTAATTTCGACAAAGCCCTTTCACAAGTCGCGCTGGAAAGAAGTATATGGCTACGACAACCGGTGTGAATTCGTCCCGCAGGGGTACGACCCTTCCCTCCACCTCGTGGAAGGACCCGCCCCTGAGTCGGATTTCGACGTCGTCATGGTTGCAACCTGGCGCGAGGAGTACGCCAAGCTGATGCAGGACTTCGCTCGGAATCTGGGCATTGACGACCTCAAGGTGGCGATAGGCGGGACCGGCTGGGCGGCCCATTCCGGCTCGTTCCCCCGCCACTGGGTGTTCCCTGGCGGACTGCACGGCCCGACCTATGTGGATTGGCTTCGCAAAGGTCGCATCTGCATCGCGCCTCTGACGCGCAGTGTCGTTTTCAAGGGGCGCCAGCAGCCCGGAGATGAGGACTCCACCCGAACTTACGAATTGGCCGCCGCTCGCTGCTTCTTCATTCACCGGCGAACAGACTACGTAAAGTCCATTTTCGACGAGGTCACGGAAGTCCCCATGTTTGGAGACTCGGAGGAACTGGCGCTGCTCGTCAGGCGCTTCCTGGATCAGCCCGCGGAGCGCGCAAAGATGGCAGCGGCTGCCCAGCGCCGAGCAGTGCCGGCGTACTCCCTCGACATGCGTGCTGCACAAGTCCTCGACATCCTGAGGAAGTTCCTACTCGGCCAGGCGTCGCGTTGACCGCGTCACCTCTGAAGCGATACCACAAAGTCCTCGGCGAGGGGGCGTGGGTAATACTCGGTCAGGCCGCCGTTGTCGCCGGGGGACTTGTGGGCATGCGGTTACTTACCCACTTTGTGGCGCCCGAAGCGTTTGGCGTGGTGTCTCTCTTGCTGGGTGTGGTTATGCTTGTGAAGAACTTCACATTCATGCCGCTCGGACACGCGGGCGCCCGCTTCCTTCCCGACCTTGCGGTCGTCAACGGCGTCGGGTTGCTCCGCCGGGTCATGAATCGATTCCTGAGGTGGAGCTGGCTGGCCGCGGGACTTGGCTTGCTTGCGGGAACTGCGTGGTGCGTGTGGAACGGTCAATCCGCCTGGCTGGCTCCGCTTGTGGTCCTGCTGTTTGTTCTCGACGTCAAGCGATCCGCGGAAGCGACCTTCATGGGGGCGGCGCGGCGCCAGAGGGCATTGAGCCTCTGGAACGTCGGAGAGTCCTGGCTACGACCCGGGCTCGCGATCGCCGCTGCCTTCTGGCTTGGCCCGTCCGCCGGGTCGGTACTTCTGGGTTACGCCGCGGCCAGCACCGTGCTCCTGCTGTTGGTCCTGGCACGTGAACCTAGCGATTCGGGCGTCGACGTCGCTGGTAAGTGGACCGAGGCAAGGCTTTCCGCCGAAATCCGGTCGTATGCCGCACCCTTGATCCCGCTGGCCGCGATCGTATGGGCCAACACGGTCGGGGACCGGTACATCATCGGGTGGCTGCGCACCCCGGAGGAAGTCGGAGTCTATGTCGCGACGTATGGCCTAGTGAATACACCTTTCCTGATGGCGCAGGGCATCCTGACGCAGACGCTCCGCCCGGTGTACCTGCAGAAGCTCGCGGCGAATCACGAGGCAGACGCCCGCAAGACGTACGCAGTCTGGATCGGCTGCACGACAGCCGTCTGCCTAGTTGGGTTTGTGGCTGTCCTAGCGCTCAAGGACGGGATCGCTTGGCTCCTGCTCGCACCTGAGTATCGTTCCGGAGCTTTGCTCATGCCATGGATCGCGGGGGGAGCAGCCATCTACGCGGCGGGACAGGTCGTAGCTTTGTACCTGCTGGCGCACAAGCGGTCGAGCTGGTGGGTGGCCTGTGAAGCGGCCGGCGCAGCCGTCTCAATTCCTGTGACGATCCTGCTGGTCCGGCGACACGGAGCCTTTGGTGCAGCAGTGGCGTGCCCGATCTACTTCGGCGTGACTTTCGTGCTGCAGTCAATCCTAGCAATGGCGCTTTCGGGTGCTCGCCGTGCCACAGTTGTCTCTCAGGAAGAGGCCGGCGGCGGGTCCTGAGGCCAGCCTGAGTTCGTTCCCTGTTTCGCCAGCTGAAACCTGGGATTGCGGAGCTGCTCAGGCGTGTCGGTGCGCCCAGCCGGGAATCGTCTCCCAAGGCCGGACCAGAGCATCCCTTCGTCGCTGTTTCCGACTGCTTGCAGGTCTTGAATGTCACGCCTGGCCTGGGCCACGCGCCATGTGCCGCCAGTTGAACAGACAAAGCTTTCGTGAAAAGCGGGGTATCCCCTCTTGGCCGGGTGAGGTGACATTGCTTGGCATCACGGGCCGGTGGCATTTAGCTTCATTCCCGTCGATTCTTGTCCGATGGATTGAGGGAAGCTTACCCCCAGGCCGGTCCGTTGTTTTCGAGCTCGCCCACCGTCGCAAGTTACACGACGGCTCGACTGTGGCGGGGCCCTGAAGAGACCCAGGTAGAGGGGCCGCGCAGGCGCGACGGGCTGCTCTATGAGCAGGAGTTGAAATGACGCTGGCCACCCTGATCACCCTTGCCGGAAAAGTCCCATTGCTGGGCTCGATACTGAGGCGCATTGCGCATTCGTACCCTGAAGGGTCGATCACAACAATCCGCTCGGGCGTGGGGCAGGGCCTGAAGTGGCGGCGATACCACCGGTACGTTAACGGGTACTGGCTCGGCCAGTACGAGTTGCCTCTTCAGCTCGCGCTCCGGAACGCCATTTCCCCCGGTATGACGGTTTTTGACGTCGGGGCGAACGCTGGTTTCTTTTCCGTCATTGCGGCAGGCCTCACTGGACCTACCGGCAAGTGCGTTGCATTCGACCCACTCACGGAAAACGTCGCATCCATCCGCGAACAATTCGCGCTCAACGGATTCGCTCACGGGCAGGTGTTCGAGGGAGCCGCCGGGGAGGAGAACGGAAGGGCCAGTATCGCGTTTCAGGAGTCCAACAACGCCATGGCCCACCTGGGGACACCCGGGCGCGACGAGAAAGTCATCGAGGTCGAGTTACTTACCCTGGACGAAGCAATGCGTCGCTTCGGGCGCCCTCATGTCGTGAAGGTGGGCGTGGAGGGGGCGGAACTTGCCGTACTGCGCGGGGCTGCTCGACTCGTCCAGAACTTCCGCCCGACGTGGATCCTGGAAGTGCACGATCCGAATTTGTCGGGTCGGATCCGCGAGGCACTGGGTATGTCCTATGGACTCTTCACCCTTGAGGGCGACCCCATCCCGCTGGGCGATCCGTTGGCCAGCCACGTGATCGCGCGGGACAACACTTCACCTTCCTCCTGAACCCCAGGCTCGGAGCTGCCCTACGTGTACTCGTAATGATCACAGGTAACCAGGCACGCCTCGACACCGCGGCCCGTGCCCGCTCATCCTCCCCACGCACCGCGCCAACGCGGCGGACTCGGCCTGGAACAGCAACTGCCCGGTCAACATCACGCGGTGATTGAACTCCTGCATCTCCCGGACGACGGCGGCGGCTTCTTTGGCCGTCGTGACCGTGTCGAGCTTCTTCGAGAGTTCGGGCACCCGGCCGGCGAGGACCTGGTGCAGTTCGCGGATCAAATTGATCATTTCGGTTCTCCCTTGTCTGCGACGCGGGGGCTCTGGAGGAGCTTCGCCACGAGCGCGACCTCGTCGTGCAGGAACGCGAGCGTGGCCTCGGCGTCCACGGCCCTTCTCTGGGAAGCAGCCGTGTGCGCGTCGGCGAGGTCGAGGAGGGTCTTGCGGACTGCGGCGAGCGCCTCGAGCGCGCGATTCCATTCGGCGATTGACGCCGGCGAGAGCGCGGGCGACACGTCGGATTCCTTGAGCATCACGAGCGTCTCGACCCGGTCGAGCTGCGCTCTTCGCGAAGCCCGGTTCACTTCGAGGAAAGCCGCGTTGCTTTCCTTCTGCACCGCGTAAAGCCCTTTCCGGAAACTCGACAGCGATACCGGGGCGGGGGTGGCGCAGCCGGCTGCGGCGAGGAGAACCCCGGCGAGCCACAGTCGGAACGGTCCTCCCCTGATCACTTCCAGATGGACCGGAGCCCCATGTCAGAAAGGAATTCGGAGGATGTCAACTCCATCTCCCCGAGATCCTCGAAACGCGGGCCAGCGCTTCGCGCCGGCCCGGAAACCTTGCGGGAAAAGCTTCCTGCACGCGCTCCGCGATCTCGGCGAGCGAGTTCATGCCGTCGATCAGGGAGAGCACCAGCCGGTCGATACGGACGTCGTCGTCGATGACCGGGATGTAGGCCGCGGATTCGCGCCGGAGCGACTCCAGCGTCACAGGATTTCCGTGAAACGTGGACTGGCGGAAATCCGCCTTGGGCGGCTGCCCGGGAGCGGCCACACGCGTGTCCCACCGGAACAGGTACTCGTCGCCGATGAGGCGGGCGTCGAGCGCGATGCGGAAGACATCGCCGGCGGCGACGGGAACGGGGCCGGAGAGGGGAAGGAACATGCGGCCCCAGACGAGCTCGGGCTTGTCGGGCGCGTTGGAAAAAGAAATCCCCTCGGCGAGCTCCGCGTCGAACCAGAGGAGCAGGCCGTGGGCCATGCCCGCACGCTCGGCCTGGGCGTCGAAGGCGGCGGCCACGTCGGGACTTTCGACGGTGGCGTAGTCGAGCGTGCCCCAACTGACCGGGGGGGCGAGAAGCCGAAGCGGGCCCGCGAGGTTTGTGCCCGCCAGGACACGGTTCGTCACGATCCGCTGCCCCGCGCGCAGATCGAGGACGTGCGGGCGCGCTTCCCAGGGCCCGATGCTGGCCGCGTGGTGCCCCGGGGCTTCGACGGGCGCGGCCCACAGCGTGTCGCGCTTCCCGATCAGGACGCCGCCGGGGGCCAGGAAACGCCTGCGGGCGTCAACAATGGCGGGGATGTGATACGGAGTGAGGGGAAGGAGGCCGCGCAGGTCGGACACGATGACCTCGGCGCGACCGGGCAGCTCGACGCGCGCGGATTCCTGGTGGAAGAACTGGATCCGGTCGCCGAAGCCGTTCGCGACCGCGAGGTCGCGCCCCACCTGGATCGCTTCGTTCGGCTCGATCGCCCAGACGCGCGCGGCGCCGAGTCTGCAGGCGATCAGCGACATGATTCCGGCGCCCGCGCCGATATCGAGCACCGTGGTGTTCGGCGTCACGACGCGGAGCAGCGCCTCTTCGTACGCCTTCATCCGGACGGCGTCCGCGAACATCCGGCCGTAGTCAACGAGGTTGTAGATACGGGAGGATCTTACCGGAGACCGCGGACCCTGCGCAGTGCGATTCCCGGCAGCCCTGCCATCGTCCGAGCCACTCCTCGTGCTCCGTCCTGGCTCAGGATTTTGAGCGCAAAGCGCGCCGTGGTTCCCTCGGCCAGCTCCGGCTGCACGAGGAGCCCGGGCCGCAGGAGGCGCCGGAAGAGAGCGCGCTGCCAGCGCGGAAGCGCGAGCGCACGGGCAAGCGATTCCGGGATTGCGGCGCCGAAGATGGCCCCGGCGAGCGCGAGACCGGCCGAAAGCGCGGCGGCCGTGCGCGTCTCCGCGGCGCGCAGGGCGAGAACGGCCGGGTCGGCGCGCAGAAGAAGCTCTCGAAAGTCGAGGATGTTTCCGAGCGGACGGAAGCCGTGGCGCACGAGGTTGACGGCGGCAAAGACGAGAGCGTCCTCGGCGGAGGGGAAGCGGATGCCGGGAAACGCAGCCACGGAACGCGCGCGCGTCCCCGCGTCGTCGGGGCGCATCTCCCGCACGAGGCTCAGCTCCCCCATCAGCGTCCAGTGCAGATCGACGTCGAGCACGACGCCATGCCCCAGTTCACGCAGGAACGATTTCTCCATCGCCCCCGCCCCCGTCTGCGCCGGCCCCCTCGAGAAGCCGAGAGCGATCAGGGCCTCCTCTGCGGCCGCGAGATCAGCCGGACCGACCAGCAGGTCCACGTCTCCGAAGGGGCGATCCGCAGGCTCGCCGTAGATGCCGTACGCGAGGTGAAATCCCTTCAGGGCCACCGCCTCGAATCCGCGGGCCGCGAACGCTTCTCCTGCCTCCCGCACCGCTCCGGCCTTGATCGAATTCGAGTGCCCGTAGGACAGCACCCTCGCTTCGAGCGCCGGCCTGAGTTCCGTGGCCCAGGAGGGCACGGTGCCGGCGGCAGCGATGCGGCGGCGCAGTTCACCCGCGACTCGGTTCTGGACGGCCAATACCTCGACCCGCCCCCCCTCCGCCCGCGCGGGCCACGCAGACGCGGGAAGACCTCGCAAGACGGCCAGGAGAGCACGCGCGCCTGGGTCCGCAACGGACGCCAGGTCCGCGTCAACCCAGGCGGCGCATGTGCTCATCGCGGCTCCGAAAACGACCCGGCGCGCGGAGCTGGAGAAGCCGTCGCGCGCCGGGAGTTCCGGTCAGTATGGGCTTCGCCTACTTGTTGCGGCACTCGATGCGCCACTGGCCGAGCTTACTCGGAAGGTCGGTGCCGTCCGAACCTACGATGAAGACCTTTCCGAGGCCCCCGGACGTCGTGGTGACGGCCCAAGCCCTGTCCGGCATGCCAATAATGGGAGGGATCGCTGCGCGGTGTTCATAGACGGTAGCGGGGGCGGGATCTGTAAGCACCCAGACGTAAGCACCCGTCGTAGAGTCGTAGATTTTCCACATCTCAGGAACTCCCGGCACGCCGAACGAGGGATCGCTCTCAATCAAGCCTGGTTGCGCGCCCTCCGTGTTGAACAGCGAATCGAAGGCGAAACTGGACGACTTCCGCTTCTCGATTCTCCACAGCAGGTCGTCGAGGGGCGCCCTGTTGCTCCCGGCGATAAAGAGCCTGTTTGTATCGAGCACGAGTTGGCCGCATCCAAAGTCTGCAACCGAGGGCGTGCTCGGAGGCAAGTAAGAACCCAGGAGGTACATCGAAGCGGCACCGACCGGAGACTCGGCGGTCGCCACGTCGACCTTCAGCAGCGCCCAGTTGTCAAATCCCGGGAAAATAGACGGAGGAACCCAGTACGGGTAGTCGATAGCAGTCCTGTAGGTTGTCAGCGCGTACAGATGAGTCCCATCCGTGACGACCGAGTGGACCGAGTCGTCCGAAAAGGTAAAGGTGCCGGTGAAGACGTCGTACAGCGTGATGCCGTTGTCTTTGCGATACGTCCCTTGTCCGCTGAAGCCGAATCCTGGGTTAACTGACTCTATGTAGACATCGAGGCTGCCATCCGAACAGCGCCGCTTCTGCAACATCGAGTTTCGCGTTGAGCCGGTATCGCCGACCGAGTCCTTGAGCCAACCTCCAATGATCAGGAAGTCTTCTGATCCATCGGCGATCGTGACACACGTGGCGGCTGCAGGGCAATCTGTCGTAGGCAACGAATGGGGTTCGATGTCATTCCAAAAGCTGCTCTGGGTGACGACCCAGGATGATGCGCCCGTCGTCGCGTCCAGCTTCTCTACCCGTATGTTGGACATGCCTGCGATGTCATCATCCCCTACGGCGTAGAGGAAGCCATCGGTGTGGAGGGCGATGTCCCCTGCCTTCCCGTTTGCGGTCGTGGTCGTGTACACGCCGTCTACGTCGAAGGCAGTATCGAGCACGCCGGTGGTAAGAACGCGCTTTTCGACGCGCCAATCATAGGATCCCGCAGTTGTCTCCTGGCTGCCAAACAGAAACATGTGCGTGGCGTTCACCAGGATCTTTCGTGGAATCATCTCGATTGCGCCTGCCGGATTAATTTTGAGGAGCCCGGTCCCGTCCGGCCAGGATCCGACCAACGAGCCGTCTGACAGCATCCTCCGCTCAACCCGCCAAGTGTTGTTAACCCCTGTCCCCATGCCTCCTTCGTAGCCGAAGACGTACAGGAAGCTACCCTCGGTGGCGACAGAGCGAGCTTCGTCCTTCGTGCTGCTACCCGGTTCGCTCTGGATCACGCCGCCGGTGCCGAAGCCGGTCACCAGCAGGCCGCCGGTGCTGTCCGAGAAGATCGTGTTGTTCGACAAGGTGATCGATCCGCTGGTGGCGATGACGCGCCCCTGCACGACCGAGTCGGAGCCGAGCACGATGGCCGTGGGCGACGCAGCCGTGGCCAGAATCGTTCCCCTGAAATTAGTGCTGGCCCCAAGGCTGAATGTGTCGGAGATCCAGATGACGTTGTCGGCGTTGGCGCCGCGTTCGTACTTGAACTGAAAAACTCCCAGGGCGCTGACGATGTCCAGCGCTCCGGAGTGCCTGAAGATCCAGACGCTGCCGGGGTCGTTTCGACCGTCCAAGGTGATGGGTCCGTCCACCTTCGGATCTCCCGTGAACGCAAATGAGTCGATCAGGTAGACGCCGCCGGGCAACCGCTTGCCCAGCAAGGTGTACCCCTTCAGGCTGTAGTCCGCGTCGCGCGCGAGAGCATCTACCTGGGCCAGCAAAGCGGCGGCAACAGCGTCGTCGGGGGGGTCCGTCGCCGTGCCGCTGTCCGGGTAGAAGGTGCCGGGTGCCTCCACGACGAACGGTGGCGTACCGGGATCCATGATCCCGGTAGCGACGCCAGCGCTTCCCTTGATGAGCGTATCGCCGGTGTTCGTCATCGAGTCGTAGGCGAGCGCCGCGAAATTCGCGGGGGCGTCTGGATCAGAGGCGGAACCGAGCGCCAGCGTGCCGGTTTCACCGATGGAGATCGACCCGTAGACGTTCGTGGCGTAGTACCACCAGCCGTAGTAGAGCGACGCGACGCGCCCGGTCACATTGCTGCCGGCTCCGATCTGGACGTCGCCGTTCACGAGCACGGTGCCGATAAAATTGGCGTAGCCCGTCACGTCAGGATCTTTCCAGGGAGGAGACTTCTCGTCATCTCCGATGAATGCGCCCGGCATGTTGTCGTAGGTGTAGCCGTAGGGGCCAAGATCCGGTCCTGTGGACCGGTAGTCTCCTGACGGGATCGCGACTCCCACCTGCCACCATACGTTTTCGGGAAGCGCTCCCCCGGTCATCACAACCTTGGATTTGCCCCTGGCGTAAAGGTTACCGGGAATCTGGAAAATCCAGGTGTCCGTGGAGCTGCCGCTCAAGGTCAGAGTTCCGCCACCCAGGGTGACATCTTTGTGGATGTGCCCTGTCACGGGTTCGACGATCGTGGAGTCGAATTTATATATACCTGCGGTCAGGGTTTCCCCGGAAAGGTCCAGGTCGGTACGGGTCACCGTCGGCGTCCGACCGGCGAGGTCGGTGTAACAAAGGGTGGCGGCCAGCATGGCAGCGGCGTAACCGGTGGGGTCGCCCGAGGGAAACGCCGTTGAACCGGAATAGGAGTAGTGTTCATCGCCGAAAATCGTGGCTTCCTTGAAGGTCGGCCACACATAGCCGCCGAAACCATCAGAGGTGTAGCCATCAGTCATCACCGACGAGTAGTCCTCGTTGTCGTAGTCGCCCCAGTTCGCGCCCACGTCGCCCCAGACCACCGTGTCCTTCTTGTGGTAGAGGTAGTAGTAGGCCAGCGCCGCGTAGAAGTAGGCGACGCCGAGGTCCGGTTTCGGGGGAGCGGGAGGTGGAGGGATGAGGACCGGGTCTACCGCGGACTTGCTGCCTGACCCGGAAGAGCCGCTCCCGGAAGAAGTGTTTCCGGATGAGGATGATCCGCCGTCGGAGCTCCTCTTGCACCCAGCGAAAACCAGCGAGACCAGCGCGAGGACGAGGACCGGCAGCACGTACTTTTTGGAAGTCACGTGACCCTCCGGGATTTTGAAACAAGCTGAAGAATCTGAAAACCCCCGAAACTCTTGATCGGGAGAGTATAGACCAAACTCATCCGGCGGCTCAAAAGTTTATTAAGAAAGTTCAGATATTTTTTTTTGCACTTCGGCCAGATCCTCGACCCTCCGGGGATGGGATAACGCCAACGGCGGGAAGGCGGCGGAGAGGTCGCCAAGATAGCGGAATTCGGCGCAAGCGCGCCCGCGGTCCGTCGGGTCCAGCCGGAAGGCCTGCCTCACCAGCGCCAGCATCGCCTCGCCGCCGGAAGCGCGCTGGATCCACGGACGCCCGGGACGGTGGGGGGCGAGGAAGAAGAGTCGCCAAAGAGGCGCCGGAGAGCTGCTCCAGCGGGAGCCGGTGGGAACCAGCCGTTGTTTTGTTTGCGAATCCGGTACCTGCCCTCCCCCGAACACCGGTGCGGATGAGGGCCACAACCGATGGATCGGGTAAGCCGGGACGATGCGCGAGTTTTCGTCGAGCAGAACCCCATCATCCGACAACAGCCGCGCCCCCGACGCGCAAAAACTCGCCGCCAGCGTCGACTTTCCGCTTCCGCTCTCCCCGATGAACGCGATCGCGCCCCGATCGGTCTCCACGGCGCTCGCGTGCAGCACGGTCCGACCGGATGCGGAGAGAGCGCGCGGCAGGACATCGTCGAGAAACAGGTGGCGAACGGACTCGACGGACGACCCGGGCGCCGGGAGTGCCTCGACATGGAGTTCTCCGCGCGCGACGAGAAAGTCGGCGAGGCCGTGGAAGCGAAGAAGCATGCGGTCAGCGGCGGGTCCGATCGAGAGACAACTCGTGCCGTCATTGCCCTGCACTTCGAACACCCAGCCTTTGTGCGGCGTTGGTGGCGCGGACGGGCTAAGCCGAAATGTCGCAACGGTTCGACGGGTCGCCGGAGAACCTTCCTCATCCCAGCCTGGCAGATCGGGGAATTCGATGTCGGTGTCGAGGCGCAGCCCGAAGACGGTGTAGTGCCGCATTCCGCCCGGCAGGTTACTCGCTCGTGACGTCAATGAGGCCTCGCTGCGCAAGCGCTTCCACGAACTCCCGCATGTCCTTCCGGATCGTTTCAGGGGGCGCTTCGAATTCCTCAGCGAGGCGGTCGCACGCTGCGGCGATCGAGGGAGAGGTGGAAAGGCACGCCCAGAAAGCGGTGCCAACGTCATCAAGGCCGTAGTACGACTCGTTCTTCAGATTCAGGATGACGGACTCGCCGTCCACGGCCCGAATCAGCGTTTCGGGCGAAACCACGGCGCGCCTCGCAAAGGAAAATTCCGGGTGCATCCGAGGTCTCCAGGAAGCTCGCTTAGACGATGCCCATCTGCTTCGACAGGTCGCCGCCAATAGAGCCGGTGCCCGCTGTCAGTTTGACCAGGCTGCCGTATTCGCGAAGGATAGGCGCCTGGTAGGGTTTTTTCGACGACGCCGCGACGGGCGGGGTTGCCGGTCTGGATGCCTCGGTCTCTTTCACGTGGACTCGCCTCCAAACGTTCACGGTTCCGTGATACCAGCCATCGCGCGACTGTACCAGATTTCGATGCCGCCGATCATCCAGAGTGGCCACATCAATCGGCTTTGGTCCATCCGGCCGGCGGCCTCTTCCCTGAGGAATTCGCGGTAAAGGGAGGCGGCGGGGCCCGTGTTGGTCCAGCCCCGGGCAGCGGTTGTCAGCGACTGAAAGCTCCGCTCGCCGCCCAGCGCCCGGAATGCTTCCGCAAACAGGTGCGAGAAATCCGCTTTGGTCCTGCGGTCGCGGACGGCCGGCGGAAGCAAGTCGCGGAGTCCGCCGCGGAGGACGAACTTTGTGGCCGCTCCGCGGCGGAGCTGCTCCCGCGGAACGGTCAGCGCGAACTCAATCAACCGGCGGTCATAAAACGGCATTCGCAGCTCGAGCCCGTGCCAGGCCATGTCGCGTTCGTCGATTTCCAGCATGTGCTGTCCCCAGCCCGTTCCGTCGATGGCGAAGCGCCGCGCAGCCTCGGCGCCCGGGACGAGGGGGCGATGGCGATCCTTTGCGTGGATGCGGTCGACAAGAGAGATGCGGCGGGCGAATTCCGCGGAGATCCAGGCGGGCGCCTTTCGTTTTCCCATCACTTTCGCAACGGTCTCGAACGCCGGATGAGGCAGGACAGCGCGAAGAGCCGCGCGCAGGACCCCGCCACGTCGCGGCCCTGGTCCCATCAGCCATTCGTCGGAGCCGATGCCGGTCAGCACCGCCCGGAATCCGCGCTTTCGCGCGAGCGGGCGGATCGGGAGGGCGACCGCCGAGTTCGGATATCCGGGAAAGTCGAGCGTCCTTGCCGCGGACGCGGCGTAGATCCCCGGGTCCGCTGCGGCGGCCTCCTCAAAATTTGCCTGGAGCCCCCACATAGACACCACTTCATCAATGTAGGCCCGCTCGTCGCACGGACGCCCCGGAAACGAGAGCGAGAACGTCTCGAACCCCTTCCCCTCTGCCGCGCCCTCCCTGAACAGGGCCTGCGCCATCCCGACGACCGAGCTGGAGTCCAGTCCGCCGCTGAGGTCCGCACAGACCGGCGTATTGCTGCGCAGGCGGCAAAGCACGGCGGCCCGAAAGAGTTCGCGGAATCGGTTTCCATACTCAAGATCCGAAGCGAGACCAGAGACGTCGGAGACACTCCGCGGGGCGTACTGCCGCGCACGGACTCCCGCCGCGTCCGCCACGAGCACGTGAGATGGCGGCAACCGCAGCACGCCTTTCCAGACGGTCTCTTCTCGGTGGGTGACGGCGTTGGCGAGGAACTCGCCGATCACTCCTTCGTTTGGCTCGCGGGGGAGGCCGGCGTCGCCGAAAAGGGCGCCGGGCTCCGAGGCGAAGACAAGGCGGCCGGCGTGGACCGCGTACGCGAGCGGACGCGCTCCGATCCAGTCTCGGGCGCAGAGGAGCCGGCGCCTCGCTGCGTCCCAGTACGCGAAGGCAAAGTCGCCAAGCAGCCGTCCCGGGGCGTCTTCACCCCATTTCTCGCAGGCCAGCAACGCGAGCTCGGCGTCGCCGTCGCCGGCCGGCGCAAGCGCTTTGCGCAGTTCGTCGCGATTGTCCAGGCGTCCGTGAAAGACGATGCCGAGCTTTCCCTTCACGAACGGCTGGTGTTCGTGCACGGCCTCGGGAGTCGTGTGCATCGCCCGGAAGCCGAGAGCGACGGAGCCGTCGATCCAGGTCGCGCAGCCGTCCGGGCCGCGGTGCGCGAGACGCGTGAGAATCGATCCGAGAGGCTCCGGCCCCGCCGGCCTGCCGTCGAAATAAAAAACTCCGGCTAGCCCGCTCACCTCCGTTCCTTCTCAATCTTCTCGATCTGGGTCATGTAGCGCAGCGCCCGGGCTTCCGCTGCATCGATCGCCAGGGCCTGCGCGAAGCACTCCTTCGCGGGGGTCAACTGTCGATTCATGAAGTGAAACTCCCCCTTCATTCCCCAGGCCGTCGCGTTTCCCGCGTCAACCTGGACCAGCCGCTCGAAGCACTCCAACGCGAGCGCCCCCTGGCTATCCATGGCGGCGGTGACCGCGAGGTTGGCCAGCACCGCGGCTTCGTCGGGCCGCAGGGCCCTTGCGCGACCGAACATGTCGATCGCCGCCTTGATGTCTCCCTTTTGACGAAGCAGCGCCCCGAGGTTGAACCATCCGTTCCAGTGCTCGGGGTCCAGCTCGACCGAACGGCGCAGCCGCGTCAGCCCTTCATCGACGCGCCCCAGCGAGGCGAGCGCGAGCCCCGCGTGGTAGTTGGCCATCGCCGAATCCGGATCCGACAGGAGCGCCTTCTCAAACCACTTGAGAGCTTCGTCGTCCCTGCCCAGCTGGTGCGCGCGGAAGCCGCGCAGGTCGAATTCGTGCGCACCGGTTCCCTCGTCGCCGAAAGTCTCGAGGAGCGCCGCCATTTCCGCTTCTGAAACCGCGCGGCGGAAGACGCGGCGAAGGGCTCCTTGGGCGTCGAAGACGAAGGTGGAGGGGAGCGGGGCGTCGCCGCCCGGGCCGAAGAAGGACCTGAGGAGAGGTTCGTCGGCGAGGAACTGCGGGTAGGAGACGCCGGCGGCCTGCACGGCGGCCCGGACCGCGTCGAGGTCCTTTGACTCGACGCTCACGCCCGCAAACGTGGCGCGGTCGCGGAACTTCCCCGCGAGCGCGACGAGCGCCGGCATTTCCTCCTTGCAAGGCGCGCATGTGGGCGACCAGAAGTTGATGACCGCAGGCGTGCCTTTGGTTGCAAGCGCCGCTTCCCCGCCCTCGAGCCGACGCGCGGTGGCGTCGAACGAGAACACCGGGCGCGAACGCGGCGGCCCGGACGTCCATCGGGGCAGCTCGCGCGCTTCGAATCCCGGGCGGCCGTGACGGATCGTGACGAGACGGTCTGCGGGAACGCGTTCGACGGTCTGGACATCTCCGCCGGGCCAGGTCACCGTCACCCGTTCGGCCAGGGCGGCGTCGCCGAGACCGAAATGCAGGTCGAACGGCACCTGCGTCTGGAAACCGTCGGTGAGGCGCGTGTAGTCCTGCTGCGTGACGCCGCCGGCCTCGACTTTCACGAGCGCGCCAAGCGCGTCGGCAAGCCCGCGCTGCCCTTCAAGTCGAAGACGCAGAAATCGTCGCGCCGGAGAACTGTTTTCGACGACGCGCAGTCCCTGGAGCGAGAAGCACAGGAGGTCGAGGTCGCCGTCGCCATCGACGTCGGCAGGCGCGGCGGCGCGGCCGTCGTCGTCGAAGTCGAGACCGCAGACGTAGGCGGCGTTGGGATAGGTCTGCGAAGGGCCGTCCGCGTTGAAGAAAAGGAAATCCCGCTCGTACCCGCTCCAGGAGCCGCGGAACGTGGGGTCAACCCTGGCTTCGTAGTTGGGCTGTACTTTCTTCGACTCAAGGGCGCGTGCGTCGGCGGCGACCTGCCGCCAGAAGTGCGTTCAGAAGTCCGGGGCGTTCGCGTCCGAATTCGTCGTGAACCCGTTGGCAACCCAGATCTCGCGATCGCCGTCGTTGTCGATATCCAGGAACAGGCAGGCCCACGCCCAGTCGGCCCAGTTCAGGCCGCGGGCCACGGACGTCTCGCGCCATTCCCCCGATTTCGGGTCGCGCTCGTAGAACTGGTTTCCCTGGGCGAGCAGGAGCCCCAGCCGGCGCATCTCTGGCCCGAGGTTATCCGCGAGAAGAAACACGCGATTACCCGCATGGCTGTACATGTTCGAGAGGTACATCCCCCACGTCCCGTCGTTCTCCCAGTCCGCGATCGTCACGCCCATCGTGTAGTTCGTGTCGGCGTTGAAAATGTGCGTCTTCGCGTCGGCAAAACGCCCCTTGCCGTCGTTCTGCCACAGGTGATTCGGTCCGAAGTCGTTTCCCTCGAACAGGTCGAGGTCGCCGTCGAAATCGAAGTCCCACCATTTCGCGACATAGGAGTACTGCGTTCCGGTGATGCCGCGCGCGTCCGACTCCTCCGTAAACCGCAGGCCGCCCTGGTTGATGAACAGGTAGTTGTCCGCTCCGTCGTAGGCCACGACGCGGTTGAAGGCGTCGTTCTTCGATCCGCGATTCTTATAGCAGCAGAAGAACAGGTCGATGTCGCCGTCCCGGTCGAAGTCCGCCGGCACGATCCCCTGCACCGACACGCCCACGGTCCCCGGCGGCACTGCAAACTCCGTCGCGCGCGTCTCCCAGCCATCTCCCTTCCGCACGTGGATCCGCAAGTTCGCCTTGTCCCGCTTCTCCCCGCTGACGTCGCCGCTCACGAGCTCGTCCACCCCGTCGCCGTCCAGGTCGAGCGCCACGTACGACCACGCCACATCGTCCGGCTTGAGGGCCGGCCCCTGCCCGCGCACGAATCCGCCCTTTCCGTCGTTCAGGAACAGCGCGAGCTCGCCGCCGCGCACCCAGGCGAGCACGTCCGGAAACTCGTCCCGGTTCCAGTCCGACACCACCATTCCTCCCGTGCTCGTGATCCCGCGGTCGTCGATCATCGACCGGCGAAGCTCCCGGTTGGCAGCGGACTCATTGAAGTGCAGACCGGTTTCATCCGTGATGTCGATCCACGGCGCGCGCCGCGCATCCAGGCGCGTCCCCTCGACCCATTCCAGCCGCTCGACCTGCCAGGTTTTTTCCGCCGTGGCCACCCACCGGCTGCGCACCGTTCCGGAGAGATCCGCCCGCATCCCGTCGGTCTTGCGCCCGGCGAGCTGGAAGTGCAGCACGACGTAGGCCGATCGAAGGCCGGGATCGAGCAGGAACTCAAAGGGACGCCACGTCGTTCGCTCGACCGCGACCCAGTCTTTCAAGTGCTCGCGAATCGTCGCGACGAATGCCGCGGCATCTCGCTCGGGAAGTCCTTCAGCTCCGTACTCCCGGATTCCCATCCAGGCGTCGGGAACCTCCTTGCCATCCTGGGGCGCCGGAAATTTGCCGCGAAACCCCGGAGTGAGAGCGGCCTTTGCCTTCTCCCAGTCCATCTCGCGAAGGCCCTTCATGAAACTCCGCTTGATCGAACCGTTGGCCGTCTCGTAGGTCGACTCGGAAAGTTCGACGTCCTTGACAAAGTCCGCCGGGCGCACGAACGGCCGTTCTCCTTCGAGAATCGGCACGCGTTTCTTGAGGACCACCGCGGTAATCAGCGCTGCAATCCCCACTACTGCCGCGATGACCCCAGCGCCGCGGGCGCTTCGTCGTGTCATTCGCGCATGCTAGCCCTGACGGAAAGTCGCTTCAAGCGGAGTCGGCGCCGGCGCGAGCGTCTTGCGCAGTTCCTCGCGGTTGTCGAGGCGGCCGTGGAAGACGATCGCGAGGTCTCCCTTCACGAACGGCTGGCGCTCGGCGGCGGCCTCGGGGGTGGTGTGCATCGCCTGGAAGCCGAGGGCGACGGGGCCCGCGGACCAGCGGGCGCTTCCGTCCGGCCCGCGGTGGGCGACGCGGGCGAGGACGGCGTCGAGCGGCTGGGGGGCGGCGGGCTGGCCGTCGAAGTGGAAGACGCCGGCGATGCCGCTCATGGGCGGATTCTACAACCGCGAGGAGATTGCGGCGCGAGTGGGGAGAGACGGGATGACGGTGGACTCGGTCGAAGACCGATATCAAGAATTTGCATCGCAGCGCGCTTGACAGTACGGTTGCCGTGAGATATGTTAGTATTCTGTTAGCACAATGGAACGGATCCCCACAACGAAAAGACCAAGCTCCGATACGGGAGATCCGCTTGCCTACCCGGATCCCGAACTCGTGGTGGCCTTGGTCTACCCTACGGGTACGGACGGCGACGGTTTGCGTAGCAGGATCACAAGGACGCTTCGACGCTTCTCATTCGGAGTCGATCCGATCCGCATCAGCGAGATCATCGAGAAACGATGCGGGCGGAAAATTCCAAAACGGCCGCTTCCGGATCGGATCGAGGCGCTGATCCACGAAGGAGATCAGCTCTGTCGGCCTCCGGATGCTGCACAGCGAGGAGCCGAGTCGAGGGAGAAGATTCTGGCGCTGGCAGCAATCTCAGAAATCGCCTACAACCGGTCCTTCTCCGACGGGTCCACACCGCAGGCCAGACCAAAGTGCGCCCACCTGGTTTCATCGCTGAAGCGACCGGCTGAGTGCGAAGAATTTCGGCGAGTTTATGGGCCAGGACTCTTCGTGATCGGAGCGAACACTCCGGTACCGAATCGCGTGAAACGACTCATGCGCGGAGGGGCGAGTCTCAATCGCGCCCGGGCGCTGGTTGCTCGGGATATGGAAGAATCCGCCGCCGGGGGCCAGAAGCTCCAGAAGACGATGCAGATGGCTGATGCGTTCATCCTGCTTGGCGACGGAGACTACGAGAATGCTGTCGATCGGGTGTTCGACCTGATCTTTGGAGCACCCTTTGTCACCCCGGATCGTGATGAGCATGCGATGTTTCTCGCGTTTTCGGCCTCGTTGCGTTCGGCCTCGCTTTCCCGGCAAGTGGGGGCAGCGCTTCTTGACGACAATGGAGAGCTCATCGGAGTCGGATGCAACGATGTCCCTGCGTTTGGCGGCGGTCTCTACTGGCCTGGTCCGGGAGATAACCGGGACCATTGCTCTTCAGGCCTGGACACGAACAGGAAGGTCCTCGGTGAGATCATCGACGACGTCGCGGATCGCCTCGACGTGAGACGTGAGACTGTTCGCGCCAGGCTCAAGGGCGCTCCCATCGAAGACATCACCGAGTTCGGACGCGCCGCGCACGCCGAAATGGAAGCGATCCTTTCAGCGGCACGCTCGGGGGCCAGGCCCCGGGGTGGAACGCTGTACACCACGACGTTCCCTTGTCATAACTGCACCCGACACATCATTGCTTCAGGTGTGAGACGAGTCGTGTACGTGGAGCCATACCCTAAGAGTCGCGCTCGCGAGTTGCATGCGGATGCGGTCTGGTAGACGGAATTTCAGGGTCAGCCCACCGCAAAGAGCCGAAAAACGAGGGTAGTGTTTGAGCCATTCGTCGGGATCGGGCCTCGGCGATACTTCGATCTCTTCTCCGTGAGCCACGGTTCAGGAGAGCAGTTGCGCAGAAAAGCAGAAGACGGTGTTCGGAAGGTGGACTGGAGGAGAGAGGGAGCAAGAATCAGATGCCCGATGCTTCCGAATTCCTATCTTGGCCGTGAAGAGGTGGCTGCCAAGCGTTTCCTGGCGTTGCAGCATCAGTCGAGGATGCCCTCATGAACGGCAAGTCGAAGTCCTTGAACAAGGAGCAGGCGAAGTATCTTGCGTTCCTCAGGAGAGCGGCCGATCGGGTCGATGCGTGGCCGGATTGGATGCGCGGCGATCGACCACACCCTGCGAAAGGGAGTGGGGTCGCGAAGTCACTGCGAGGCGAAGGTTCACGCAGCCGAACGGTGACGTAGAGGCGCCGGGCACCGGAGGCAGGAATCCCACCGACGGCTCGAACATGAGCGCCGTGCAGGCGGCCGAGCTTATCGGCATCTCGCGCGCTGCTGTTCACAAGGCGGTTCATGCAGGGAAGATCCAGGCGCTCCGGATCGGCAACGTCACGGTGATCAACAGGAAGTCCGCCGTTGAATACCTGCGGAATCGTGAGTCGGTCATGCGAGCTCGAGCGTCGCGCGGGAAAGCACGTAAGGCCCTGGGATAGCGGTTCGACACGCCTGATTGGCGATCACCGTCCTCCTTCAAGCGGCGGGTAGACCGCGCGCAGCGCCGCACTCTCCCCGATCGCCTCCCCGCCGACCTCCACCCACGCGTGCGCCTCGATCCCTTTGCCGGCGCGCTTTGCGCCGAAGCGGATGCGGCCGTCGATGCCGAGGCGGCGGAGGAGGGCGAAGAGGACGAGGGCGCGGGGGACGCAGGAGGCGCGGGGGAGGGAGCGGCGGGCGACGCCCATGGTGACGCGGGCGGTTTCGCGGGCGCGGGCGAGAACGTCCACGCCTTTCGGCCCTGCTTTTTTCAGCGGCGCGAGAGTGGCGAGCATGGACTTGACCTTGCCGAAGCCGAAGACGCGGAGGGCGGGGACGACGAGGGCCTGGAGGGCGGCGGCTTTGGCGGCGAGGGTGCGGTCTGCTGGGGAGAGATCGCGAAGGCGGGGCATGGGGAGGATTCTAGCCCGTCTTTAGGTGGATTGGAGTGAGTGGGGATTCGCCGAGACAGGCTGTAGGATTGAACTGAATCAAATTCTTTAATAAATGGCATTGACAGGACGATCCTCTGAAGTATAACTTAAACCGAACATTCAATCGGAGAAGGTGGCATGCCCGATCGCATCGTCTTCAACGTCGCGATTCCTCGGACCGACGAATTCACAGGCCAGAGGCACAGCCCTCAGAAGTCGCGTTCCTGGTTCTGGCGAACGGCCGAGCTGGAGTTCTGCCGCGGAGGGTCTCAGATCGGCGTGGCCATCCTCGGCCTCTGGTTTGAACACGGCCTCCCTCCGGGGGCAGCGCCCGTTCAGGACTTTTGCGACTGGTACAAGTTCGCCGTGCCCCCGGACCGGGTCGAAGATCTGGGAAAGCATGTTGAACTCGCGACGCAGGAGTTTGGTCAGAAATGCATCTACCTCGAGCGCGCTGGCGAGGCCGACTTCATCGCGAATCCGAACTATCGTTCGGCAGGGTAGAAAGGCCTGGTGGTTCGACACGCTTGTTCCCTGGGGTTGCTCCCTTCAGTCGCTACTCACGGAATCAAAGCTGTCTCGCCACAGGGTTGACAATATTCAACCATTGCCTTAGTATACAAAAGTCAACCTGCTGCCAGTGAGACCTGAACCACTTCGACGGGAGCTCTTCGGATGAAGACTTACACCTTGCTCGACGGTACCAGGCTCGATCTTCGCGAGCTCTCTCCGGCGGATCACGCCTTTCTCCGCAACCTGCACCGGATGGTCCGTCAGGATATCCTTTGCTTCGAGATCGAGCGGGTGGCCATCGGACCCGGGTCTCCGGCGTTGCGCGGCCGTCAGACAATCGATCGCAGAACGGCCGGTCAGCCGCTTTACCGTGTCGCGGAGGACATCGTCGACAGGGCCGGCATCCGGCAGGGGTTGACTCTCGCCCCCGAGTTCGAGCACCTGCAAAACCAGTTCCCCACGGACTGCTCTCACATCAGCGCCGTGCAGGCGGCCGATCTCATCGGCATCTCGCGGGCTGCCGTGTACAAGGCGATTCATGCAGGAACGCTGCAGGCGCTTCACATCGGCAACGTCACGGTCGTCAACAAGAAGTCGGCCGTGGAGTATCGGCGGCGAAGGGAGACGGCCGCCACGCCACCGGTCCCTGCGCGAGCGCGAAAAGCGCGCGCGGCACGAGGGTAGTCCGCCTCACGGCCCGGCCGCTTCATCCCGTAACCGCGCCGCCTCGGCATCCCCCGGCACGGACGCGAGGTAACCGCGAAGCACCTCGACCGCTTCGGCGCGTCTCCCCGCGCCGATCAACGCCCGCGCGAGGATGATCACCGCCCCCCGCCGGCCCGGCTGGGACGCCAGCGCGGCCCGCGCGTCGTCGATCGCGGGCTGCCAGAGCTTTTCATTGAGGTAGAGGTTCGCGCGGCGCGTCAGCAGGAGCGGATCGCCGGGGTGCGAGGCCAGCGCGTCCGTCACCGCCTGCGCGGCCGCCAGCCGGTCGCCCTGCGCTTCCAGGAAATCCGCGACGAGGCACGGGCCCTCCATGTTCGCGGGGTCCAGCCTGGCCGCGATCCGCGCGTTCACGAGCGCGGCGTCCCACGCTTCGAGCTTGCCCCACGCCCGCGCGGCGGCGGCATGCGCGGCCGCGTCCGACGTCACCGCGAGCCGGGCCTCCCGCACCGTCGCCTCCAGCCCCCACTGCCCCGCTTCCCCGAACGCCTCCGCCAGCGCGTCGTACCCCGGCGCGTTTTCGCGCGACGCCGGCACCAGCCGCCAGAACACCGCCGCCGCTTCCTCCCACCGCCCGCGCCGCGCCAGGAACACCGCCAGCCTGCCGCCCGCCGCGGGCGTCGGCATCAGCGCTTCCCACTCCACCACCGGTCCGTCGATCCCCAGCCGCTCCAGCGCTTCCTCCACCGTCCCCGGCTCCCCCTCGAACGCCCGCCGCAGACACACCCCCGCCGGCCCGCGCTTGCCCTCTATCCAGAGCCAGATCCCCGCTTCGATTTGCGTCTCCGGATTCGCGGGCCACAGCGAAGCGGCGGTCTCGAAGCGTTTGGCGGCGAGGTCGAAGTCGTCGCGGCGTTCGGCGGCGCGGGCGAGGTACCAGGCGGCGTCGGCGTCGCAGGGGGAGAGGCGGAGGATTTTGTGAAGGGCGAGCTCGGCGGCGGCGGGGTCGAGTTTCGAAGCGGCGCGGGCCTTGTCTTCGGGGTCGAGGCCTGCGAAGGCGAGGGTGGCGGCGAGGGCAAGCGTGACGAGGGCGGCGGCGGCCCAGGCGGCGCGCGGGAAGGGGCAGGAGGCGCTGGAGAACGCGGGGGCGAGGCCGAGCAGCACGGCGAACAGGAGGCCGACGCCCGTGATGCGCAGGTCGAAGTCCACGAGCGCGTGCACGGCGGCGGCCAGCACGGCGGCGACGGCGGCGCTCGCGGCCGCGCGCTCCGCGCCGTCCAGCGTCGGCAGGCCGCGCACCGCGCGCACGCCCCAGAATGCGAGCCCGGCGACGAGGAGAAGCGCCCACGCGGCGCCTCCTTCGAAGAGGGCGTTCACGTACTCGCTGTGGGCGTGCCGGAACTGGCCGGGGAGTGACGGCGGCTGGAACGGGCGGAAGGCGCGCGGGTAAGAGCCGAGGCCGAAGCCGAGGACCGGCTGGCGCGCGGCGGCGGAGAGCGTGGCCTTCCAGCAGACGACGCGCGTGTCCTGGGTGAGGTCGCTGCCTTCCATGCTTTCGAACCGCTCGATCAGCGGCTCGGCGTTGGCGGCCCAGATCGTCACGCCCGCGGCGAGCGCGAGCGCGGCGCCGCCGGCGACCGCCGCGCCGCGCGTCCGCCGCTGCCACACGAACGCGAGCGCCACTACGCCGGCGACGGCCGCCAGCGCACCGCCGCGCGACCGCGACAGGACGATCGCGGCCGCGAAGAGCGCGGCCGCCAGCGCCCACGACAGCCCCGATTCCAGGAGCGCGATTTTCCCCGCGTCGCGCCGCCGGGACGTCCACCGCCCCCACGCCGCCCCGGCCGCGAGCGCGACCCCCATCGCCATCAGCCCCGCGAAGTTGTTCCGGTTCACCAGCGTCCCGCTCGCGCTCTCCAGGTCGAAGCGCTTTCCGAAAAACGGCAGGGTCTCGAAGCGAAATCCGGTCTGGGCGACCGCGTAGGTGGCCTGGAGGGCGAGGACGACGAGGATGGAGTTCAGCGCCAGGCTGCGTCGCAGGCCGGCCTGCGTAAGCCGGAGGGTCAGGAGTGCAGCGAGCGCGTAGGCGGCGACCTGCGCGGCCTGCCGGACCGTGAGGAAGGCGTCGGCGGTCCCGGGGCCCGCGCCCGCGGCGCCGTGCGAGGCGCGCAGGGCGGAGGTCCAGGGGAACAGAAAGCCCAGGCCGGGCGCAAGCTGGAGGACGAGGAGGAGTGCGACGCCGGCGAGGAACGCGACGGCCGGGCGCGAGAGGAGCAACGGACCGGGGAGCAGGAACATCGCGGCGACGTTCAGGCACGCCATCCAGGCGGCGAGCGTCGCCACCGCTGCGGGGGAGACGCCGCCGTAGACGGCCAGCGAGCCGGCCCAGCCGAGCAGGCCGGCCAGCCAAAGGGTTGAGACGCGCGTCGAGACCGACATGGGCTAGATTCTCTCCTGAAAACCCCTTTCCTGGCCGGTCCGTATTCCTCTCAATGCTCTTTCACTCGCGACTTGTCTTTGCTTTCGCTCTTCAACCGCAAGCCCCGTATGAATTACCGTTTGACTCAGGGTACCCGCGGATCATTCAATGGCCGTTCTGCACCCGGGGAATTTCACGCGGAGGGGACCCACCCATGTTCAAGTCCATGTCCGCCGCAGGCGCCCTTCTCGCCGCGGCCGCTTCCGTGTCGCACGTCGATTTCACCGCGGACGGCGTCGCCGTCGGGGGCAAGCCCGTCACCCAGGAGGCCCTCCAGCTCCGCGAAGCCAACGGCAGCACAGTCCTCGCTTCACGGAATAAGGTGGAAGCCCTTTCCGGCGTGATCGAAGTTTCACTCGCCGGCGATCGCAAAATCATGCTCGAGCCGGGCGTCCGCCTCGGGCGGGCCGGAGAAGCGTGGGAAGTCTCGACGCACGGGATGCGCCGTGTGGAACTGACGACGACGGGCGGCTCGATGATCGTTGCCAGCCCGGTTCGTCTGACGGCCGCAGACGGCGGGTGGCGCACCCACGACGGCGGCGTGCTCGAAGGCGTGGACATCTCCGCCGGCCTCGCCGCCGACCTGGGCGTCCGCCGCGTCGCCGAATCCTTCGATGTCCCGCCGGACGGCGACCACGACGACATGCTCCTCACCCCCCGCCAGCGCCGGGAGAAGCTCAAGGAAAAGCTCGCCCGCAAGCTCGAAACGCGGCGCCTCTTTATGGACGACCTGATGCCCGCCGCCGAAGCCGTCGATGAGAAGGCCCTGAAGCGCGTCAAGGAAGTCAGTCCGGCCGGTTAATAGAGCACATTTCCTCTTTCCAGGCGTCCTGCGGAGGAGTGATGTCACGAACCTTTGGCGCGGTGTTCTTGCTGGCCTGCGCGCTTCCGTCTTTCGCTGACAACCTCGCCACAGAGTGGATGGACCGTGTCACGCACGAGGTCCAGCAGCAGGAAGGGCCGCTCTCGACGCGCCCGGTAGACTTCCACCTCTACGGCGGCGTGTACGGCTACTACACCGACAACCTCTTCCTCGCGAACAACCGGGACGCCGACGGCGACTCTGCCGTCATCGGCCTGGCCCGCGCGCGCATCGACTACGTCGATTCCCAGCTCGAAATCTCCGCCGACGCCATGGTCAATTTCGACTACTACATGGAGCACCACGAGGGACGCGAGGACGAAGAGCGCTTCTTCGGCAAGATCCGCTGGACCGACGGCGTCGTCGACCTGCAGCTCGTCGAAATCGCCCGGCGCGAAAGCGACCCGATCGACGCCGTCTTCGCCGACCGCGTCCGCCGCGTCGTCACCGATACCTTTCCCCGCGCCGGCGTCCGCTTCGCCGAACTGTTCAAGCTGGAAGCGTTCGCGCAGATCGAGACGGTCTGGTTCGAGCACGACGACTTCGACGGGCGCGAGAACGAAAGCGTCCGCGGAGGCGTGGCGTTCCTCGGCGACATCACGCCGACGATCGCCATCGGCGCCGAGGCCGGCCTCTACGGCATCCACTATCGCGACGAGGACACGACCAATTCGGCGGAGGGAGCATTCGTGCGCGCCCTCATGCGCGGCGAGCCTCTGTCGAAGCTGCTCATCGAGGTCGCGGCGGGCTGGGGCGGGATCCGGTCGGACGATCCGGACGACCCGGATGACCGGAAGCGCACCCGGTCGACCTTCGACGCCGAGCTGCACGTCCGCTGGGAAGCGACATCGACGATCACGATCTTCTTCGACTACACCCGCCGGTACGGCTTCGCGGGGTTCGGCGACCCGTACCAGCACATCGACCGCGGCGTTGTGATCGCGGAGTGGCAGGTCTTTGAGAAGCTGAAACTGCGGGGGCGCGGGCAGTACGATTACGTCCACCCGTCGCAGTCGCAGGCGCGGACGTTCTGGGCCGGGACGCTCAGCGCCTCGTTCCAGGTTTTCGAAAACATGACCGTCGAGGGCGGCGTGATCTATAGGGGCGGGAACCAGCGGGGCGTTTCCGGCGACAACTACGACAACTGGATTTTCTATCTGGGCGTCGTGTTTGGTTTCTAGGTCGGGCGCCCAGCGCAGGAATCCTGTGCCTTCTCCGTTGCAGCGATCCGCGCCCGGTCGTTAAGTAGCTCCACGTTGATTCTGTGCCATGCATCCGCGCGCCTTTCGCCGTCCCGCTTCGTTGTCGATCCTCACTGGAGCTCCGTTCCGCTCCAGTTCCGGTCTCCGCCTTGCGGGCCGGCGAAATTCGCGGCGGCTGCATGGCACAGAATCAACGTGGAGCTGCTTAGAACAATTTCCGCTCCGGCACCCACACCACGTCCCCCGGTTCCAGCACGACGTCCGCTTCCAGCTTCCCGCCCACCACGTCGTCCAGATCCACCGGCAGGCGCTTCGACGCCCCCTCCGGCGTCTGCCTCAACACCTGGATCCCCGACGTTGACGCAAACTTCGTGTAACTCCCCGCCCGGCTGATCGCCATCGACGCCGTCATCCGCGTGTCCGCCGGAATCTCGAACCACCCCGGCTCCTTCACCGCCCCCAGCACGTACACCACCCGCGCCGCCGACGGAATCATCACCAGGTCGTCCGGCTGAAGCTCAATGTCCGCTTCCCCGTTCCCCTTCGCAATCGCCTGCTCCACCTGCACCAGCGACAACTGCACCACCTCCCGCGCCCCTTTCGGCCCCCGCCTCACGATCTGCACGTACTCCTTGTACGCCTTGTCCGTGATCCCGCCCGCCACCGAAATCAGCTGCAGCAGCGTGATCCGCTCCGACGGCGGCAACACATACCCGTCGGGCTTCTGCACGCCCCCCAGGATGAACACCTTCCGCGGCGCGAATTCCACCACCGTCACCGTCACCTGCGGATTGTGCAGATAATCCTTCGCCAGCCGCTCCCGGATCCCCGCTTCCAGCGTGTTCGGCGACAAACCCGCCGCGTCCACCTGCCCGATCAGCGGAAACGAAAACGACCCGCTCTCCGGCAGCCTCACCGACACCTTCAGGTCCGGCTCGTTGTACACCGTGATGTCCAGCCGGTCCCCCGCCATCAGCACGGGATCCCGCGGCGCCACCAGCCGCCCGGCCGGAAGCGGTGCGTTGCTGAACGGGTGGACGGCCGGCGGTGGAAGCGTCGGCGGCGGACCGACGCCGCTGTCGCCCGTGCCGTTGCCCGTCGCGCCGTTGTTCGCCGGGGGCTTGTCGCCGTCAGACGTGCACGCGGCGAAGAAGAGGCCCATGAGAAGAAGTGCGGCGAGGATGGCGCCCTTCGATGACATCATCGTTCGTCTCCCTGGTTGTGCGAACCCCAAGGTTACACCAAAACCGCCCCGCAGCCGGCGACGGTCTACTTCGCCTCCACCTTCGCCTTCAGCCTCCCGGCCAGGCACGTATCCGCGTACTTCCTGAGAAGCGCTTCCCACGCCGCCTTCGCCGCCTCCGGCTCCAGCTTCTGCGCTTCCAGCTTCGCGATGTCCTTCTCCCCGATCACGACGCTCTTGAACGACGCGTCCTTCTCCCATTTCGCGGCCGTTTCGAGCGTGTCCGCGCCGGGGACGTTCTTGAACACCACCACCCAGCGCTTCAGCCGGTCCATCGCGTCCTTCGGATACCCCGCGTCCCGCCGCGCCTCAAACCGGTTCATCACCACGAGGATCAGCTCCTTGATCTGCGCCACCACCCGGACGCTCACCGGGTCCGCCGCCTTCGACGCTTCGAGGTACGCCTTCCCGTACTCCTCCAGCGCCAGCAGCTCGCCGAGTTTCCCCGGCGCATGGATCCGCGCAAGCGGCGCCGAGGCCGTGACGCGCTCAGTCAGCCAGATCGCCGGATCGTGCCAGTCCTCCAGCCCGTCGCTCACCGGCTTGTACCCGTAGTTGTGATTCACCACGAACGCGCCCGGGTAGAGGCCGAAGTGCAGGTGCGCGAAGTGTCCGCCGTTCTCGATCGAGTAGCTCAGCCCCATCGTCGTGAGTAATTGTCCGGATGACACTTTGTCCCCCACCTTCACGAACACCGTGTCCCCTCCGTGCATGTACACCGCGCACTCGACGCCGTCCCCCGCGTTGTGCTCCACCACGATCAGCGTCCCCATGTCGCTTCCCGTGTGCACGAACTTCACGATCCCCTCGGCAATCGCGTAGTACCCCGCGCCGTCGAGGCAGCACCCGACGTCCTGCCCCGTGTGGTAGACCGTCCCGTTCTGGCGGAGGTTCGCGAACGGCTGCAGGGACCCGTTGACCTCCTCTTTCCCCCACGCGCACAGCGGAAACGCCCACTTCGACGCCACCGGATACGCCGCCGCGTTCGCTCCCCCCATCCGCGGATTTGGCTTCGCCACATACTCAGGCGCGACAGCCCGCACCTTGTCCATCCCGTCCAGGAACGGCGTCACGATCAGCCCGTCGTCGAGCTTCCGCGTGAACTCCGGCGCCACCTTTTCCGGCACCAGCTTCCCCGCGATCCGCTTCGCCAGCGCCTCCATCGCCCCCCGCACCTGCTCGTCGTCCTCCTTCGAAATCAGCGCCGCCAGCGCTTCCGCCGGCTTCCCCCCCGCCACCTGCTTCGGCGCCGTCGCATCCCAGGTCTTTAGACAGTAAATCGCCGCCTTCTCCCGCAGCCGCGCTTCTCCGTGCCCCAGCCACGGCCACGCATCCCGGATCGCCGAAGCGTCGCCGTAGTACTCGAGCACATGGAGCGCCCGATGGTTCAGCTGCCAGTCCGGGCTGCGCAGCAGCAGGAGGAACAGCGGCTTCAGCTCCGGGTTGCGGAAGCGCTTGAGCGCTTCGATCAGGAGAGGCGCCCTGTTTTCGGCGTAGGCCTTGATCAGCGCGGTCCGGTCTGCGGGCGCGGCCTTCACGATTTCCGCCAGCTCCGCGCGCGCGCCGTCGACCAGCGGCTCCCCCGCGCCCGTGTTGACGTCGGTGCCCCAGCCGCCGGCGAAGCAGGGGGTGGCGCAGAACGTGAAGGCGATGGCCAGCTGACGAAGCTTCATGCGAAAAACTCCGTTGTTTTCTTTTCCGTCAATCCCACCAGAAAAACCAGCAGTGACTGCCGAGAATTCCGTGAGCCATCTTCTCGATGGTGCCGTAGCCCTGGTCCACGGAGTCGAGGCAGTAAGTGAACATCTCCTTCGCGAGCGAGAGCGCGTCCTTTTTCGTCTCCGGTGGCCGCTCGCAGTACAGCTCGATGAAGTCGCCCCCGTCCGAAACGAGCGCCGCGCCGAAGCGGTCGTGCCACGACTTCAGCATGCAGACCTGCGCCTCAGGGTCTGGCGCGTCGTTCCACCCACCCCAATAATGGTACGCCATCGCTTCCCAGGACTCCGTGACCGGCAACAACTGCACACACACGTTTTTCAGATCCTGGATGCTCGCGACGTGGATGCTCTTGTTCGAGAACTCCGTCTGCGGACTCTTCCCTGACGGCCAGGGACCGTGATAGGCCGGATCCCGAAGTGTCTCTTCCCGGTCTTCTTCGCTCGCGCGCTCTGCGAGCCATGCCGCTGCCTTGAGGCGCAGTCCTCGGCGCAGCACCGCGGAATACGGGTTCTTTCGATAGATTTCCTGCATGCTCCCGTCCTCGTCGTATCGGGACTTCGCCCCGAGCAACGGGTAGAAGCCCAGGGCGTGCCGACCTTTCCAGAGTGCCATCCAGGTGTCTGCGTGAGTCTTGGCGAGAATTTCAAACTCCCATGCATCGTCGCCGCCGGCGCGCTTGATCCGCTTCAGCGGTGGCAACTTCGGGAGGATTTTCCTGAGTTTCTCTTCGAGACCCATCGGTTGCTCCCCATTTCCCGGCCTTTGTTCTACGCGCTGCGATGCCCCGCCTCCGACCTGCCGCAGGTAGAGTATCAACCGCCTCATCGGAGGAAGAAGCACTGACTCGGGCGGGACTCACCTCCTCGCCCTCACGTGCAATAAGTACGGCACGATCTGGGCGTCCTGCACTTCCGGATGGCGCCCTCGCCAAGAAAATCGGCCACCCGAAGGTGGCCGTAATAGTTTTTCTGCCCGCGGGCCCGCTCGCCCGCCTGCCCGCTGCCCTTAAGCGCTCTCCTTCTTCTTCTCTTTCTCCGCCGCCTTCTCGGCAGCCTTCTCGCTCTTCTCCGCCTTCGACTCCGCGCGCTTCTTGGGCACGATCGGCTCTTTCCCCTTCGCCATCTCGCCGGTGATCGTGAACTCCGTCGCGTCTTTCTGCCCGGGGAGGTCGAAGAGCACGTCGAGCATCATTTGTTCGATCGTGGAGCGAAGGGCGCGCGCGCCGGTCTGCTTCTCGAGGCCGCGGCGGGCGATTTCCTTCAGAGCTTCGTCCGTGAAGATGAGGGTCGAGTTTTCCATCCGGAAGAACTCCTGGTACTGCCGCACGATCGCGTTCTTCGGCTCGGTGAGCACCTTGACGAGCTGTTCGAGGCTGAGCGGGCGGCAGACGCAGATGACGGGGAAGCGGCCCACGAACTCGGGGATCATCCCGAATTCGATCAGGTCCTCGGGCTCGACCTTTTCGAGCAGGTCGCCGATGTTCTTGTCGTCGATCTGGTCGGAGTCGAGCTTGAAGCCGATCTGCTTCTTGCCGATGCGGCGCGCGATGATGCCGGGCAGCGCCTCGAACGACCCGCCGCCGAGAAACAGGATGTGGCGGGTGTTGATCTGGATGTATTCCTGCTCGGGGTGTTTCCTCCCGCCCTGCGGCGGGACGTTGCTGATCGTACCTTCGAGCATCTTGAGCAGCCCCTGCTGCACGCCTTCGCCGCTGACGTCGCGGGTAATGCTCGGGTTGTTCTGGGTCCGGCCGATCTTGTCGATCTCGTCGATGAACACGATCCCGCGCTCGGCGCGGTCGAGGTTGTAGTTCGCGGCGTGAATCAGCTTCAGCAGGAGGTTCTCGACGTCCTCGCCGACGTAGCCGGCCTCGGTGAGAGTCGTCGCGTCGCCGATCGCAAACGGCACGTTCAGGATCTTCGCGAGCGTCCTCGCCAGCAGCGTCTTGCCGCTTCCCGTCGGCCCGATCAGCAGGATGTTCGACTTCTCGAGCTCGACCTCGTTCGCCGGGATCGGGTTCAGGATGCGCTTGTAGTGCAGGTTCACCGCGACCGCGAGCGACTTCTTCGTCTTGTCCTGCCCGATGACGTACTCGTCCAGCTTCACTTTGATTTCAGCCGGCGTGGGAAGTGTCTTGATCGACTGCGCGACCGAAGCCGCCGTCTGCGGTTTGGCCGCCGTCGCCGTCGCCGCCGTAGCCCCTTCCCCGCCGATGCTCTTGTTCTTGTCCAGCCGGATGATCTGGTTGCACAACTCGACGCACGCATCGCAGATGTAGATCCCGGGGGGCCCGCTGATCAGGTGGCGGACCACACGCTCTGGTTTGTCGCAGAACGTGCAGATCCTGCCCTCACCCCTCGTCCTGCCGTAGCGCGCCATCGTTCCTCCAGGAAAGCCCGGCTCGTTTATCCAGTTGGGCGTTGCGTCTGACTCCGGTCGTTCGCTACCCCTTCTTCTCCGGCGTCCTCATCGTCTCCACCACCTCGTCCACGAGCCCGTACGCCTTCGCCTCGGCGGCGCTCATGAAGAAGTCGCGGTCCCCGTCTTTCTGCACCTTCTCAACCGTCTGCCCCGAATGCTTCGCAAGGATCTCATTCAGGCGCTTCTTCATCCGGATGATCTCTTCCGCCTGGATCATGATATCCGTCGCCTGCCCCTGCGCTCCACCCCACGGCTGGTGAATCATGATGCGGCTGTTCGGAAGCGCGTGCCGCTTCCCTTTCGTCCCCGCCGCCAGCAGCACCGAGCCCATCGACGCCGCCTGCCCGATGCAGTACGTCGCGACGTCGCACTGCACGAACTGCATCGTGTCGTAGATCGCCAGCCCCGCCGTGACGCTTCCCCCCGGCGAGTTGATGTACATGTGGATGTCCTGGTTCTTGTTTTCCATCTGCAGGAACAGCAGCTGCGCGATGATCAGGCTCGACACGTAGTCGTCGATCGGCACGCCCACGAACACGATCCTGTCCTTGAGCAGCCGGCTCCAGATGTCGTAGGCGCGCTCGCCGCGCCCCGTCTTCTCAATGACAACCGGCGTCAACATCGCATGATTCGTATTCATCAGTTCGTCTCCGTAATTTTCGCCTTCTCCCTCAGAAACCGGCGGATCTTCTCTTCGCGCAACGTGCTCCGGAGCTCGCTCATCTGCCCGCGCTCCTCCAGCTCGCCGCGAACTTCACCCGGGTTACGCCTGTACGCCATCGCCATCTGGTCAATCCGGGACTCGACCTCGTCCTCCGTCACGAAGATCCGTTCCTTCTGCCCGATCGCCTCCAGGAGAAAGTGAGAACGGAGCGTCTTCTCCAGCTCCCCCCGGGAGCCGTCGCGTTCCTTCTCCACTATCTTCCCGGCTTCTTCGGCAGAAACGCCGCGCAACTGGAGGTCCAGCTTCGCGCGCTCCTCGGAACGCTCCGCAAATTTGCGAAGGAGCGCCTCGGGAAGCGGGATCTCGTGCTTCTTCAAAAGGTCGTCCAGGATCTCGCTTTCGACGCCGCGAAGCGCCGCCGCGTCCTTCTCCGTCGCCAGCCGGCGCTTCAGCTCGACTTTCACGGCGTCCAGCGACTCGTAGTCGAGCGACTTCGCCCATTCCTCGTTGATCACCGGCTTGTTCAGGTGCTTCACTTCCTTAACAACAGCCGAGAACGTCACTTTCTTCCCTTTGAGCTTTTCGTCCTGGTGATCCGCCGGCATTTCAACGACCGCCGTGCGCGAGTCGCCGGATTTCGCCCCGAGGAGCGCCTTGTAGACCTGCGGCGCGGGCTGGTGCGCGACCTCGATGTCCTTCGCGACGACGACGCGCATGTTCTCTTCGGACAGGAGCTGCGTTTCGCCGTCCTTAAGCGTCAGGTCCGCGATCACCATGTCGTCGTCGGCAACGACCTCCGCGGGCACCCATTCCGCCCGCGTCTCCGCGAGCCGCTCGAGCGCCTTGGTGAGATCCTCGTCCGTGACTTCGGTCTTCTTTTTCGACACCGCGACGCCAAGATAGTCCTTCGGCTTGATCTCCGGCTTCGTCTCGACCGTCAGCTCGAAATTCAGCGGCTTGTCGAGCGCGAATTCGATCTTCTCAGGATCCATGTCCGGGTCGCCGACCGCCTGGATTTTCTTCTCCTCCAGCGTCTTGGCGATCGACTTCTCGATGAGGTCGACCTTGGCGTCGGCCTCGACCGATTTGCCGAAGCGCTTTTCGAGAATCGGCCGCGGAACATGTCCCTTGCGGAAGCCGGGGAGCGAGACGTTCTGGCGGACTTCGTTGTACTTCTCTTCGACCTTGTCGCGGATCTCGTCGGTCGGGATCTCGACCTTGATCTTGATCTTGCAGGGGCCGAGGTTTTCGATTTCGGACTTCATGGGACTCCTGGTGAGTTGAAGCGGCGCGGACCGCAAATCGCGTTGACCTAAACCATTGCGCTTCAAGGGGTTGCGACAGCCGCAAGTCCTTCTGGCGCGGGACTGCGTAGGGTAGGAGCGGAGGGGGGTGATGTCAAGGAACAGTCCTGAGTGTCCTGCCTTATCCGCGGCTGTTTCCGCGACATCAGCCTTTATCAGCGTATTCCTTAGCCGTTTTTCAGAAGGACAAAAGGAATACGCGGATAACGGCCGGATGCCGCGGAAACAGCCGCGGATAAGGCCATGCCCATCCTCGCTTCCTTCCCTCTCCTTATCCGCCCCCTACAATGCCCTCCATGCTCCTCACCCGCGAATTCACCTTTGAAGCCGCCCATCACCTCACCAAGCTCCCAACCGGCCCCGAGCCCGCCCACGGCCACACCTGGCGGCTCAACGTCACGCTTGAAGGCCCCGTCCAATCCGACGGCATGGTCTTCGACTTCGTGAAACTCGGCGAAGTCGTCTCGAAGAAAGTGCTCAAGCACCTCGACCACGCCGACCTCAACCGCGTCATCCCGAATCCGTCGGCCGAACGCGTCGCGCTCTGGGTCTGGAAGCAGCTGAGAGGGCTGCCGCTTCTCAGCGAAGTCCAGGTCTGGGAATGCCAGGGCTGCTCCGTCACCTACCGCGGCGGCGGCGAAAAGGAAACGGTATGAACGACCCGCAGAAACCGCCCGCGTCCTCTCCCCGCGAGGAACTCGCGCCCGAGAAGTGCGAGATCGACCATTCGATCTGCGTCCAGTGCGGCACCGAAATGAACCTGATCAAGACCAAGTGGATCTGCCCGAAGTGCAAGTGGATCATCGGGTGCTGTGATTAGTCTTCACCCATGAGATTCCTCGCCAGCTAGCGGTTGCGGCGCAGCACCGGCTTCGGCACCGACTCCGCCTGCGGCACCGGCCGCGGCACGCCGAGGATCGCGCGAAGAATGTCCACCGTGATCTTGCCGTCCTTCACACCGTCGGCGGCATCGACCGCATCGATCTTCGCAAGCACTTCGGCCATCGTGACGAGTCCCTTGTCGGCGAGCGTTCGAATCGTCGCAGCGACGATCAGCGAGAGAAACCCGAGTTCGGCGTCAACCCGGGCCGCGTCCTGCTTCGCCTTCGAACCGTGGTCCGCGATGCGGGCGCTCTGGCTGGTCAGAATCGCGGTCAGGTTCCGGATCCGGTCGGCCTGCACGTAATCGTTCGTGCTGGTCATCGCGTCGAGCAGGCCCGAGACGAGCGTGTTCTGGCGGCGGAGCATCGTGGACCTCCCTGAGACCAATGACCCTGAACCACCCCAGCAAGACGCCGTACCTACTCCCTACCCCCTACTCAACACTCAACACTCCCAACTGCAGTCTACCCTTCAACCAACTCCGCTTCCTCACGCCCGGCCTTCTTCCTCTCGTTCATCTTCAGCAGCCGCTTCCGCAACCGCAAGTGCGTCGGCGTGATCTCGAGCAGCTCGTCCTCATTCAGGTACTCGAGCGCTTCCTCGAGCGTGAAGTCCCTCGGCGGCGCGATCGAGATCGTCGCGTCGGCGGCCGAGACGCGGAAGTTCGTCAGCGCCTTCGGGCGCGTCACGTTCACGATGATGTCGCGCTCCTTGCAGTGCTCCCCGACGATCATCCCTTCGTAGATGTCGTCGCCGTTCTTCACGAAGAAGTCGCCGCGGTCTTTCAGCGCGTTGATCGAGTAGTTCGTCGCGGGACCGGTGGACATCGACACCAGCACCCCCGCCTTGCGCTGCGTGATATCCCCCTTGTACGGCTCGTAGCCGGAATAGTTGTGGTACATCACCGCTTCCCCGCGCGTCGCCGTCAGCAGCTTCGACCGCAGCCCGATCAGGCCGCGCGCCGGAATCAGGAATTCGTAGTGCATGTGCCCGCGACGCGTGTCCATGAACTTCACGACCCCGCGCCGCTGGCCCACCAGCTCCATCACCTTGCCCGCAAAACCCTCGGGCACGTCCACCGTCATCAACTCGATCGGCTCGTGCGTCTCACCATCCACCGTCTTGTAAATCACCTCCGGCTTCCCGACCTCGAGCTCAAACCCCTCGCGCCGCATCGTCTCGATCATCACCGACAGGTGCAGCAACCCGCGCCCGTTGACCTTGAAAACCCGCGGGTCCTCCGTCTCCGCAACCCTCAGCGCGACGTTCGACTTCAACTCCCGGAACAGCCGGTCCCGCAGGTGCCTCACCGTCAGGAACTTCCCCGCCTTCCCCGTCAGCGGACTCGTGTTCACGCTGAACATCATCGACAGCGTCGGCTCGTCGATCAGGATCGGCGGAAGAGCCTTCGGGTTCTGCGGATCGGCAATCGTGTCGCCGATGTCCACATCCGGCAGCCCCGCGATCGCAACAATCTCGCCGCACGGCGCCGATTCCGTCGGCGTCCGCTTCAGGTTCTCGAAAATGAAGAGCTGGTCGACTTTTCCCGAGGCCGTCCCGCCCAGGCGCTTGAGAAGCGTCACCGGTTGCCCGACCCGGATTCCACCGTTCTCGACGCGCCCGATCGCAATGCGCCCGACGTAATCGTTGTAGTCGATGTTCGCGCACTGCATCTGAAGCGGCAGCGCCGGGTCGCCTTTCGGCGGCGGAATGTGCTTCATGATCGACTCGAACAGCGGCTTCAGGTCCATGTTCCCGTCGTTCGGCTCCAGCCGCGCATACCCTTCCCGCCCGCTGGCGTAGATCACCGGGAACTCGAGCTGCTCGTTCGTCGCGTCCAGGTCGATGAAGAGGTCGTAAATCTCGTTCAGCACTTCCGTCGGCCGCGCTTCCGGCCGGTCGATCTTGTTCACGACGACGATCGGCTTGAGGCCGTTGGCCATCGCTTTGCGCAGCACGAAGCGCGTCTGCGGCATCGGGCCTTCGTACGCATCGACGAGCAGCAGCACGCCCTCCGCCATCCGCAGCACGCGCTCGACTTCTCCGCCGAAATCCGCGTGTCCCGGCGTGTCGATGATGTTGATCTTGGCATCGCCCCACCGGACGCTCGTGTTCTTCGCGAGGATCGTGATCCCGCGTTCCTTCTCCTGGTCGTTCGAGTCCATCACGCAGACCGCGATGTTCTGGTTCGCGCGAAACGCGCCGCTCTGGCGCAGCAACCCGTCCACGAGCGTGGTCTTGCCGTGGTCGACGTGCGCGATAATGGCGATGTTGCGGTATTCCATGGGGCGAGTCCTGGTGCTTAGGAGTGCGGGCCGTTCGAGGGGCGGGGACTATAGCGGCGGAAGGGAGAGTCCGCAATGGCGGCACGAATACTGCGAGGCGGGCGGAGTCGGCCCAACTCAGACAGGGCGATCTCAAACCACCACTGGGCCGACGCAGCTTGCCTCGCAGGATTTTTGCCCGGGCTCGGAGGTTGACTCGGACCCCGCGCTTCCTATAATCCCTCCAGTTCGCGGGCGTAGCTCAGTTGGTAGAGCACGACGTTGCCAACGTCGTTGTCGCCGGTTCGAGCCCGGTCGCCCGCTTGAAGAGGTGGAAGGTAAGAGAAGAGCTCATCGCTCCGAAAAAAAGGGGGCCGCGCGAAATGCTGCGCGGCCCCCCTTTTTTTTCTCCGCTCTTCGCCCTTCTCTTACCTTCCACCTCTTCAAGCGGACTGACGACACGGACAGTCTGAACTGCGGTCCCCGGCTAGGTTGAGCGGCTACGCTTCAGCGCCCGGCGTGATGCGGCCCACAGACCAAACAGCAGGGGGAATTCCAGGCCCGTCAGGCCGCAGCGCTTTTTGTCGTCGTCGTCGTCATCGTCGCTGCTGCTGGAACTGCCGCCTCCGCCGGACGGGGGGGGCGGAGGAGGAGGAGGAGGCGGCGGGGGCGGCACGCCTCCTACGCCATCGCCGCCGGGACCGGTCCCGTAGAGGCCGACCATGCCGGAGATGTCGTCGGGCTGGGGGTCCAGGGTGCCGGTGAAGCTTGGGGCCATGACGGCGCCTGCCACTGCGGTGTGGCCCAGGCCGAGCGCATGGCCCAACTCGTGGAGATTGATGCCTTCGATCTGGGAAGAGGAGGCCCAGGAAATCGTCCCATTCAGTTCGACGTTTCCCTCGATGATCGTGTTCGAGCCGTCCACCACGGAGCCGCCGAGGCCGGCGACGCCCGCGGGAGTCGTCCACGCTTCATTCCAGTAGATGACGTTGAGGCCGTCACCATAGGTGGCGTCGGCTGCCGTCGATCCGCCGTACTCGAGATCCAGGTTTCCGCTCGTCGAGTTCTCCCAGTCGAGCAGGTCCGCAAGGATCAGCGTGACCTCGCCGTCCGTGGTCGCCGGGCCGCCCGGGAAATCCGGCGTCCCCGCGGAATTCATGAGCCAGACCACGTCCCCCGAAGGGCCGGGAATCGCGCCGGCGCCCCATTTTGCCGGTGGCGCCCAGACATACGTGAAGCTGCCGGCGACGGTCGCGGCGGAGAGGAGCAGGCCGAGAGTCAGGAAGCGTTTCATGAAGGTTCCTTGAAGTCGGGAAAACGACGACACCCCGGAGGACAGGCAGCAATCCACGTTCCCCGTTCGACTCAGGGCGTCAGAATAGTGAATTTCTTTAAGCTCTTCAAGCCCGCTTCTAAGCAATTGTACGGCAGGAGCTTGTGTTCCTGGGGCGCGGCGAGGCCGGGTCCGGGAGGATCGTTGTACGGATTTGCGGTGCCAATAAGCCATACAAAGGGGCCGCATTGCTTACAGCTGGCCTCGGAGCGGGACGAAAAAAGGCCGGGCTTTTGGCCCGGCCTGAAGTCGGTCAAACGAATTGCTAGGCGCGTCTGCGCCTGGACCAGCGACGGGCCAGGCCCCAGAGTCCGAAGAGCACCGGATACTCCAGGCCCGTCAGGCCGCAGTTGCTTCCGTTGTCGTTGGAGGAGCTCGAAGAGCCGCCCGGCGCGGGCGCCGGCCCCGGAGGTGGCGGAGGAGGAGGCGGCGGCGGCCCGCCGGGAGAATCCACGCCGTCGGAGCCCGAACCCGTCCCGTAAAGACCCACCATGCCCGCGATGTCGTCCGGCTGCGGGTCGAGCTCGCCCGAAAACACCGGGGCCATCACTGCGCCCGAGGTCGTGGTGTGTCCAAGGCCGAGCGAGTGGCCTACTTCGTGAAGCGTGATCCCCTCGATCAGAGAGGAACTCGCCCAGGAAACCGTCCCGTTCATCTCGACGTTCCCCTCGATGATCGTTCCGGCGCCTCCCACCATCGAGCCGCCGAGCCCAAGGACGCCGGCCGGCCCTCCCCATGCTTCGTTCCAGTAGATCGCCGTGATCCCGTCGCCATACGTGGCGTCGGCCGGCGTGCTGCCGCCGTACTCAAGGTCGAGGTTCCCCGCGGTCGAATCTTCCCAGTCGAGCAGGTCGGCCCGGAACAGGTCGACCTCGCCGTCAGCCGTCGCCGGCCCGCCCGGAAAGTCCGGCGTCCCCGCGGCGTTCATGAACCAGACCACTTCTCCCGACGCGCTCGGAATCGGGAACGGTCCCCATTTCGTCGGCGGTGCATACGTGTACGTGTAGCTCCCGGCGACCGTCGCGGTCCCCAGCAGCGCGGCAAGGGCCATGAATCGCTTCATTTCTTGCTCTCCTCCTGTCCCTGTCGGGACCCGTTGAATTTTTTCTCGGCAGCCTGTTTGTCGATTTCCTTCTGGAAGCGTGCAAGCACGTCGGCGAGCGGCTCTTCGGCTTCGCTCGGCTTGACCTCGTCCTCGTGCGTGTCCTTGTCGAGCCGCACGAAGGTCGAATCGGAGAAATCGCGGCGGGCGAAGCGGGTGCCGTCGTTCTCGGTGCGGACGATCCAGCGGCCCTGGGCCAGACCGGGGATCGGGGAATAGTGCGGGTTGGTGAGGCTGCCTTCGAGGAAGAGCAGCGCTGATTCGCCCTCGGAGAATTTCGGGAGGCCGGGGATGCTGGTCGCGAGGTTGCCGATGCGGCCACCGAGCTGGCGGAAGGTTACGGTGCTGCCGGCGGTGGCGCCGCCTTTGAGCGACTGTTCAACACGGATTTCGACGGTGGTGAAGATCTGGGACTGGCCGTCGCCGTCGGGGTCTTCCCAGGAAGTAGAGACCCGTGTGACGGTGCCCAGGACGATCTGGTCGCCGTGTGTGACGAGTTCGGCGTCGCTCAGTTTGATGAGCGTGGCGGCGTGGCAGAGCATCGCCGCGGTGGCTGCGAGAACGACAGTGGTGGCCAGACGTTTGGCCATGGACCCTCTCCCCGGAATCGGAATGATGACTACCCAGCAATCAATGTTCCCCCGAGTGGTGTACAGCGAATTTCGTGTCCAAGACGTCGGAGACGGCAATTGGCCTCCTCAATGATTTCATATTGATATATGCATCATAACTTACTATACAGTAATGATTTGCGAATGCATCATGCTTTTCAAAATGAAATGGCGGCGGACCTCTGGCCCCAGCCTCAGTCCGCCGCTTCCATGGAAACGTCAAGTCAACTGTACATTGCTCAGAATCGCTTACGGTTTCGTCAGGCGCCGGCGAACTCTTAGAAGGTGAAGCAGCCCGAGCAGAATCGGAGCCTCAAGACCCGTCAGCCCGCACTTGCTGCCCTTGTGCCCGCTCCCGCCGCCGCCGCCATCCCCGGATTCCGCGGTCCCGCTTTCGCTCGAACCGCTGTCCGCCGGCGGAGGTGGCGCGCTGCTTCCGGTGCCCTTCCCGTAAAGCGCCGAAATCCCGGCGATGTCGTCCGCCGTCAGCTCCGTCGTCCCCAGCGCCGCCGACGCCATGACCGCCGGCGCAGCGTCTTCGTGATCCATCCCCACCGTGTGACCCAGCTCGTGCAACAGCACGTTCTCGAACAGCACCGGGTCCGACCAGTCCATGTCCGAGTTCATCTCAATGTCCGCTTCTTCCATCACGCCGTCGAAATACATCGGCGAAGCGACCGCCCCGATGCCCGGCCCGAGGCTCCCCCACGCCACGACGTTGAGGCCGTCGCCGGGAATGGCGCCGGACGGCACCGAGCCGCCGTACGCGACGTCCAGGCTCCCCGCCGTCGCGGCTTCCCACTTTGCCAGGTCGGCCGTCAGCATCGCGACTTCCCCGTCGCCCGCGACGTCGTCCGTGCCGGCGGCGTTCATGAAGAAAACGACCGTCCCGCCGCTTCCGGACCCGACCGGCGGCCCGCCCCATTTGGGCGCGGGAGCATCGAGGTAAGTGAAGGCGGCGGACGCGCCGGCCAGCGCGACGAGAAGAGCGAGCGTTTTCATCAGCGCACTTCCTGCGGCGTCAGCCGCGAGACGACGACCGAGAGAAGCTCTTCCGGCGTTTCAGGCCGTTCGGAGGGAACCAGTTTCCCGTTTTCGACGGCCGCGAAGCACGAGTCGCCGTAGTCGCGGCGCGCGAGATCCTGGCCGTTCCCATCGGCGCGCACGATCCAGCGTCCCTGCGTCCAGCCGACGAGCGGCGTGTACTTCGGGTCCATCAGCCGGTCGCCGAGGCACAGAAGAGCGCGGTCGCCGGCCGCGAACGCCGGCATCCCGGAAATCCGGAGCGTCCGCCCTCCGGCTTTCCCTCCCATCTGGCGGAACACCAGCGGATCCCCCGCGCGCCCAGGCCCCTTGACAACGCTCTCCACCCGCGCCGTCACGGTGGTCCACGGCTGCGCCACCCCGTCCCCGTCCGGATCCTCGACCGACTCCGTCACCTGCGTCACCGTGACCACCACGATGCGCGCGCTCGCCAAAGCGATGTCCGGATCGGGAAGCGGAACCAGCGTGACGGCCATCACCGGAATCGCCGCGGCGGCCACCCAGGCCGCGGCGGCCAGAACTTGTCTGCATTTCATGGCGCGGATCCTTGAACGAATGCCTTCCCCCCGCGCCTACGTTGGGAAGCGGTCCTCCGGCTGGAAGTGGATTCCGCTATTTGTTTCCGGCCACGGGGATCGCCACCACTCGAATCCCGACGTACGGCCGGATGATCTTCGGCCGGATCCCGAATTTGTACGCCGACCGCAGCATCTCCCCCGTGTTCATGCACGCGCCGCCGCGGACCGCGCGCCAGTCGCCGCCGGAGCGGGAAGCGAAATTGCGGCACCAGGTGGCGACGTTGCCGGCGAGGTCGCGGACGCCGTAAGGCGAAGTGTCCGACGGCATCGCGCCCACCGGCAGCAGCCGCGGCCCTTCCTTGTGCGCGTGGCGGCAGTTCGAAAACGTCGGGTCGTAGTAGTCGCCCCACGGAAACTTGCGCCCGTCCACGCCGCGCGCGGCCTTCTCGAAATCGTTGTCGTGCGGCAACCGTATCGCCCGACGATCCCGCTTCGCGCGCCACGCCGCGTACGCCGCCGCCGTCGCCCACGCGATCCCCATGATCGGAAAGCGCGGGTTCCACGGCTGCTGCTGGATCGGCGTCGGCAGCTTTCCGCCCGGCGGCCGTTTCGGGTACAGGCCGTCGCGCCCCGGCTTCCACCACGACTCGAGCGTCACGTCGTGCCGCGGCGCGTGCGCCGCCGCTTCCGCCGGGTCGATGCCGTTCAGGAACTCGCGGTACTCGGCGAGCGTGACCGCGTCCTTGCCCACGAACACGTCCGGCCAGTCGATCGTCCCGCGGTCGGGCACCGTCGCGTCCGCGTCGCCGCCGGCGATGAAGGGGCCCGCGGGGACGTGGATGAATCCGTCGCCGATTTCGTCGCGCGTGAACATCGTCACCTCGGGCGACGCGTCCTCGCACCGGCCGATGCGCACCGGCAAGCGCGTCGGCGCGAGCCCTTTCGCTTCGAGCACCACGAAGTAACTCCCCATCGGCAATCTCACGCGCGGCGTCGGCGTGCGCCCGAGGAACGCCGCTCGGACCGGCACCAGCCGCCGATCGCGCTCCTTCCACTCGAAGAGCTGCGCTTCCGCGACGATCTCCTCGCGCCGGCACTTCGCGCCATGCTGCCGCTCGCCGCCCGCGTCCCGGGTGAGGCAGTCGCACGCGAACCGGAAAGCCCGCGCCGTGAGCGACCCGTCGCCCTTGAGCCGCTCCGCGTACTCTCCGCCGTCCACGGCTTCCAGCACTCGCCGGGCCAGCCGCGCACGCGATTCGTCGCCATCCGTCTCCGCTTCCGCAAATCGCTCCCAGTGAAGCCGCGCCTTGCCCGCGCGCGCGGCTTCGCACGCCGGGTCCACGCCGAGCGCCGACGTGAACGCCGCGTCCGCCGTGGCGAATGCGTCGATTGCCGCGTTGGACATCGTGCGTTCCCGGTCCTCCAGCGCCCAGAGAGCGCGCCGTTCCGCGGCCGTCCGCCACACCGACCCGTCGCCGCGCAGCCGCTTGACCTGCGCCGACACCCGCGCGAGCGAGGCGCGCAGCTTCGGAAGTGACGATGACGCCTTCACGCCTTCCGCCACGCCGTGCAGCGCCAGCGCGCGCCGGCGTTCGAGATCCTCGGCGCGCTCGAGCCACACCTGGACGGCGTCGTGAAGTTCGCGCGCGCCCGCGGGGCGATTCGCCGGGTCCCGCTCCATCGCGCGCGCCGCGAGCGCGCCCAGCTCCCGCGGCGGGTCCTTCCCCAGCACGTCGCGCAGGATCGCCCCCAGCGACCAGACGTCGCTACGCTCCGTGACGGTCCGCCCCTCGGCCTGCTCCGGCGCCATGTACCCGGGCGTCCCGAGCACCTGCCCGTCGAGCGTGAACGTTGTCTCCCCTTCCTTCACGGCCCGCGCCCTCGCCGTCCGCGTGCGCTCGGCGGCACTCCCGAGACCCGGTGCCTTCGCGAGCCCCCAGTCCACCAGAAGCGTCTCCCCGAATTTTCCGATCATCACGTTCTGCGGCTTGAGGTCCCGGTGGATCACGCCGCGGTCGTGCGCGAACGCGATCGCCATGCAGATGTCCTGGAAGATGCCGAGAAGACGCACGCGGCCGGCCTCGTGCCTTTTGAGAAGCGTCGCCAGGTCCTCGCCTTCGATCAGCTTCATGCAGAAAAACGCCTGGTCCCCCTCGCGTCCGAGGTCGTGGACGGGAACGATGTGCGGATGCTCGAGGCGCGCCGTGACCTCCGCCTCGAACACGAAACGTTCCCGGACTTCCGGCGCGACGTCCGCCCCGAGCCGGATGACTTTCAGCGCGACCGGGCGGCCGATCGTGTTGTCCCACGCCTCGAGCACGGTTCCCATGCCCCCGTGCGCGATCTCGCGGCGGATCGAGTATCGGCCGCCGAAGCGCGCGGCTCCGGCCGCGGCCGGTGCCGCGGCGAGAGGCTCGCCGAGGATCGAGGCCGCGATGCGGCGCGCGGCGCGCACCGATGTTTTGTTTTCGGAGGGGCGTTTCTTACCCGAGCGCATCCAGCAGCTCCTTCAACCCCGCCTTCAGATCCTCCCCCGCCACTTCCCCCAGGTCCGCCCTCACCTGCGCCTCAAGGCACGCGCGCAACAGCCCCTTCACCCGCGCCTCCGACGCCTTCGCCCGCCCCTCCGTCAGCTTCAGCGCCCGCCCCGCCTCCGACCGCGACGGCCGCTCCGCCCCCGACTCCAGCGGCCCCCGGTACCGCGCTTCCAGCCACCGCGCCGCGTCCAGCTCGCCCGCCGCCGCCAGCGCCCGCTCGCACGCCGACACCGCGTCGCGCACGGACGCCAGCGCCCACTCCCGTTCGAACGCCCGTTGCGGATCCACCCCGCCCGCACGGTACTCCGCGACCCGCTCCTCGAGATTCCCGACCTTCACCCAGCCTCCCCCGCGCTTCGCAGCCCGCTCCGCGACCTTGCGGTCCTTGTGGAAGCGCTTGAACACCACCAGCAGCCACGACCGGAACCGCCCCTTCGCCGGGTCAAACCCCTCGACCCGCGGCGCTTCCATGAGGTAGGCCAGGAACGACTGAACGAGATCCTCCGCGTCCACCTGCGAGAGGCGCCGCTCGAGCAGCGCGAAGACGAGAAGCGGCCGCGAGTACCGCCGATAGAACTCCTCCCACGCCTCCGGCCCCGGCGACGCCAGCCGGCGCACGAGGCCGAGGCTGGTCGGGGGAAACGGTCCGTGCGAGGGGAATCCCGCGGTCACGCGTCGCGCGGCAGTGCCGGCACCGCCGGCGCCGGGGGGCGCGGAAGCGCGCGACGGAGCACGAGCGCGTAGCGCGGATCCCACCGCCTCGCACACTTGCCGCACGACAGCGTCACCCTCTTGCGTGTCTTCACCTCGATGCCGCAGGCCGGGCACGCGTACAGCCACTTGTACGGGCGCCCGGGCATCGGCCGCGCCTTGACGTCGCACCCGAGCCGCTTCGCTTCCTCGCGGAATTTCCGCCCGTGCCCGAGCACGCCCGCCGCATGGATCAACTCGTGCTTCAGCGTGTTGAGGATTTCCTGCGGGAACGCCGCGTGGTACTGCCAGCTGAGCCGGATCACGCCGCGTTTGTAGTAGCAGAGCCCCGCCGACCGCCGCATCCGCCGGCTCCACTGCACGCGGTACGAAACGCGCACATCGGGGAAGTACTGCGCCAGGAGCGCCTTCAGCGCGAGGTCGAGTTCATGTTCCTCAGGAAGCGAATGGCTCATGGGCCCACATTTACTCCCGCCTCCGCCTCCCGGTCAACGACCCGCGCTCGCGGGTAGTGGGTCAGATTGAATCTCGCGGCTGGTGAAGTTCACCCGGAATTCTGTTGACCGAGGTTCGGCGGAGGTCGCCGTTTTTCCCTCGGGGGGTGCTGGCCAGGCGCATTCGCGGGTTTGGGAAGGGCGGGCGCGGAGGTGGCAGCGGCGGCGACAAATCTAGACTTTTCTTTGACCTGAACCCGTTCGCCGCTGCCGCCGGAGCATCCGCCCTTCCCAAATCCGCGAATGCGCTTGACCAGCACCCCCCGAGAGGCGTAAAAAACATGTTCGCCCTCTGCGGAATCGGGCACCCTTCTCACCCCACGGCACCCCGCGACGGAGACACCCGGATGGCCCTGAACGGTCCGCAGAAACCCCTCGGCCAGCTCCTGAAGGAAATGGAGCTCGTCACCGAGGGGCAGATCCAGGAAGCGCTCGCGCTCCAGCGAGAAAAGGGCGGCGCCCTCGGAAGCATCCTGGTCGAACTCGGTTACGTCAGCGAAGAGGAAATGCTGCTCGCGCTCGGCGCCCAGGTCGGGATGGAGGTCGTCAACCTCGACGACATGAAGATCGAGCGCGGGACGCTCGAAAAAGTCTCACCGACGATGGCGAAGGTCTACAAGATCATCCCGGTGAAGTTTGAAAACAACATGCTGACGGTCGCGATGGCCGACCCGCTCAACGTCAGCGTGCTCGACGACCTGCGCTTCATGCTCAACTGCGACGTGCAGGGCGCCGTCTCGAACGAAGAAGCGGTGACCCGCGCGATCAACCACTACTACGCGGGGCAGACGGCGACGGTCGAAGACCTGCTGGCCAAGCTCGGCGAGGACACCGCGGCCGACGCGGAGGTCATCAAGGAAGGCCAGAAGGGGATGGTCGATCTTTCCAACGTCGCCCAGGCCGCCAACGCCGCGCCCGTCGTCAAGCTGCTCAACCTGATTCTCCTGCAGGCCATCAAGGACCAGTCCTCCGACATTCATTTCGAGCCCTTCGAGACCGAATTCAAGGTCCGCTACCGCGTGGACGGCGTGCTCTACGAAATGATGCCGCCGCCGCTTCACCTGGCCATCGCGCTCATCTCCCGCATCAAGGTCATGAGCAACCTCGACATTTCCGAAACGCGCCTGCCGCAGGACGGCCGCATCATGCTGGCGATCGGCGGCAAGCCGGTGGACCTGCGCGTCTCGACGCTCCCGACGATGTTCGGGGAGTCGGTCGTCATGCGCGTCCTGGACCGGTCGGTCGTGTCGCTGGACATCGACAACATCGGGATGCGGGAAGAAGACTTCAAGCTCATCAAGCTGCTCCTCGAGCTCCCGAACGGGATTCTCATCGTCACGGGCCCGACCGGCTCCGGCAAGACGACGACGCTGTACTCGTGCCTGAACTACATTAACGACGTGAAGTGGAAGACGATCACGACCGAGGACCCGGTGGAATACGACCTCGACGGCATCGTGCAGGTGCAGATCAACGAAGAAGTCGGCGTCACGTACGGCGCCTGCCTGCGCGCGATCCTGCGTCAGGACCCGGACTACATCCTGGTCGGAGAAATCCGAGACCTCGAGACGGCGCAGATCGCCGTCGAAGCGGCGCTCACGGGCCACCTGGTGTTCTCGACCCTGCACACCAACGACGCGCCGTCCGCCATCACCCGACTGCTCGACCTCGGGATCGAGAGCTTCCTTATCAGCGCGTGTCTTGAAGCCATCGTCGCCCAGCGCCTCGTGCGCCGCATCTGCGTGAAGTGCAAGTCCGAGTTCGAGCCGACCGAGGACATGCTCCTGCAGCTCGGCCTCCGCCCCGCCGACGTCGAAGGCAAGCGCTTCATGTATGGCACCGGCTGCAACCACTGCAACAACACGGGCTACAAAGGCCGCCAGGCGATCTTCGAGATCATGCTGCTCACCGACCGCATCAAGAACCTGATCATGACGCACGCTTCGACGGACGAGATCCGCCGCACCGCGCGTGAGCAGGGATTGAAGGTTCTGCGTGAATCCGGGCTTCTCGCCATTTACGATGGCGTGACCACCATTGACGAAGTCGTCCGCGAGACGCTGTTCAACTAATCCTTAGGAGCCGCGCGCCATGCCGATTTTTACGTACGAAGCGGTCGACAACAAAGGCAAGAAGATCAAGGCCGAGGTTGACGCCGCGAACCAGCAGGAGGCGATGACCAAGGTCCACGCCCAGGGCCTGTTCCCGACGAACGTGCAGCAGAAGGGCGCCGACGCCGCAAAAGGCGCCATGGCGGCGACGAAGAAGAAAGGACTGAAGCTGGGCGGCGGCGTCTCCCAGAAGCAGCTGACGCAGTTCACGGTGCAGCTTTCGATTCTTCAGGACGCCGGCCTGCCGATCGTCCGGTCGCTGAAGATCCTGGCGGACCAGATGAAGCCGTGCGCGCTCAAGGGAATCGTCGCGCAGGTGGCCGAGGACGTCGAATCCGGCTCGAGCCTTTCGGAAGCGCTCTCGAAGCACCCGAAGGCGTTTGACCGGCTGTACGTGAACATGGTGAAGGCAGGTGAGGCAGGCGGCGTGCTCGACACCATCCTGCAGCGTCTTGCGGTGTACATGGAAAAAGCCGCGGCCTTGAAGCGGAAGATCATCGGCGCCAGCATTTACCCGGCGGCGGTCATCTCGATCGCCGTCCTGATCGTGTCAGGCATTTTGATCTGGGTCATTCCGCAGTTCAAAGTCGTGTTCGACGACCTCGGCGCCGAGCTGCCGATCCCGACCATGATCCTGATGAAGCTGTCGGACTTCCTGGTCGCCTTCTGGTGGCTCCTGCCCGGCGTGCCCTTCGCCCTCTACATGTCCTACAAGATGACGGTCAAGAACAAGGGCGGCCGCATCGCGCTGGACAAGTTCAAGCTGCACATGCCGCTCTTCGGCGACATCATCAAGAAGTCCACGATCAGCCGCTTCTGCAGAACGCTGGGAACCCTGATCGCGTCCGGCGTGCCCATCCTTGAAGCGTTGTCGATCGTGAAGAACGCCGTCGGCAACGAAGTCATCGCGAACGCGGTGCAGGTCGTGCACGATTCGATCCGTGAAGGAGAATCGATCGCCGAGCCGCTCGCGCAAACCAAGGTGTTCGACGACATCGTCATCAACATGATCGACGTCGGCGAAGAGACGGGAGAACTGGACAAGATGCTCATCAAGGTCGCCGACAACTACGACGACGAGGTCGACGCCGCCGTCGGCGCGCTCATGTCGATCATGGAACCCATGATGATCATCGGCATGGGTCTCACAATCGGATTCATCGTCGTCGCCCTGTTCCTTCCGCTTGTGAGCTTGATCAACACGATGAAGTAGCGTTTTGGTTGAACATCAGCCCCCGCCGCAAGGCGGGGGCTTTTTTTTTGGAAAACGGCAGGGGATGGGGTGACGGCGATGCCATCCGCGATCTCGAAGCAGCCGGACCTGCTGTGGTGTGCAATCGGCGACGGCAGAGAGCGGCAGGCGCTCGAGGCGCGGTCTCGGCG
>JBBTCT010000025.1:0-2842 GCA_038060895.1 Planctomycetota bacterium
CTCGCCCGCTCGCCCGCTCGCCCGCTCGCCCGCTCGCCCGCTCGCCCGCTCGCCTCCTTCCAGTCTTCCGTCTTGATTCTTCAGTCACCTCACTTCACAATCAACCCATGCCTTCTTCACCCAAGTCCCGTCCCGACAAGGACCTGAGCGCGGCCGCGATCTCGGTTTTTGACAAGGTCAAGCGCATCAAATCCGAGAATCCGGAAGTTTCGCGCAAGATTGACCGGCTGGAAGCCGAGATCAGGAAGAAGATTGTCGAACTCCGTTCCCACGTCGCGAAGCTGGATACCAAGGATCGCGACTTCGTCACCGTCCTCATTGTCAACGGCATCCATCGAACCGCAGATGAAGTCCTCCTCGACTGACGGCGTGTCCTCCCCGGGCGCGACAGGCGCTTCACCTGCGCCTCCGGCCACGCATGAGGACAGCCAGCGCGTCATCGGCAGCCTGCACAACCTGGTCGCCGCCGCGGCGTCAGCCAGCCTGCGCTCCGTCGGACGCAGCTGGCGCCTCGTCGAACGGCGGAACGAGGAGTACACCGCCCACCGCCTGCTCGGCGAACGCAAGAACGTCATCTTCGCCCTCTGGCACGACCGCATCCTCTTCACGATGTGGTACATGCAGCACCGGTACCGCCCGCACGGCCCGCGCTTTTGCCTCATGATTTCCGCCAGCAAGGACGGCGACATCCTTGCCGGCGCCACGTATCGGCTGCGGGGAGATGCCGTGCGCGGGTCGAGTTCGCGGAAGGGGCGCACGGCGGTGGTGCAGATGCTGGACCGGCTCGAGAAGGGGCAGAACGGCGTGATCACGCCGGACGGGCCGCGTGGTCCCCTGTATCACGCCCACGCCGGCATCACGCTCCTCGCACAGAAGTCGGGCGTGCCGATCATCCCGGTCATCGCCGGCGCGAAGTATGCCTACCGGTTTCATTCGTGGGACCGCTTCATGCTCCCCCTCCCCTTCACCCCGGTGCGCCTTCTCTACGGCGACCCCATCTGGGTCCCGGCCAACGCAGACGACGTCATGCGCGAGCACTTCCGCCAGAAGGTCGAGAACGACCTCAACGCGCTCGCGCGCGAAGCCGACGACTGGCGGACGCTGCGGCGACCGATCCCGGACCGGCTGCCCCCGAAATAAAAAATGGGTCTGCGCATCCCCTGCCTGCGGTGCGGGAAGTTCGAGCCGGAATGCCGCTGCGCGCCCCTTCCGGTCGAGCCGGAAGCGCTGAAAGTGAAAGCGTCGTACGCGGCGCCGGTCCGCTCGGAAACGATCCGGATGCGGCGTGAAAAGCGCGGCGGCGGGCGGGAAGTCGTGCTGCTCGAGGGGTTTCCGGTGGACGAGGACCTGGAAACGCTCTCGCGCGAGTTGAAGAAGACGCTTGGGGCCGGGGGAAGCGCGAAGGGCTGCGCGATCGAGGTGCAGGGCGACCACCGCGACCGGATTGCGACGTTCCTGGCGGCGCGGGGTTACAAGCCGGTCCGCGCCGGCGGATAGCCGGAAGACGCGCGCGCCTTGGCGCGTAGCCATTGCGGCTCGCTACAATGTCCCGCCGGGGGAACTGCTTCAGGACACCGTGATCATGCGCCGATTCGCCGCAGCTTTGGCCCTCGCCGCCGCTCCTGCATTCGCCGACCCGCCCGCGAAATCCGCCTGGGACACGCTTCGGCCGGTCGCGCAGGAGTACTTCAATGCGGCCGACGCCGACGCGCGCAAGGCGGCGATCGAGAAGATGAAAGCCGCGGGACTGGCCGAGGCGAAGCTGACGAAGGGGCAGGCGGAGGCAGCGGAAAAGATGGCGCTGGCGGGCCGGACGAAGGGAAAGGGGCAGTTGGGCACGTACGTGATCGAGGTGGAGGCGAGCGACGGAAAGCACCCCGTGCGGATCCACACGGCCCCGGGCGTCTCCCCTTCGAAGCCGGCGCCGCTGATCATCGCCCTTCACGGCGGGGTCATGGGCGGAACGACGCCCGAGTCCGTGTCCGCGGACATGATGGCGTGGCTCCCGAAGTACACCGACATGGCCGGCGCGATCCTCCTGCTCCCGGGCAGCACGAACTGGGACAAGTCAGGGCAGGAGGCGATGTGGAAGGGGTACGAGCACATCGTCGCGAACTACAACGTGAACCCGAATCACGTCATGGTCTACGGCGGCTCGATGGGCGGCTTCGGCACCGGCTCGGTCGCTTCCGACAAGCCGCAGATGTTCGCGATGGCGGCGCCGTTCCTGGGCTGCACCGACCTGTCCGGCCGCGCGGCGGATTTCCGGAATCTGCCCTTCTACATCGTCATCGGCGAGCTCGACATGGAGATGTGCAACAAGCCGGCGAAGGCGACGGCGAAGGCGCTGAAGGAAGCGGGCTGCGAGGTGACGTTCCTCGAGCTGTCGGGAAAGGGGCACGAAGTTCCCCCGAAGGAGTTCCCGCCGTTCATGTCGAAGTTCGCGCAGACGAAGCGCAACATGCACGCGAAGAAGATCGCACGCGCGACCGGGAGCGGACGCTGGTACTGGCTCGACGCGGCCGGGCCATTTGAGGCGGAGATCAGCGGGCAGACAATAACGATCAAGGGGACGACGAGGGCGACGGTTTACCTGAGCGACCGGATGGTGGATTTGGAACAACCGGTCAAGGTAGTCGTCGATGGAGAGACGAAGTTTGAGGGGAAGGTCGAACGGTCCCTGGCGGTGATGATGGAGGAGATCGACGCGAGCGGGGATCGGGGGAGGACGTATACGGCCAAGGTTGAAGTGCGCTGAGGGTGGCTTGGGGGGATTGACTGTTGAGCGGGCGAAGTACTAAGTTCGCCTTTTGTTAGTTGCTGGAAACGGCAACTTCAACTT
>JBBTCT010000026.1:0-103385 GCA_038060895.1 Planctomycetota bacterium
CCCGCCTTCACCCCATCCCCTGCCGTTTTCAACTCTTCGTCCCCAGCACCTCCTCCCTGTCCACCTTCCCGTCCTTCAAGTGCACAATCCTCCCCGCATGCTCCGCCACTCCCCTGTCGTGGGTCACCATCACGATCGTCGCCCCTTCCGCATGAATGCGATCGAACACCTTCATGATCTCAGCGCCGACCCTCGAGTCGAGATTTCCAGTCGGCTCGTCCGCCAGAAGCAGCTTCGGCCGGTTCACGAGCGCGCGCGCGATCGCCACACGCTGCTTCTCGCCGCCGGACAACTCGCTCGGCCGGTGCGAGGCGCGCGGCACCAGCTCGACCTTTGCCAGCGCTTCATCCGCCCGCATCCGCCGCTCTCCGGCCGGGACGCCGGCGTAGACCAGCGGCAGCTCCACGTTGGACCTCGCCGTGAATCTCGGAAGCAGGTGAAAGGCCTGGAATACAAAGCCGATGCGCTCGGAGCGCACCTGGGCGAGCTGGTCTTCGGACAGGTCCGAGACGCGCTTGCCGTCGAGCATGTACTCGCCTGACGTCGGCGTATCGAGGCAACCCAGAAGCGCCATGAGCGTGGACTTGCCGGAACCGGAAGGGCCCATGACGGCTATGAACTCGCCGTCGGAAACGGAGAGAGTCGCGGCGTCGAGGGCGCGGACTTCGGAAGCGCCGGTGTCGTAGGTTTTGGTGAGTGAGCGCGCGTCGATCATGGGGGGGCGTTTGGGGTCCGGTGGGTGAAAACGGCCAGGACAAATCCCAACTCCAACCCCAACCCCAAGTTTCAAAATTGGGGTTGGAGTTGGGATTTGGGATTTGTCCTGGACCTTTTCACTCCGTCTCCGTCACCGCCACCTCCCTTCCGTCAAGCTCACCCTGGTAATCCAGGTCCAGCAGCGACACCACCACCATCCCTTCCTTCAGGTCCAGCACCTCCGTCGTTTCCCAGTTCGACACTCCCGTCCTGACTTCTCTCTTCCGCGCGATGCCGTTCTCGACCACGTAGACGAGCCTCCCGTCGCGCAGGCACCTCGTCGGCACGAAGGTCGTCTCCGGCACCCGCTTGCACAGGATCACGACGTCCGCGGACAATCCCGGGGACAACTTTCCCGCCGCCGGGATCGCGACCGTGACCTTCACGGTCCGGTTCTTCTCCCTCGTCGCGGTGACTTTCGGTGCAATTTTCGACACCACGCCGGTCACCGGCTCGCTTGGGAACGCGTCGAACGACAGCCGCGCTTCCATTTCCAGCGCGATCCTCCCGAAATCCGTCTCGTCGAAGGGCGCTTCGATTTCGAGCCGGTGGCTCGTCTGCAGCTCGCAGATCACGCTCGTCGGCGCGACCGTCTCCCCCGCCTCGACGAGCATCTCCGTGATGCGCCCGTCGAACGGCGCGCGGATCGTCATCTTGTCGATTTCGACGCCGATCTCGGCGACGCGAGCTTTCGCCTCGGCCAGAAGAGCTTCCGCACTCGCGCACTTTGCCGTCGCATCATCCCGCCGCCACTCCGCCTCGCGGAACTGCTGCTCGCTCACCAGCGGCGTGTCGCCCTGCCGTTCACCCTTCCACATCTTCTCGACCCGGCGGAATTCGCTCGCCGCGTACTTCTCCCAGGTCCGCGCCGTTCCGAGCGCCGCCTCCTGCACCTTGACCGTCTCTTCGGCCGAGTCCTGCCGCGCCCGGAGCACCTCGGAATCGAGCTCGACGACGGGCTCTCCGGCCGCAATCCTGTCCCCCTCGGGATGCACGATCTTCGACACGCGCCCTGTCCCTTCGGGCCGCAGTCGCGCTTCCTGCGCCGCCGCCACCGTCCCGGCCGAAGTGGCCGTAACGGTCATTTCCACGGCGCCCCGCTTCACGCGCACCGCCTTGACCGGGTGCGGCCGCGGCGCGAAGCGCCACCAGGCGAGGGGAATGGCGGCGGCGGCGAGGAGGGCGGAGAACAGGAGGAGTTTTTTCATGGAGGGCGGTGGAAGATTGTACGGCGAGGCGGCCTTCCTGTGGGAGGAGGGCTCGAATCTGCGGCGACGCGGGGCAAATAAAAACACCCGGCCGCGGGGGCCGGGTGAGCGATCGTGTCGCGAAGTCTAGTCCTCGACCTTCGTCGGTCTCAGGTCGAATCGCGTCGTGATGCCGAGCAGCGTTCGGATTCCGTCGTCGATCGTGTAATTCCCTACGTGGACCGTGTCCACGGAGTCGCGCTTGAACTTGTAGGTGTTCCCCCGCTCGGTGATGTACCCGATCAGGTTGTAGTTGCGGTCCTTGACGAACCACGCGCGGTGGACCTCGACGCCGACCGGCTTCAGGTATTCCTCGTCCTCGTAGTTCTGCCCCTTGAGGGCGCCGTCCTGAATCTCGACGAACCCGACGACCTGGTCCTTATCGTTCCACACTGTCTTGCTTCCGGCGGCCCACCTGGAGTTCTCAGTCGCCGGCTGGACGCAATACTCATCTCTCACCAGGCTCTGCCGACAGCCAACGACGGAGGCGGCGAGCAGGAAGAGCGGCAGGAGGTTCTTCATAGGAAGAAGAGGTTAGCGGGAGGTGGGGGCACGGACAAGCGAAAATCAGGGGGGAAAGCCTGGAGTTCGGGTTCCGAAGGTGGGGCCCGGCGCTCCGGAACTCTCAACCAGGAACTCCGGCCCCTATACTATCCGCGGAATGTCTCCGCTCCCCATCGCAGTCATCGGCCGCTCAGGCATGCTTTCGAGGGCCCTTCAGCACGTCTCCGGCGGCAACGTCATCGCCTGGCCGTCTTCGCGCGTGGACGTGCGGACGGAGAAACAGGTTCGGGAAGCGCTTGCTTCGGACCGGCCCGGCGTCGTGATCAACTGTGCGGCATTTACGGACGTGGACGCGGCCGAAACGCGGCAGGAGGAAGCGTATGCGGTGAACCAGGCCGGGGCGGCCAACGTCGCGGGGGCGTGCGCGGCCGCGGGCGTCCGGCTCGTGCATGTCTCGACCGACTACGTTTTCGACGGGATGAAGGATCGGCCGTACGTCGAGAGCGACGCTGCCCGGGCGCTGGGGGTGTATGGGGATTCGAAGCTTAAGGGAGAAGGCGAGGTTTCCGCGCGGTGTGCGAATCACGTGATCGCGCGGACGGCCTGGCTCTATGGTCCGTGGAGCCGCAGGAACTTCGTGGACACCATGGTGAAGCTGACTGCAGAGCGGCCTGCCGTGGACGTCGTGGCGGACGCCTGGGGGTCTCCGACCTACTCCATCGACCTCGCAAGGGCGCTGCTCTTCCTTGCCGCTTCGGACGTGCGCGGCGTCGTGCACGCCGTGAACGCGGGGCGGACGACGTGGCACGGGCTGGCCTCTAGAATCGTCGAGCTGTCGGGGCGCAGGTGTGAGGTTCGTCCGGTCGGGCAGGCGGCATTTCCGCGCCCGGCGAGGCGTCCGTCAAACTCGGCGCTCGACGCTGGGCTGCTTGCGGCGGCAGGGCATGTCATGCGGGCGTGGGAGGAAGCGCTGGCGGAGTATCTCCGGGAGTTCGGAACGAAGCCGCAGTCGGCGCAAGTGCCGCAGTGACGTGCAGAGCTGCCGCGGACTGCGCCGAATTCCCCTAGCGACTCCCTTGGCCCGCCGTTAGCATTCTGAACGCGAGGGCAGAATTCGACCTACGGCTCCTCCGGACGTCGCTCGCTTCGCTCGCTCGGCCCGGCCGAGCCTTCGATCGAGTTCTGCCCTCGCGTTCATCAGGGCCAAGCCGCTTGAGAGTTTGACACCCCGACGGAGCTACCATGCCGACGAAACCTGCCCCGCGCCCGGATTTGGCGCGCATTCACGAAGCGATCTCCTCCGAGCTGGAGGAAGTGGAGAGGCGCATCCAGTCGCAGATGGCGACGTATCAGGGGGTCGTCGGGGACCTGATGGGCCATGTCGCTCGCTTCGCCGGAAAGCGTTTGAGGCCAAGCGTTTGTGTCCTGGCCGGCAAGGCGCTTGGACAGGTGAGCGCCGTTCACTTTGATGTCGCCGTCGTCGCCGAAATGATCCATACGGCAACACTCGTTCACGACGACGTCCTCGACAGCGCCGACACCCGCCGCAACCTGCCCTCCGTCAACACGCGGTGGGGAACCGAGGTCTCCGTCCTCTTCGGCGACTACCTCTTCGCCAAGGCCTTCGCCCTGTGCGCCTCCATCCCGAACCGCGACGTTCTCCTGACGATGGCCGAGACCGCCAAGGTCATGTGCCTCGGTGAATTGCTGCAGAACGTCCACCGCTTCAATTTCGCCCTCTCCGAGCACGATTACCTCGACATCGTGACGCGGAAGACGGCGCACCTCTTCGGTTCGTGCGCCGAACTGGGCGCTCTCGCTTCCGGTTGCGACGCGGAAACTCGCGAAGCGATGCGCGAGTTCGGGACGGGGATCGGGATCGCGTTCCAGATCGTCGATGACCACCTCGATCTGATCGGCGACGAAGTCGAAGTCGGCAAGACGCTCGGGACCGACCTCGACAAGGGCAAGGTTACGCTTCCGCTCATCGGCCTTTTCGAGCGGCTGGACGACAAGAAGCGGCGCGAGGTGCAGGCGCTGATTTCGGACCCTGCGGCGCGGGACAAGCGGCGGCAGGTGGTGGACCTGATCGAGGCGAACGGGCTGACGGATTTCGCGCTCGAGCGGGCGGACGAGCACGTTGCTGGCGCGAAGGCGCGACTGGCGTGCCTGCCGAGGAATTCGTATCGGGAAGCGCTTGAGGCGCTGGCCGACTACGTTGTCGTGCGACGGCGCTAGAAGCATCGTGGCCAACCCGTCGTCGCCGGCGGGGCCGCAGGTCCCCTCCCCCTCCCCGAAGCAGGACATTTTCGAGCTCGTGTTCAATTTCTTCGCGAGCGTGAAGCTTGGAGTGGGTGTGATGCTGGCTTGCGCGTTATTTTTCGCGCTGACGACGGTTTTCTGGCAAGAGCCGGAAGTCATCGTGAAGAACATGGGCTGGGTGAAGACGGCGATTGAAGTCATCCTCGTCTTCCTGACGCTGAATCTGTTCGCGGTGACGCTGTCGCGCTATCCGTGGACCCGGCTGAAACTCGGGATGCTCGCGACCCACGCGGGGCTGATCGTGACGTTTTGCGGGGCGTTCATCACGACGGTGAAAGGCCGTGACGGGCTGATCACGCTGGCCGAGGGAGAGGAGACGGACCGCTACTTCAACGGAAGGGATGTCCTGTCGATCCGGAAGATGGGCCCTGCGAGTCAGCGCCGCCCGGCCGCGTACCAGGATTTCCCGCTGGCGCTCGCCGGCTGGTCGCGCGATCCCGCCCGCAGGATCGAACGCGAGCTTCTGGACGGGACGGTCGTGCGAGTGGACCGGTATTACGCGAAATTCCGGCTGGAGGGGGAAGTCGCGCACAACGACGCCCCCGGCAGAAGCCCCGCGATCCACCTCACCTGGCGCGGGGGGAGCAGCGAGACAAACCGCTGGATCCCGCTCGGTGCGACTCGCGAATTGACGCTCAACGGGTCCACGCTCTACTTCAACTACACGCAGATCGAAGCCGCCCTTCCCTTCGTGGTCCAGCTCAACGACTTCCGCCTCCGTCACTACGAAGGCTCCGGCGTCCCCTCTTCGATCGAAAGCCTCGTCACCGTGCGCGAAGCAGGCAAACCGGGATACGAACGGCTGATCTCGGTCAACAACCCGCTCGAGTTTCCGGACAAGACCTGGGGCGTGTGGAAGGTCACCCAGAATTCCTACGACCGCGCGACGCAGACGGCATCGACCTTCAGCGTGTCGTACGACCCCGGGCGGCCCGTCGTGTACGCGGGCTTCCTCATCGTGTGCGCCGGCGTGTTTTTCATGTTCTGGATCCGGCCCTTCCTGGAGAAGCGCGTGGAGCGGGCGCCGGAATGACCTGGCAGCCCCTCGCAGGGAGTTGCATCGCCTACGCGCTCGCCTGCGGCGCCTTCGCAATCGGGATCGTTCGAGGGTCGGCGAAGTCGCGCGCGGCGGGATTCGGGCTGATGTGCGCAGGGCTCGCCGTTCACCTGACCGGCGCCGGGATGCGAACGTATGCCGCGGAGCGCCCTCCGTGGTCGGACTTGTACGAAACACTGGTCGTGACCTCGCTGATGTGCGCGGTGTTCGGCGCGTGCTTCGAAGCGGTCTTCAGGAGCGGCTACGCCGCAATCAGCTCCTGCTTCATGGCGGCCCTCGGACTTCTCGGCGCCTCCCTGCTCCCTCTCGATTTCCGGACGTCCGGCCCGCTGATCCCTGAGCTGCGCTCGCATTGGCTCAAGTACCACGTTCTGTCGATGATCTGCGCCTACGGCGCCTTCTCGCTCGCCTTCGGCATCTCCGTGCTCCAACTCTGGCTGCACTTCATCCGCAAGGACGACGCGGTCACACGGAAACTGGAAGACCTGAACTACCGCGTCGTCCAGATCGGATTTTTCTGCCTGACGCTGGGCATCATCCTGGGCGCCGCCTGGGCGGATGCGGCATGGGGCAGGTACTGGGGCTGGGATCCAAAGGAAATCTGGGCCCTGGTCACCTGGTTCCTGTACGGCGCCTGCATTCACGGCCGCATGATCGGCTGGTGCCGCGGCCGCCGCGCGGCCGCCGCCTCCATCCTCGGGTACGCCGCCGCCATGTTCACGTTCTTCGGCGTCAACTTCCTGCTGGGCGGCCTGCATTCGTACGCGAATCCGACCTAGTAAGACGTCAGGTTTGATTGTGGAAGTTCGCTTTTCCGGGAAATGCCCCATGCCTCGTGTCTCGTGCCTGGTGCCTCGCGTGAAAAGTCGCACCAGGAACAAGGCACCGGGCACGCCTTCCTGACCTCCTGGAACAGGCTTGACGCTCTACCAGGGCACTTTTCCAGTTCTCCGAATCAACGGCACTTTTCAGTTCAGGTTGTACACTTCCACGAATATGCCCCTCTACCCCATCGATAAAGTAGCGCCGGGAATGCGCACCGCCACGCCCGTCGTGGACGCGGGCGGCATGCTCCTGGTCCGCGAAGGCGCCGAAATCACGGCCGAGATTCTGGAACGCCTCCGGAGCCGCAAGATTCCCGCGGTCGATATTCTCGTCGGCGGTGGCCAGCCCCCTTCCGGGACTCCGCTGTCCGTCACCGACCCCGACGCCGCCCTGGCCGCGCTCGCGCATGCGTTCGAATCCGTGAACGGAAACCCGGTCATGAAGGCCCTCTACGAAGCGGCCTCCGAGCGGATCCGCGCGGGGAGGCGGCCGTGACGATTCCCTCTTCTCCCGGCCCGGACCGCCTCCGCCGCGTGGTCGATCGCATCCAGGGACTCCCGACGCTTCCCGCCATGCTCTCCTCGATCAACCGCCTCATGGTCAACCCGCGCACGAGCGCCAAGGAAATCGCCCAGCTCATCTCCAGCGACCCTGCAATTACTTCCAAGGTGCTGCGCGTCGTCAATTCCTCCTTCTACGGCTTCCCGAACCGCATCTCGACCGTCACTCACGCCATCGTCATCCTGGGCTTCAACACCATCCGATCCATCGTCCTCTCGACTTCGATCTTCGACGCGCTCCGCAAATCCCAGCCCGCCCATGGATTCGACCGCGCGGCGTTCTGGCGCCACTCCATCGGCACCGGCGCCTGCTCCCGCGTTCTCGCGCGCAAACTCGGATACACCGCGCTCGAAGAATTTTTCATCGCCGGCCTTCTCCACGACGTCGGAAAAATCGCGCTCGATTCGTACCTGCCCGAGGATTTCGCGAAAGTCGTCGCGAAAGTGAAGGACTCGGACTGCACGATGCTCGTCGCGGAAGAAGCCGTCCTGGGCGTCAACCACGCAGACGTCGGGGGGTGGCTGCTGCAGAAATGGAGCCTGTCCCAGGGGCTCGTGGACGCGGTCGCGAGGCACCACAGCCCGGCGCTCGCCGGCGAGAATCTCAAACCCGCGGCCATCGTGCACGTCGGCGACATGCTCGCAAGGGCGCTTCAGATCGGATCCGGCGGCGACCGGCGGATGCCTGTTCTTTCGGAGGAGGCCTGGTCAGCGCTCGGCATCGGCGCGGACTCATTCCCGGCCCTGCTGGCCGAAGGTTCCGACGAGGCGGAGCGCGCGATGGTCTTCCTGGAATTCGCGCGATAATGGACGCCTCCGCTCCGCACGAGGAGACAAAGGCCGAAGCGGACGCTCTCCGCCACGCCTACGAAGTCTCCCGTTTCGTCCAGGATCGCTCCCGCGAAATCCGCGGCGCCCGCGCGTCCGCCGACATCGTGAGGTCCTTCGCCGAAGCCGCGAGGCAGCTGGTCGGCTCCGGGGGAACCCAGTTTTACGTCCGGGACGCGGGGGGCGGCCAGATGGTGCTCCACAAGACCACCGGCGACACCACCATCCGCCGGCTCGGCGCTTCACCCTGGCGACCGCCGAAGGAAACGCTGGACTGGGTGGCAAAGGAACGGCGAACGACGACGGTCCCGGGCGAGAACGATCGCGAATGGCACACCCTCGTCCCTCTGGTCGTCGCGGGCGATGTCTCGGGCATCCTCGTGCTCGACGTGCCTCAGGCGGCCGGCGAGCTGGCGCAGCAGACGATCGAGGCGCTGACGTTCCTGGCCGAAGAGGCCGCCGCCGCGCTGATCGCCGCCGAAGAGCGCGCCCGCCTCGACGACGAAGTCGGCCGCATCGACCGCGAACGGTCCTTCCTCGCCAACATCCTCGATTCCATCACCAACGGCATCCTGGCCGTGGACCTCGACGGACGCATCCTTCAGATCAACCGCAACGCCGCCGCCATGCTCGACATCCCTTCCCTCGACGTCATCGGCCAGGACTTCGAGCCGCTCCTCACCGGCGACGTCCGGATGGAGCTCCGCGCCATCTTCGACGAAACCCTCCAGGCAGGCTTCGCCATGGAGCGCCTCGTCACCACTCACCTCGGCGGCGCGGAATTTCCCATCGCCGTCGGCTCTTCGCTCCTCCGCGATGACGCCCTCCAGGCGTTCGGCTGCATCCTCGTCTTCCGCGACATGACCGCTTCACGCGAAATGGACCGCCTGCGCAAACTCGACCAGATGAAATCGGACTTCGTCGCGAACGTCTCGCATGAGCTGCGCACGCCCCTGACGTCGATCAAGGCGTACTGCGAAGCGCTGGCCGGGATGCCGCGGACGCCGAAGGAGATGGAATTCCTGCAGGTGATCGAGGAAGAAGGCGACCGGCTGATAGAGCTGATCGAGGACCTGCTCGACGTTTCGAGGATCCAGAGCGGGACGCTTCGGCTGAACCTCGAGCTGGGAAACCCGGGCGAGCTGGTTGCGGAAGTGCTCGCGATGCCGAGGCTGCACGCGGGAAAACACCGCATCACTTCGAACCTTTCTCCGGACGTCCCCGAGATGCTGTTTGACTGGAACCGGTTGAAGGAGGTTGTGCTCAACCTGGTGTCGAACGCGGTGAAATACTCGCCGGAAGGCGGGGACATTTCGGTTTCGCTTTCGGTCGCCGAAAGAAATCTGCGCATCGCGGTCGAGGACCACGGCATCGGCATCGACCCCGCGGACCAGGCAAGCCTCTTCCAGCAGTTCTTCCGCGTAGACGGCTCGCTGGCGGCAAAGGTCTCCGGCACGGGGCTGGGGCTGGCGATTGCGAAGGGGATCTCCGAAGCGCACGGAGGGACGGTTTCTCTGAAAAGCGAGCCGGGCAAGGGATCCGTCTTCACGGTGATCATGCCGATCCGCAAGGAGCCTCCGAAGGAAGAGGTCAAGCCTGAGCGGTCTCCGTTCGGATAACCGATCCGCGCGTTTCTTGACTCCCTTTCTCGCCCTGCTATAACGCCATGCCATGTGGTCGTGAGGACCAACACAATCGGAGAGGCCGCATGCGCCCGGAAGACCTGAAATACACCGAGACACACGAGTGGGTGAAGGTCAACAAGAAGGCCAAGACCGTCACCTTCGGTATCACCGACTACGCCGTTGCGCAGCTCAGCGACCTTGTCCACATCGAACTCCCCGAGGTCGGGGACAATCTCGAGGCCGGGCAGCCGTTCGGCGAAATCGAGAGCGTCAAGGCGGTGTCGGACCTGTTTTCGCCGCTTTCGGGGGAGGTGACGGCTGTGAACCAGGAAGTGCTTGAGAACCTGGACAGCCTCGCTAAGGACCCGTTCGAGGACGGGTGGCTGGTCAAGCTCTCCACGACAGACCTGACCGAAACCGAGGAGATGATGACGCGGAAGGAATACGACGAATTCGTGCTCGCCGAAGCCGGTGACGACGACGATGACGACGACGACGAGGACGGTGACGACAAGGGCGACAAGGAAGAGAAGAAAGAGGAAGAAAAGAAGGAAGACCCTGATGACGAGGCGGACGGGAAAAAGAAGAAGAAAAAGGCAAAGAAGGCCGACGACGACGAGGATGACGAGGACGAAGATGACGACGATGACGACGACGACGAGGATGATGACGACGACGAATAAATGAGCCCGCGGGGCCGGCCGGCCGGGCCGGCCCCGCCGGGATTTCCCGGCGCGGTCGCCGTCGCGGAGACGGGGAAAGAACCATGAGCGACGCGCGATCCCGAACGAAGTCCGGAGTTCTCCTCGCCGCCGCCCTGGCCGCGGCGCTCCCGGGTTGCGCGTTGCCGGAAGAGACGCGTCGAGCCCTCAGAATCCGCTCTTCGCTGGGCGAAGAAGTCGATCCCGCGGAGTTCGAGGACCTGCTCAGCTTCGCACTCGACCGGCACGTCAGGGGGGCTGAACCGGACTCCGGGCGAGCCCTTCGCGAAGGTCTCTGGCTCGTCCTCGAGGGACTTGACCCCTCGGACCTGGCGGTATCCCCGCCCGATCGGGCCCGCCTCATCGCTCACGCCGGCGAGTCGCCGCGCGCGTGCGCCGAGGCCGTCGGAATGGCGCGCGACGCCTGGAACGCCGCCTGGCCCGCGCGCGCGCTTTCGTATTCCGAAGTCGCCGAACGGGCGCTTCAGTGCATCTTCCCGCGCTTCGACCCCCACTCCGCGTGGTTTCCGCGAAGCACGTGGGGCGACATGGCCCGGTCGATGTCAGGCCGCTACACCGGCATCGGGATCGTCATCCAGCCCGGCGACGAGCCCGTCGTGAGCGACGTGTTCGAGGGAGGACCTGCGGACGGCATTCTCAGGAGGAAGGACCGCATCGTGGCGGTCGACGGGAAAGCGGTGAAGGGACTCACGGCGGAGGAGTACCTCGCGCTGATCCGCGGGGAGTCGGGGACGGACGTCAGGATCTCCGTGAAGCGCGGCGAAGAGTCGATCGAGCTGACGCTGACGCGGCGCGAGGTGAAGGCGCGCGCGGTGCGGCGCCGCGAGGCAGGACGCGACCGCGACGTCGTCGTGCTCGGCCTCTGGTCGTACACGGACGGGTGCGCCGACGAAATGGAGGACGCGCTGCGCCGCAAGGGCCGCGCGCCGCGCGGCCTCGTGCTTGACCTGCGCAACAACCCGGGCGGGACCGTGGACGACGCCGTCGCCATCGTCGATCTCTTCATCCACAAGGGCGTCGTCATTACCGAACGCGGACGCTCGACGCGCGTCCTGGAGGCGGATGTCGAGGGGACCGTCCTTCCTCCCGCGGTCCCGGTCATCGTCCTCCTCAACCGCTTCTCAGCGTCCGCTTCCGAACTCACCGCCGGCGCGCTTCAGGACCACGGCCGCGCCGTCATCATGGGCGAAGCGACGTACGGCAAGGGGACGGTGCAGGAAATCTACAAGCTGGGCGACCGCGGCGCGAAGGTGACCGTGGCGCGTTTTTATCTGCCTGCCGGGCGCTCGACCCAGCTCGCCGGCGTGTCGCCGGACATCGCGTACCCCGACGCGGAAGCGGCGAAGCTGCAGGATGCGGGGCTGGAGACGTTTGAGCGGGACTACGACAACGCCCTCCCGGCGGACGCGGTTGCCGGCGGATTCAAACGGGCGTACGACCCGGCGCCTCTCGTCGCGCGGTTGCGCGGACGGCTCGGCGCGGAATCGAAGACGGACCCGGAGATCGACGAGACGGATGCGATGCTGCAGGAAGCGGTGCGGATTCTGGACGGCGAGGGACGCGAGGGCGAATAGGCGGGCCTCTACTCCTCCAGCGCGAGCGTCCCCAGGACGGCGTCGAGCAGTTTGCGCCGGTCCTCGAAGCGGTCCTCGCGCGACGTCATTGAGACGAAAACGAGCCGGCCGCGATGCTCGATCAATCGCGTCTCGTTTGCGACTGGAATCCCCTGGTGCGCGAGGCGCGACCGGCAGACGAAGGACTTGCGGCCACGCCAGGTCTCCTCCCGTCCTTCCACGCACGAGGCCGCGGCCGTCCGGTCGAGCTTCAGCTTCTCCCAGTCCGCCGCCTTCGCCTGCACCGTGCCTTCCAGGAGCCCGAAGGCGAGGTTTTCGAAGCGGTCGCGCGGGTTGCGAAGCGCGCGCGCTTCGCCACGGTCGGCGTTTCTCCAGCCCGCGGGAGCCTTCAGCTTCACGCCCGCATTCGCGGGTGCCCATTCCTCCGTGGGTTCCTCCGAGGCGGCGATGGGCACGCGCGGCACGACCTTGAGCGAACGCACGGACTCGTCGAGGAGAGCGGAGAATTCGCGTGCGACGGCGTCGCGCGGCGCCCAGGAGACGACGATGATGCGGTCGCCGGCGTCGACGACGAGCACGTGGGTGACCGGTTCGCCCTGTCGTGAGGAGAGGTCGGCGCGCCAGGCGAGCCGCCCGTCGCGCGTGGCCTCATCGACGGTCGTGGTCGTGAGGCCGAGCGCTCCCTGCAGCCCTTCGACGATCCGGCGGTACGTGGCAAGATCGAGATCCGAGAATACCTCCAGCTGCAACCCGAGCTTCAGGTCCTGCCCGTCCACGCGCACGAGGCGGGACGCCGCGATCGCGCGCTGCCCGTCGGCTCCGTCCGCCGCGAGAATGATGCAGCCCTCCGGCGCCTGGAACGAAAGCCCTTCGGTCTCGTAGGTCCTTCGATCGCCGAGCCTGGCCGGGTTCGGGAGATTGACCTCCCCGGGTTGCGCGCAGGCCGCCGACGCACAGAACGCGAGGACCGCCAGGGAATGCTTCATCGCCCCTCCTCCAGCCGTCGCGCCAGCGCGTCGGCCGCGGCCTCGAGCGCCGCAGGATCGGTGCCGCCCGCGGCCTGGAAGAGTCTTCCGCGGCCGCCGCCGCGTACGCCGCCTGCCGCGCAGGCGTGCTTGAACGCAGGGGCGAGGTCGAGCGTGACGGAAGCGCCGCAGCCGGCGACCAGGGCGCCGTTGCCGGTGAGGACGAAGACCGCCCCGGCAGACTCGCCGAGCACTTTGGTCAGGACGAGTAACGCGGGGACGTCGCGGTCCGGGAACGAGGCCCGGACGACTCGCGCGGATTTTGCGAGCAATTCGGCCGCTTCCACAACGGCCATCTTTCCGCGAAGCGCGCCGAGCTCGCGCTGGGCGGCGCGAAGGTCTTCCCGCGCGCGCCCCGCCGCGGCGCCGGCCTCGAGCGCGCCCGACCCGAGCGCGGCGCCGGCGGAGGCGAGGGAGGCGAAGCGGTCGCGGGCGTCGCGAAGCGCGCGGCCGCCGGCGGCGAAGGCGACCCGGACGTTGCCCTTTGATTTCTCCCAGCCCAGGACGCGGATCTGTCCGACGTCGCCCGTGCGGGAAGGATGGGTTCCGCCGCAAGCGCAGCGGTCGAAATCACGGACCGTCACGACCCGGACGCGCTCCAGCCCTTCGGGCAACTTGCGCAGGCCGAGGGACTTCGCTTCGGCCGGGGTGTGCCACGTCACCTCAACCGGCCTGTTCTCGCGGACGACGAGGTTCGCGAGATCTTCCGCGCGCGCGGCTTCCGCTTCCGTCAAGTCGCGCACGGCGAGATCGACGGTGCACCGCTCCGGGCCGAGGTGGAACGAGACGGTCTCGGCGCCGCAGGTTTCGATGAAGGCGCGGGAGAGGAGATGCTGGCCGTGATGCTGTTCGCGGTGGTCGCGGCGGCGGGAGGGATCGACGGCGCCGCGCACGTCGCCATCGGGGACATCGCCCTCGACGGAATGCACGACGGTCTCGCCCTCGGCCTCGACGCCGGTGACGCGGGTGACGCCGAGCATCCCGGTATCGTGCGGCTGACCGCCCGAGGTCGCGTAGAAAGCGGTCCGGTCGAGGACGACAGCACCGGTGCGGCGGGAGACGACACGGGCCGTGAAGTCGAGAAGGTAGCTGTCGGTGAGGTAGAGGCGGTCGGTCATCGGGTGGGATTGTAAAGCACGGGAGATGCGCGAGGCTCGCGTTCCGATCCTGCGAATACTTGTTGGCCTTCCCGCCGCTCCTCTCCAAACTCTTCCTCCTTCATGCACCACAAAGTCCACGGGCTCACCGAACGCGACCTCATCTCCATCCCTTGTTCCCTCTGCGGCTCGCCGGTCTCCGCCGTCGAGCACCGCCGCGGCCTCTTCCAGTACCGCCGCTGTTCCCGCTGCCGGTTCGTCTTCCTCTCCCCGCGCCCCACACAGGCCAAACTCGTCGAGTGCTACCAGCGCTACCTCCCTGACGAGGACGGCGACGTCGAAGCGTGGGGCCGCATGATGAAGGTCATCTTTGGCCGCGCCGCCGACGACGCCGACCGCCACGCCGCCGGCCACCCGGGCGATCTCCTGGACGTCGGAACGGCCCACGGGTTCTTCCTCGACGTCATGCGCGCACGCGGGTGGCGCGTCAAAGGTCTCGAAATCGCGAAGAAGGCCATCGCCGCCGCGCGCGCCAAGGGTCACGAAGTCCTCGAAGGCACGCTCGATTCGAATCCGTTCCCCCCCGACTCCTTCGACGTCGTCTCCGCGTTCTACGTCGTGGAGCACGTCTTCGACCCCGTGGACTTCCTCGGCCGCATCCACGCACTCCTCCGCCCCGGCGGTCTCGCCATCATTCGCTGGCCCCACACCGCTCCCCTCGTCCGCTTCCTCATGACCCTTCGCGAAGATCTCGACCTCTACGATCCCCCCTGGCACCTCTCGCAGTTCGAACCGGCGACGATCGGAATGGCGATGAAGCGCGCCGGGTTCCGGGACATCCACACGTCGGTCGGCGGATGGACGCTCCCCGCCAGGCCCCTGGGACGGGCCATCAGCGCCACCGGAGGGATGCTCGCCGAAACATGGGAGCGCCTCTCAGGACGCAGTTTCCCCGGAGTGAGCAAAACGACGACGGGGGTGAAGCGGGCGCCGGGGCGGGCAGGTTCGTAGCAGGTCGAGCTGAGGACTTGACAATCGCCCCGGAATGCGGGCCTCAGAGCGCGACGAAAATCCCGCGGGTCGGGCGGAGTCGGCCCGCAAAAGAAAAACCGCTCAACCTACCGCCACCGGGCCGACGCAGCCTGACACGCGGGATCTTCGTCGCGCTCTGACTACGGAGGCGGCAGCTCGACCTGCACGGGCTGAAGCGGCACCTCGTGGACGTAGGTGTAGGTCGCGTACTCCGCATCGCGCCCGATCGAAGGGACGGCGTAATGCTGCGGCCAAGTCGCGGGGCCAAAGAGAACCTTGGCCGTGAGAACCATGAGGAACAGGCAGATGGCTGCGACCAGCCAGCGGCGGATCTCCCCTTCCGTGCTCTCTTCGTTCTGGCGGTCGGCCTTGGCGATCAGGTCGCCCTCGACCTCCGAGAGGTTGACCTGGACCTTGGATCCGCACGCGCGGCAGTACGCTTCGCGCGCTTCGTTGTCAAATCCGCAGATCGTGCACTTCATGGTTGCTTCTCTTCTCCGGGCCTACTTGTTCTCGATCTGTTTCAGCCAGTCGGACAGGTCCTGCTGGGGTTCCGCGTTGACGGACTTCTTGGCCGCCTCGACGGCTTCACCGGCGAGCTTTGCTTTCTCCGCTGCGTTGGAGTATTCCTTGAGCTTCCACAGGCACACGGCCTTGACCCGGTAAATCATCGCGAGCAGGTGAGGCTCTTCGCCGCAGCTGGTGTATTCCTCGTACGCCTTGTCGGCGAACCGGATGCCGGCGTTCAGGTCGGAGCCGTCGATCGAGTAGCGGACCGCGATGAGCTGGTTGATGACCGACATCTCGCGGTGGGACAGGTCCTTGTGATTGGTAAATGAGCTGTTCGCGACCGTGTAGAGCTCGGTGAGATAGACGCGCTGCTCATCGATGGTCAGGGACTTGTTGTAGAGCACCTGTGACAGCGTCGCGAGGTAGTTGATGGTCGGCCGCTTCGAGATCGGGTCGGCGCCCCGGAGCAGGTTGAGCTTGCCGGAAGCCGAGCCGACGTCTAGCGAGCGAAGCCCCAGGCATCCGAACGCGTCCATGAAATTCACGAGCGCGTCCTTGAAGTAGCTGCGCGCCTCTTTGTTCTGGTTGTACAGGTTCCCGAAGTGCGTGGCGAAATCGGTCCAAACCTGGGCGGCCTGCTTGTACTTCTCCCGGTCCATCGCCGGAGACTCTGCCATCGCTCGGGCAAGGAGGTAGGCCTTGTTCGCGTACCCGCGGTCCCAGGACGGCGCCAGGAACATCGCCTTCTCGAACGACTCCCTCGCCGCCGTCGGGTTGCCGCGCTTCACCTGGATCACCGCCTGGCCGATGTAGAGGTCCGTCATCCCGTCCAGGCTGCAGGGCGGATCCGTCGTAAGCGCCGCTTCGAACGACTTCCACGAGCCTTCCAGGTCCCCCTGGCGCAGCAGAACGTGCCCGAGTCCGACTTTCGCGTCGGCGCTGGCGCCTGCGGAAGTGAAGAGGGACTTGGCCTGGTTGAGAAGGGGCTCCTGTTTCGTTTTGTCGTAGGTCTTGAGGAGGATGACGCCGCCGGTGACGGTCGACGCTTCGTTGTTCGGATCAATTCTCTGGAGGGTGTCGCACTCGGCGCGGGCGGAGTTGATGTCGCCGGCGTTCACGAAGATCTTCGCGCGAAGTTCGTGGGCCGGCGCGAACTCCGGTCGGTGCTTGATGACGGTGTCGAGATCGGCGCTCGGGTCGAGGTTGCTGGAGTAAGTGCGAAGCGCGCCGTTCCAGGCGAAATACGTGCGGCAATCTTTATAGGCGCTCCACCCCATGACGATCGTCAGCACGGCGAAAAGCGCCGTGGCCGCGACTTCCGCGAGCGCCAGGTTCGACAGGGAGTACTTGCCGAACTTCATCCGGCCTTTGTCGATCTGGAATTTGCTCATTTCTTGATCTTTCCCCAGACCGCCGTGACGGGGACCGGGCCGAAGCGCCGGCTGTCAGGGGCATTCGGGTCCCGGCGGTTGTCGCAGAGCAGGAAGTAGGTATCGCGCGGGACGACGACTTCGGGGATGTTCTGCCCGCGCGCCATGACTTCGGGGCGGAGGTAGGCCTCGGGCAGGTTGACGCCTTTGATCTGGACGTCGCCGTTCTTGATTCCGACGCGGTCGCCGGGCAATCCCACGACGCGCGCCAGGTAGCCGTCTTCGCGGGCGTTCGGGACCTTCCAGTAGAAGTACACGACGTCCTGAAGTTCCACGGGCCCGCCGGTGCTCGTCGGCCGGTTCTTCCCGGCCCACACCACGACAAACTGGTCGGAGATGTAGCTCGGCGACATGTAATTGCCGACGACCTTGGCGCAACCGCAGCTGCGGTAGGCGAAGAGCCCGAACCACAGGACCGCGAAGCCTATGAGGTATTTGACGTATTTTTCTACAATCCACATGCGCTTGAAGCGTAACACGCGGATGAATCGAGTCAAGCGGATTCGCCCGGCAGCGCGCGTTGACGGCCTTCGCCGGAGGCCGCTATAATCCACCGCTCGCGCGCCGTTACCCGTTGCCCCGAAAGGACTCCCGCTTGACCTCCCGCACGGGAATCGCCGCCATCCTGGCCGCCGCGATGGCGGTGGGTGCCGCGGGCATGCCGCCCGAAGGGCCGCCTACAGCCGAGGCGATCCAGGCGGGTCTGCGTGACCCGCGCCCCGAGGTCCGCGCCAACGCGGCAGCAGCGTTCCTCACCGACGCGCGCCCGGAAATCGCGAGCGCGGCGGAGCGCATCATCACGCAGGGAGAGCCCGCGGAAGCGCGCGAGTTGCTGCTCTTTCTCGCGGACCGGCCCGACTCCCGCTTCTGCGCGGCCCTGGTGGCCGCGACCCGCAGGCCTCCTTCAGCCGAGGCCGCCGAGACCGCGCTCGATGCGCTCGGCCGGCGAGCGCCGGCCGACGCGCTCTCCCGGATCCGCGAAGGTCTCGAGGGGGCGCCGCTCGAGGACCGCTCGCCATGGATCACGGCGCTGGGGTTCGTCCGAAGCGAGCGCGCGATTCCGCCTCTCGTCGCCCTGCTCCCCTCGAGCGATGCCGATGCCGCCATGGCCGCGCTCCGGCGCGTCACGACACTGACCTTCGTCGAACCTCGCGACTGGAATTTCTGGTGGGACCGCCATCGCAACGACTCACTCGAAGAAATTCTCCGCGACGCCGCACGCCGGCTCCGCGAAGAAAACGCCTCCCTCAAAGGCGCGCTGGAGCGCGAGACAGCCCGCGCCAACGAACTGGAAAAGGCGGGGCTTCGCGAGCGCTTGCTCGCGGCGCAAAAGAAGAAGGATTCTGAAGCCGAGAAGGCAATCCTCGACAAGCAGTTCGCCAGCGCGCAACCCGCGCTGCGTGCATGGGCAGCCCAGGAGGCCGCTAAAGCCCTTCAACCCGCAGATTATTTCCCCGCCGTCCTCCGGCTTCTTTCCGACGATCCCGTTCCCGCCGTCCGCGTCGCCGCCGCGAGGTCTGCCGGTGATATCGGAAAGGAAAATGCCGTCGACGCCCTCCGGAAATGCCTCGACGATGAGATCCCCGCCCTTCGCGTCGCCGGGGTCGACGCCCTCGCCAAGGCCGCCGGCGACAAGGCCGCCCCCGACATCGTGCGAATGCTGGGCGCCTCGCAGCCGAGGGCGGTGCGGGAAGCGGCGATTGCCGCGCTCAAGGGGCTGAAACCGAAGGGATTCGCCGCGGCGGCCGCGACCCTCCTCGAAGCCGAGCTCGGCCGCCCCGCGCCCGAAAGCGTGGCCGCCGGCCTCATCGAACTCCTCGGATCCCTCCGCGACGAGGCCGGGATCGACGTCCTCGTCAAAGCGCTCCGCACCTCGACCGACAAGTCCATCCGCTTTCGCGCCGTCAAGTCCCTCGGCGAAATCGGAACGCCGCCCGCCGCTGCTCCCCTCATCGCCGAGTTGGATCGCCCCGCCGCCGAACAGGAAAAAGACGTCGTGGCGGAAGCGGTGACGGCGCTCGCGCAGGTCGGCGGCGATGCCGCTCGCGCGCGACTCGAAAAGGCGCTCGGCGAGTTCATCGATCACGACAACCCGAATCCGAAGGCCCGTGAGAATGCCGCCCGCGGGCTCGCCCGCGCCGGGACCCTCGCTTCCGTCGATCCGCTTCTCAAATGCGCCAAGTCCGACCCGGACGCCGCGGTGCGCAAGGAGGCGTGGGCCGCCGCGCTCGCCCTTTCGGACGCCGCCGCCGCCCGGCTCGACGCCCTGCAGGCGCTTCTCGGAAAAATCGGCGACGCCGAAGCGGACGCGACCTGGCGGATCGTGGTGCGGGGGATTCTCGTGAAGCCGGGGAACTTCGAAGCGGCGCGGGCAAAAGGTCATCTGAAGCTTCTGGCGGACGACTACTTTCTCCAGAAGGACTGGGCCAACGCGCTGAAGTGGTACGGCGAGGTGGTGAATTCGGCGCCCGAGGACACGGCCTCGGCGGCCCGCGTGGTGACGTGCCGCGTGCGCGCGGCGGACCTCGGGGCTGCGGTGACTGCGGGAGCACCGCTGGTGGCCCGCCTGGCTCCGGGTGCGCCGGGATTTGCGGAGGCACGGCTCGCGCTGATCGAGGCCCGATGCGCGCTCAACGAACCCGGGCGCGCCCGGGTGCTCTGCCCTGACGACGGCGCTCTGGCCGTGCTTCCCGCTGCGGACCGGGTCGCGCTGGCCGCGGAAAGGACCCGGCTCGACGGAGTCTGCGCCCGGATTCTCGCGGATGTGGAGAAACAGTTTCCCGCCATCGCGGCGAAGCCCGATGAAGGCTGGAAGGAATACGTGATTCTTCTGAAATCGGCGCCGCCGGCCGCCACCGTGGAATTCCTCGCCGGCAGGGCGGAAAGCGCGGACGCCGCGGAGAGGACGGCGGCCGCAAAGGCGCTCGAAGCGCTGACCGGGATCGCGATTCCGCCCGAAGAAGGTGACCCGAGGAAGGCGAAGCTGGAAGAAGCCCGGGCGTGGCCCGGGAAACTGACACCCTGACGGAGGAAGCGAGATGTTGAAGCGGATTGTGGTGGCCGCCGCGTTGGTGGCGATCCCGGCAGGCGCCGAGGAGGCGAAGTCGCTTCGCCGTGAGGTCCTCGAGAACGGCGCCGTCGTGATCGTGAAGGAAGACCACAACATGCCGGTCGTCACGCTTCAGGCCTGGTTCCCCGTCGGCTCCACGACCGAGGGTGAGAATCTCGGCCAGGGGCTGTCGCATTACGTCGAGCACATGATCTTCAAGGGAACCGAGAAGCAGGCGCCCGGCGATTTCGCGCGCCAGGTCAAGGCCGGCGGCGGAGACCTGAACGCCTATACGTCGTTCGACAAAACGGTCTTCCACTGCACGGTGCGAAGCCAGCACTTCGACCGCATGCTCGAGTCGTTTTCCGACGTCATCGTGAACTCGAAGATGGACCCGGAAGAGGCGCGCAAGGAACAGCAGGTGATCGTGAACGAGCTGAAGGTGTACCTGGACGACCCGAACCGGCTGATCCAGTACGCATACAACGAGACGGCGTGGCGCCTGCATCCCGCGCGGCACCCGATCGGCGGATACCTCGACCAGTTCCTCAAACTGAAGGCGGAAGACGTCGGCCACTATTTCCGCCGCTGGTACGTGCCGAACAACATGATCTTTATATGCGTCGGTGACGTCGATGGCGCGGCAGCCGCTGCTGCAATCCGCAGGACCTTCGCTTCGTGGGAACGAAAGGCGATCCCGCCGATCGTCCTCCCGGTCGAGCCGCCGCAAAGCGCGCCGAGGCGCGAAAGGCGAAGCTACCCGATCCCAAAGGGCGGCGCTTCGAGCGGGGCGCGGCTGAAGATCGGCTGGCCGACGGTGAACTGCTACCACGAGGACGCGCCGGCTCTCGACATGGCCGGGCTCGTGCTGGCGTACGGGGACTCCAGCCGGTTGACGCGCGGGCTGAAGAACGAGAAGAGGATCGTGCAGTCCCTGTTCGCCCGGAGCGACACGCCTGCGTACCGCGGGAATTTCGCCATCACTGCGACGCTTGAGCCGAAGTTCATGGAAGCGGCGGAAGCGGCGATTCTCGAGGAGGTGAAGAAGCTGCAGGAGGCGCCGGTGACCGGCGCCGAGCTGGCGCGGGTCCGTGCGGCCGTCATGGCGTGGAACGTGATCGGCCGGCAGGACATCATGAGCCAGGCGGACGTCTGCGGTGAGGGGGAGATGTACCACGGCAACCCCGGGTACGAGAGTCTGTACCTGGAAAAGCTGAAGGCAGTGACTCCGGAGGACATCCTCCGCGTCGCGCGCACCTGGATGCTCCCTTCAACGATGACGGTGGCCAGCGTCGTGCCTCGCGAGGAAGCCGGGGAGGCGTCGCGCCCCGGCCCGGTGACCGCCGCCGCCTTTGAGCCGCACATCGAGGAATTCACGCTCGAAAACGGCCTGCGCGTCGTCTTCCGCCGCAACCCGAACGCCCCTTCGTTCGCATTCACGATGACGTTTATGGCGGGGAGCCGCCTCGAGGAGGCGGGAAAACCCGGCGTCGCGAACCTCGCGGGAGAAATGCTCCTGCGCGGGACGACGAACCGGAGCGCCGCGCAACTGGCCGAGGAAATCAACGCAACAGGCGGGACATTCAAGGTCCAGGGCGGCCGCAACACGGTTCTCCTCAACGCCGAGATGCTCACGCAGGATTTTGCGAAGGCCCTCGAGCTCGCGGCGGACGTCCTCATGAATCCCGCCTTCGATGCCGGCGAGCTCGACAACATCAAGCGGCTCGCCCTCGCCCAGCTCGACAGCACGATGCGAAGCGCCCGGGGCGCGACAACGCTCCGCCTCCTGAAGGCGATGTACGGCGAACACCCTTACGGCCGCTTCCCGCTCGGCACCGAGGAATCCATCCGCGCGATCTCGCCCGGCGACCTCCGCGCCTTCCACGGCCGGTTCGTCCACGCCGGCAACGGAGTGATCGCGGTCGTCGGGAATCTCGAGCCGGCGGCGGTCAAAGCGGCGCTTGCGAAAGCGTTGGGCGGGTTGCGGAAAAGCGACGAGAAGCTGCCGGCCGTCGCGCCGCCCGGCGAACTCAAGAGCGGCTGGAGCGGCGACGTGAACGACCCGACGAAGAACATGGGGGTCGCCCTCCTCGGCTTCCCGACGGTCGCGATGCACGAGGCGGACCGCTGGCCGCTGCAGGTCATCGAGAAAGTCATGGGCGGGATGGGCGGGCGCGTCTGGGACGCGGTGCGCGAGAAGCGAAACCTGGCGTACAACGCCTGGGCCTCAAACCTCACGATGTACGAGCGCGGGTACTTCGAGTTCGGCGCCCAGGTGCAGCTCGACAATCTCGACCCGACCGTGAAGGTCCTGAAGGAAGAAATCCGGCGGATCCGCGAGGAAGAGGTTACCGCGGAGGAGCTTGTGCGGGCGAAGAACGGCGTGATCGGAGAACTGCTGATCGACCTGCAGAAGAATTCGGCGCAATCCCAGCAGCTGGCCCTGGACACGATCTACGGGCTCGGGCCGAAGTTCGTGTTCGACGCGCCGTCGAAAGTCGAGAGGCTGACCGCGGCGGACATCCAGGCGGCCGCCCGGAAGTACCTCGACCCGGACAGGGCCGTGATCGCGATCACAAGGCCGGGAAAATAGCGCGTGGACATCAGCATCAGCGAGTTGCTGGGGAACAAAGCCATCGGGCTCGTGAACTTCCTGATGGTCGCGTGGCCCTGGCTGTACGTTTCGCTCCTCGCGGCCCTGGCCGCCGGCACCGGCATCATCTGGCGGCTCGACCGCCTCTCCGAAACGAGGAGCCCACGCGATCTGTCGCCCCGGCTGCGGAGCGTCTACCTGTCCTACAAGCTCGTGCTGATGGCGTCGCGGTACCGCTTTGAGTTCGTAATGCTGCTGGCTTCCGCGGGGCTTTACGCCATGGTCCTCCAGGGCCGCCTCGCTTTTCTCCCTCCTGTCGTGGACGTGATGGAAGGAAAGCGGCCGTTCGATTCTCTCTGGCCCCTCCTGGTCCTCGGATTGCTCTATATCCCCATGGGCGCGTTTCTCGACTGGGTCATGAACTACTTCGAGCGCCTCATGAACCTGCGCGTCATCGTGGCCATGCGCAACGAAGCCGTTTCTCACCTGCTCAAGCTCTCGCTTCGCTTCTTCGGCCAGCGCCGTGCCGGGGACCTGTATTCACGGATCACCAACGATGTCGCGGTGGCCCAGAACGCCCTCGGCGCGATGTACGGCGACCTGGTCCAGCAGCCCCTGCAGGTCGTCGCACTGGTCGCCCTCGCGTTCGTCTTCTCCTGGAAACTGTCGCTGCTCCTCTTCATCGGCCTCCCCCTGTTCGCATACCCGCTCCTCAGGCTCGGCCGTCGGATCAAGAAGTCGCAGAAAAAGACGCTCGGAACCCTGGGCGAACTGACCGAACAGATTCACCAGATGTTCTCGGGAATCCGGACGGTCAAGGCGTTCCGCATGGAAGCGGCCGAAGAGCGCGAGATGGAGAAGGTCAGCAGCTCCTGGATGAAGAAGTACATGAAGGTCATCATCGCGAAGGCGACGTCGAGCAGCGTGCACGAGCTGCTGCAGGGCTACGCCGTGATCGCCATGATCGGCGCCATCATCTTCCTGAAGCGCTGGAACATTCTCGACACGAGCGGCGGCGACCTGGTCGGTTTCGTCCTGGTGTGCGTGTCGTTCAACCGCCCGATCCGGCAGCTCACCAAGGCCTGGAACACCCTTCAGGAATCGATCGCCGGCTGCGAGCGCGTCTTCGAGCTGACGGAATTCCCGCCCGAGATCGTCGACGCGCCCGGCGCCATCGACCTGCCGCCGCTCCGCGACTCCATCCGGTTCCGCAACGTGTCGTTCGCCTACGCCGACGAACCCGTCCTCCGCGACGTCGATGTTGAAATCCGGAAAGGCCAGGTCGTCGCCATCGTCGGCCCCTCCGGCGCTGGCAAATCAACCTTTCTCGACCTCCTCTGCCGCTTCTACGACCCCACCGCCGGCTCCGTCGAAATGGACGGCCTGGACATCCGGCGAGTGAAGCGCGACTCGTTGCTCTCGCGCCTCGCCGTCGTTTCACAGGAAAACTTCCTCTTCCACGACACGATCGCCCAGAACATCCGCTACGGCCGCCCGGGCGCGTCGGACGCAGAGGTCGAGGAGGCGGCGAAGGCTGCGAACATCCACGACATGATTTCGCGGCTGCCGCAGGGTTACACGACCGACGTCGGCGAACGCGGGGCCATGCTGTCGGGCGGCGAGCGCCAGCGGATGGCGATCGCGCGGGCGATCCTGCGCAACCCGGCGCTGTTGCTGCTCGACGAAGCGACGAGCGCGCTCGACTCGCAGAACGAAAAACTGGTGCAGGGCGCACTCGACCGGATGATGCACGAGGGCGGGCGGACTACGTTTGTCGTGGCGCACCGTCTTTCAACTGTCCAGGGGGCAGACCTGATCCTCGTCCTGGAAAGGGGATCCCTAGTGGAAAGCGGCACGCACCCGGAGCTGCTGGCAAAGGACGGCCTGTACGCGCGGCTGCACCGGTCGCAATTCGGTGAACGAACGGAGGCCGTCCCGGCCGCGAAATAGGCAGTTGCCCTTCCACCCTGTCCCGTTCACCCCGGAGTCGACTTCATGTGCGGAATCGCAGGTCTCGTTCGATTGGACGGCGCGCGCGCCAGCGCGGCCACCGCAGGCGCCATGACCGCCTCGCTCGCGCACCGGGGCCCTGACGGCAACGGCCTCTGGGTGGACGGTCCGTGCGCGCTGGGGCACCGGCGGCTCGCGGTGATCGACCTCTCCCCCGCCGGCCAGCAGCCGGTCGTCAACGAGGACGGGAGCGTCGCCGCGACGTTCAACGGTGAGATCTACAATTTCGCCGAGCTGCGCCGCGACCTGGAGAAGAAGGGGCACGTCTTCAAGTCGAAGTCCGACGCGGAAGTAATCGTCCACCAGTACGAAGCGGACGGCGACCGCTGCGTGGACAAATTCCGCGGGATGTTCTCGTTCGCGCTGTGGGACAAGAAGAAGCAGCGGCTGCTCGCGGCGCGCGACCGCGCGGGCAAGAAGCCGTTCTTCTACTCCGCGGTCGAAGGCACTTTCCGCTTCGCCAGCGAACTCCAGGCCATCCTCGCCGATCCAGGTTTCCCGCGCCGCCTCGACCCGAACGCCGTCGATCACTACTTCCATTACCAGTACATCCCCGCGCCTCTCACGATCTGGCAGGACGTCCGCAAGCTCCCGGCCGGGCACTCCCTCGTACTCGAGGGCGGCGAAGTGAAAACATCCGCGTACTGGGATCTCGACTTCCGGCTCAAGGACTTCTACGTCAATTCCGAAGCGGCGGAAGAGCGGTTCCGGCAGCTGTTCGACGAATGCGTCAAGTCGCGCCTCGTCTCCGACGTCCCGCTCGGCGCGTTCCTTTCCGGCGGAATCGATTCGTCCGCGGTCGTCGAGGCCATGACGCGCCTCTCGGGCTCGAAGGTGAAAACCTTCTCGATCGGGTTCGAGGAAGCGGCGTACAGCGAGCTGGAGGCGGCGCGGGAATTCGCGCGGCAGCTCGGGACGGAGCACCACGATGAAATCGTCCGGCCGAACGCGATGGAAATTCTTCCGGCGCTCGTGAAGCACTACGGGGAGCCCTTCGCGGACTCGAGCGCCGTCCCGACGTACTACCTCTCGAAGATGACGCGCCAGCACGTCACGGTCGCCCTTTCCGGCGACGGCGGCGACGAGTCGTTCCTCGGGTACGCGCGCGTCGCGGCGATCCACCAGGCCGAGCGGCTCACGAAGATGCCGGCGCCGGCGCGCGGCCTGCTTTCGCGGCTCGCGGGGATGATCCCCGGCGGCGGAGGCCCGCGTTCCTTGACGCGCCGCGTCAAACGATTTGCGACGATGGAAGGCAATACCGCGGCCGAGCACTTCACGGAACTCGTCGCCTACTTCGGCCGCGCGCGGCGCAAGGATCTTTACGAGCCGTCGTTTGCTTCGCAGCTTGCGGGCGACGCGTCCGAATTCATGCACAAGCTCTTTGCCAACGCCCCCGCCGCTGACATCACCGAAAAAGCCCTCTACGTCGAAGCGCGCTCCTACCTCCCCGAGGATCTCCAGCCGAAGGTCGACGTCGCCTCCATGATGTCCGCACTGGAGGTCCGCTCCCCCTTCCTCGATCACAACCTCATGGAATTCGCCACGCGCCTCCCGCTGCGCTTCAAGCAGGACGGCCTCAACACGAAAGTCTTCCTCAAGCGCGCGCTTGCGAAGCGCCTTCCCACGGAGGTCCTCGACCGTCCGAAGCAGGGCTTCGCGGTCCCGCTCGAAAACTGGTTCCGCGGCGAGTTGCGCGAGCCGGCAAGAGAACTTCTCCTGTCGAAGGAGTCGCGCCAGCGCGGGATGTTCAGGGAGAACGAGGTGCAGCGGTACCTCGACGAGCACCAGGCAGGGCAGGACCATTCGTCGCGGCTGTGGTCGCTGATGTTCTTTGAGATGTGGGCGCGCGAGTGGCTGGACCGCGACAAGCCTGCCGGGTTCTAGCCCTTGCCTCTGCTATCTCGTACCCGGTCTCCAGGCAAAGTGCTCTACCCCCGCCAGGTCGCAGTCTTCGTCGAGACGTGCCCGCACGCCGACCGCAAATCCCGAAGTGGAGCCGAGGGCGACTTGCGCCGCCGCCCATTCCCGCGATGCGCCGGCTTCATCACCCGCCATCCGCGCTTGAAGCGCCCGTTCGCACCGGGCGCTTGCGGTGAGGACCGGGTTGCGCATGACTTCGCATAGAGCGAGCGCCTGCTGCGTGAGGGCCCGCGCGGCCTCGGGTGCGCCGGACCGGCGGGAAATCCGCGACAGTTCCAGAAGGGCCATTACTTCGTAGCGGACCAGTCCGGTTTCGCGAGCCAGGTCCTGGATTCGAAGCGCGTGTTCCCGGGCGGCTTGATAGTCGCCGGACGAAACGGCATGGGAGCACAGGTTGACGCGCGCGTTCATTTCGCCTGCGCGGGACCTTGCGGACTGGCACAGGCGCAGGCATTCCTCGAAATCGCGTTTTGCATCGCCTTCCCCCATAGCGGCCCGCGCGCCTGCCAGATTCAGGGCGCTCAAGGCCGCCGTCCGCGGGTCGCCAGTCCGCAGCGCAAGTTCGCGGGCCTCGAGCAGGAAGGGGCGCGCCTCTCCCGGCCGGCCCTGCTCGAGATGCAGCACTCCCAGGTTCAAGAGGGCGGTAGCGCGGCGAGCGGCGCGCTTCGAATCCCCCGGGGGCAGCAGACGGAGCGCTTCCTCGAGCATCGAAGTCCCTTCCGCCACGCGTCCGGTCCGAAGCGCGAGAAGCGACGCAGAAATCAAAAGCTCCGGCATTGCGGCGCCTCCGTCGGCGCGCGCCGCGCCGAGGCACTTCTCCTGCAGTTCCGTCGCCTCCTGGATTCGCCCAAGGTTGCCCAGCGCCAGGGCTTTGCTGGCGCTGATGCGATGCCGAAGCGTCACATCTGAAAGCGGGTGCGCGAGGATCCGATCCGCCAGCGGCAGCGTGGCCTGTGCCGATTGCCGGCCGTAGACGAAGGCCTCGGCACGCACGAGGAGGTCGATCTCCGCGCGCTGAAGTTCGGGGGGAAGGTCGCCGGCCAGCCGGGCGTGGTCGGCGACTTCCGCAGCAACCGCGTCCATTTCCGGGGACGGAGTGATGAACAGCAGCAGCTCAAACGCCAGCCGGTGCAGCTTTGTCCGATCGCTGGGAAGCTGCAACTGGTACGCCGCGTCGCGCAGCAGGGCGTGGCGAAAAAGGTACACGGATTCCGCGGACGGGGCGGGCACCGTCGCATTATAGGTTCGGTTGACGCCGGGTTTTCCGTGGAGCCGCGCTGCATCAGAAAAACACGGTCACCCCCGGGAAAGCGTGAGTACCATGCGGCGCATCACCATGAGTCCGGCCCGTATCGCATCGGTCCTCCTCGCAACCTGCGCGCTCGCTTCCGGCGAGCCTGCCGCCGAGGAAATCCGCAACCCGTACTTCAAGAAGACCGAGTGGCGCGTCTGGCGGCTTGACCCTGCGCCGATCGAGAAGGCGAAGGCGGCGGTGCCTCCGGCGACCGAGGGTTCGACCATTCAGCCGCCGGACGTTGCGAAGCGGCTCTGGCCCGCCGAAGCGGTGCCGCCGGGGAAGCTCTTTGTTCTCGGGCCGAAGGCGTCGGATAAATTTGCGGGGACCTGGGACGACGTCTACGGAAGCTGGTCGGGCACGCACGGATGGGTGAGAGACGTCTGGAAGAGTCCCGCCGGGACGGAAGCGAAAGGGATCAAGGACGCGATCCTGGCGTTCGTGGACCTTGACCCGGGTGAGAACCACCTGAAGCTCGGGATCAACTTCTACCACCAGTCCACGACCGGCATGGCGCACACCATCACCAACCGGGTGCTCCCGCAAAAGACGGATCAGTACGAGAAGATCTACTTCTCCTCCGGCCTCATCACCTCGCCCTGCCACCTCTCTCTCGTAGAGGAAAGCGCCGCGCAGACGGAGGTCGCGACGGACCTCTATCTCGCCTACATGCCGACGATTTTCAATTCGGTCGGCTCATCGGACAGCGAAACGATGGCGATCACGAAACTCGTGGTCGCCGGGGCGCACCTGTCGCCGGCGATGAAACTGAAGCTGAAGCGGACGGGCCTCTACGCATCGGCCATGCTTTGGCTCTGGAAGACCGCGCTTCCCCTCGACGCGCCGTTCGACAGCGAAATGCGGCACCGGGTCGCCTACGCGTCGGTCGGCGACCGCTTCGCGTTCCCGGGCGGTTACGGTGCGGCGGGGATCGCGCGCGGCGACATGTGTCTGGATTTCCATGAATTCGACGACACGGAGCACCTGCGCCGGATGATCGAGCTGGCGAAAGGGCTGGCAATTGCGCCGCCCGAAGCCGTGGTGAACCTGGTCGAGCAGAAGGGCGGCACGACCGTCTACGCTCTCAAGAAAACGGTCTGCGTGCTGCAGGAGCCGGGGCAGGAGGTGGAATTGCGGGTGTCGACGGAGGAGAGTTACGACCTCGACGGCAAGCCGCTGGCGCTTCGGTGGAAGCTGATCTACGGCAACAAGCGGACGACGGTGGAGCGCGAGGGCGACACGGCGGTCTGGAAGATCCGCGTGCCGTGGGATGAAGCGCTTCCCGAGGGTCGCACCACGATCCTGCTCGTCGCGAACAACGGGGTGCACGACGGGAATCCTGCGGCGGTGAATGTGTACCGGAAGCGTGGGGAGCTGCCGCCGAGCGGGGGCGGGTACGACGACTACAAGTACGACACGAAGTTTACGAACCGGCGGCCGATCGTGGTGGGGCTGCAGGACGAAATCGTCAAGCCGGGGCAGGCCGTCGCGATTCCGATCCGCGCGATCGACCCGGAGGGATTCCCGGTGCGCTTTTCGAAGCGGGCCGGCGAACCCGGTGCCTTTGACGGGAACGTTTTCACCTGGAAGGTGCCGAAGAACGTCGCGCCTGGGGATCACATCGTGACGGTGATTGGCTCGGACGGGACGAGCGGGAACAACTACGAGGCGCGCCAGATCCGGCTGCGGGTCGGGCCGAAGGTGCACGCGAACATCGAAGCGGACAAGCTGGAAGGCAAAGCGCCGCTGGTCGTGAAGTTCTCTTCGCAGGGTTCTTACGGCGGGAACAAGCTGGAGTGGGCCTTCGCGCCGCGCGCCCCGGGGCGGCCGGTGATGCCGAAGGCGGAGGTCACGACGCCGGTGGCGGCGAAGACGTTCGACAAGCCGGGGATCTACGAGGCCTGGCTGAAGGTGATCGGCCAGGGGAAAGATGCCGAGGCCGTGACGCACCTGACGATCCGCGTGACCGCGTCCGACCCGCCAGCGGCGCGCGCCGCGGCGCTGGCGGTCGAGGGGAACGGCGTGACCATTGCCGATGGCGACATGACGCCTGCGACGTTCGATCACACGGATTTCGGCGCGGTGAAGCTCAAGGGCGCGGTTGAGCGCGAGTTTCTCGTGGTCAACGAAGGCGACGCCAAACTCGCGCTGGGACGCGGCGCGGTGACGCTGACGGGGGCCGACGCCGCCGAATTCACCATCGCGGCGCAGCCGCGGGAAAGCCTGGAGGGAACGGCAAGTTCGCGCTTTGCGATTCGGTTCGCGCCAAAGGCCGCGGGCGAACGCCAGGCAAACGTCGAAGTGAAGGCCGGGCTGAAAGTCGTGAAGTTTGCCGTGCGGGCCAGCGGCACGGATTAGTCTCTAGCGCGTGTAAACGACCGCCCAGCTGCGAAAGCTGGCCAATTGGGACTCGTCCAGGCCCAGTCGTTCAAGAATGCGTCGTTGCGCTCCGGACATCAACGCAGTGTTTTTCTGCCGCAATGATTCGTAATCCGAATCGTCCACGCGCTCGGCGCCGAGAGCTTCGAGTCCGTCCAGGTACTCTTCGAGAATGGGCCCCAGCTTGATCTTCTGTTCGTCCCTGAGCTGGAGGATGTCGCCCCACTCCGATGTCCATTTTGTGCGCGTCGCATCCCGTGGCAGGTCACAACCGCTGGAATCCCTCATCTTCCGCGAACTCATGTCCTCAACCAGTTCCTCAATGTCATCAAGGATTCCGTAGTGCTCGTCGGGAAGGAACTCCACGAGTGCGTCGTCAAAGACCTCCGACATCAGTTGGCTCTCGTAAATGATCTCCAGGCCCGTCAGGTCTTTCCTTCGCGCCTCCAGGGCTTCCGAACCTCGCCGGCAAACGGCGAGCGCTTCCTCCAGCTTGGCGCTCTCTTCCGCCGTCAGCGGCGGCTTTGCGTCCTTCAGATACATCGCGACCAGGGCGGGCCAGCCGTCCGGACTGGCGTAGGCCTCATGAAGCGTCCAGCCCTTCTTGCGGGCCAGATCCTGTAGCAGGGACTGCGCTTCGAGCATGAGTTCCCGCGTCAACGGATCGTCGTCGTTCCGCAGCCGGCCGGCCTTGACGCCGGCGCGCAGGCGGTCCTTCAGGGAATCCCAGCCGCGCCGTGGATCGGCGGGAGGGGCCGCCGATGGGACGAAGGCACGGGCGGCCGACAGCTCCCGGGTAAGCGAGGCAACCTGTTCCCGGGCGGCGCGAAGGTCCTCGCGAAGTTTTTCCAGGTCGGCATCCGCAGTCGCGGGGTCGCCCGGTACAGGTGAGGACGGCGGCTCGGCCGGACGCGGAACTGAATCACGACGCGATGCCATCCAACCGACGGCCAGCGCGCCCGCGACAACTCCCGCCAGGAACGAGATCGCGATGGCACGGTTCACGGTGACTTCAGCGTCCGCGCCGCCGTAATCAGCTTGTGCACCTGGAAGGCCTTCGCTCCCGCCGCTTTCTGAATCCAGAGCCGCCGCGCGAACTCCAGCGCATCGACGATCTTCTCGACCAGCTCGACGGGGGATGAAGCCGCATCCGCCATCGTGCCCTTGATTCGGTAGGCGGCCGCCGCTTCTCCCTCGGCGTCCAGGTCCTCCGCAACCGCCATCGATGCGGTCTTCAGTTCCTCAAGGCTGTTGATCGCCAATGCTCGCTCCCGGGGATAATCGTCGCCGTTCCCGGCGGCCTACTCCTCACGCCACACGTCCGCCGTCACCCACCTCCGGATCTTCACCCGATCCTCGTCCGAAAACTCCGGGTCAGACAGCATAGCCTTCTGGACCTGCGCCTGCATCACCGCCTGGCGGCGGCGCCAGACAATGGAAGCGCCGCCGGCCGCGTCGATCGGCTCGGGGCCGAGGTCGCGCAGCCTTGAAGTGTAGTCTTCCGCGTACCGATCCAGCCGAACGCCGGCGATTCCCGTCTCGGCCCCCCAGAGCGAATACAGCGTTTCCTTCGCGCGGTCCGCCCGTGCGTCGAACGGCCGCCCCGGCGGGACCCAGCGACGCCCGATCATGCAGACGTTGTCGGCGGGGCGCTTGCCGAGGGGCTGGGACAGAATCGTGGAGAGCTGCTGCGGCGAGAGCAGGGCCTGCAGGCGGTCGTCCTCGCGCTCGGCAAGCTCGAGCGCGGCGGCGACGCGCTGAAGCGGCGTTTCGGCGTGACGGGCTTCGAGGCGGTCCTTCCACGCCTGCTCCTCGAGTGCCATGAGCGCCTCGAACTGCTGGCGCTGCTCGTCGGACATCGGGAAGCCCATGGCCGCGAGGAAGTCGGGGACCATGCGGTCGCGCAGCGGGGCGATGAGGAGTTCCTCGTCGGTGAGCTGGTGTTCGAGGCGAAGGCGGTTGAGAAGGTGGGCGACAAGTTTCGCGGCTTTGCCCGCGGCCTCGGGCCCGCCCTTCCCTTTCATCGCCTCGGCGAGCGCCGCGGCCGCGGCGCCGGCTCGACCGCCGGGGACGGAAGCACGGGCTGCGATGGCGTCCTCGACGGCGAGTCGACCCTCGGCCTCCTTGATCCGGGCGCGGAGCCCTTCCATCACTTTCGGGTCTTCCGGTTTCGGTGCAGTCTCGACTGGAGCGGCGGATTCAGGAGCAGGCGCGCGCGCCTTCGCGGCGACGCCGACCGCGCCGGCCGCGAGTACCGCACCGGCGAGGAATCCTGCCATTCCGCGGGCCGCGGCGCTCACTGGTCCTGCTCCTCGGGCGGGCCCATGTAGTCCATGAGGAACTGCGGCGGAATCGCCTCGACGCGGAGCCCTGCTTCTTCGACGAGGCGCTTGCGGGTCGCGATGCGGATCTCCATGTACTTGATGAACTCGTCCACGTCCGAGACGGCGTGCAGGTCCTCCATCCGCTTGAGGCCGACCTCGCGGTGCATCGCGACGAGCGCCTTCACGTGCTCGACGAGGATCGGCCGCGAGCGGTCGTAGTCGCCAGGGTTCAGCTTCTCGCGCGCCGACTCGAGCGCAGCCTCCGGATCCTGCGGGTCGATCAGCTTCGGCTCGCACGCGGGCAGCCAGCGCCACTGGTCGAGCAGCACGCCCAGATCACCGATTTTCGCGAACTGCTCCGGCTTCAGGATCACAGCCAGCTTGTCTTCCCAGTCCTTCGTCGTCTGCAGGCCCGAAATCAGCCGCTCTTCGTCCGGCTTTCCCGCGGTCTCCGCAAGGTGCTTCGCGTAGGCCGCTTCCGCCTCCGCGAGAAATCTAGCGAACTCCTTCTTCTGCTCCTCGTCGAGGGCCGCCCCTCGCTTTTCCAGAAGTTCCACCAGAAAGCGCTCCCGAAGCGGCCCGAACTCCAGATCCGCCTGGTTCTGTCCGCGCTCGTCCGCCAGCCACTCCAGCGCCCCGTTGATCCAGTCCTCCGCCTCCCCTTCCCCGCGCGTCATGGGCCCTTCCCCCGCCAGCGCCGCCATCAGCCACTTCGAAACATCCCGGTCCGTCGGCGGCCGATTGGGGTCGTAGAAGACGTCTTCGGAAGCGCCTTCGCCGAGGCGAGAGCGGAGGGAGGAGAGCCGCGTTTCGAGTTCCTGCCGTTCGGGCGAAGGGGCGTCAGGCGCTGCGGCCGACGGGTCGTCGAGCGCCGAAGCGGAGGCCGGCGCGCGCCGGAGCGCAATGGCCCCTGCGACGCCGACGAGCAGCGCTCCCGCAAGAAATCCGAGGATGATTTCGCGCACGGAATTCCTCCACGGCGATCCCCCGAACGCCGCGCCTGCATGCTACCAACGGCAGGAGGGGTTACAGGTTCGCTCTCCGTCGCGGAGTCTCGTTCACTTGATCGGATCCTGCACGAACCGCTCGACGCGCCACCGGACGCCGGTGCCGACGAAGATCACCGCCCCGCCTCGATACGTCCGCTCGACGGGAATCCCGAGCGCCCGGTAGTCCGCTTCGACGTCGGGCGAAGGGAACCAGTCGCGGGCGCTGATCACCGCGTAGAGCGGGCGGACGGCCGTCGGGAGCTCGAGCGAACGCGATGAGCTGCCGCCATGGTGCGGAACCTGCAGGACGTCGGCGCGGACGGGACTCTGGAGGAAGGCCTTCACGGCCCGGCGCTCCGCGTCTCCGATGAGAAGCAGGGAGAGTCCCCTCGATTCGACGCGCAGGAGAATGGACGTGTCGTTCGCGCTCCAGCCAGGGGTGTCGGCGGGTGGACCCAGAACCGGCACTTCGAGCCCGGAGCGCGTCCGAAGCAGGTCGCCGCGCTGGACAACTTGTACCGGAACTACGTTCTCTGCGGCCGCACGGAGGACAGAAGCGGCCCTTGGGTCGGCGCGGAACGGACGCGTGACGATGAGACGCCGGACGGAGAAGCGCTCCATAAGTGAGACGGCCCCGCTGATGTGGTCGGCGTCGGCGTGAGTGAGAAGAAGCGTGTCGATCGTCCGCCGTCGCCGCGTCCAAAGGTACGGGGACGCGACGCGTTCGCCGGGGTCGCTTCGGGCGGAAGCTCCGCAGTCCACGACCCAGGCGTCGCCGTCCGGGAATTCCAGGACGCAGCACGCGCCCTGGCCGACGTCGAGGAAGGTTGCGCGCATCTCGTCGGGCGCGGCGCTTCCGAAGAAGACTCCGGCCCAGCCGGCAAGAACGAGAAGCGCTGCGGAGGCAATCCGGGGGCGCTTCACCAGGAGCAGGAGAGCGACCAGCAGGGCCGCGGTCCAGAGCGCCGGTGGCTCCGGCAGCCAGAAGTGGCCGTACGGCGCTTCGCCAAGCTTGAGCACGATCCACCTCCCTGCCGCCGCGGGCCACGCGAAGGCCGGCGCGACGGCGGCGACGGCGCCCGGGGAGATGCAACCGGCGATTCCCGCGACGGCTCCGAAGCCGAGGAGGAGGGAGGCGAGAGGGACGATGGCGAGGTTGGCGGCGAGGGAGACGGGGCAGGCGATGTTGAAGTGATAGAGGGTGAGCGGCGCGGTGGCGAGTCCTGCGGCGAGGGAGGCGGCGACGAGGCCGCCGGTGGCGCGCCAGGCGCGGGGCGCGCCTGGGCCGGCGCGGAGGAGGCGGGCGATCGGCTGGGAGGCGACGACGAGGGCGAGGACGGCTGCGAAAGAGAGCTGAAAGCCGGCGCCGAAGAGGTCTTCGGGATTCACGGCGAGCACGAGGATGGCGGCGGCGGCGAGGGCGTTGACGAGGTCGCCTTTGCGCCAGAGGAGGCGAGCGCCGAGGACGGAAGCGGCCATGGCGGCGGCGCGAGTGACGGGCGGGGACCAGCCGACGAGGGCGGCGTAGGAGAGCGCGACCGTGAGCGCGGCGAGCCCGGCGCCGCGGGCACTGACGCCGCAGAGGCGGGCAAGGCCGGCGGCCATGGCGATGACGAGGACGAGGTTGAGCCCGCTCACGGCGAGCACGTGGGCCGTGCCGCTCGTGACGAAGGCCTGCTCGAGACGCGTGTCGAGCGCGGACCGGTCACCGAGAACGAGGGCGCGGTAGAGGCCGCCTTCCGGTCCGATTGCGGAGAGTCCCGCAGAAATGCGCGCCCGCGCGGCGCCGCGCAGGCTCAGCCACCAGGGACCCTTCCCCTCACGCTCAAACGCGTCCGCTTTCGGCACGCGCAGCATCGCGCCGATCCCGTTCCGGACGAGGTGCGTGGCGAAGTCGAACTCACCCGGATTCCGCGCGCCGCGCGGCGGGGAGAGCCATCCGGAAACACGGACCCGGTCGCCCTCACGAAGCGAGGGAGTCCCCTGGCCGACGACGACGCGGAGCTTTCCACGAACCCGGGTTCGGAAGCTGCCGGCGTGAAGTGACTCCGCCCCGAGCACGAGCCAGCTCCCCGGCGACGCCCCGTCCGATTCCCCCGAAGTCCCGAACGACTCGGGGGCGCGGGTGACGACACCCTCTACCGCAACGACCGCCCCTTCCCCGGCGAACTTCGAGATGTCGAGCGGATCGGGACGCCGTTCGGCGCCCAGCCGGCCGGCGCCCGCCGCAAACGCGACGCAGACCAGGGCGGCGACGGCGGTGCGCGGGCGCCCCCATCTGTGGGCCAGGACCGTGAGAACTGCGAGGGCGAGCGCTCCGCCCGCCGCGGCCGGCAGGAGAACCGGCGAAGGGGCCGCGTCCGCCGTGAACACGCCGAGCGCAAACGCGACGGCCGGCAGCACGAGCGGGCGTACCCCAGGAGTCGATGTCGGCAAGACCAGTGTCATTCCCTCCCTGTCCCGGGAATCCTACGAACCCGCGGCCTCTGAGCGCCAGCCCCTGAGCTCGCCGCTCACATTCGCGTTTGCTTCCCGCACACGCGCAGCGACTGCTATCCTCCCGTGCGTATGCCTTCATTCGCCGCTTTCTGGCAACGCAGCAACCCCGATTCGCGAATCCCCGAGCGCCTCGCGGGGCGGCTCGCGCGCCGCCCCGGCGACTCCGCCCGCGTCGCGGCCACCGCGGACGGCGCGGCCGGCATCGCCTCCCGCTTCCCCGAAAACGCGAACTTCGCCACCAACGCCTCCGGCACGGTTCGCTGCGCCTTCGACGGCGAACTCTTCAATAAGCCTGATATCCGAAAGTTCGTGCTGTCGCGCACGCGCAACCTGAAAGACGAGTCCGCCGCCGAACTCATCGCCAACCTCTGGGAAGCCAAGGGCCGCGACATGATGATGTCGCTGCGAGGTTCGTTCGCGCTGGCGATCTGGGACGAACCCAACCACATCCTTTTCGTCGCACGCGATGCCATGGGCCACCGGCCCCTCTACGTCACCGAGGGACCCAATGGCTGGGCGTTCGCGAGCGAACTGCCGCCGCTCCTCGCCTTCCCCCCGGCGCGCCCCGGCCTCGAGCCGCAGGTCCTCGACTTCTACCTCGCGTTCCACGCCGCCCCCGCCCCCCTCACGCTCTTCAAGGGAATCCGCAAACTCCCCCCCGCAGGCTGGATGGAAATCCATGACGGCCACCTCGAAGACGGCCGCTACTGGACCCCGACCTACTACGACACTGCGGGCCAGAACCCCGACGAAATCGCCCAGCACGCGTTCTCCTACCTCTTCGAGTCCGTCAAGGCCCACACCCGCGACCTCGATTCCCCCGTCGTCCACCTCGAAGGAGATCCCTTCTCAGCCGTCCTCGCGGGGCTGGCGGGACTGGCGAAGCGCGGCAAGATGCGTGCCTTCTCGATGCGTCACGGCTGGGTGCCGATCGAAGCGCGCGAGGGTGCGGAACTCGGCGCGAAGCGGTTTGGGTGCCCGCATGAAGAAGAAATCAGCGCGGACACGATCGCGGGGCTGGTGGATGCCATTGCCCAGGCGAACGTGGAAGCGCTTCCCCTCGCTCGCATGGCCCCCGCGATGTTGTTCGCCCGCAGCAAGGGTGCCGCGGCGGGAGGAGTGCTGACGGCGGCGGGGGGAGAGATGTACATGCTCGCGGGAAAGCGCGCGGCGCCGACGCCGCTTTCAACGCTGGGGATGTGGCGCCGGATGAAGGAGCACACGGAAACGGCGGGGCGCCCGCCGTCGCGAGAGCTGGCGACGGAGTTCGAGGCGCGGATGGTGTGGCCGCCGCTGGACCGCATGAACGTTCTTCGCGAGAAGACGATTGGCGCGATGGAACCGCTGGCAGAGCTGTTCAAGACGGCGCCGACCCCGGGTGATCCGTCGATTGCGGCGTTTGCCGACGCGGTGTTCTTTCTCCCCGAGTTGTTCCTGGCTCCGCTCGAGGCCGCGTGCCGGGCGCATGACATCCGCTTCCGCTCGCCCCTCGCCGACCCGAGCGCGGTGCAGATCCTTGTCCCGGTCGTGCACGCGCTCGCCGGGATGCAGCCGCTTCAGGGCCTCCGCCGGGTCTTTGACTCGCTCGTGCCCGAGGATGCGTTCTGGGAGACGCGGTGGGCGAGGCCTGAGGACTGGGAGCTGGCGACGGCGCGCGAGCTGGGGGCGCGGGCGTGCGACACGCTGGTGGAACCGCGGAGCATGCAGCGCGGCGTGTTCGACGTCACGGTGGTGAAGCGGATGGTGGAAGAGCACCGGAGGGATCCGGTGAGGCACGACAAGAAGCTGATGTTGCTGTTCGCGCTGGAGCTGTGGCACAGGACGTTCGTGGATTAGGTTTCGCCTTTCGCCCTTGCCCACGGAACGACACACCTTGAGGAATCCTGCCTTGAAAGTCCCGCTCCTGGACCTGACCGCGCAGTACAAGACCATCAAAGACGACGTCATCGCGGCCATCACTCCCGTGATGGAAACGCAGATGCTGATCCTCGGCGCGACCGTCGAGAAATTCGAAGCTGCAATGTCGGAGCTTACGGGCGTCAAGGGCTCCATCGCCGTCTCGAGCGGGACCGACGCGATCGTGCTGGCCGGAATGGCGCTGGGGCTCGGTCACGAAGACGACGTCATCGTGCCCAGCTTCACTTTCTTCGCGACGGCCGGCTGCATCGCGAGGCTCGGCGTGCGGCCCGTGTTCGTGGACATCGACCCGAAAACGTACTGCCTCAGTCCGGACGCGGTGGCGAAGACGATCGCCCGGGATTACGTCGTCAAGGGCGACGACGCGCCCCCGGTGCACCGCAAGACAGGCCGCAAGCTGCGCGGAATCATGCCGGTTCACCTTTACGGGCAATGCGCAGACATGGACCCGCTTCTCGAAATCGCCGAGATCTACCGCATCCACGTGATAGAGGATGCCGCGCAGGCCATTGACGCGCGGTACAAGGGAAAGCCCGCGGGATCGATGGGAATCGTCGGCTGCTACTCGTTCTACCCGACGAAAAACCTCGGCGCTTTCGGCGACGCAGGTCACATCGTCTCGAACGATCCGGCGCTCACCGACCTCATGCGCAAAATGCGCGTCCACGGCGGACACCAGCGCTACTTCCACGACGTCGTCGGCATGAACGCACGGATGGACGCGCTTCAGGCCGCCGTCCTGACCGTCAAAATCAAGCACCTCAAGGGCTGGATCAAGGCCCGGCAGGAACGGGCGGCACGGTACGTCTCGCTCTTCGAAAAACACGGCCTCCTCAAGACGATCACCCCTCCATTCACTCCCCCGGACCGCGACCACACGTACCACCAGTTCGTCATCCGGTGCCCGAAGCGCGACGCCCTGCGCGATTTCCTCAAGGCTGCCGACGTCGGAAGCGAGGTCTATTACCCGCATCCGCTTCACCTGCAGAAGTGCTTTGCGGGTCTCGGGTACAAGGAGGGCGACCTTCCGGAGACGGAAAAGGCGACGAGGGAAGTTCTCGCGCTGCCGATTTATCCTGAGCTTTCCACGGAACAGCAGACCTTCGCCGTCGAGAAGATTGCGGAGTTCTACCGGAAATAGGAGAAGCGGCGATGGCCACCGGCCTCATCGACAGGAAATTGGAAACTCGCGCGGCGAAGCTGGAGAAGAAAATTTCCGGTTTGAAGGAAGAGCTCGCCGCGATTCATCGCAAGGGAAAGCCGCGCGCAGTCCCGGACTACGTCTTCCGCAGGCACGACGGCAAGCCGCTTCGGCTGTCGCAGGCGTTCGGGCGGCACAAGGACCTGGTTCTCGTGCACAACATGGGGACGTTCTGCCCGTACTGCACGCTCTGGGCGGACGGATTCGTTTCGCTCCTTCCGCACCTGCAGGACCGCGCCGGCTTCCTGGTAGTCAGCAACGATCCTCCGGAGAAGCAGAAGGCGTTCGCGAAGTCGCGCGGGTGGACGTTCCCGATGGCGAGCAGCCACGGCACCGCGTTTTTCGCCGAAATGGGATTTGCCGACAAGAACGGGAACTTCTGGCCGGGGTTCACGACTTTCCGCAGGAAGGGCAAGAGGGTCGAGCGCGTGGCGCGCCGTTTTTTCGGGCCCGGCGACGACTTCTGCAGCGCGTGGCACTTCTTTGACCTGCTGCGAGAGGGCTCGAACGGGTGGCAGCCGAAGTTCAGTTATCCGGCGAAGGGTTAGCACGGATCACGCCTTTCGAGACGATCGGGAATACCCGTTCGCTGCCCTGCGTTCCAGTGACACACCGGGTGATCCGCTTCCACTAACTGAGGAGACTGTCATGAGGCTGCTGCTTCGCGCGTCGTTCGCCGTTTCGCTTGTGCTTGCCGCTTCCGCCGTTCTGTCCGCCGGCGACACGACCTATTACGTGGGACACAGCGAGAAGTTCGTGAACATCCAGTTCGAGTCCGAGACGGACCTGGAGACCATCATCGGCTCGACCAACAAGGCGACGGGCGAGATTCACGTCGACCTGGACAAGGGCGAAGGCTCGGTGAACCTCACGGTCGCCGTCGCCGACCTCACGACCGGGATCGCGATGCGCGACGACCACATGAGGGGGGACAACTGGCTCCAGGCGGCGAAGTTCCCCGACATCACGTTCGTGTCGAAAAAAGTGAAGCTCGACAAGGACAAGGGGACGGCGGAAGTCACCGGCGACTTCTCCATGCACGGCGTCGCGAAGGAGAAATCGGTCACGGCCACCTGGGCGGCGGTCTCGAAGGAGAGGGCCGAAAAGGCGAAGTTCCCGGCAGGCGACTGGATTCGCATCGTCGTCGAGTTCGACGTCAAGCTCGGGGACCATGGAGTTGACGCGGGGAAGGGCGGCGGCAAGGTCAGCGACGTCTGGAAGCTCAAGATGACGCTCTTCGCCTGCACTTCGAAACCTGAAAAGAAGTAGCACCGGCCGATTTCGGCCCCGGCATTCCGTATGCCGGGGCCGCTTTTTTTTGCGCTCGCCGGGGGACGCTCCTAAGCTGGCCCCGATGAGCGCCCCCATCTGCCACGTCGAGATTCCCGTCCGAAACATGGCCCGGGCAAAGAAGTTCTACGCCGGGGTTTTCGGATGGACGTTCAAGGCCTTTTCGCCGCGCTACGTCATGTTCATGACCGGCGAGGGCGAGAGGCTCGGCGGCGCGCTCTGCAAGACCGACCTCAAGGAGCTGCCCGCCGACGGCGGAGTCACCGTCTATCTCAAGGTGGACGCGATCAAGGAAGCGCTGTCGCGCGTGAAGGCGTGCGGCGGACAGGTGGTGCAAAAGCGGACCGAGATCGGCGGGGACAATGGATTTATCGCGTTCCTGCGCGACACCGAGGGAAACCGGATGGGGTTGTACGGCAGCCACTGAGCCCGAGCGAACATCCTTCGCGGCAGGCTGCGTCGGCCCAGTGATGATTCTTGAGCGGCCTCTGGCTATCGGGCCGACTCCGCCCGCCCCGAAGGATGTTCGCTCGGGCTCAGGTCGCAATCTCGTCGGCCTCGATCTTTGTCGTTGCGAACAGTGTTTGACCACAGTCATACCGCTTACGCCGAGAAGAGCGCCGATCCGCAATTCGTCCGCCCGGCTTAGAATCCGGCGCAATGCCCACGCCCAGCGATCCTGAAGTCCGCAAGTCCGGCCCTTCCGCGGGGCCGCCGCCCTCGATGCTGCCACAACTCGAAGCGGCACGGCGGAACCCGAACCTGAATTTCGGGAAGATCACCCTGCTGGAGGAAATCGGCCACGGCGGGATGGGCGTCGTCTACCGCGCGTGGCAGATCGACCTGCAGCGAATGGTCGCCGTAAAGGTGCTGCCGGCCAATTCCGCGAGGGAGTCCGGCGCGCGCTTCCTTCGAGAAGCGCGCCTCGCTTCGAAGCTGCGCCACCCGAACATCGTCGCGGTGCACGAGATGGGCGAGCACCAGGGGCGGCCCTGGTTTTCGATGGATCTCGTGGGCGGAGGATCGCTGGACCCGCTGGTGCGAGGGAAGAAGCTGCCCGTGAAGCGCCTGATGGAGATTCTGCGCGACGTGGCGCGGGCGCTCGATTTCGCGCACGCGGCCGGCGTAGTCCATCGCGACATCAAGCCCGCGAACATCCTGATGGGCGCCGACGGGACGCCCTTCCTCAGCGATTTCGGCCTGGCGGGCGAAGTGGAAGACTCGGGAGCGAGGCTGACGATTTCCGGGGCGATCATGGGGACGCCGGCATACATGTCGCCGGAGCAGGCGCGCGGGCGGCATGGAAAGCCGGACGCGCGGTCGGACGTGTACTCGCTGGGCGCGGTGATGTACGAGGGACTGACGGGCGATACGCCGGTCCCGAAGGGCGACCTGGTGGAAATCGTGAGCGCGATCCTTCACACGGACCCGCCAGCGCCCGCGTCGCGGGTGAAAGACGTGCCGAAGGATGCGGAGACGATCTGCCTCAAGTGCCTGCAGAAAGACCCGGTGCGGCGATACCAGACCGCCGGGGCGCTGGCCGACGACATCGACCGCTTCCTGCGAAGCGAGCCGATCGCAGCGCGGGCGTCGTCGCTTCTCCAGCAGGCATCGCAGCGTGTTCCGCGGCCGAAGATGCTGGCGGCGGGCGCGGTGGTGCTGCTGGTTCTGGCGGTGTTGGGGTGGCTGGTGAAGCGCGAACTCACGCGTGGGCGGCAGATCGAGGACCTTCAGCGCCGGATGGCGGCGGCCAACACGCCCGAAGAGCGGTCGCGGATTGCGGGTGAAATGGCTGCGCTGGGGGAGAAGCCGCCTGGGGTTCCGTCGTCAGGAGAACCCGGACCCGGCTCGACGGTCAAGGCTCCTGCCCCTCCGGCAGATCCACCCAGGGTGACGAGGACCGAAAAACTCGAGAGCGAGGTCCGCTCGCACATTGACTCCCGGGAATTCAGAAGTGCCCTGGACCTGCTCGTGGGGTTCACGCCCGCGAACGACGCGGAGAACCAGGCGCGCGGGATCCTGCTCGCGCTGATCTACGGCAAAGCGCAGTCCGCCTTCGACGAGATCGAGGCGCGCGCGCAGGCGCAGCTCCTCATCGGCAACTTCGACGGCGCGGTCGCCGTCTGGGACGAGGCAACCCGGATCGGACTGGAGAAGTTCTCGAAGCTCGCCGCCGACCACGTCGCCACGGCGAGGAAGAACCGCGCATCGGGAGCCCAGGCGGCCGCGCTCGATCGCCTCGATCCTTTGCGCGAGAATCTCCTCGAGCGATGCGCGGCGCGCGACTACCCGGGCGCAATGAAGATCCTCGACGCCCTCGAGGGCGAGGAGCCGTCGCTCGCGGCAGACCTGGCGCCGATCCGGACGGCGCTTCGCGACGCATCCGACGCGTTCAACGCCGCGCCCCGGGGAGCCGACCGGCTCAAGGGGACGAAATTCCAGACGAAAGGCGGGCTTGCTGAGATCAAGAGCGCGGACGCGTCGGGAGTGAGGGCGCTCCTGGAGGGTAAGGCCGACATCACGGTTCCCTGGCGCGAAGTCCCGGCGTCCCGGGTGGCCGACCTGGTCGCCGCAGGCGGCGCGAGCGCGGAACAGCTCGGCTCCTTTCACCTTTTCGACGGACGCGAGGCGGCAGCCGCCCTCGCCTGGGCGCCGAGCCCGCGGCGGAGGGACCTCGACGAGCTTGCGAAGTCGTTCCACGACACCATCGCGCGCGGCGAGTCGAAGGCGCTGCTGGAAGCGCTGCTGCTTGCGGGCGACGCGAAGGACTGGAAAACAGTGCGCGATCTCCTTGCTCTTCGGGGAAAGCACGCCGCCGCGTGGAGCGCCTCGGCGGATCGGCTGGATGAGCTCGAATACATGGCGGCGGATGAGCACCCGGGCGAGCCGTTTGCGCTGAAGCCCCGGTCCATTTCGGGCGCGCTGGCCTGGAGGTACGACTTCTCCTCGACGCTTCAGATGAAGGACTGGGCACAAGTGGGCGAGAACGTGGACAGTTCCCGGGGCACGTTCGGGCTCACCCTGGACGCCGGGCGGATCGCCCTCTCGGACGCCAATCTCCAGTTCGCGGCGCCCCTGGAAGGCGACCTGCGGCTCACGTTTGACCTGGAAGTCCGCAACCTGAAGGAAGGGTCGCACTTCGGCGCATTCCTGGGCGGCTATGTCTGGGAGCTCCGGCGAAATGGCGAAAGCCAGGTCTTCTCTCCCGGTGAGGAAGAACTCGCCAGCACGGAGAAATCCGGGGTCTCGGAAGGAGAATCCGTCCGGGCCGACATGACGATCTCCGGCGGCCGCGTCGTGTGCCGGATCGACGGAAAGACCATTCTCGACCACGAGGCCAGCCATCACCTCGTCCCCATCCCGCCACGGATCTGGTCCGCATCAGGAGCGCGGATCGTCGTCGACAACGTCTCCCTCTCCGGGAAACTCTTCCCCGCCTGGAGCGCGGAAACACGGGCGCGCCAGGAAAGCCTGCAGGCCGCCGGCAGGGCGACCGCATCCGTGGTCGCCTCATTCAAGGACGGCTCCTCTCTCGGCAAATTCGGCAAAGGCGACGACGGCACGTGGAAAGTCGAGGACGGCGCGCTGCGAGGGACGTCCGAGGACGACGAAACTCGCGCCACGCTGACTTACGAGGAGCGGAAACTGCGCAACGTGCGGGTCCGCTTCCAGTACTGCGCGCACAAGGGCCGTCACTTCGCCCTCACCCTCCGCCAGAACGGCGGCGAGCAAAGGTACTACCTGCCCATGGACCTTCCCGGCCAGTGGCGCTCCGTCGAGGCGGTGATTGCGGAGGAAGCGGCGGTGCTTCTCGTGGACGAGATCATCCGGGTTGAGCCGCAGGACGGGCTCGAGGCTGTCTTCCCCGGCCACGTGAATTTCACGCTCAAGGGCGCCAGCGTCTCGATCCGGTCCGCTTCGGTGGAAGAGCTGCGCGGGCTGACACCGTCACGGGACTGGGAGGTGCTGTTTGACGGAGATGAGCCCAGGAAGCTCGTGCTGAAGGGGATCAAGCTCGACAAGGACGACCACGAGATCCGTGGAAAGGGATCGATTGACTGGCCGGATGCGGCGCCCGGTCACGAGACCAAGTGGATCGTTTATGGAGTGCACGAGGCGACGATCCGCGTGGAAGCGGGCGGGGTCGCGCTCTGGGAAATCCGCTGCCCGGACCGGTACCAGACGTTCGGGGTGCGCTGGAAGGGTGACACCGTGGACGTCATATGGAACGGGGTGGCGGCGGTACGGGACGTGAAGTGCGGAAGGTCCGGCGGCGTGAAGCTGGTCGTCGTGAAGGGAGAAGCCTCGATTGGCGGGGTGCTGACGCGCGCGTTGTCGCGCTGACGCCCTCGGTTCATGGCGTAGAATCTCCGAACTCAGGGAGTGAGGGGAATCGTGCCGGGTTCAAGCGACAGCAACATCCGCAAGTCCATCGGCTCCGCAGGCGCCTCGCGTCCCGGCGCGGCGGAGATCGAAGCCGCGCGCCGCAACCCGAACCTGAATCTCGGGCGCACGGTCCTGCTCGAGGAGCTCGGGCGCGGCGGCATGGGCGTCGTCTACCGCGCGTGGCAGGACGACCTGCAGCGCACCGTCGCCGTCAAGATCCTCGCCGCGCACGCGCCCGGAAATGCAAACGAGCGATTTCTACGGGAAGCGCGTCTCGCGTCGAAGCTGCGCCATCCGAATATCGTGACGGTTCACGAAATGGGTGAGCACCAGGGGCGCCCGTGGTTCTCGATGGACATCGTCGAGGGCGGATCGCTCGACCCGCTCATGCGCGGACGGAAGCTGCCGGCGAAGAAGCTCTTCGAGATCCTTCGCGACATGGCGCTCGCGCTCGAGTACGCCCACCAGCAGGGCGTCGTCCACCGCGACATCAAACCCGGCAACATCCTGATCGACGCGCAGGGAAAGCCGTACCTCACCGACTTCGGGCTGGCCGGGGACCTCGAAGGGGCCGCTCGGCTCACGATGACCGGGACGGTGATGGGAACACCTGCCTACATGTCTCCGGAGCAGGCGCGCGGAAGCCGCGGCAAGCCGGACCACCGGACCGACATTTACTCCATGGGCGCGGTGATGTACGAGGGGCTCACCGGCCGGACAGCGGTGCCCAAGGACGACATCGTCGTAATGGTGAACCACGTCATCAACGCGCACCCCGAACCGCCGCGCTCCCTGCTCGCGTCGATCCCGGAGGACGCGGAAACCATCTGCCTGAAGTGCCTGCAGAAGGAACCGGAGCGCCGCTACCAGTCGGCCAAAGAGCTCGCCGACGACATCGACCGGTTTCTCCAGGGAAAGCCGATCAAGGCCCGCGCTTCGACCCTCCTCGAGAAAGCCTCCCGGTCGGCCTGGATGCGCCCGCCCGCCCTGGCGGGGATGGCAGCCGGGATTCTTGCCATCGTTCTCGCTGCGTGGGGGATTGGCCGTTCGCGAGCGCACGACCGCGAACTCGAGCAGCGCGAATCGGCGCTGAAGTCGAGGGAATCGGAGATCCGAAGGCTGGAGGATGCGCTCGCGAAGGCGACCGACCCGGAGGAGAAGAAGCGGCTCGCGGCGGAACTTGCGGCGAAGACAGGCGCACCGGGTGTGGCGACCGACAAGAAGCCGCCCGCGACAACAGGGGGAGGCACCACGGAGAAACCGCCCGACCCAGTCGTTCCCGTCCCGCCCAGGCCGGAACGAATTGACGGACTCGAAAGCGAACTCACCGCACGCCTCCTCCGGGGCGAATACTCGCGCGCCAGCCTGTCCCTGGAAGCGTTCCTCCCCGCGACACCGAAGGAGCGAGAGTGGCAGGCTTCCGCACGCGCCAGGATCCATGACGCTGCGGCCAGGGTTTTTGAAGGGATCGACGAACGTGCAAAGGGACTTCTCGCCGCGGGGCGAATTGATGAAGCGATCGCCACCTGGAATGAAGCGAACGCCATCGGCCTCCAGGTCTTCACCCTCCTCGCTGCGGAGCGCATCGAATCCGCCAGGTCGCCGGCGACCAAACCGCGCGAAGCCGCGCTTCTCCGCCTCGGACCGCTTCGCGACACCGTCTCGGCGCTGGCTTCGAAACGGAACTACGACGAGTCACTGAAGGAGATTGCAACGCTGGAGAAGGCCGAGCCGTCGCTGGTTCAGGATCTCCTGCCCCTCCGGGAGGCCGTCGAGGCCGCCAGGAGCGTGTTCGCATCTGCCGCGAAGGGCGCCGCCGCGTCGAAGGGGAAAGAAATTGCGACCAAGGTCGGGCCTGGGAAGATCGAGGAGGCTGGCGACAAGACGTTCAAGACGAAGGTCGGTTCCGCGACCCTCACCTTTACGTACGCCGAGCTTGCCGCCGAGCCGCTCGTGCAGCTCGCGGAGGCCGGCCAGGCGCAGCCCGAGGCCATAGGGGTGTTCTGGCTATTCGAGGGCCGCGCGGACCTCGCCGCGAAGGCGTGGACGAAAAGTCCCCGCAAGCCGGATCTCGATGCTCTCGCGGCTTCGCTGAGGGCAGCTTCCCTCGAACGCGAGGCGCGCGGGGCGGTGGAGGACCTTCTGACGGCGGCGGAGAAGAAGGACTGGAAGCGCTGCCGCGAGATTCTTGCGCTGCGCGACAGGTACGCGGGGACGACGGCATGGGGCGCGATTTCCGAACGGCTGGAGGACATCGCGTTCGAGGCTGCGGAGAAGAAGGGGGACGAGCTGTTTGCCGTCGCAGGGCGAAAAGTGGGCGCGGGGCAGGAATGGCGGTATGACTTCAAGGACGCGGCGCAACTCCGTGACTGGGGGCAGACCGGCGGAGGTTTCTACTCCGCCACGGGTTCCGCAGGGCTCGGCTGGGACGCCGGCAGCGCATCGCTGTCCATGACGGGCGCCGAATACTTCGCCCCGGTCGAGGGGGAACAGCGGCTCGCGATTGAGATCACGCTGACCACCTTCGCGCGGGAAGGATGCGTGGAGCTCCTTGCCGGCGGATACCGCGTGGACTTCTGCGAAGGAGGCTACGCCAACCTGCACGGCCCGGACGGCAAGCGTATCGCCGAAGCGACCCTTCCCTCGCTCGTCACCGGGAAGCCGGTCAGGATCGAGCTGAACCTCGCCGACGGCCGCGTGCGCGCGCTGCTGGACGGAAAAGAAGTCCTGTCGGGTGAAATGGCGCACCCGATCCTGCCGATGCCGCCGCGGATCGACATGATCAAGTCGGCCGCGGGACGCATTCACCGCGCGACGCTTTCCGGCCGCATTCCCCCGGGATGGGCCGAGACGGAAAAGAGCCGGCGCGCCGTCCTGGCCCGGGCGGGGCGGCCATCATCGCTCGGGAAGCCCCTCATCCTGACGGACGGAAAATCGATGGGCGTCTTCACCACGGCAGAGGGCGGCGCGTGGGAAGTCCGCGACGGCGCGCTGCGCGGCTCTTCACCATCGGACGGCGTTCACGCCGAGCTGCACTACCCGGAGCCGAAGCACCGGAACGTCCGCCTGAAGTTCTCCTACCAGATTCACTCGGGAAGGCTGCTCGAAGTCCTCATGCGCGGGGGCAACGCCCGAGTGGGGTTCAACCTGCCGACCGACCGGCCAGGAAAGTGGCGCGAGGTCGAGATCCTGATGGCAGAGGAATCCGTTCAGTGCCTGGTGGACGGACAGGTTCCGGTCCTGGGAATCGGCCAGTTGCCGGAGGTCGCCGAAGGCGGTCTGAGGTTCACTCTTCAGACCACGGTCGCGTCGATTCGCAACATGACGATGCAGGAGATCAAGGGCCTCCCCGCCACCCCTGAATGGACGGTCCTGCTCGACGGGAACCCGGTGCCGGAGGTGCGCGCTGCGGGTCCGACCTGGAACAAGGACAGCAGGCTTTACGCGGGAATGGGCTCCCTCGAATTCGACCTGAAGACACTTCCCTGCGAGTACTTCTGGCGACTCGAGGATTGCCACGGCCGGTTCACGCTCGAGGTCCGCGGCCAGAAAGTCGCTGATTTCTTCTGCGCCCTCGACCACCGGATCCTCCTTCTCCGCGTCCGCGGGGATGCGGCGGACGTGCTCCTCAATGGCGTCGAGCTCGCGCGCGACATCAAACTCCCAAAGGGAACAGGGAGCGCGAAGCTGACCGCCTCCGAAGGCGATGCGAAGATCCCCTCCATCTGCCTGAGACCCCTGCGCTGACCCGCGCGGACCTCCCGCGCGTTGACGGACCGCCCCCGGTCGGGGATGGTATCGCACCTCCCTTGCGCATCCTCATCGTCACCGGCACGTTCCACCCCGAGGCGGGCGGCCCTTCGCGCTACCTCCTCAACCTCGCCACGGACCTCGCGCGCGCCGGCCACGGCGTCTCGGTCGTCACTTTCGGTGAACCGTTCGAGCACGCGTACCCGTTTGCCGTGAAGCGCATCTCGCGAAAGTGGCCGGTCCCCGTGCGGCTGGCTCTCATGGCGGCTTCGATCATCCCGCGCGCGGCGACGGCCGACCTTCTCTTCGTCAATGACTACGGCCTCCCGCCCGCCATCGTCAACCTGTCTCTCCGCAAACCCATGGTCATGAAGATCGTCGGCGATTTCGCCTGGGAATGGTCCGTCCGCCACGGGCACGTGACCGAGAACATCGATGACTTCCAGGTCCATGGCCACGACGCGACGGTGTCGCTCGTGAAGGGGCTGCAGCGCTTCTACGCCGGCCAGGCCGACCGGATCATCACGCCGAGCGGATACCTGCGGGGGATCGTCGGCGGATGGGGAATCGACAGCGCGCGTGTCCGGGTCGTCACGAACGCCGTGGACCCCGCGAAGTACGTTTTCCCGGAGTCGCGGGAAGCGGCGCAGAAGGCGCTCGGGCTCGAGGGGCGCTTCGTCGTGACGGTCGCGCGGCTGACGCCGTGGAAGGGGGTGGACGCGCTGATCCGGTGCGTCCCGCGGCTGCCTTCCGGCTGGAAGCTGCTGGTGGTCGGCGACGGGCCGGAGCGCGCGCGGCTCGAAGCGCAAACGCAGGCCGCCGGATTGACGCAGCGCGTTATTTTCACGGGGGAAGTCGCGCAGGACCAGGTGCCGGGATACCTCCGCGCCAGCGACATCTTCGCGCTCTTCACCGGCTACGAAGGCCTTTCCCACGTGCTCCTGGAAGCGCAGCTGGCCGGGCTCCCGACGGTGGCGACGCGCAAGGGCGGGAACCCCGAGGTGATCCGGCATGGCGAGAACGGAATTCTCGTCGAGTACGGGGACGAGGACGGGTTGTGCCAGGCGCTGGTGCGGCTGGCCGGGGACGAGGCGGTTCGGGCGAAACTGGCGGAGAATGCGCGTCGCGCCTCGGCAGAATTCGACTGGAGCCGCCTCATGGAAAGGACGACGGCGGTTTTCCGGGAGGCGGCGTTCGGGGTGGAGGGAAACCGATGAGCGCCCCGAGGGTGCGGGTGACGTTCGTCCTTCCGAGCCTGCTCATCGGCGGGATCGAGCGGCACCTGATCAAGATGCTGGCGCTGTTCGACCGCGCGCGATTCTCGCTCGCGGTGATCACCCTGTTCGACTACCCGGAGCGCCAGAATCTCTACTCAGAAGTCCCGCGGGACGTCCGCGTCGAGCGCCTCGCGTTCCGGGGCTTCTGGGACGCGCGTTCGTGGACGCGGCTCTGCCGCGCCCTCAACGACACTTCCCCCGACGTCGTCGTGAGCAGCATGTTCTCCGCCAACGCCGCCGTGCGACTGCTCAAGCCGGTGCTCGCCTACCGCGTCGTGACGCGCGAACACAACCTGTACGACGACAAGAAGTGGTACCACTGCCTCCTCGACCACGCGTTCTCGTACCTCTCCGACGGCGCCGTCGCGGTCTCGCGCATGGTCGCGGACTACGCTTCCGCCCAGGCCCGCATTCCGCGGCGAAAGTTCACGGTGATTCACAACGGAGTGGACCTCGACCGCATTCGCGAATTTGCCGCGAGCTCCGGGCCTGAGGTCGCGCGCGTGCGGTCGGAGCTCGGAATCGGCCCGGACCGGAAGATCGTCCTGAACGTGGCGCGCCTCAAGCCGCAGAAGAACCACGACCTCCTCATCGACGGGTTCGACCTCTTCTGGAAAAGCCACCCGGAGTACATCCTCGTCGTCGCCGGGGACGGGGTCGAGCGGCCACGGCTGGACGCCTCCATCGCGCAACGCGGCCTCGGCGACCGCGTGCGGATGCTCGGTTTCCGCAAGGACGTCTACTCCTGGTTCGCGGCCGCCGATATGTTCGCGCTGACTTCGCGCCGCGAAGGATTCCCGAACGTCGGCGTCGAAGCGCTGGCCTTCGGCCTCCCGTTCGTTTCCACGCTCGTCTCGGGCGTCGATGAGATCATCGAGGACGGCCGCAACGGCTACATCACCGCCGCCGACCCGGAAGCGCTGGCCGCCGCCCTGGGCCGCGTCGCCGCCCTGACCGCCGCCGACCGCGCGAAGCTCAGCGTGGCCTGCCAGGAGACCGCGCGCCGCTTCGACATGCCGCGCATCGTGCGCAAGTACGAGGATTTCATCCTGCGCTGCTGCCGCCGCGGCGACCTTTCGCCCTCCCCGGTCGCCGCCTCATGAAACTGTTCCACCTCATCACCACCCTCGACATCGGCGGAGCTGAGAACCACCTCCTCTCGCTTCTCCCGCGCCTCCCCCGCCCCGAATTCGACGTCCAGGTCGGCTACCTCAAGGGCGCAGGAGGGCTCGCCCCACGTTTCCGTGAAGCCGGCATCCCCGTCACCGACTTCCACCTGAAGCATGCGGCGGACGCCCTCGTGGTCCGACGACTCGCGAAAGCGTTCGAGGGAAGCGACCTGGTCCACACGCACCTGTTCAAGGCCGACGTCTTCGGCGCGGCAGCCGCGAAAATGTCGGGCGTGAAGAGGCTGGTCTCGTCGAAGCACAACGAGGACCAGTACCTCAAGGACTTCGCGGCCGGGATGATCGGGCGGATGGCCGCGCGGGCGGCCGACAAGGTCGTCTGCATTTCGGAAGCGGTGAACCGGTTCATGCGCGAGCGGGGGTTGCGGGAGGACCGGCTCGTGACCATCCCGTACGGCCTCGAAGAACGTGCGCCCGACCTGTCGAAGCGGCAGCGGCTGCGCCGCGAGTTCGGCGCAGGCCACGAGGACTTCGTCGTGGGCACCATGGGGCGCCTCGAAGAGCAGAAGGGACAGAGCTACCTCATTGCCGCGATGCGTCAATGCTCCGGCAGGCTCGTCATCGTCGGCAAGGGCTCTCTCGAAGCCTCGCTGAAAAAACTCGCCGCCCCTCTCGGGGACCGCGTCCACTTCGCGGGCTTCCGCAACGACGTCCACGACGTGATGGGAGCGTTCGACCTGTTCGTCCTTCCATCCCTCTGGGAAGGTTTCGGCCTCGTGCTCCTCGAGGCCATGGCCCAGGCGCGCGCCGTCGTGGCGACCTCTTCCGGCGCAATCCCGGAAATCGTTTCGGAGGGCACGACCGGCTACGTGGTGCCGCCCTCGGACGCGATGGCCCTCGCCTCCGCCATCACGGCCATCATCTCCGATCCCGCCCGGGCCCGCGCGCTGGGCGAGGCCGGGCGAAAACGCCTGCTCGAACACTTCGGCATCGGGCGCATGGTCGACGCGTACGTGGACTTGTACCGGGGGTTGCACGGATGAGTCGCCTCCCCATTCTCCTGGTGACGCGCCCCGGCATCGGCGGCGCGGCCAAGCACGTCCAGATGATCTGCGACCTTATCGACAAGTCCGCCTTCGACGTGAGCGTCGCGGCCTCCCCTCTCGAGGACCCGCGTTTCCTCATCCAGCTCGCCCAATCCGGCGTCCGCGTAATCGAATTTCCGTTGAAGCGCGAGCCGCACCCGGCGGACGTACTCGCGCTGTTCGGCCTCGTCAAGCTGCTCCGGCGGCGCCGCCCGGCGCTCGTCCACGCGCACACTTCCAAACCCGGGCTGCTGGCGCGGCTGGCGGGAACGGCGTGGGGGATCCCGACGCTCTACACGCCCCATGGCTTTTATTTTCACTACGACCTGCCGGCCTGGAAGCGTCGCCTCTACCGCGAGCTGGAGCGGGTCGCGGGGATGTGGACGACGCGCATGATCTGCGTGACCGAGGAGGAGGCGCGGCAGGCCGACGAAGCGCACCTGGTTCCGCCGTCGAAGGTCTTCGTTCTCCCGAACGCCCTCCGGCTCGACCAGTGCGAGGCGAAGCGCACGCGCGCCGAGGTGCGCGCCGAGTTCGGCATCCCGCTTCACGCGCCGCTGTTCGTAATGGTCGGCCGCCTCGCGTCCCCGAAAGACCCCTTCACGCTCCTCCGTGCCGTGGATCGCCTCGCGGACGATGTCCACGTGCTCTTCGCAGGCGACGGCCCGCAGAAAGCAGAAGTCGCGGGGCTCGCGCGCGAGCTGGGAATGGAAAAGCGCGTTCACCTCCCCGGCCACCGCGACGATCCCATGGACCTGACGGCGGCGGGCGACATCGCGGTGCTTTCGTCGAAGTGGGAGGGGCTTCCCTTTGCGCTCCTGGAAGCGATGGCGCTGTCCCGTCCGCTCGTCGCAACCGACGTGAGCGGTTGTCGCGATGCTCTCGGCGGCACGGGCGCCGGCGTGCTCGTCCCGGTTTCGGACCCCGACGCGATGGCGAAGGCGCTCGGGATGCTCTGGGCCGACCCGAACGGCCGCGCGAAGATGGGTGAGACGGGACGGCGGCTGGTCGAGGAGAAGTACAGCGCCGGGCTGTGGATCAAGCGGCTCGAGGCGCTCTATCGATCGGTCGCGCGCTGAGGGAGAAGCAGATCGCTCGAGCTGAGCGATCAAGCTGCCTGACGGCCATCAGGTCGCCGTCGCATACCGCGCGTACATCCCCTTCCCGAAGAGTCACCAACGCCGCTGTCTTCCCGGAAGCACTCACGAATTCGACTTCCAGGCCTGGCCCCGTCCTCGAGTCGATATCAAGACTGCGGGCCACGCGAAATCCAAAAACGGTCGTGTCGGATCGCGAGCGCTCACATCGTCCCGAGGCGCGGTCGGAGAAAGTCCCGATCGAGCCCGCGCTGCGCCGCGCCGGTGAAGCGCCCGCCGCCGTCCTCGCGAGATCCAGGTGTCAGGCGAACGTCGTGCATGCTTACTTGTCCCTCAACGCCTTCAGCTTTGACGCAAAGAACTTCCAGCCCTCGAAGTGCTCCGCGCGTTCCGCCTTTCCATCCTCCGTATCGGCGTAGGGCCCGTGCGTTATCGTCATCCGGGTGCCGTTCTCGATCAGCTCAAGATCGATCGTCACTTTCAGCGCCGGCTTGTCCTTCGGTTCGTGGTCCCACTTCCACGTGAACCCGAACTGCTTACACGGGACCCATGTCGTGATTTCGCCGCGAAGCGTCCACTTCTGCGCAGGCCACGACAACACGTGCGTGCCGCCGACCTTGTCGCCGACCTCCGCCTTCGTCGCCCACCACTTCTCGAGCAGTTCCGGCTTCGTGTGATGGTCAAACATCTCCTGCGGCGAAAACCCGGGGAAGTCGCCCTGGAGGACGAGTGTGTCCTTCGCTGTGGAGACGTCCTTCAGGGCCGCCGGGATTTCCTGGAAGAGGTCCTTCGTCGGAGTCGAGCTCAGGATGAGGAGGCTGCCCTGGCCCCATTCGATCTGCGCGATGGCGCCTTCGTCCGTCACCCAGGCATAAGTGGGCGGTCGTTCCAGGCGGTGAGCCTCGTACTTCCAGACGTTCAGGGTCTTCCCCTCCCAGGCCAGCTGCTCCTGTCCAAGGCACCGGATGACGACCTTGCCGGCCATCGCGGGAACGCCTGACAAGCTGATCTCCGCAAAGCCCAGGGCGGGCGTCAGTTCTTCGCGCGGCATCGTCGCAGCCAGCACGATGGTGAGTCCGGCGCTGGCTTGGGAGCTCGTGTCGATCAGGACTTCTTCCTTCTTCTCCGAGGAGGATTTGGCGCCCCGGCCGACAATGCCCTTCTTCGCCTCGGACCATTCGGCCTCGGCGGACGGGCCGCCGTCGACCTCCATGGCGGCGCGCACGAAATTCCTCCGGGCATCGACTTCCATGGAACGCTTCTCGGCGTAATGTCCGCCCGGATAGGCGACCTTGAGCTCCCACGTGGACTTGAGCCCACCGCCCGCCGGCTTGTCGATCGTCAGGCGCATGTATCCCTCGGTCTTCCCGTGCTGTTCGACGGCGCGGTACCAGAACTCGCCGGTCTTCACGGGCGGCCAGGGCGCCGCTTCCTCGGCGCGGACCAGCGACAGGGTTGCGAAGACCGGCAGGATTGCGAGAACACGCTTCATCGGGATCTCCGGGTCAGGGGCGAGTGCGCCGGGGAGTGTTGTAGCATTCCCGCGCCGAAACCGAAGTCGCTCCTTGTTCCGGCGCCGCGGCAGGCCCGCCAGGAAACCGCCCGGGTCATCAGCGCATGCAAGGGTTCCTCGTGAAGAGAGTGCTCACGGGGGCGCCGCTCCGGAGCGGTTCCCTGCCGGGTCCGCCGGAAAGAGAAGGGGAACCGCGAATCTGTGGAGAGATCCGCGATTCCCGAATTGAACGGTCAGGAGTTACTTGCGGCGGGGCCCGTGATGCCGGTCCCGGCGATTCTCCCGGCGGTCGCGATGATTCTCGCGGCGATCCTTCACGTCCTCGCGCTTGTCGCGGATGTCTTCGGCCTTGTCCCGCTTGTCCTCGATCTTGTCCTTCTTGCCGCCGTCATGCTTCGCATCCCGCTTGTCTTCCATCTTGTCCTTCACGTCTTCCTTCTTGTCGCGCACGTCCTCACGACGATCCTTCCGGTCCTCGACCCTGTCCTTCACGTCCTCTTTCGCGTCCTTGCCCGGCTCGGCGAACGCCGGCGCCGCGAAACTCACGAACAGCGCCACAACCGTTCCCGCCAGAATCCGGCTCAGCATCTGAACCTCCTTGGGTTATCGAGGATCCCTTGCCTTCGCCTCTCTAAACCCAAGATTTCCGGCCCGGTTTCGCGGTATTTTGTAAAAAAATTTGCCCGGAATCGGGGGGGGTGTGCGGAATCGCACGAATCGTAAAGGGCGCCGGAGACGTCAAACGGTACGACCAATCCAGCTGCATCCGGCGCTACCGTGCCTTGATCCCAATCCCCATCCCAATCCCCATCCCCCCCCTGCCCATTCCCAGCCCTTCCAATCCCCTGCCGTTCCTACTTCGACCCGATCTTCACCTTCACCCTCTGCGGCGTCGAATCCAGTTTCTTCCGCACGGTCGTCTTCGGGTCCATCATCCCCCAGAGATCCACCGAGATGCCGTTCGGCGTGCGGAACGTCGCGCAATAGATCGGCGAGCCGTGTTGCGACACGGGCTTCTTCTCGAACGAAACGCCCCGCTTTTCGAATTCGAGCGCCGTCCCGTAAATGTCCTCGACCATGAACTGCAGGCGGATCGCATCCCTCGGCGTCGGCGAAGCGTCGTCCTTGGCGCGGACGACGCCGAAATAAAAGTCTTTGTCCGGGCTCGTGAACATCGCGTAGTCCTTGTCGAACGCGTTCGTCGGGAAACCGAGCACGTCGATGAAGAACCCGATCTCGGAAGCGAAGTCCGTGACCGTGTATTCGATGCAATGCTTCCAGCAGGTCCCCCACTTGATCGACCAGGGATTCGCAGGTTTCGACCAGAGCCGCTTCCAGTCCTCCGGCGATTTGGCGGCACGGGCGGCGGCGATTCGGGCCTCGCCGAGTTTCCTGAAGTCGAGTGATGTGGCGCGCGTGGTCATGGAGGTCTCCCGGGGATCGAGTCCGGGCATTCTCGCGCGAAAGGGCTCCTGCGTTCAAGGGACAGCGCACCGGTGACTGCGCCTTCTCGTCGAATCGCTTGGCGCGCCCCCGCGGGATGCGGACAATAGGGGCGTCATGTACATCACTCCCCAGGAGATCAACCGCGCCGTCCGCATCCTCGAGACCGGCGGCCTCGTCGCGTTCCCGACGGAAACGGTGTACGGGCTGGGCGCCGACGCGGCGAACGAGGATGCGGTGAAGCGGATCTACACCGTGAAAGGACGGCCGGGCGGGCACCCGCTGATCGTGCACATCGCGGACGCGAACATGGTCGCGGAGTGGACCGAAGAATTTCCTGAGGCGGCGCACCGGGTCGCGGCGCGTTTCTGGCCGGGGCCGCTCACGCTCGTTCTGAAGAAGAAACCCGCGGTGCTCTCCATCGTGACGGGCGGTCAGGATACGGTCGCTCTTCGAGTCCCGGGACACCCTGTGGCGCAGGCGCTCCTGAAGGCTTTCGGCGGCGGGGTCGCGGCGCCTTCCGCGAACCGCTTCGGCAAAGTCAGCCCGACGACGGCGCAGCACGTGTACGACGACCTCGGCAAGGACGTGGACCTGGTGCTCGACGGCGGCCCGTGCGCGGTCGGAATCGAGTCGACGATTCTCGACCTGTCGAGCGACGAGCCGGCGATCCTGCGGCCCGGAGGCATTACGCGCGAAGAAATCGAAGCGACGCTGGGCCGTCCGGTTCCCGTCGTGAAGTCCAGCGGCAAGACACGCGTCCCGGGACAGCTCCCGACGCACTACGCCCCGAAGGCGCAGATCGTGCTCGCGAAGCCGGAGGAGTTGCTCGAAAAGGCGAACCGCCTCCGGGCCCACGGCAAGTCAGTCGTGATCCTGACCAATTCCCTTCCCGACAAGCCCCCGATCGGCATCGAGACGATCATGCTCCCGGTTTCGCTCGCCGAACTCGCGCGCGGCCTATACGAAGCACTCCGGGAAGTGGACCGGCGCCGCTTCCAGGCTGCGGTGATCTGCGTCCCATCGACGGCAGGGCTCGGTCTTGCGGTAGTAGATCGCCTCGAGAAGGCCGCCGGCGCGACCGAGGTCAGGGAGTAGAGGGAGCTGGCGGCGCCGCGGCTCACGCAGCCTCGCGCTCCGGTGGTTCCTCGCCCGGTGCCTCCATCCAGGTCAGGATCGGGGGTAGCACGAGGAGGCTTGCAAAGAGGTAGCAAAGCATCCCGACGGAAATTGCGACGCCGAGGCTCTTCATGGCGCGATTGGCCGAAAACGCCAGGCTCCCGAATCCGACGATCGTGGTCAGGCTGGTCAGCGTCAGGCTGGGCCAAAGCGAAGACACGGTGTCCATGCAGCTCCTCCGCTTGATTTCGCGGAACCGTTCCACGAGGTAGAGGCCGTTGTCCGTGGCCATTCCAGCGAGGATCGGAAAGACGATCAGGTTCAGGTAGTTCATCTTCATGCCCATGAGCTTCAGGCAGCCCAGGAACCAGAACGTGCCGATGAACGCGGGGAGAATCGAGACGACCATCCACCGGAAGGAGCCGTAGAGAATCCAGGCGAGCAGGATGCTGACGGCGCCGCCGGCGAGAGTGGACCAGAAGATGTCCGGGCCGATCCGGTCGTCGATCTCGCGAAGAACGACCGAAAACCCGGAGAGCACGGCGTCGGGCGAAGCGGCCTGTGCCGTCTGGCGAAGTTTCGCGATGAGGCGGCCGCGCTCGGCGCTGTCCTGAAGCGGCGACCGGGGCGTGAACCAGACGAGGGCCCGGACCGGCTGCGCGGCGTCGAACGCCATGAATCGCGAACGAAGTGAGAGGAAGAACGGGTCCTTGACTTCGGAGGGGCGCAAAGGAACCCGCGCCGCCAGCAGGCCGCGAAGCCAGGTGCGGGCGTCGTCGAACGCGGCGAGCTCGAACCCTTCGGCGTCGAGAGCCCGGTCCAGGTCGGCGACGACGCGATCTGCATCGATGGTCGCGAGCTTCGCGGCCTGCCGGGCCTGCGTTGGAGCCGGCGGCAGAAACTGAACGATCGAGGCCGTCTGCGATTCCGGAAGCATGCCCACCGCCGAGGTCACCGCTTCCACGCGCTCCATCGCCTCGTCTTCCGTCGCACCGCGCACGACGATCAGGATGGGGTCATCCCCCGTCCCGAAGGCCGCCCGCATCCGCGCTTCGATTTCCAGGATCTGGTCGCCCTCCGTCCTGAGATTCTTCACGTCCGTCTCGCGCTCGGGCAGGCCGAGGGGTGGGCGGCTCATCGCGGCGAGGGACAGGACGGTCAGCAGCGCGGAGAGCGCCGTCGCGGCGACCGGCCGGCCGACGACGAAGGACAGCGTGAACCGGGTGCCGGCCTTCGTCATGAGGAGGAGGCACGAAGCGACGATCAGGACGCCGAGCGAGGAGAGGAGCTGGACGGACCAGGCGAAGTACACGCCGAAGAGGACCCAGCACGCGCGGACGGTCCAGCGGGAGATTTCTCGAGGCGTGCCTTGCTCGCGATCGAGCCGGGTGAAGAGCGGGATGACGAGAAACGTGGAGGCGAAGATGAGCAGGACGCCGACGCCGACGAGCGTCCCGAATTCTCTCAGCCCCCGGAATCCGCTGACCCACAGGCAGAGGATCGAAAACGCCGTGGTGATCATCGCGATGAACGCTCCCGGGCCGGTCCCCGCGTAGGTCCTGAATGACGCGTCGCGCGGTGAAAGCCCGAGGGCGCGCTCGTGGCGGTATCGATGGAACATGTGGATCGTGAAGTCGATTCCCATGCCGGCGAGAAGCCCGGCGAACCCGACGGTGACGGCGGTCAGGTGCCCGTATACCAGCCCGGCCAGGCCGAAGGTCCAGAGGATGCCGACCGTGAGGGAGACCGCGCCGATGGCGAGGCTCGACCACCGCCGCAAAGAAATCAGCAGCATCAGCAGGACGGGAGGAACGGAGGTCAGGAGGTTGATCCTGAGGTCGGACTTGATGGCGATTTCGCTCTGAAGCGCGACGGGGTAGCCGCCCAGCAGCGACACGGTCCACCCCGCCGACTCGGGGACTTCCTGCCGGGCTTCCGCCAGCGCGCGGTCCACACGGCCGACCAGGACGCGGGAGAACGCGACGTTCTGCGGAGGTTGTTTTCCCTCGATGGTCATGACGAGCGCCGTTCGCCCTTCGTTGAAGTAGTACCCCGACGAAAGGTCCATCGTCCCGCCCGGACGGCCCGCCGCGAGTCGCTTCAGGAAGAAATCCTCCGTCAGGCTCAGCGGATCACGCGCGACGAGCACGTCCGCCATCCCGATTCCCGGCCGCTGGAGGCGCCGCCGGTTCCGCCTGACCGCCTCCCGAATCGACCCTCGCTCCAGTCGCTGGAGAAACTTCTCCATGTCGTCGTCCGGGAGAAGCAGCGGCCCGCGCTGCGACACGAGTTCCACGAAAAAGCGCTCCGACTCTTCTTCGAGCTTCCAGTCCGCACCGAGAACCTCCGGCTGCCCCCGCAGACGCTTCCCGAGCGCGTCGGCCAGTTTCATGGCGCCGTCGTCGGAAGCCCTGGGATCTGTTTTCTCGAAGAAGGCGAACATCTGGCCCGTGAACGAGAAATGGTCCATGACCTCCTGGACGGCATCGACGGCCGGCGAGTCGGCGGGGAGGACCTGGGAGATGTCGCTGGAGAAGCGGAGGCGGAGGATCGCGAGGACGGAGAGGGCGGAAAGGACGGAGAGAATGGCAACCACAGCGCGAGGGCGGTGCCAGGCAAATTCGTGAAGGGCTGCGAAGATTCGGGACATGGGGCCTGTTCGATACCCTCCACGCGGAGGCGCCGCAAGGGAGAAATTCCGGGATTCCTGTCGATCCTGTCCCGTGGCGTCCGTCGTGATGACGAGCGGGAATTGCTTGACCACTTCCGCGGTTTGATATAACAAAAGACTAACATCGTAAGCAGGGGTTCAAGGAATGCACAGCCACCCAGGTGCCCATTCGCCTTCCCGCCTCCTCCAGGAGTTGCCGAACGTCGGCCCGAGCGTCGCCGGGGACCTTCTCCGGCTCGGGATCCAGGCGCCGTCGCAACTGAAGGGGCGCGACCCGTTCCGGATGTACGAGCAGCTTTGCCGCAAGGACGGGGTCAGGCACGACCCGTGCCTCATCGATGTTTTTATTTCGATCACCGAAATTGCGAAGGGCAGACCAGCTCAACCCTGGTGGCACTTCACGTCGCAACGCAAGGCAGCAATGCTGAAAAGGGGCAGCGCTTCGAAGCGCTGACGGAACATACCGATGCACGGAGAGAACCTCGTTTGAGAAGGGAGACCTGCATGCCGTCGTTTTTCTGCTGGCACGAGTTGAAGGCGCCGGACCGCCAGGCCGCAAAGGCGTTCTACGGCGGGTTGTTCGGCTGGAAGTTCGTGGATCACGACATGGGCCCGGCGGGCGTCTACACCGGGATCATGATCGGCGCCCGCGGTATCGGTGGCATCTGCGACGCGGAGAAGGGCGCCCCGCCCCACTGGATTTCGTACGTCACGACCGACAACGTGGACGCCGCAGCCGAGCGGGCGGTGCGCAACGGAGGAAAACAGCTGTGTCCGGCCATGGACATCCCGGAGACCGGCCGTTTCGCCGTCAGCCAGGACCCGCAGGGCGCCGTCATTTGCCCGTGGAAAGGGCTGCAGCCGTCGCGGCCGGACGCTCCGTTCGCGCCGGGAGCGTTCTGCTGGAACGAACTCGTCGCGCCGGACATCGAGAAGGAAAAGCGCTGGTACGGCGAAGTCTTCGGCTGGAAATTCCAGGACATGCCGGTTCCCGGCATGGGGACGTACACCCTGGTGAAATCCGAAGGCACGGATGTCGGCGGTATGATGCAGAAGCCACCCGGCGCCCCGGGGCCCGCAATGTGGATTGGCTACGTGTTCGTTACCGATGTGGACGCGTCGGCCGCTCAGGTCAAGAAGCTCGGCGGAAAGCTGTGGGTCGAGCCGACGGACATCCCGAACATCGGCCGGTTCTCGGTCTGCGCCGATCCTGCGGGGGCGACCTTCGCGCTGTACAAGTCGCAAGCCCAAGCCTGAGCAACAAGGGGAAGCCGGGGGCCAACCGGGCCCCCGGTTTCCTGCCCTTGCCCTTGCCCACCGCACAGGGGGTCACTCGTGCGGTGGGCAGGGGCAAGGGAACAGCTCTCGAATCTGAGCAACCCATCGCTCGGCGGCTACAATCCCGCCCCATGCCAAAACACCCCATGACCGTCGAGGACCTCTGGTCCATCCCGCGCGTCGGATCGCCCGTCCCTTCCCCCGACGGCTCGCGCTTCGTCGTGACCGTCACGCAGTGGTCGATGGAATCCAACGAGGCCGTTACCCGCCTCTGGCTCTGTTCCACCGACGGCAAGTGCGCGCCCCGCGCCCTCACTCACGCCGAAGCCTCCAGCGGCCAGCCTGCCTGGAGCCCCGACGGCAAGCGGCTCCTCTTCGTCCGCAAACCCGGCGGCAAGCCCGACGAAAAGAAAAAGTCGGGGCCGAAATTTCCGGATCAACCTCAGCTTTTCCTCCTCCCCCTCGACGGCGGCGAGCCCGAGCGCCTCACCGACCTCCCTTTCGGCGCCGCCGACGCGCGCTGGTTCCCGGACGGGAAGCGGATTGCATTCCTCTGTTCCGTCTTCGCCGACAAACCATCGACGGAAGAGGCCGCCCGGCGCAAAAAAGAGCGCGAGGACGACCCCTGCAAGGTCCACGTCTCCGAGGACCGCATCTTCCGTTATTGGGATCACTGGCTCACCGACGGGCGCGTGCACCACCTCTTCGCGATGGACCTGGATTCCCGCGAAATCATGGACCTCACGCCGGGCTGGAAGCGCTGGTTCTCGCCGGAAGAGCCCTACGGGCAATACCGGATCTCGCCGGACGGCCGCGAGATCGCGTTCGGCGCCTGCGCGAGCGATCCGCCACACGACCCCTGGCTCTGGAGCGTGTTCACGGTGGGCGTCCCGCCGGTGATCCGCGCCGGCGCGCGCGCCGGCCGCATCCGGAAAATCGCTTCGCCTGAATTCCGCGACACGTCGGGCCCGCAGTACACCCCCGACGGCCGGTGGATCATCTACGGCATGTCGCGCGAATTCGACTTCTACGCGGACAAGACGCGGCTGGTGGCTCTCAACCGCGCGACGGGAAAGCACACTGTGCTGACGGAGGCCTGGGACCGCTCGGCAAGCGGGTGGGGATTCTCGGCGGATTCGCGCACGATCTACATCCGCGCCGAGGACCGCGCGCGGTCAACGCTGTACGCGCTGGACATCGAAGCGGCAGTGCGCGCGCCGAAGAAAAACGCACCGCGGCCCCTCGTTCGCCAGAACACGTTCGGGTCGCCCGAAATCGCGGGAGGAAAAGCCTTCGTCTCGATTTCGAGCGTCAACTCCCCGCCGGAAGCGGCGATCATCGACCTGAAATCGAAGCGCCTGCGCCGCGCGACGGAATTCACCAAGCCGGGGATGAAGGACATCCAGCTTTCCGCAGTGGAAGAAACGCACGTGACCGGCGCCGCAGGGGAGCCGGTGCAGATGTGGATCTTCTACCCGCCCGGCATGAAAAAACCGTCGGGACCGCTTCCCGCGGGGAAGCGCCTCCCGCTCGTCCACGTGATCCACGGCGGCCCGCACGGCACGTTCGGGGACGACTGGCACTGGCGCTGGAACGCGCACGCCTTCGCGGCCCCGGGCTACGTGGTCGCGCTCGTGAACTTCCACGGCTCGACGGGCTGGGGGCAGAACTTCGCCGCGTCGATTCTCGGACGCTGGGGCGATCAACCCTACTTCGACATCACCGTCGCGACCGACATGCTCATCGCCCGCGGCCTCGTCGACCCGAAGCGGATGGCCGCGACCGGCGGCTCCTACGGCGGTTACATGGCCGCCTGGATCGCGAGCCAGACGGACCGCTTCAGCTGCATCGTCAACCACGCCGGCGTAAGCGATCTTCAGACGCAGTACGGAAGCGACGTCACGCAGGGCCGCCAGCGCTCGATGGGCGGCGAGCCCTGGGATCGCGTCGAGGGGATGGACCGCTGGAACCCGATGCGCCACGCGCGCGGATTCAAGACGCCGATGCTGATCGTGCATGGCGAGCGCGACTACCGCGTCCCGTACGGGCAGGGGCTGGAAATCTACAACGTGTACAAGGCGATGAAGCTGCCCGCGCGGCTGGTGGTGTATCCCGAGGAGAACCACTGGATCCTGAAGCCGCGCACGAGCCGGCACTGGTACGGAGAAGTGCTGGGGTGGCTCAAGAAGTGGATCGGGAGGAAGCGGTAAGCAAGAGGATTGGGATGGAGTCCATGACTCGTAACCAGGAGGGCCTTCGCATGAGTTCAGCTCCGCTCGATCTTGCGGCCGTCACGAACAAACAGAAGTCCGTCTGGGGCTCGGGAGACTTCAACGTCCTCGCGCTCAAAACCATGGTCGTGAGCGACGCGCTGTGCGCAGCGCTCGACCCGCAGGCGGGGCAGAAGGTGCTCGACGTCGCGTGTGGAAGCGGCAACGGGGCGCTGGTCGCTGCCCGGCGCGCTTGCGACGTGACGGGGATTGACTACGTCGGGTCGCTCGTCGAGCGCGCAAAAGTGCGCGCCGCGGCGGAGGGGACGACGATCGATTTTCGCGAAGCGGACGCGCAGGCGCTTCCCTTTCCGGACTCGTCCTTCGACGTTGTGATGTCGGTGTTCGGGGTGATGTTCGCGCCGGACCAGGAGAAGTCGGCGGCGGAGCTGTTGCGCGTGTGCAAGCCCGGGGGGAAGATCGGGCTGGCCACGTGGATGCCGGAGGGATTCGGCGGCGATTTCTTCAAGACGGTGAGGACGTACGCCCCGCCCCCGGAGGGTTTGAAGCCGCCGACGCGCTGGGGGACCGAAGCGGGGCTGCGCGAGCTGCTCGGCGGCGGGACAAGCGCGCTCGTTCATGAACGGAGGACGTTCATCCAGCACTTCCGCTCGACGGATCATGCGCTCGAAACGATGTTCCGCTACTTCGGGCCGATCGTCCGGGCGCACGAAAACCAGGACGAGAAGGGCCGCGCCGCGCTTCGCAAGGACGTGGCTGACTGCTTCAGCCGCTTCAACAAGGGCGGCAATGGTCCGCCGGCGTTCGAGTGTGCGTACATGTCGACGATCGCGACTCGCAAATAGCCGTCAGGTCAGATTTCGCGATGCGGCTGTCCCAATCGCACGACGCCGGCGAGCCGGAAACCGGTCGTCGACTCCAGCGACGCGGGGTTGTTCGCCATGCGGTGTGCCGCGCGTGCGTAGAGGAAGGATCGTGACCAGCCGGAGCCGCGGTTCTGGCGGCGCTGGGGGAACTGCTTGCCGGCCGCGTTCAGGCACTGCTCCTGCACGTTGCCCGCGAGACCGCGGATGCCCCACGGCGACTCGTCGCGCGGAAAGTCCGACGGACGCGCGGGGCGGGGGCCGTCCTGGAGGGAGTCAACGACGTTGCACCAGGTCGGGTCGAAGCGCTTTCCCCAGGGGAACGAGCGGCCGTCCACGCCGCGCGCGGCGGCTTCCCACTGGTCGCCGAGGGGTAGGGTGAAGAGCCAACCGTCGCGGGCGGAGAGCCAACGCGCGTAGGCCATCGCGTCGAACCAGGTGACGCTCATCACTGGCCACTCCGGGTCCCAGGCGCGGACGTGGGTGGCGGGAAAGCCGATGCTCTTGTCGGGATCCTCCTTCTGCGCCGCGAACCACTCCGCGGTCGGCAGGATCCACTTGTTTCCAACGCGCGGCCACCAGGGCCGGTTCGGCGCCATCGACGAACGAGGCACCCGGCGCGCCGCTTCCTCCGGGGGCAGCCCGTCGAGGAACGCGGCGTAGTCGCGAGCACTGACGACGTCGCGCTTGAGGAAAAAGTCGGGGATCCGCTCGACGACGGCGTTGCGCGCCATTGCGACGTCGCGGTCGCCCTGAAGCGTCGTTTCGGTCTCGAGGATGGGTTGGAACCCCGGCGGGACTTCGCCGGCCCGGAAGAGCGTCACATCGAGGACCGACGCCTGGCCGCGGCGGACGCGCACGAGCGACCGCGCCGCGCGTCCGTCGGCCGCGACGACAACGACGAGCCAGGCGCCGACGCCGAGGGGAAGAGGCGAGGTGGACGCGAGGAGTCTTCCGGGGCCGCGCGGACGGTAGGGGGAGGCGCCGAAGAGTGCGTCCATCGCCGCCGTGGGCGGAGGCTCGCCTCCGCTGCCCGCTGTCTGCGGAACGAGGACGCGGTCCGCCTCGGCGTAGAGCCAGACCCAGGCCTTGATGCCTGCGACGGGTGTGGCGCGGCATGAGGCGGCGTGCACGCGCAGCCGTAGCGGGCTTCCCGGTTCCGGCTCGGGTGCAAATGAGGGGCTGTCGCCCGCCAGCAATCGGCCCGACCAGGGGTGCCATCCCTGCAAGTCGAGTTCGCCGGGCGATACGTCCCTTCCTTGCGCCAGGCAGCCGCAGCTGAACGCCCGCGCCCGGACCTCCAGCGTCCCTTCGTCGCGAAGCGCCTCCGCGAGCGCGCCGTCGTGGAACTGCTCGGCGACACGCCGGTTCACGACCATCTCGGATTCGTCGCCCGCTTCTTCGGCTTCGAGGAATCTCTGCCAGGCGAGTTCCGCGCGGAGGCGGCGCGCTTCCGCGTGGTCGGGGACATGCGACAGTGCGGATGCGAGCGCGCCGAGAGCGTCGGCGTAGACCTCGAGGCTGCGCCGCCGCGAAGTCTCCGCGCGATCCCGCGCTGCCCACAGCGGCGCCTTCGCGGATTCTCCTTCCCACGTCGGGATCGTCTCGGTCAGCGTCCGCGCCTCGCGCCCGGCGGCGAGCGCGTCCGCCGCGAGCTGCCGCCGCAGGTCCATGGCCGCCCGCGCGCGCTTCAGCTCCCCGGCCGCCTCTCCCTCGCGCCGCTCGCGGTCCTTCGATCCTTCGAGCCAGGCGTCGAGTTCCGCGGAGAGCTCGGCGACGCCCTCGTAGCGGTCCTCGCTTCTCGGCGAGAGCGCGCGCAGGCAGATCGCCTCGAGCTCCGGCGGCGCCGGCCGTCGCTTCGACGGAGGCTCGACGTTGCCCCTGCGGGCGCTCTCGAGGCACTCCGTGGCCGTCGCGCCGGCGTGCGGCGGCTGCCCCGCGAGAATTTCGTAGAGCGTCGCGCCGAGCGAGTAGACGTCGCTCCTGCGGTCGATGTCGGCGAGCCGCCCGCGCGCCTGCTCCGGGGACATGTACGCCGGGGTCCCCAGCACGTCGCCGTCCAGCGTGAGCTGGGAAGTCTCGCCCGACCCGGCGGTGAGGTCGAGACTCCCCGGCACCGCGCCGCGCAGCGTCTCCTCCGGCTCCGCGACAACGCGCGCAAGCCCCCAGTCCACCACCAGCGTCTCGCCGAATTCGCCCAGCATGATGTTCGCCGGTTTCAGGTCGCGGTGAATCACGCCCTTCGCATGCGCGTACGCGACGGCGCGGCAGGCGTCGCGAAGAGCCTCGACGAGCCGCCGGAGCTTCCACTTCCCTTCGCGGATAACGCGATGCATGTCCTGGCCGCCGATTTTCTTCATGGCGATGAAGAGCTGGCCGTTCCCGTGAAGCCTGCCGATTTCGTGGACGGGGACCACGCCGGGGTGCTCGAGACGGCCGGTCACGCGCCCTTCCCAGCGGAAGCGCTCGACGGTGTGAAGCGGGGCGTCCGCGCGGAGAAGTTTAAGAGCGACGGGGCGACCGATGGCGGTGTCGGTGGCCTCGATGACTGAGCCGAATCCGCCGCGTCCGAGCTCGGGGCCGGGAATGTAGCGCGGCGCGGCCGGTGGGCCGGACGAGTCAGCGGGGTCCGGCTCTTCCATCCTGGTGGGTCCCCTGAAATCGCGGCAGGAGGGAACTTTATCGTGCCGCGCGTCCAGAGTGGCCGAAATAGCCGATCATGGGCCTGTGCTTCCACTCCTCATCGTGCTGGGCATCGCCGGCGCCGTCATCCTTCTGCTTTACGTCGTCGCTCCGCTCATCGTGTTTTTCATGCATCGACAGTCGCCCGCCCCGGAGGTCCTTCCTCACGACCCGGGCCCGTACCCGACCCCCGCCGACGAGTTTTTCAATGAACTCGGCCCGCGTCTCGCCGACCTGGGCTTCGGCGAAACCCAGCGCTGGTCGTTCCGCGGGTTCGCGCCCAACGTCGCCGCCGAATTCTGCACGATGGCCGACCGCCGCCGGCGGGTCTTGGCAGTCGGGTACGTCATGCACGTGCGCCGCGGTAACGTCTTCCGGCCGCACTCGACCTTCCTCGAACTCGTTTCCAGCGAGGGAAAAACCCGCACCCTCAACACTTCTAACTCCACGACGCCGCTGCTGGTCACCGACATGGGAGAGCGCCGGATCGTCCTGCTCCCCTCGCTTCAGGATCCCTCAGCCCTCCTGAACGCCCATCAGAAGCTGGTCTCTCGCGACAGGCTCGCCACATCCGCCCAGGAACCGCCCTCCCGTGCTGAAATCCCCGGGCGGGTGCGAGAAGCGATCGCCGCGTCCCATGCGTGGCAGGTTTCGATCGGGCTCCTCTCGCCCCTCCCCAGCGGGAGCTTCCGGCTGACGCTCAAGGGCGCGTTTCTCTTCACATGGACGGCGCTTCCTCCCGGAAAGCAGTGGCTCAAGCGTCGATGCGCGGCCCGGGAAGCGCTTCTGCTGAAGGACCTCGGCATCGTGAGCGCGTGAGTGACGGTCGCCCGTCGTGCCGATATCATCTGCGGGGTCGCCGGCGGGCCCACGATGCTGAAACGACACTCCCAGCTGATCGAAGCCTTCATGTTCCTCGCGGACATGGCCGTCACCGCAGGGGCGTGGGCATTTGCCTTCTGGGTCCGGTTTGACTCCGGGTTGTTCGAGGCGCAGAAGGGCCGGCCGGATTTCGCCCACTACGCGAAATTCCTGCCCGCGGTGCTGGTCCTTGCCGCGGTCTCCTATCGCGCGTTCCGGTTCTACTCCGCGCGCCGCAGCGACTCGCTCCTTACCGAGTGGTTCGACATCGCACGGGCCCAGATCATGCTGTTCCTGTTCATGACCGGCCTGACCTTCGTTTACAAGTCCTTCGAATACTCGCGGCTTGTGTTCGGGATTTTCATTGCGCTGAATTTCGTGGCGCTGGCGGTCGAGCGGACTTCGGTGCGCATTGCCCTCCGGTGGGCACGGCGGCACGGCTGGAACCTGCGGCGCGCCCTGATCGTCGGAGCGGGACGAACCGGGCAGGAGCTGGCGCTTTCGCTTCGGCGGCATCGCTGGATGGGGATCGTGCCCGCGGGCTACGTGGACGGCCGCGAGGACCGGCTCGGGAAGAAGTTCCACCGCGTGCTCGTCGTCGGAAAACCGGAGGACCTCCCGGCGCTGATCAAGGAGCACAGCGCCGACCAGGTCTACGTCGCTCTTCCGGCGCGTGAACACGAGACCTTCGAGAAAGTGATGGAGCTCCTCTCGGAGGAAACCGCCGACATCCGCGTCATCCCCGACATCGGCTCCTTCGACGCGCTCAACCACTCGATTTCCGACATCGACGGCCTCCCCGTCATTCTCCTCAGGGAGTCGCCGTTGTACGGATGGAACCTCCTCCTGAAGCGCTTCCTGGACTTCGCCTTCAGCGGCTTCGCCCTGCTTCTGATTTCCCCGGTCCTCGCGTTCGTCGCCATCGGCGTTAAACTGTCCTCGCCCGGTCCCGTCTTCTACGGCCAGGAACGCATGGGCCTCGACGGGCGCACGTTCAAGATGTGGAAGTTCCGCTCGATGCGTGTCGATGCCGAAGCGCAGACCGGTGCGAAGTGGGCGACCGCGGACGACCCGCGCAAGACGAAGTTCGGCGCGTTCATCCGCAAGACCTCGCTCGACGAGCTCCCGCAGTTCTGGAACGTTCTCGTCGGAGACATGAGCGTCGTCGGCCCGCGCCCCGAACGTCCGGTCTTCATCCAGGACTTCAAGAAGCAGATCCCGCGCTACATGCTGCGGCACAAGATGAAGGCAGGGATTACCGGATGGGCGCAGGTGAACGGGTGGCGCGGGAACACCTCGCTCAAGAAGCGGATCCAGTACGACCTGTACTACATCGAGAACTGGTCGCTGTGGCTCGACGTGCGAATCATCCTGCTCACGGTGATCCGGGGATTCGTGAATCCGAATGCGTACTGACAAGTGCGGCAAGGTCCTGACAGGACATGGAGGCACAGAGAAAGGAAGAAACAGTATTTCTCTGTGCCTCGGCGCCTCAGTGGTGAGGTCGTTCGACGAATGACCGGACCATCGACGCCGCGCAGTACTCTCCGTGACCTTCGTGTCGGCCGATTGGCCTTCAGTCGGCGTTTCCACTCCACGATCTAACTTCACGCCCCGCGCCTTCTGACCGACACTCTTCCGATGCCCGAGGTCGCCCCGGCTCCGGATCCGCCCGCTGCTGACGCTCCGGAGCCCTCATCTCGCGTCATTCCCACGCTCGCCGCCATCGTCGCGCTCGCATTCGCCGCGCGGCTGGGGTGCTTTCTCCTCAAGGCCACCGTTGCGACCGACGCCTACTACTACGTGCGCATCGCGAAGATGATGCTCGCCGGCGACTGGCACCACGCCCTGACGCATGGGTACCACCCGCTGTATCCTGCGCTGACGGCCCTCTCCTCATTCGTCTTCGGCGACGTCGCGGCCGCCGGGCATGCCGTCTCGATCCTGCTCGGCGCGCTCACGGCCGTCCCCGCGTGGTTCATCGGCGCGCGACTCGGCGGCCTTCGCTCGGCGCTCTTCGCGTCGCTACTGGTCGCCGTTCACCCGGATTGCGTCGATGTCGGAAGCGACATTCTCGTCGAAGCGACGTTCGTGTTCTTCTTCATCAGCGGCGTCGCCTGCGCGCTGCGCGCCGTGGCGCTGCTTGACCTGCGCGCCGCCGCACTCGCCGGACTCGCCGGCGGCCTCGCCTACCTGACGCGCCCGGAGGGACTTGCCCTTCCTGCCTTCGCCGCCATCGCGATTTTCGTCGCGGGGCTCCCTCGTTTTTGCGCGACCGCGGCGCCCCGATGGGGTCGCCGTGCTACGGCCGCTTCGGTGACCGTCGCCGTCTTCCTCGCCTGTTTCGTGCCCTACGTCGTCAAGATCCACGATCACCTGGGCCGGTGGGCCGTCACCGGAAAATCGGGAGGCGAAGCCTTCGTGGCGGGTGCGAAGGAGGGAACGGGCGAGGGGCAGAAGACGGTCACGGAAAAAGGAACGCAGAACCCGCTCTACCGCCCCTGGTATTTCGTGCGCAAGTTCAGCATGACGATCTACCTCGGCTTCCTCCCCCTCCTCCTCGCCGCCGCGTTTGTCTCCGTCCCGCGCGCGCCGGACCACCGCCTCGCGCGCCTCGCGCTCTTCGGTCTCCTCGCCATTTACCTCCCGCCGCTTCTGCGCCTGCTTTACGCAAAGGGCTACCTTTCAACCCGCCACCTTCTCCTTCCGTCCGTGGTCGTCGTTCTTCTCCTCGCTCCGTTCGCGGCCGCGCTGTCCGAAAAATGGAAACGAGGACTGGCGACTCTCGTGCTCCTCCTCGCCGCCGTGGCTCTTCCAAAATCCCTGCGCCCCGGCCGCCGCGACCAGCTTCCGCTGAAGGAAGCCGGGCTCTGGCTGCGCGCGACGGCGCCGGGAGCGGAGCTGATGGGCCCCGAGAAGGTGGCGTTCTACGCCGGTGTCAATTTCCGGATCGTGCCGGACTCCAGGGAGAGCCGGGGCATCGAGGCGGACATGCGCGAGGCGCAAGTGATGTGGCTCGTGCTGCTCGAATCCGATGAGCCCGGCGTGTCGGCGAAGCTCGACGGGCGGTTCCAGCTCGTAAAGGAATGCGGCAACGGCGAAGGCCGGGTCCAGGTGTTTCGCCTGGCCCCGTAGTCCCCGTCCTTGATCCGCGCGCCCCACAACTCGATAATGCGCCCTTCAGCGCGCTCTCCCTCTTTCTGCGAGGATTTCACCTACGCAACGCGGCAACGACGAAAACCTCGACTTCTACATGCGACAGGTGAAAAAGGTCGCGCTCCTCACGCCTGAAGAGGAAAAGGAGCTGGGCCGCCTCGTGCAGAAGGGGGACCAGGCGGCGCGCGAGAGGATGATCCGCGCGAATCTGCGGCTCGTCATTTCGATCGCGAAGAAGTACACGAACCGCGGAATGACCTTCCTCGACCTCATCGAGGAGGGAAACCTCGGGCTCCTCAAGGCCGTGGAGCGCTTCGACCCCGAACGCGGCGTGAAATTCGGAACCTACGGCACCTGGTGGATCAAGCAGGCGATCCATCGCGCGCTCATGGACACGGCGCCGACTGTGCGCATCCCGACGTACATGGTCGAGATGATCCACAAGTGGAAAGCGACGAACCTGAAGCTGACGCAGAAGCTCGGTCGCAAACCGTACCCGGCGGAAATCGTGAAAGCGCTGAAGCTCAAGGGCCCCGCCGGCGAAGCGGTACGCCAGGCGCTGAACACGAGCTACTCGAGCAGCCAGCCGCAGTCGCTCGACCTGCTGTGGCAGGCGATCCACGATTCGCCGAGCGAGCCATCCTGGCTCCCCGAAATCTCCGAGGACGTCTCCGGCATCCTCGAGCGCTACCTCGCCAACGTCGATCTGCGCGAAGCGGACGTCCTGAGGATGCGCTACGGCGTCGGCGGGCAGGACCCGCGGACGCTTCGCGAGGTCGGCGAAATCCTCGGCATCACACGAGAGCGGGTCCGCCAGATCGAAAAGGCCGCGCTCAAGAAAATCCGCACCGCGCTCGGCAAAGCGAAGATCGCGCGCGAAGAATACGACGATTGAGCGCACGATGGCCGGGTGGCCGGCCGGGAACGGCGTCAGCCCGACTCGCGCGACGTGCGGAGGAGGTTTCTTGTGGCGCCCTCCCCGCGCCAGCCGGGCCGAAGCCGCTCCCCTCCGTCCACCCGGCCATCGTGCGCTCACGAACGACCCAAATTCAATTCAGGGGGCATTCATGATCAGACCGCTGCTCGTGCTTCGAACGATCGCCCTTGCCGCTTACTTCGGCGGCGGCGCCGCCATCGCCCTGATCGTCGCCCCGGTCGCGTTCAAGACTCTCGCTCCCGACCGCGCGTCCGCGGGCGCCGTCGTCGGCGGCGCGCTCCATGTCTTCGAGTACGCAGCGTTCGGCGCCCTCGGGCTCGCCCTCGCCGCTTCCCTCACCCTTCGCTGGCTCAAACAGCCGTCCCTCCTCTGCGACGCGGCCATCGCCACTCTCCTCGCCGGCACCCTCTTCCTCAGCGCCTGGGTGTCCCCGTCTCTCTCCGCAGCCCGCCCGCAGGGAACCGGCGCCGGCACCGAGTTCGACCGCCTGCACAAGATGTACGAGCGGGTGTTCGGGATCGAGCTGCTCGTCGCCCTGGCGGCGCTGTCTCTTTCAGCCTCCGCCCGGAAGCGAGAATAGCCGTACCAAAAAGAAAACCCCGGGAAGCTTTCGCCTCCCGGGGCCGTTTCGTGGCTCGTTTGTTTTTTAAACGGCGGCCTTCGACACGTTGATCGCGCGGGCACCCTTGACGTCCTGCGTGATGTCAAACTGGACCTTCTGGCCTTCGGCCAGCGTCCGGAACCCGTCCATCGTGATCGCGGTGTGGTGAACAAAGACATCCTTGCCACCATCGTCCGGAGCGATGAACCCGTAACCCTTCTGATCGTTGAACCACTTCACTGTACCTGTCGCCATTCGACTGCTCCTTCGCTATCTCTGACGTTCTGGATTCCCGCCTTCAATGAATAAGCCCGAAGAGCTCAGGGAACTCTCCGGGCTGGGACGCGCTTGCGACCCTTCGAAGACGGGCGTTCCTGTAACGACGATATTCATAGCAAAGCTGGAGCGTGGGACCAAGGACTATTTTTGAAGAGGGCGCTCCCTGGCCGAGTTGCAGACACAAATCTACCTGGCCGAGGACCTGAAGTACCTCCCCGAGACCGAGTCAGCAACTCTCCGCGACCGAATCGGCCGCCTCCGAGGTCTAATTCTGCGCTTCAAATCCTCAATGCCCTGACCCAAACGCAGCCCCCGCAGCCTCCGCAGCCTCTGCCAGCCTCTGCCAGCCTCTGCCAGCCTCCGCAGCCTGCGCCAGCCTCCGCCAGCCCCTCGCCCCGGGGCGCCAACCCCACAAAACAAAAAAAGCCCCGCAGCCGAAAAACGGCCGCGGGGCTCGCAGTTTCAACGCTATGTTCCCGGCACCTTCGTCACGTTCACCGCACGTCCGCCCTTCGCATCCTGCTGAAGGTCGAACTGCACCTTCTGGCCCTCCTTGAGCGAACGGAAACCCTGCTCCTGGATCGCCGTGTGGTGGACGAACACGTCCTTGCCGCCGTCGTCCGGAGCGATAAAGCCGTACCCCTTCTGGTCGTTGAACCACTTCACAGTGCCCGTCGCCATGTCTCTATCTCCTCTTACTGCACCACGGATCCGCCCGCCTGACCCGAAATCGGACCGAGCCGGCTTTCGCCGGTCCGGCCGGGCCCCTCTTTGGAGCGCCGACTGCCGGGCGGTTCCGCCTTGAGTTGGGAAAGATAGCAGGAAAGGAGGCCGAATGTAGGAGGATTTTCTACTTCAAATCCTTCGCTTCGGGGATCGACTTCAGCCGCTTCAGCACCCCCGCATTCTCCAGAAGTTTTTCCACGTCCGGCTTCGCGCCTTGCGTTTCTTCGATGATCTGTGAAGTGTCCGGCCGCCCGGCCAGCTCTTCCCCGCTCATCCACAGCCCCTTGCGCTCGCCCGTGGCGTCGCGGTTCGTGCCGATGTGGTTCATCCGCAGCAGGACTTTGGAATTCCCGACGGCGCCGATCGAGCCGCCGTCCTTCGACGCGTTGTTGCGGTCGATCCAGCAGTCCTGCACGACCGGGCAGCCGCGGTCGTAGCACGAAATCGCGCCGCCGGTCGAGCCGGCCCCGTTCAGTCCGAACCAGGATTTCTCGATCGCGGGCGAAGCGCCCCGGAGGCAGTGGATCGCGCCGCCGTACTTCGCGAAGTTCGCGGCGAAGATGCACTGGTCGATGAACGGGTCGCAGGCGACGCAATGCACGGCGCCCGCGTCCTCGCGCGCCCGGTTCACACGGAAGTCGCACTTCACGATCTGCACCTTCGCCTTGTTCCACGCCGCGACCGCGCCCCCCCATTCGGCCGCGTTGTCCTCGAAGCGGCAATTCCGGATCTCGACCCGCGCGTCGCCGCAGATGAACAGCGCCCCGCCGGCCATGACGGCGAACGCGGCGCCCTTGGCGTCCTCCGGCTTCGCGAAGTCCTTGAACTCGTGGTCGGCATTGAACCGCGCCAGCCGCCCGCGGCCGTTGGAGAAGCGGCAGTTGTCGAGCGTCGAGCCGTCGGTGCCGGGCGCGAGCATGGCGACGTTCGCCCAGCCGCGCTCCGGATCGCGCGCGATGAACTTCACGGGCTTGGACGCCGTCCCGCGCGCGTCGAGAATCCCGCGGCAGATGATCCCGACCCCCGGCGCGAACTTCAGCGTCACTCCCGACTTGATGATCAGCTTCCAGTCCTTCTTCACTTCCAGGTCCGCCGAAAATTCGCAGTCCGCCTCGATGATCTGCTCGCGCGTGTCCTGCGCGACGGCGGGGGAAGCGGCGATGGCGAGAAGGAAAAGCGTGGCCAGGCGCATGGCGTCGAGTCCTGAAAGTGACTGCCGGAATGATACTCTCCCGGGATGCCCGCCCCGCGCCTCCACGTGCACAGCGGCCGCTGCTTCTGCGGCGCCGTCCGGGTCCGTTTCGAATCGCCCACCCCGCCGCACGCCACGCCCCTGCGCTCCTGCACGTGCACGTTCTGCCTCAAGCACGGCGCCCGCAACGCCAGCGACCCCGCCGGCCGCGTCCGCTTCGAGATCCGTCGCCCCGACCGCCTTTCGCGCTTCGATTTCCGCCCCGCGACCGGCGGGCGGTTGCTCTGCGCGTTCTGCGGCGCGTACGTCGCCACGGCGCGCCGGTTCGGCGGCCGCTGGCTGGCCACGGTCAACGTGAACTCGCTCGACCGGTCCCAGGAATTCACGCGCAAGCCGCAACTCATGGACTACTCGGGCGAAACTCCTGCGCAGACCCGAGCCCGGCGCAAGGCGCGCTGGACGCCGGCGACGGTCGTCATCCGGAAGCGGTAAGGGCCTCCAGCAGAACCTTCCCCGCATCCAGCGGCTCCATCAGGCACCAGTCGTGCCCCCCGCGCACTTCGACCAGGCGCGAGCCCGGAAGCGCCGCAGCTCGCTCGCGCACGAAGGCCAGCGGGAACAGTTCGTCGTGGCTCGCGGCCACGAAGACCACCCGCGACCCGGCGTCCGCCGGAATCCGGTAGCAGACCTTCGCCGCGCGCAGCGCCAGCATCCCGAGCCTCCAGGCCTTCCCCGGCTGGAATCCCACCGTCGCCATGAAATGCGGCAGCACCCGCCAAAGCGCCGGCCACGCCGGCGGCCACAGCGCGACTCGCAGATTCTTCAGCACGAAAAACCGCACCAGCAGCATCCCCATCGAGAACGGCGTGCCGCACCCCGCCGAGTCGATCAGCACCACCCGCCCCGGATACCCGCGCGCCCCCGCCAGCGCAATCCCCACCGCCCCACCCAGCGAATGCCCGATCACCACCTCCGGTTTCACGCCGCGCGCGTCGAGAAACTCCCCCACGTCCTGCGCGAATCCCACCAGCGTCGCTTCCCCCCGCGGCATCGGCGTCCCCCCCGCCCCCGGCATGTCCGGCGCCAGCACGTGAAATCGCTTCGCCAGCTCCACCAGCAGCGGCCGGTAAGCCGCGGCGCGCATGCCTACGCCATGGAGGAAGAGGAGAGGGGGGCCGGAGCCAAGTTCGAGGAAGGTCACGGGAGGAGCGATTGTACGCCGCTGCTTTCAGGGATAGCTTCGGCCCTCTACAATCCGTGACGCGCCCACGTAGCTCAGTTGGAAAGAGAGCCGTTTCCTGATGGCCTTCTTCGAGTCAGCGCCGCTCGGCGATCCGTGGGGGCGATGTTGTCCGGTGTTGCCAATCGTTGGCGAGATTCGTAACAGAAGCCTGACCTTCTACGCTGCCGACCTGAACGTTCGGTCCGTCGGACAACTCCGCTCACATTCCTTCTTCAATCGAGTATTCGATATGAAGCGCCTTGCGATAGCCGTTCTCGCAGTCGTGACCTTTGCTGGTCTCTGCGGCTGCGGGAACAGCAAGCCGACGGAAGCAAGAGGCGGCCCCGAAACCGGCTCGAAGTCGAGCGTTCCGACGGCCGGTCCCGACTTCAACTCCCAAGGTGCAGAGGTCCAGGCCGCGCTCGAGGAGGGACTCGCCGCTTCGGTGTCCGAGGATCGAGGAAGATTCTCAGCCTGGTTCAGAGCAATGGTCATTCCGGACTACGAGGCTTGGTGCAAACGATCCTTTGGTGAAGAGAAGGGGGCGAAGCTTGCAACGAGCCTGAAATCGCCGCCCAACGTCGAGGAATTCCTTCGCAAGTCCTTTGCCACGATCCACAACGCGGGTGCGACCGATGTTCGCGTGGTTCTGGTTACAGCAGACTCCGACCAGGCGCCGTCACGAGATCGGAAAGTTGTGGCTGGCATGCGAGAGAAATTCTCACTCTTCAGCGCGAGCTTCATTCAGAAAGGAGAGTCTCAAAGCACCTTCGAATGGGGAGGGTTTGCCTTCGTTGAAGGTCGGGCGCGTTGGATCGGAGAATTGAGCTCCCTGGAGTGATCGTTCGGTGCGGCGCGACTCCGGTGCTGAGTTTCAAATTCCGCTAGGTGGACAGTTAGGAGGCGCTGCAATGAACAACGTCATCTGCCCCGGCGCGCGCAGGTAAGATCCGGGCCTAACCAGAGGTACAAGACGATGAGCACACTTCGGGCGTTCTTGTGGTACGCGCTGCTGGCAACCTCCTTCGCCCGCACCGCCGAAGCACAGGAGTTTCACCCAAGCATCTCGGCGGAGTGTGCGTCCGGACGCTTTCGAATTGATGCGGAGTCACCGAATCCAGGTTTCGCCACGAACTTGAAGAGTTTCAAGTACACGTTGACCGACACGACCACGAAAGAGCCCGTCTGGACGCGCTCGCAGCCGCAGGGCGGCGCGGGGCCGAACGGAGAGGCCGCGGCCAAGAGGGCGTGGGTCGATGACGATGGACTGACGCTGGTGCGGACGGAGAAGGACGAGCTGTTCGCTCTTGGCGCTGCTGACGGCAAGAAGACATTTCAATTCGTTCTTCATAGCCAGTTCTCGGACGCTGACACCGACGAGTACGTCGAACCCTGCTCGCCGTCGCCGCAGTGGGCGGGAGGATCTCGAAGCTACTTCATCTCGCTCGACGTGGATGGCGTTTCGCGAAGGCTGTTCATCATCCGCACCTACTGGGGGCGTCGAATCGTCGTGGATCTCGCTGGCGGCAATGTGCTTGCGGAGGACCGGCTCGACGCGAAGAACTTGGCGGAGGCACAAAAGTCCGAGGAAGCGTGGGCGCACGAGGTCCTTTCCAAGTGGGCGAAGCGAGTGGAGAAGGACAAGTACCAGTTCCTGTATGACCCCGATTGGGACCAATACGAGGAACTCCGAGCCGCCGTTTTGTTCGCAGGGTTGCAGGGTCTGAAAGCGGAGCTTCCGTTGCTTCGGACGTTGGAAGAGTGTCACGGCGGCAACGGCGTCCGCCCAAATCTAGCGGGTGGACTCCGGGCCCGCTACGACCCGCTACGCCAGGCGTGCCAGGCCGCGCTACGGCGACTCGGTGCAACCCCGTCGGCGCAGCCAGGAGTCGAAATCAAGAGCGACTCTGGGGACGACGTGAAGACGAACGTGACCCTCAAGGATCGCGTCTCGCGAGTGGACAAGGTGAAGGAGGGCATGTCATTGCGAGAGGTTGCGGAGTGCCTCGGCAATCCAGACTTCGACAACTTCGACCGATCCCTCGTTTGGGAATACGACATCGACGCCGAGAAGCCGTTCACCTTGAGGATCTCATTCGAGGCCAACTCAAAAGTTGAGCGCCTTGAGCCGCCGGTTTGGAAGAAGGCTTCGAAGCGGGATCGAGGCCCGAATGGCTAGACTCTGTCTGCCAACGCCGTAAGGTGCCTATAGATTGAAGCGGCAGGGTTCCGACCCGTGGCAAGTGTCGGTGGACACGGGATCTCCGCCGCCCGACGCATCCGTTTGCCAACCAAAGTGGCTGAGGAAGCACCTCCATGCCCAACAAGGGGTTTTTCACGCAGGGTGTTGCGGTCCTGCTCAAGGAAAGCGTGACACTAGCCGACTTGGAGCGCCTGCTGACCGGGTTCAAGATTTCCAAGCGCAAAGAGGAGTTCGAGAACTGGGAACTGGGAGGCCCTGCGCTCGTCCTCGACTACCGGCCAGAGGTAAACGGGCACGTCTCCGTGGACATCGTGGATCGGCCCTGGCCGGACAACATGGGCGACCCAAAGAGCGAGCCGACTCTCTTCGCGGCATGGAGCATGGGGCACTTCGGGCCGTTCGCGTGGCCTGAGAGTCAGAAGAGAGCGATCCAGCACTGCTACTGTTGGGAAGAGGGGCGACAGATCGCTCCTCAGCACAGGGCATTCCTTCGGATTCGCACCAGCTATGTCTTCGGCGCGCCGGAGTCCGCTCCGGTGTTTCCTGAGGACTGCAAGCCTGCTGACGAACTGAGCTTTATCCTCCGAGTCGTCATGGCGTTGCTCCGGCATCCCGCCGCGCTTTGCTACTTCAATCCGAACGGAGAGGTTCTCGCGGAGCGGAAGTCTATGGAGCGAGTCCTCGCGCACTACGGCAAAGCGAAGTTGCCGCCTGTGGATCTTTTGGCCAACCGGCGCATCTTCAAATTCGAGAACGGTTGGACCATGACGGACACGGTGGGAATGCAGCAGCTTGACTTGCCCGACATCGAGGCCTGCTTTCATCCCGACAGGTTTGACCTGAACGACGTCGGCCAGTTCCTGGCGAACGCCTCGTTGTATCTCACCGAGGCTGGGCCCGTGATCAAAGATGGGGAAACCATCGATGGTCCCGGAGAAATCCGCTTCCGGGCGAAATCGTTCAAGGAAGGGCTGTGGACTCCGCCCCGCCCCACCCTGCGCTTTCGTCCTGAGGACGGCACCACTCCTCCGATGGAGTTCGGATTCGAGAACCCGGCCCCGAAAAAGAAGTGGCGATTCTGGTAAGGAAGATCGGGCGCGGCGAAGTCGCCAGGGACTTGCTACGGCTGTCGCTAAGGCAACGCCGCCAAAACCAGACTTTCTCGGACTCCGCCCGACTCTTCGACTTTGGAGAGCGGAAAGCGGTAACCCCTTGAGTGTCCTCGATTTCCCTCTAGAATCGCGCCCGCGTCCCCGTAGCTCAGTTGGATAGAGCGGCGGTTTCCTAAACCGAAGAGCGCAGCTCGGTCGCCGGCGCAAGATTCGTGGCTCTAAGGACTTGCGGATGCTTCAAATTCGAGCCCGAGATTTGTGCCGTACTTGTGCCAACTTGACGCCGATTTCAGATTGCCTACGGCGACCCTTCGCGGCAATTCCTCGCGTCGATGCTCAAGGCTGTCGCTTAGGAAATCTTTCGGGATCGATCCTGGTTCCGTCAGAGTAGGGGATGGCCCTTTGATCCAAGCCGAACTGCTGGTAGACAATTTTCAGCACACGAAATGCAGCGAGCCCAGGATCCACAGAGATGCTCTCAACCTCTTCCCAGAACTGATCCGTCGGGGAATCTTGCCAAGTGTTGGCAAGTCCGCCCCACTCGAGGTCGAGGACGCCTGGACAGAGCCTGGTCGGCGGATTAGAAATCCTGAGGTCGGCCATGCCTACCCCGGCGATCCACGTCCCAGAGCGTGGTTCGGTGGCCGGTACGATGTGATTTAGGAACAGGAGGAAGAAACAGTAGGTCGATTCCACAAGAACAAGCGGGTGAATGTTGTTCGCCCCATCCTTGTCATTTGAGGATCGCGACAAGAACTCCCGCCCGGCCCTACAAGACCAAGTGAGAAGACCAGAGGGCTGCAGGCTACGGCAGTGCCTTTCATGAACGGCCCTGATGCCCCCTCCGGGCAACGTCACAGGTGTCTTCAGGTCGCCTACGCTGAATCCGTCTGGCCGAGCAAGAGGAGGAGTTTCAAACGCCTTTCGCACTTCACTCCCCGAGTAAAGGCCCAGACCCTGAACAGTGGTTGGGCCGACAGGTCGCGCCTGAAGGAAGTACCGCCGCTCCCCTGCCAAGCGACACGCTGACCAATCGTCCCGAAGGGAATTCCCCACCTCGGAATTTGGCAACACCATCCCTTGCGCAGGAAGAGGTGCGACGGCAGGAGAAGTAGGTTGGTATCTCATCAGCCAAGATCTCGAAGGAGTTGCGGGAAGTCCCGCAGGATCTAGCGCAGTTGTCCGAGACTTGGACCGTCGGATTGCTCTTGGAACAGGGGTCGAGGTCGATGTTGCCAGGGCGGGGCGTTGTTGCAACCCATTCAGCGCGTTCGGGTCCGAGAACACAAGTTCCGCCAGAGACGACGCGGCGGCAGCGGCCATTTCCTGATAGCCGCTGTGCTTTCTACCGTCTGCCCAGTCACAAACTCCCTTCACGACGATCCATTCAGTCTTGTCGCGCGAAGCTGCTGCGAACACGCCCGCGCCCTCCATCTCCCCACCGATTGCCTCGGGGTACTTGATCATCAACTCGCGCTTGAAAGCTGGGTTGTCGACGAGCTTTTCCCCTGAAAGCAGCCTGCCGCCGTGAAACTTCACATTGGATCCATCTGGTCTCGCGAAGTCCCAGTTAAGAACATTCCGAAAGCGGTTGAGCAGTGTGAGTCCGGTCAGCGGAATCGGATCGCGGGGAATCCTCACCTCTCCGACCCGCTCCCCTTCATAGGGAACGAGGTGACTCGCGACCAACACGTCCGCTGGCTGGTGTCGCTTCCGATCAGCGCCGAACGCGATCCCGAGCAAGACAAGGGCTGTCGGTTCCCACAGCTCCAGGGCGGACCGGGCAGTGTGCGTCGATCCACTCGGGCCGCCTGAACCCATGGTGCACATGGTTACTGCGGTCCTGAACGCTCCAAATCGTCCCAGAAAATAGGTCTCAGGACCTGAGGCGATTTTCTGAATCAGTCTCGCTGGTGGATCGGGTCGGAGCAGACGAAGTATCTGCTTCAGCTCGGTATCGGTTGCGCACATGAGAACAAGGTCCACGGGCTTCTGGGTGTTCCCCACAGGCAATGGAACACTCTTTAGTTTTGGGAGCTTCGGATCGTGCCACTCCATTCCGATCACGTCGTACACCGGGTCTTCGATGAACTCAGGATCATCATCCGTCTTGTTTTTCGCGCCGGCTGAGGTCGAGGCCGAATCTCCAGCTGGGCTTGCTTCCTCCTCTTTGCCTTGCGTCACGATGCTGGGGAGCTTCGCGTCGACCTCTGCATCGGGCGATGGCGTCGTGAGCGCTTCGGTCCCTCTGCCGGGGCCTGCCGTGGGAGGAACCAATCGAACCACTTCACCGTCAACTGCCATGCTGAATCCGTCCTTGCTCAGGAGATTGGTGAGACGCAGGCGAAATCCTTCGTCGGACCGGCCCTCGGGGCGATTCAGAACGAGTTCCATCAAGCGGAGGAGCTTCTCGGTGTGGGACGGACTATCGAGCCTCACCGTTTGAAAGTACCCCCGCACCAGCGTTCGGCGTTCACCGACTCCAACCTTTGGGGTTGATTCCCCCATGTCGATGTCGGCTTCTTCGAAACACTGGCGGATGGTTCGCAGCACATGCTTCGCGGCGAAGTGATCCTCGATGGCGTTCATCAGAGCCTTTGCCTGCGTGAGCGGCATCAACGCCTCCGAGAGAAAGCAATTCAGATAGCCCCGATGTTATCCGGGCAGCCCCGCACGACAACCAAGCCTTCCCGTGCATGGACCTTCTCGCGCTTCTTATCTCGCGTCCCGCTCTCTACAATCCGGCGTCTCGTCCCCGTAGCTCAGTTGGATAGAGCGGCAGTTTCCTAAACTGCAGGTCGTGCGTTCGAATCGCACCGGGGACATCCGTACAGCTCGGGAGTGGCGTTTCATGTGCGTCCTGGCCGTCGCTGACCGAGGTGTGCGGGGCACCTCGGTGAGCGGGATCGACGCAATCTTGGATTCTCATGTTCCACCGGGTTATCACGGCGGGGGCGAGGGAGCAAATGGTGCTGAAGCGCGGTTCCGAGTGGAACAGGTGGGACCCCCACATTCACACTCCGGGTACGTCCCAGGCCTGCGAGTTCCCTGCCGACGGCTGGGCAGACTACGTCACCAGGATTAACTCGGCAACTCCAGCCGTGGTCGCCCTCGGCATCACCGACTACTGGTCCATCGAGAACTACGTGGAGGCGCGGCGGCGCTGGCAGGCTCAGGAAATGCCGGGGGTACAGCTGTTGTTCCCGAACGTAGAACTGAGGCTTTCGGTACACACCGAGAAGGCCAGGGGAATCAATGTGCATCTTCTCTTCTCACCCGATGACCCGTGCCACGTCGACCTGATCCGAGAGCGGCTAAGGGCGCTGACGTTCGAGTACAAAGCCCACCCGTACCCCTGCGACCGGCCGGGACTTGTTCGCCTCGGTGCCGCACACAACGCAACTATTGCTGACGAGCAAAAGAAATACGAAGAGGGAGTGAAACAATTCAAGGTCGAGTTCACCGCGCTCCGGGACTGGTATCGCAAGGACGAGTGGCTTCGAAAGAACTGCCTAGTTGCAGTCGTGGCCGGGACGAACGACGGCACGAGCGGAGTGAAGAAGGACGATGCGTTCGCCGCGTATCGAAAAGAGGTGGAGAGGTTCGCGCACATCATCTTCTCCCCCAGACTTGGCGATCGGCAGTTCTGGCTTGGAGAAAGCGCTCTTCCACACGAGGAGTTCGTCAAGGACCACGGGGGCCCCAAGCCGTGCCTTCACGGCTGCGACGCCCACGGACCAGCAAGAGTTTTGCTACCGGACGATGATCGGCTCTGCTGGATTCGAGCCGAACCCACTTTCGAGGGCCTCCGCCAAGTCCTATTCGAACCCGGCGATCGAGTCCACATAGGTCCGGATCGCCCTCGCCGTCCCCGATCTAACACTGTCCAGTCCTTGGTTGTTTCACAGGCAGACTGGTTCCCGGCAACTCCAATCGAGCTCAACGAGGGCCTCGTCGCGATCATCGGCCCTAGAGGATCCGGGAAAACCGCGCTAGCCGACATGATTGCGACCGGCACCGATGCTTATGAGGAGGGGCCCGCTTCGTTTCTCGGGAAAGCGAAGGATCTCGTCACCGGTGCCCGAGTCCAATCCATTTGGGAGGGTTCCGATCCTCCTGAGTCCCCTCGCTGTGTCGGGGAACCTCCCGCGGTGGCCCCGCGGGCTCGCTACCTGTCTCAGCACTTCGTTGAACAACTCTGTTCGGGGGAAGGCGCCAGCGAAAAACTCGTGCAGGAGATCGAGGCAGTTGTGTTCGCAGCGATCGAGGAACCTGAGCGCCTTGGCACCGTCTCGTTCGAGGATTTACGGGAAACGTTGACTCGCACAAGTTCCGAACGGATCGCAATTTATCGAGCAGAAATCGTCGCCTGTACCACGGAGATCGCGAGAGAGAATTCCTTGAAGGCCACTCTCCCCGCGATCCAAACCAGGCTGGTATCGATCGACGCGGAAGTGAAGGGCGTCGCGAAATCTCTGGCCGCCACCGTCGTTCAAGGAAAGGAGAAGAAGTTCGCCAAGCTCCAGGAACTGCAGGTTGCGATCGTCAAACAGGAGAACGACCTCGGAACCTGGCGCGACTTGGAGCAAAGGCTCGCGGATCTGGCGAGCCGCGTTGACCAAACGGAGGAGCAGGCGGAGGAACTCCACGGCCAGTGGAGCCAGGAACTGCGAGAAATTGGTTTCACCGAAGTCCAGATTGCAGGGTTCCGCCGCAGGTACGTGGGTGACGTTTCCACTCTCATTCGTGAGCGACGTCAGCAGGTCGCGAAAGAAATCGACAAACTCAGAGGTGTGCCGGCAAGCCAGGATCCGGCCAAACCATCTCTCCCGAAACTGTTGGCAGAGCGGGATGCGGTGCAGAAGGAGATCGCTGGGGATGCCCAGCGAGAGCGCCAAATCGCCGAATTGCAGCGACGGGATCAGCGATTCAAGCAGGAGTGGAACAAGCTCTCGGCCGAGATCAAGCACATCGGAGGAGTCGGGGCTCGAGTAGACGCCCTTCAACGGAGACGACTCCAGAGGTACGCCGCGATCTTCCAGGAGCTACGCCTGCAGAAGGATAGCCTTGCCAAGCTCTACGAGCCTCTTGCGGAGCGCTTGAGCAAGAGTCCGGAGGAGCGACGCAAGCTGGAGTTTTACCTGCGCCCCGAAATCGATCTGGAGTCGTGGACGAAGCGCGGCGAAAGACTCCTCGACCTGCGAAAGAAGTCGATTTTTCAGGAAGAAGGGGCCGTCGCGCGAGAGGCAGTCAGGTGCCTGTTCGAAGCATGGAGAAGCGGTGATCCGGCCTTGGTGGAGGAGGGGATGAAGGAATTCCTAACGCACTTCCCCAACATCAGTCAGCTTCTCGCACCCACAGCTACCCTCCCACAGTTCGCGGAGTGGTTGTTCGCGACCGACCACGTCCGACTGAACTACGGCATCAAGTATGAAGGCACGGAGATCCAGCGATTGTCACCAGGCGCACGCGGCATCGTCCTGATGATCCTCTACTTGGCGCTGGACGAACTGGACGAGCGACCATTGATCATCGACCAACCGGAAGAGAATTTGGACCCACAGTCGATTTACGAGGTTCTTGCCGGTTATTTCAAGGACGCCAGAAGGAGGAGGCAAGTGATCCTGGTAACCCACAACGCCAACCTCGTGGTGAACACGGACGCTGACCAGGTCATCATCGCTCAGGGCGTGAGATCGAAACCGGGAGCCTTGCCTACGTTCACTTACGAGGGAGGCGCGCTCGAAGACCCGAAGGTACGCCAGCAAGTGTGCAGGATCCTCGAGGGTGGAGAGAAGGCGTTTCGACAACGCGAGCGTCGCTACGGGCTTTCCCAAGACTAGAATTGAGACCGGGGCTACTCTTCGGAGAAGGCGCGGCCGAGAAGCGCCAGAAACCACCGTAAACAAAGGACCGTGCTAGTTCCTCAGGTTCTGATTCCTGAGCCGCATGTCATGCGTTCGCGTCGCACCGGGGGACATCTGGGTACGAGGGACACCGCGGGGGCCTGACGCGCGCAGGTGATCGTACTTCGAGGGCTGGAGTTGCCACTGCGGGTCTTGTCGAAGGAGGTGCGAGCTTGGGTTTCTACTATCGAAAATCAGTCGGACTGGGTCCGTTTCGCCTGAACCTGAGCAAGGGCGGCTTCGGTTTCTCGGCCGGTGGCCCAGGATTCAGGACGGGCATCTCTTCCTCGGGGAGGAAGTACCAGACCTTCTCAATTCCGGGGACGGGGCTGGGATATCGATCGTCTGGGGGCAAACGAGGTTGCGCGGTCACCTTGGCGACGCTGGCCGGGATTGCCTGTGCTGCCGCCGCAACCGCAAGGGGCTTCGCATGATCTCTTGGAAACGCACACTTCGAACTCCACATTCAGAACGCTTCCTGGCCGTGCGCGAAGGGCGGGAAGTGGCTGCCGTCGACATCCACTACCTTCCGAACGGGCACGCGAGCGGCACGGTGATCCTGCTGCGATCGGCGGGGTGGAAGGAGGAAGAGATTCCGAAGCTTCTGGCCTCTCTTGACGAAGATTTCCTACCGGATGTGGACTTGCTTCAGGGAACGCTGACGTACACGGTGGTCATGGGAGACGTGGTAGGCAATTTCGAAGCGGAAGAAAAAGCGGATTCGGCAAACAAGTGATGAATCGCCGGAACCGAGCCTTCCCAATTGTCCCTCTCCCCGCCGAAATCGCCAGAGGACCAGGGTCCCATTCGTCCCCCGAGTCGGACGCTGATTGTCGAGGGGAAAGGAAGCGCGAGTTAGAAGCGCCTGGCTCCTCCGAAAAGAGCCGACCCGAGGAACCATGAACACCTCGAGCGTCGATTCCGTCTTTGCGATCCTGGTTCTGGAGTCGAACCTGATGACCCGGGATCAGGTGGACCACCTCTTGCTGGAACTTAAGACAGGTGATTCGGATGCGAAGGTCCCGTGTCTCTCGGACCTCTGCCTCCAGCGTGGACTTCTCACACGTGAACAGGTTGAGGAACTACATCTGCGAGTCGAGTTCTCCCTGATGCGCGAGCGCAACACGGCGCTCGGCGCCCTTGTGGTCAAACGGGGATTTGCGAGCATGTCCGAGGTTCAGGAGGCGCTCGGTGAACAGCAGCGATACTTCGCCTCGGAGCGGAAGTTGCCCCCGCCCATCCTGGAGATCCTGGTTGGCATGGATCTTCTGACCCGGCAGCAACTTCAGGAGCTTTCAGGCATCGATTCACAAGCCCCTCCATCTGGCGAAGAGCAGATCCCATTCGCCTCGATGCCAGCCACTCTCGCGCGTTGTCCGGCGTGCGGTATAGGAATCAAGAGTGCAGATTCCCACTGCCCGCTCTGCAAGGCCGAACTCCCTCGAACTCCGAATCAGAACGCCACAACCCCTTCGGATTCCACAAAGCCGGTCCAGTTTGTAAGTGAGGCCCTAACCACGACTCTTGCGGTAGCTACCGCCCATGAGGAACGCCCGCAGCCGGCGGATCCACCTTCCGCGCCACAGGAGGCCGATCAGCTTTCGCCCGGCGAGCAACTCTCTCGTGTGGAGCAGGTCACATCTCACTGCCTGGGCTGCGGCAAGAAATTACGGAACGTGATCTCGTGCCCCAGGTGCCCCGGCACTTTTTGCTCTGAGGTCTGTGTCCGGAGGCACTTCAAAGCCACCGGTCATAACATGAGTGGCGGCTGCCTCATTCTTCTTGCCGCAACGGCCGTCGCTGCTGCTTCGGGCTTGGCCGCGGCGCTACTGGTAGCCGCAATACCCTAGCCCGCCTCCGGCCGTCCGCTCAGCGCTGTCGAAACACCAGGCTGTCCTTGAGGAGGGGCGCGCGGCCGGTACTGCCGATGACGCGTCGGTACTCGATCAACTGCTCGTACTGTCCCATGACCGTCATGGTGACTCCGTCGGGTACGTGACTCAGGTCTTCGCTCGCCTCGAAAGCTACGTAGTCCACCTTTCCGACGCGAATCAGGTGGTAACCAGATTTCGTTCCCTCGTACTCCCCGGAATATAGACACCAGGTCCCCGGTGCGTTCTCGACAAGCCCGAATTTCCCCCGGAGATCCCGAGCCTCGTACATGATCACGGCCTGAGTTGCCGTTTCCGGGGAGACTCGGCCTCGCAGCCCCTTGATGATGCCCTTCGCTGCCACCACCAGTTGATCCACTTCGGCCTGAGTGTCTTCACAGGCGATCGAGTGGAGAGTGGGGTCGACTCCAGTCAGGTCGATTCCGGGCTCACTTCCCATGAACCGCGTCGCAAGGTCCAGCGCGTCCTTGAATCTGCCGGCAGCATTCGCTTCGGCCGCAGCGGCGTAGTGCTTGAGCCTGAAGTACGGCAGCCGCCTGGAGTACACGCAGGCCTTGTCCGTCACCGCTTTCGCCAGCTTGCGGAAAGGCTCGCGGTACTCCGAGACCTTCGGATGTGGCACACCTTGGCAATTCAGCACGTTCTCTGGCTTGTTTTTCTGCATGGTGGAGATGCTCTCGCACAAGGCAACGAGCGTGGTGCGAAACGAGGCCGGCTCCCAACGAATCGAAGCGACTTGGTCTTTCGCTTTGGCCCAACTCTCCGCCATGCGTCGGGAAGCGGCGTTCCGGTCGGTGTTCAGGGACTTCTGTCCCATGACTTGATGGTATTCCGCGATGGCATCGACGATCTTCTTCGCCTCAGCCTCGACTTGCCCCTCGAACCAGCCGCCCTGTCGGGGCATGCCCGGGAGCTGTGAAAAGTCAGGACTCTTCAACTGCCTGATGCACGCCTGCCTGAAGTCAGCTACTTTTTGTACGACCATCGCGTTCTTCTTCCCGGAGTCGCTGTTACGAACGTACTTCTCGAACTCGTCGAGCAGCGTGTTCAGGGCCGGCGGTTCGGAAGATTCGACCATCTGGCTTGGCATGACAATTTCAGGCAGCGCGCTCAGGAGAGTCGCCCTTTCCTGCTCGTCAAAGTCCTTCCAGGGATGTTCCGAGTCGAATGCGCGTGCGCGCTCGACCAGAGGCGGGAGTTGAGTCTTGGAGGAACCGCCACCCGTGCCGCCGCCTCCCGCCGCCGGGCCTGAACTCGGAGCCTTGGAACATCCGCCGATTGCCACCACTGAAATCGTGAGCAGCCATGCAGGCACGTGAGACCTGACTGTCATGGCGCTTCCCCTTGATTCCGCATTCGACTTGGAAATTCGAAAACCCAGACCCCTCTGAAAGAACGCCGAATCTGATCTGGCCGCCGTTGGGAGCCTGGCCGGCGGCGGCCTTGGTGTGGAGCGAGTGCCTCTCGAATAAGGATCCTAGTCCCCGGGACGAACTGAAATCAAGAGCCGTCCAAGGCCTCGTCGCAAAGAGCGTCCGCTCGGGCGTTGGCCCATCGAGGTAGGTGAAGGAAAGTCACCACGGCGAAACCAGCGACCAGGCGGTGTGCCTCGGCGGCGAGATCGATGAGGTTTGCGTTCTTCGTCCCGTACTCCTTCTTCATCTGACCGACGAGAACTCGGCTATCACTTCTCACCTCGAGTGTCGACCGGCCTGGATCCAGCAGACATTTGCGGGCCTGGCGGAGTCCGCGAACCAGTGCCAAGTACTCCGCCTGATTGTTGGTAAGACGACCCGCGAGTTCGCCCTTGGCCATGAATTCCCTCCCACCTCGGAGGAACACGATTCCGGTCGAGGCCGGGCCAGGATTCCCCCGCGAGGCACCATCGACGTAGACGACGAGATCCGGCGGATCGGTCATCGTGAATTCTACCCATGGTTACGGTGCCTGTCTGACGTCGAATCTTTCTAGGGCCGCCTACAGCGCTCCCGGAAGATCGCGACCCTTGAAACTCGGGATTTCTTCTCTCACGAGTCGAGAAACCGCTTCCTTCTTCTCGTTTGGAGCCAAATGTAGATACCGGGCTGTCGTCTTGAGGTCCGAATGCCCCAGAAGTTCCTTGATCGTGTTGATTCCGACGCCGGCAGCGGCAAGATGGGAGGCGAAAGTATGGCGCAGAGTGTGAAAACTGACGTCCCGGAGGCCCGCCTGGCGGGTGGCCCTCTGCAGGGCGTGGTACACATCGCGGAAGGGCAGCTCTGTGGCCGGGTTGGTGAAAACGTAAGGGCTAAGCCCGTCCTTGCCTGCGTGGGGCAAGACTCCCTTCAGCGCCGAAATCAGCGTCTTGTTCATCGGAATTACTCGGTTCCGATGGTTCTTCGTGTTGATCACGGTCAGCTGTTCACCTACGAAATCGACCTCGCTCCATAAGAGGTCCAGTGATTCTCGACGGCGAAGCCCAGCATTCAGAGCGGTGATCAAGACGGGACGAAGCCACTCCTGCGACACGGTGAGCAGACGCTCGACCTCGACCTCGGTCAGGAAACGCCAGCGCTTTCCGTGCTCAGGTCTCTGTTTGACCCCGGTGACGGGGTTCTTTAAAAGATACCCACGGCGGACCGCCTCTGACATGACGCTCGACATCAACATGAGGGAACGATTCACGCTCGCTGCAGACCTAGGTTTACCACGGCGGGTCTCCCGCCCCAGCTCGCGATCCACGAATCTTTGAATGTCGCCGGTGATGATCTCCCCGAGCTGCTTTTTTCCGAAGTACAGCAGAAGGGCGTGAAACATGCTCAGGTATCCCCGAGCGGTGGACGTCGTGCGGGTGGCCAGGACGTGGGCTCGAAATTCATCCTGCAAGAAGTCGACGAACTGCATCGGCTTCAGCGACTCGACGCTGGTCACGCCGGCGATCTTGGCCTTCGTGATGGCAGACATCTTTGCACGCAGGATCTCTTCCGCCTCCGCCCGCGTGGTGGCGTTGGTACTTGCCCGCCGACGCCGACCGTTGAGGTCGACGTACGAGACGCACCACGGCTGAAAGCCGCCGAATTTGCGCTTTCGCTTATCCCGGTACACCTTGGCCAACGGCCTGTCCTCCAGCTGATCATTCAGGTTTGAAGTAAATCGGCCCGGGAGGGGAGGCACATGGGTGGCGGAATTCCCGGTCCGTGTACTCTGGACACGTCCTCCCCTCCCTACGGCGGGCGGGTTTATGGCGGTCGTCGACTGCGGCTAGGGGCTCCCCCTCCTGTGTAGGAGATGAGTGGGGTGCCAGATCTCCTTCCCTGGCTCGCCCCTTCCGCTGACGTCGGTGACCAAGAGCCTCCGAGCTACTTCTCGGAGTTCCTTCTCTACGTCCGTGTTCCAGTACCGTCCGATGCTGGGTTTTGTCGCAAACTGCAGTGTCTTAAGGGCTTGCGTGGTACTGGACATTAGCAATCCCGACAGGCTCTCAGCCTTCCCGATGAACAGCTCGTCAAGCATGAGGACCTGTTCCCGGATCAAGTCGGAGCCCATCCCGTTGTAGTGCCGGCGAATTCCCTCGTAGATCTCTGGGTCAAACCCCTTCCGCATCACTTTCTCGAGGATCTCGAGGACCTTGTTTCCGGCGATGGCGACCGGCCTGCCGTACGCGAATGTCTGCCCCAAGAACTGGGGAGGAAACGTCCAGGACCAATCGCGAGGATTGTCCGTCGCCAGTCCGAGGGCGAACTTGAACCGATTGAGGTGGCAAGAGGCCGGGTACTCCGTCTTGAGGTATTCCTCGAAGCCTTCCTTCTCGGACTCGAGTTCGGAAGCGTCCTTTCCCAGGAAGAGGACGTCGTCGGCGAATCGGAACGAGAACAAGCCCTGCTGGGCGAGCCACTTGTCCGCAGCGTCCAGATAGATGTTCGCGAACAGCGGCGAGAGCGGGCTCCCGAGCAAGATCCCGAGTTTTGCGTTTGAGAACCGACCAGCCTTCCAGAAGGACATCGAGTGGTGCTCGATGATCTGGGAGAGGACGGCCAACAGCCGCCTGTCCTGGATGCGATCAGCCAGGAGTTTGCGCAGGTGGGCGGTGTCGATGTTGTAGAAGAAGTCCTCGAAGTCCACCCGGAACCAAGCCGTGAACCCGTTCTGAACTCGCTGCTGAATTGCCTCGAGGGCGTCGTGCACGGACCGTCCGGGCCGATACCCGTACGAACTGGCCTCGAAGCCCGGCTCGAACAGCGGCTCGATCAGCATCCGAAGGGCCGTCTCGATGATCTGGTCGCGCAGGTTCAGGCAGAAGAGCGTCCGCTCCTTGCCACCCGTCGACTTGGTGAAGGTGCCGACGTGCGAGGGAAAGTACCGCCTCTCCCTGAGCACCCGGCAGATGGCTCGTTCTTCGTCCAGCCACGCCTGGGGATTTTTCGCCAGGTCCTGTGTGGATCTCCCGTCAGGTCCGATGGCTTTCGGGCTTCGGTTCTTGACGACCCAGGCGATCGCTCTGCGGACGAGCTTCCTCCGGTAGAGCTGCGAATACACGACGCGTGAACGCGAAGGGACCTGCCCTTCGTGACCACATTTCGCCTCGGCAGAAGCCGCGCGGTCCTTCGACCCGGCCGCATTGGACGGCAAGATCCCTAGATCCGTGTTCGAGGTTTTATGCGTTGAGCACATGAGATACCTAGGCGCTTTCGCTCGGTGTCGGCCGGTACCCGATCCAGGCCAAGAGCTTGGCGGTGACGAGCCTGACGCGACGCTTCCCCATCTTGAGGATGCACTCGAGTGGAATTTCGCGACGGCGCATCATGGACCGAAGCGCGTCGGGTGAAATGCGCATGAAGTCCGCTGCCTCGTCGACGCGCCACAGCAGCGGCTCGGCGGTCACTTCGCGTGCCTGTTCTTTTCCCATTTCGATTCTCCTACGAACTGGACTTCCTGGAAGTGCGTGCCTTCTTGTGGCTGTTACGCGATGACCCGGGCAGGCCAGACTTGCGGAGGTTCTGAAGGGCTGCGCCCAAATGGGCCAGCTTCAAGTCAATCCGAGCGTGCTCTTCACGCAGGCGGCTGACCTCGGCGGGCGTCATGTCCTCGAAGGAACGAGGAAGCAGTCCGCCAGTCGCACTGAGATCGTCGCAGGCCTTGTTCGTGACGGCGTACGTGAAGGCGGCGTTGGGCATGTCGGTCTGGTGGGCTTCGAGCATCTCCCGAAGCAGCTTGAGGATGTCCTCCTCGCCGCCAGCCGTGAAATGGACCATCACCTGACCATCGGAGCCGTCAACGATGCGCCAAGTCAGATCGCGAACGTCAGAATCGAAGGCCCCCACCCGCGCAGCAAGCTCAATGGCGTCGTGGAACCGTCGCGAGTTCTTGCTTGCCGAAGGGGACACCAAGCGCGAGAGATCGATCAGCGGCTTCGATGTGAGGAACTCTACTGGTCCCGGCCGCCACCAGCCGCGCCGGCGGGACTGCTCGTCCAGTGGGATCCCCGCCTTCGTTTCGGACTTGATCAGGTCCACCGCGTCGAGAAAGTCCGTCGTGTTGTACAGCACGATCCTCCCGAGGTTCCGTCCGCGGCTCTTGTGCACGGCAGCTCGCGGAAGCAGATGTTTCTTCGCCCAGAAGCGCAGGGTCGTAGCCGGCACACTGCACCTGACGGCGAGTTCGTCAAGCGTGCCCAGGTCGGCCTTCAGGTTGTCTCGTTTCATCAACTAGAAGTTATTACGGGAGTTCCCTTCTGTCAAGAGCGATTCCAATAGATCGTTTTCAGCCAGGACGGTCGCGTCGGGTCAGCATCTCCAGGAAGCCTTCAGAACTGCAATCGATTGCAGTTTGGGAGGGTCGCTGGAGATCCCCCGCTTCGGACCTTTCCTCACACCTCGCACTCCGTCAATCCACGTACTTTCCTCCCTCGAGTAGACGGTCAGCGTCCGGCCAGCTGACAGCGCCGAAAAAGCAACGATGGCGTCGGAAAGCAGAGGAGACCATGCGCTCGTCCTCCGACGGGATACTCGATCGCCTGTAGTAGAGAAGGATCGCGGTGAGGTTCATGCTCGACGCCGACAGGGCCGCCACGAGCTCGCTCTCAGAAGTCACCGGTGCGCCTATCTTGGAGAGCCAAGCTTCGAATCTCCCCCACTGACCTTGGTTGTGCTCCCCGCGCTGATACCGAGCCTTCCGCTTCTGGGTTAGGAACGCGTCCTTGATCATGGTGTCGAGGATCAACTGCCCTCGCCCGGCCACGGATTCCCAGCCAGCAAGGTAGGTGAGCAGTTGCTCGACGCCGATGGGCGCGATCGATTTGTCGCGGTCGTGTGGGCCCTTGTGCCCTTCACACTCCACCAAGCCGATTCGAGGCTCGGGCTTCACGGTGAACAGCGTGAAATCCGGATCCTTGCTGTTCGGGGTCCGGACACGGCGAAGGCAGACGCAGTTTTCGAAGCCGGGAATCTTCCTGAAGACGTTCTCCCAGTTCGGGTAGAGCCGGAAGTTCGGCTCCGACCTCGTCTCGTCTGTGTCCCCTTCTTTCAGCGCGATCTTCGGCACGGGTTAGGCCTCCGGGTGACTAGCGTTGTTCGCGAGAAGGGCCCGACGCGCGGCAACGCCGGAGTCGAATGAGCCAAGCACTGCTAGAGCTGCATCGCGGTGCTCCGGCGATGACGGATGAAAGTGGATCTGGGTCTGGTGCTCCGGCCACTGCCCTTTCCGACGTATCTCGTACACCACCTCGGCCTCGATCGTCTCCAGTTCGCGTACAGCTGATTTTCCGCGGCGGGGATGGAACCACAGCCAGAGGGATGCGGTCTTCAGGCACCTTCTCCACGCGTAACCGTAGTAACCAGTCCGCCCGTCGGCGTACCAACCGTAGCGAAGGCGGGCAACAATCGGCTGCCTGGTGATGCCGACATAGACGGGCACCTGGCCGTCGGTGACGACGTACAGCTTCGGCCTCCGGGCTCTCGCCCGTGCGGACATCCCTTCCTTGGCCCGCGGAACGAGCTTCTCGAACTTGCACTTCGTGAATTCGAGATCGAATTCCTCTGGTCCGATCAGGTTCATGCGGCCCCCCCCTGTCTCCCCGGTCTACTTCCGAATCGGCCGGCGACTGCGTCGCGCAACCCTACGAGGCTTCCCCAAGTGGGGGCAGACGCCGCCGTGGTCTCGTAGAAACCGATCCACGGCGACAAGATCGCGAACGAGATCCGGGACATGCTCAAGTCGGAAGAGCAAGTAGCCCATCGTAGCGGCGTTGAATTTCGCCACCCTGTCGATGAACGCGTCGACGGTCGCCTTGTCGACGTCGCGCGCGGCGATCTTCGCGAGAAGCCGGTCCGGGTCTTGGGTCTTCATCCCTTCAGCCCGTCCAGCGCCCGGGCGATGTGCGCCATCGCGAAACAGTCGTCGCGATGATAGTCGAGGGCTTTTCTCCAATCTTCCGTCTCCTGTCCTGCTAGGAATTTCCAGTAGGCCACCATGCTCGTAAATGCGTTCGCGTCGGAGTGACGCCACTTGTATCCCTGCCCCACGAACGGAGCGACGAGCTTGATACTCCACGTGGCCGTCGGAATGAACACCTGAGGCTTGAGGCAATCTTTCAGGTCCACGAGCCGGGTGAGCAGACGGTCAAGACTCGGAGCAATCTCCGGGCATCGACCGCGTGCCTGCTCGATGACGGTCCGTTCATACGGTGACCACATGAATATGGTCGCGTCTTCCAGTTCACCGATTACTTTCAGCATCGCCCGAAACATCTCGGTTTCGTCCTTGGCCCCGCGGGCTAGGAACTGGTCAAACTTCCCTGTTTCGTGAGACAGAAGGCCCGTTAAGTAGGCATGCTGTGGCTGTGCGATTTCGGGACCCGTCCAGTCGGTGGTCTCAAAATCTAGGTGAAAGTTCCGTCTGGTCCAGGGGATCGAGACGGTCTGTCCTGGCGGCACGACGGGCTTGTTGAGCGCGTAGGCCTGCACATTGAAGAAGGTGCTGCGTCCAGTCTTAGCTCCGATTGCCTCGGTCAGCTCCTGCTCGCTGAATCGCCCGAGGTCCGGGATGCTTGTGACTCCAAGTCGACGCCGGAGTTTCTCGCGGGTTGCCCGCCCAACGTCACCAAGCAGGGTGAGATCCTTTCGATCCAAGAGCGTCTTGTTCGCAAATTTCCGCCACGGAGTTCCGGTCTTGTCGTACCCAGGCGGGTCCGGGACGAGCACCCCGTCGCGAATTTTCTGCCACGAGTCAACCGCCTCGCGAAGTGCAGGAATGTGGTCCAGAGTCTTGAACGCCTGGGTGCCTGAAGGCAGGACGATCTCGAACTCGGCGGGGAGCTCTCCCTGCAGAACAGCCACGATCAGGCTGTAGGCACACGCCTGGGCGCAGTGATATTTTTTCGTGTCGACCGCGTTTTTTATTTCCAAGACTTTCCAACTGTAGGAGCCGAACGAGGAGGGCGCGTTGTCGACCCGTACGAGCAGATCGGCTTTTCCGTAGAGCCCCTCTTCGAGCGACCACAGGACAGGCTGCCAGATGGCCGGCACGCCCTGCCTCATCAACTGCAGTGTGGCGATCATTCCTTCCCGACCCCATGCCGGTGACGGAGTCACGGCCTGCGGGTAGTTCGCCTCCACCCACTTTCGTTCAAACTCGACACCCCTCCCCATCGCAAGCTTGTCGTATTCTGACTCCTCGTCAACCGCCTCGGCCTTCGGCGCATGGTGGTGACACCAAACCCAGAAGGGATTCTCAACCAAGTGGTACAGGAGGCTCGGCCGCAGCATGCGTTCGCGGTCGAGCTCGAGACCAGCGGTCGCGCGATCGGTCAGCTGCTCGAGCGTCAGCCCATTTTCCGTCGCATCGTTCTCGACTGCCATGTCGCCGACCTTTCCTGCCGAGTCACAGAACTTTCCTCGTCGCGGTGACGAAGCGGCGACCATTATCTCAATTCCCGGCTCGAGAATCTCGTCCCTTCTCAGGCGTTCAGCAGGTATCACTTCCGAGTCCTACTTGCCCCCGCCGGACTTCTTCTTCTCTTCCTCCTCCCGTTTCTTCCGGTCGAATTCCTCCTCTTCCTGTTTCGCTTCCTTCTCGACTTCCCTCCACACTTTCTCGGACTCGTTTGCAGCTTCCGCCTCCTCGTCTTCCCACTCTTCGCCGGTGAAGGCGCCGATCACCTGCCCGTTCCTGACATAGAAGTGGTAGTCCTGCAGGATGAGCGCGCCGAAAGCGTTCTTGCCTCTGAATTTCATGTGTACCAGCCAGCAGTAGATCCGCTCAGAGGTCATACATCGCATCGGCGGATCCGTGCTGACGTGCTTGAAGGACCCGGGGTCGTTCATCACGTTCTTGAGCGCTGACACGACCTCGGGAACGCTGCCGTCCCAACCGGATACGGTCGGCTTCGGGCCGTGCTCGTCTTCAGGAACTTCGGTCTTCCCGCCGTTCTTTCCGGTTCGGGAGCCAGACGCGGCCGCATCTTTTTGTGCCTGTTCGTAGGCGGCCTGGAAACCGCCCGGAGTTTTCAGGATCGCCCAGATGATGATCCCGAAAACGCCGATCGCCGGGACGATGATCGCCGCCGCGCAGCATCCGAGCGGTCCCATTCCCTTTTTTGGCGGGGGCTGGGGCGGGTAGCGCATCGGCGTCGCCATCGGAATGGGTGCGGCCATCTTCTGCTCCCGGTCACAGCCTGCTGCGACCCTGTACAGGATGCCTTCGTGCTGCTTTCACCGTGCGACCGACTAGACCTGCTCGAATTCCACCTCAAGCACTAATTTCACTTTCAGCCCGACGAGCTGGCGCGGGTCCATTTCCAGTCGCAGCGGGAAGCCGCTGGGTAGAACCTCGTTCGGGACGAAGTTTTCGTCGTCGTTCAGCTCTTCAGTGGCGGGTCCAGGCCGCCAGAAACTCGCCATCGATTCACCCTCCATGGTTGGGACGTCGCCGGGAGTCTTTCCATCGGCGGGCAGTGCAACTTCACAATCCTCGAGATACCTCTGAACCTCGACGAGATCCCCTCGAAGTTCCGGGGGCAACTCCGAGTGCTTCATGAACGCCCTCATCGCGCTCTCGTTGTCGTGTAGTTTCCAGGCGGCGTGCCCGAAAACGATCCACGCGTCAGCGTTCAAGGCGTTCAGCTGGAGCGCCCGGCCGCTGTCGGCTTCCGCTCGCTCGAACAAGCCCTTTGCGGCGAACGCGCGGGCACGCAGAACAAGGGCCGCTTCGTTCGCCGGATGCTGGGCCAGGACATGGTTCAGGTCGCCGATGGCGAGGTCCGGGCTTCCGGTCTTCAGCAGAAGATCGGCCCGCTGGAGTCGGGATGGGATCGTGTCCTCGAGGGTCAAGAGCTGGGTGAGGAACTCGACGGCCAGCTTGAGATTCCCGTCCCGGACGCTATTCGCAATCAGGTCCTTCAACGGCTCGAAGTTTTCCATGCTTCCGGCTCCCTCGGATCCTCTACGGGCGTAGGTCCTCCCGGCGTCGACCACGCGTCGGCGATCTCCGGGGCCGGGATTCTATCACTGCTCCCGTGTCGGGAGCAAGCCATGCGAAAAAGCATGATTTTGAAGTGAACAAAACGCTGCACACTCCGCAGGGCGACGAGGTTCCGAAGTGGCTCGTCGAACTGCGCAAGCGAGCTGGGCTGACACAACGCGAGCTCGCGAAGTTGGCCGGAGCCCTGCCGAGTACGATTGCGAAGATGGAACTGAAGGAATGGCGAGTCGATGTGGTCCAGTTCTACCTGCTGTGCAAGGCAATGAAGGTCGACCCCGCCCGCGAGGCGAAACGACTCTTCGAGGCGTTCGACGCCGCGAGGCGAAAACACGGTCGCCCCTGAACTCTTAGATCTCCGGCCTACCCGGGAAGATCGGCGTGTCGATCGTAAGGAAGACCGCGCTGACCTCCAGGGTGCGCTCGTCGAGCAGTAGATACCCCTTCCTCTCCCGCTCCCCGATCCGCGCGAAGAATCGGGAAAGGTCGACGCCGAGGTCGATGGCATCCAGGCAGCGCGCGGGCTTGGATCCGCCAACCTGCTCGAACGTCAGCGTGACCGTTGCCGGCGCTCTCGGAAGGGCAGGCAAAAGAAACTCGCCGGCCGAGGGCGGCATCATCCGGCGGACCGCCCGCGCCAGCGGGCCGACCTTCTCCGACAATCGGCGCAGGTCAAAGCCGAATTCGCGCAGCAGCTTGCGAGTGACCCGTGCCGTCCGAGACTGGTCTTCCACGCGTGCTTCGAGCGTGCACCTGAGTCGCAACGGGTACCCCTTGGCCGGTAGCTCCCAGCCGTGAGTCAGGGAGAGCCGACCGAGGGACTTCCCTGAGGGAAAGAGTCGGACGAAGTAGTGAGCCATTTCCATCTCCTGTTCCGTGGTGTCCGTCGGCCTGGGTCCTCGTGCAACGTGCTTCTTGGTGCGAACGAACCTTAGGCGCGTCGACCACGGCGGTTTCACGGGGCGGAGGCCCTCGGAATTAACGCGGGAGGGATTCCCGGCCAGGCGACCGCCATCAGCGTCAGCCCGATCCAATACACACGAGAAGGCCTGTGCCTTCTTCGAAACATCGAGAACCCTGATTGAGGGCCGACCGCGATCCAAAACGAGCGGAGGTCTCCGTACTGCAGTTCATCCAGTAGCCGAAGTTCCCGCCCGCCTGCGGATTCGACCGTCAGAATCTGCTCGTCGAAGCGTTGCGGCTCAAGGAAACCGGCAGTGCGCTTGTGACTCTCCGGCGGCGAACCACGGATGCGGGACATGCCGAAGCGTTCCAGCAGGAAGTGCGCGAGGAGTCCGCGAGCGCTCGTCCGGTCCCCCTCACGCGCCTGGCAGCTGAGGCAGAACACGCCGCCGGACGTGCGTGGATGATCGAATTCGCTGCCAGAGAGTACGGCCAGCTCATTTCGGTCGGGCCAGGTGCGGATCGTCCACATCGTGTCTCCTCCGGATCAAGTGATCCCGAGTGAGACCGGTGAGTCCGGCAGCTGTCAGCAACCGTCCGGAAAATCGCCTTTGACTGCAATCAATGCAAAAGAACGAGCGGACGGAGCGCACGCCCCTGCATGCGCAGCGCAGAAATCTGGCCCGCGCTTTCCGTACCGCTCGCGCGCGGAGACTACCAGATTATCGGTCGACCGATGCGAGTGCGGATTCATCGATCGTCCACTTCACGGCCAGCGGCCAAGCTCGCCCCGTCCGCACATGAATGGCCCTCGCGGACCGCACCCGTGCGAGGCCATCACCTGTTCGGTGTTCTGATCAGGAGGCCACAGGTGCTTGATACTGGGCACGATCGGCTCGAACTTGTCGAGCGTGATGCCGGGGAGGCGGGAGTTGAAAACTTTGACGACGGCATCGCCGGGCTCGCCGACGATGACGGCGTCGTAACTGTGATCCCACCGACGGTCCAAAGTCGTGAAGAGGCCGTTGGCGACGACGAAGATGTCGCCGCGGCGCTTGAGCATTTTCGCAAGATTCTCGGCGATCCAGGCATTCCCCCAGTCCACTGTCGGGAGCAGGACGTCGGCCGTCTGGATGACGACCATCTTCGGTTTCCAGGACAAGATCTGCTCGTACATCTCGCCGTAGAGCGAAGACCGGCCGTCGACGACCGGCTTGAACCACTCGTCGAACTGTTCGAAGAGTCTTTTCCAACGCAGATAGACGGCGCCGTTGGGGGGCGCGGGGACGTGATCGGCGTTGTAGACGACGTGGCTGATGCCGGCTTTCTCGAGCTGCGCCGACATGTACATCTGGCTGATCGAGGCTTTGTTGTTTTCCTGGGCGTCGTTTCGCCGTTGCCGTCCTCGGGGAGGGCCGGTGAGTGCGCGCTCCGCATTGGTCGCGCGCGAACCGGCCCTCCCCCCGGACGGGGCCTTGCCCGAAGAGGCGCAAGCGTCAGGATCTCAGTCGAACGCCCGCGACTCTCGAGATCCGCGGGGCGCCGAAGGGACGAGCACGAGGAACCTCACGCTGACTCCCCGTACCCGTCCTCTTCGTCAAAGACACCGCCTGCTGTCCTCAATATCCGACGATACCGCGCTAGGGGCAGTTCATCGAATCCCTGCATGCCTGCGCGTTTTCAAACCTACGACGGCCCCGCCGGAGAAGCCGCTCGGCCCACTGATTGACCGGACGAAGCCCAACGTCAACGAGTCCATTTTCAGCTCCGACCGCGAATTTCGCGATGTGCCAACAGTCGAGATCGAGGGCAGCGTCCTCGAAGGCGCCGAGGATCATTTCCTCCGTGATGTTGATGACGTTCGGGCCAGCCGGAAATCTCCGCGCGCGTTTCTTTCCGAACTTCTGCCCCTCGCGCCAGCACAAGGGGAACCTGCGAGGGATTGCCAGCTGCGGACAGTTGAAACCCGGCATCTCGCTGAAGCCGATCTGGAAGGGCGCTCCGCGCCGAAGCAGGTTCTCGACTTCCGCCCAGAAGCCGTATCCGTGCGAGAGACCGCTCAGCGACCGCGTCTTGTCCGCCGCGTGACACATTTCGTGAAGAAGCGTGCGCCGAACGCTCCGGTCGGATCCGTGGCGCCCCACGTCGATGACGATCCTGCCATCTTCGCTGTTGCAGAACCCGATGCAGTCGCCGTCCGACTTCTTCATCGGCCGGGCCTGCACCAAGAAGGGCGGCACCTTTCCGTCCCAATAACGATCGTTGTACTTCTGAAACAACTCCGACAACCGCTCACTCGTCCACTTTGCCCTGTTCATACCCGCCTCCTGAATGGGCCCCCGTTTGCGGGGGCGGTTAGGACGGGTAAGACATTCAGAGAGGCATCGTTGTCAGCGCGCAGAACTGAATTCCGTAACCCTTGACTGGGCAGAAGGTTGAACGGGCTTGGACACCTGTTCAGACTCCGTCCGAGCGGTCTACGAATTCTTCGAGTTCCTCCTGACTGTTGATGTCCAGCTCGACAAGGCACCTGTCGATCCTCTTGAGCGGCACGGCGCAGCGCCTGGCGATCTCCGCCTTGTCCGAGGGACCGCCGCTTCCGCAAGGACCGTTGAGGACCATCAGCACCAGCTTGGCCTGAGGGGAAAGCGTCGGGTCGGCGAGCAGTTCGCCGAAGATTGCGTACGGCGCTCCACGACCCTCTTTCACGTGCATGCTTCCTTCCATCATCAGACGGTCACCTTTGAATGCCCCGTTTCCGGGTGGGTAAGCGGGTAAGACAGGCGTGGGCACCCACTTCTCAGCGCTTTAGGCGGAATTTCAGCAAGGGCCTGCAGCGCGTCTGGCCCTCGGGCCAGAAGGGTCCACCACCTCTCAACCACGTTTCACCTCCGTCGGCATATCCAGCCGGGCCCGAAATTCGTTGAAGTGCCGTTCGCCACAACGAAGGATCCGCGCGGCTCGAACATTGATCGGCTGGAGGCCGACATCGATGAGGCCGAAGACACATCCCACTGATTCTCTTGCCACGGGCCAGTCCGGGGTGAACTTTGCCGCGTGCTCGATCGCTTCTTTGATGAAGGCTCGGGGCACGTCAAGGAAGGAACTCTGGGGCTCGCACAATTCCAGCTCTTCCGCGGCGGCTCGGGCATGCGGGAATCTGAGCGGGAGGGCAAGGACAGGATTTCGAAAGCCCGGCATGTCGCCCTCTGTAACTGGATACGGAACGCCCTTCCGCATGAGCATCTCGACCTGCTCCCAGAAGCCGTACCCGTGCCGATAGTTGCCGGGCCCGGCGGACGCGTCGGCGGCGTGGCACATTTCGTGAAGAAGGGCGTGCATGATTTCCGCGTCATTCTTGAAGGTGAACGTGTCGATCACTATCTCGCGGTGGCCCTTGTCGATTGTTCCCCCGCAACCTTCCTTGTAGCTCGACAGCCGCCGCGCCCGGATCTTGTAGCGCGAAAGCTTCCCGTCCCAGAACGTGTCGTTGAACTCCTCGAACCGCCGCTCCAGCGATGCCCGGTTCCACTTGGACTGCCTCATCTCCGCCTCCTTTGAAGGCCCCGTTGCCGGGGTGGTTAGGCGGGTAAGACCATACTGGCGGCTGGCTGTCAGCGTTCGGACGCAGATTCCCTTCGTCGGGAGCGAGACGTCGACCGGCTGAGGATGAAATTTGGTCGTCACCCTCAGCACGATCGACACGCCCTGCACGCCGCTCGACTATGACTTGTCACTCAGCCACCATCGCTGGCCACCGTTGCCACGCCCAACGCTGCGCAGCACCAGTCCGCTCACCGGCTGGTCAATCCGCTGGCTCAACAGCTGGCCGATTGCTCTCGGGGACAGCGCCTTGCCGTCGTCGCTCACACACTCCTCCCGCAGAATCTTCATCAGCCCTGCGTGCGCGACCTCCTGCGTCGGAGTTTCCGCCCGGAACTCCAGGAGCTGTTTCGTTGTCACTTTTCGCTCCCCGATTGCGACGTGCCAGCAGGAAAGCAGCCCGGTCTCGTACTCCCTCGGGGATGCGCTCGTCGACCCAATTGCCTGATCAGCGCCGCGATCGGAAACGTGCCCGTTGGTGACCACGGGAGTACAGATCCCCGTCGGCCGGATTTCCACTGCCGCGGCGCTCGCTCTCGGGTCCTCCATTCCAATCCAGATCAGAGCGCCGCGCACCAGCCTGCTCCAGTCTTCGAAGGATCCGAACCCGGAGAGGCCCGGCTTCTGAGGACAGCCTTCGGTGATGTAGGCACGCAGGATGGTGTGGCCGGCCGAGACCAGGCTGCCACGGCTCGCCCCGACCCAGTCGAGGAGCGGGTCGTGACGGAAACCCGTCCTGAGTTGAGGCTCGTCCATGCTCGAGGCCAGATTGATGCGGACAACTCGCCGATCCATCTCCGTCCCGGTCTTGACGTCCACCCCCGTTGCGAACCAGGTCCCGCACATCTTCGCCCTTTTGAAGCGGAACTGGTGAGGGGTCCGCTCGATCAACTCGCAGCCGGTCAGCGCACCTTCCAATTCTGACGACTCGAGCCGATCTCTAACGTTGTCCAGCAACGCGATCGGTTCCTGCGTTGCAGCTGTCGTGAAGATTAGCTTCCGCATTTCGGATTCGTCCGTACGAAACGAGTTTCGAGGTGCTTCCCTCCCGCACGCGATCTTGGAGATGACGTCGACCAGCATCGACTTCCCCTCACTCGGCTTGGGTGAAGTAACCACGAACATCGGGGAAGTCCGCAGCTGGTGGCGGACGAGAGCCGTCAGGATCGCGGCCAGCGCAGCCGTGTGCCTGGCGGCTGTGATTAGCGGCTCAGCCCTGGAAATCCCCTGACACGCCTG
>JBBTCT010000027.1:0-157999 GCA_038060895.1 Planctomycetota bacterium
GGGCGCGCGTCCTTTTGTGCGCCCCCCGACCCGCGACTTTTTTCAAGCCACCACTCGAAATGCGTCCTGAAGGATTCGAACCTTCGACCCAGTGATTAAGAATCACTTGCTCTACCGGCTGAGCTAAGGACGCGAAAGGGGCGCGGAGAATAGCAATGGACCCGGGGACGGTCAACAGACCGCGGCCATTTCTCTTGCGAAGCGCCCGGGGCGCTTCCAACATCCGCCCCGGTCACCCTTTCCGGAGATTCCCATGGCAGGGCAGAAGCAGGGTTCGTGGTGCCACATCGAGATCCCCTGCGCGTCTCCGCAAGGCTCGAAGAAATTCTACGGCAAAGTCTTCGGCTGGAAGTTCCAGGATGCGCCGGCGCTGGACTACGTCTTGTTCTCCACGGGAGACGGTGAAATCGGCGGCGGCCTCTGGAATCCTCCTCCCGGCATTCCCCGGATGATCACGAACTACATCTCGGTGGATCACGTGGACTCCATGGTGCAGCGCGTCCAGGAGAACGGCGGCAAGCTGGTGCGCCCGCGGATGGAAGTCCCCGGCCACGGATGGTTCGCCCTCGTCGCCGACCCGGACGGGAACATCGTGGGACTCTGGCAGAACGCGCCGCGACCGCCGGTCCAGGGGAAAGCCGCGGCGAAGAGCAAGCCGCGGGCGGCGGCGAAGCGGAAACCGAACAAGCGCCGGTAGGCTGCGAGCGGCGCTACACTCGAGCCATGTCATTCGAAGTAACGGCACTCGACGCGCGACTGCGCTGGCTCGTCCGGCTCCGCTGGATCGCGGTGGCCGCCGTTGTCGCGACCATTGCCGCCGCTTCAAGACTCGGCCGCATCGGCCACGCGGCGCCTCTCTATGAATGGACGGCCGTGCTCGTCGTGGCTAACGCGGTGTTTGAACTGCTCAACCGCAGGAAGGCGGCCCTCGAGGCGAGTGCTGCGCTTCAGGTCGTCACCGACCTGATCGTGCTGACCTTCCTCATGCATTTTGCGGGCGGAAGCGGCAACCCGTTCGCGTTCTTCTACGTTTTTCACGTGATCATTGCGTCGATCCTCTTTGCGCCGCGCACGGCGTGGTTGACTGCCGTGCTGGCGGCCGTTTTGTTTGGCGGGCTTACGACCGCGGACCTCGTCACGGGGGCGCTCGCCTGTCCGCGGCATCCGATCCTGGGCCAGCCCAATGAGGTATCGAAGTCTTTCGCGCTCGGGCGTCTCGGTGCGTTCGCGGCGACGGTCGGCGCGGCGGCCTACTTCGGCACGACCATCATGTCGGGTCTCCGGGCGAAGCAGGCGGAACTCGTCGAAAGCCGCGAACGGCTGGCGCAGGCGGAGAAACTGGCCGCGATTGGTGAACTCGCGGCGGGCATTGCGCATGAGCTCAACACGCCGCTCGGGTCGATTCTCGTCGCGGCTGAAGTCGTGAAGGAGGGGACTCCGGGCGGGAGCGAGGGCTCGCAGATGCTGGGTGACATCGTCCGCGAGACGAAACGTTGCAAGGAAATCACGCGGGCGCTTCTCGACCTGGCGCGCAAGCGCGAGCTGCAGCTGGAAGAAACGGACGCGGGGGAGGTGGTGAAGCATGCGGTGGAGCTGGTGAAGCGCGAGTCGGGAGCCAGGGCCGCCTGCGTCGAGGTGGAAGTTCCCCGGGGCCTGCCGAGCGTGCGGGCCGACGCCGGAGCGCTGGGCCAGGTCGTCGTCAACGTGCTCAAGAACGCGCTGGATGCTGTCGAAGGCCGCGACGGGGCGAAAGTGCGGGTGCTCGCGGGCTGCGACATGGGGGAGGTGACGGTTCGCGTGGAGGACAACGGGCCGGGAATCGGAAAGGAGGCGCTGAAACGGGTTTTCGAGCCTTTCTACACGACGAAAGCCCCGGGTCGAGGAACCGGCCTGGGCCTGCCGGTGTCGTACGCGATCATGCGGGACCTGAAGGGGGAGATCGCGATCGAGAGCGCCGAGGGGCGCGGGACGAGTGTGACGCTGATGCTTCCGATCGGGTAGCCTGTCGCTTCCCATGGTCATCCGCGTCCTCCTGGTCGACGACGACGAAACGTTCCGGCGCACGGTTTCCGTGGCGCTGGCGAAACGCGGGCACCAGGTTTCCGCTGCGGCGGACGGGAATGACGCACTGCGTCAATTAAAGGCCGCCGATTTCGACGTCGCGTTCGTGGACCTGAAAATGCCCGGGATGGACGGCGTGGAGCTGCTCAAGCGGATCAAGGCGGAGCAGCCCGGCGTGGAAGTGATCCTCCTGACCGGTCACGGCTCCATCCCGAGCGCGATCGAGGCGATCAAGGCCGGGGCCTACAATTACCTGACGAAGCCCTGCGAGCTGGCCGAGATCGAGTCATCTCTTCTGAAGGCTGCAGAGCGCGGAGAGCTGGCCGCGTCGAACCGCCGGCTGGCCGACGCGCTCGCCCGCGGATCGAATTACCAGGGAATCATCGGGAAATCGCGGCCGATCCGCGAACTGGTCGCGCTGATCAAGCAGGTCAAGGACTCGCCGACCCCCGTGCTCATCGAGGGAGAATCCGGCGCAGGGAAAGAGCTCGTCGCGCGCGCCCTTCATTTCGATTCGTCCCGCGCCCGCCACCCGTTCGTCGTCATCAATTGCGCGGGCCTCAAGGAGCAACTCCTCGAGTCCGAACTCTTCGGCCACGTCGAAGGCGCGTTCACCGGCGCCAGCAAGCCCAAGGAGGGCCTCCTCGACGTCGCCCACCAGGGCACCCTCTTCATCGACGAAATCGCCGACATGCCCCCGCCGGTACAGGCCGCCCTCCTTCGCGTGATCGAGACGAAGGAATTCCGCCCCGTCGGCTCGACGCGAGAGCGCCGGGTCGACGTTCGCATCGTCGCAGCCGCCAACCGCAATCTCGAGGAGGAAGTCGCAGCCCAGCGCTTCCGCGCCGACCTTCTTTTCCGCCTCAACGTCGTCCGCATCCGCGTCCCCGCTCTTCGCGAACGCCTGGAGGACGTCCCGCTACTGGTCGAGCATTTCCTGTCGAAAAACGCGACGGCGAAGGCGCGGGGCATAGCGGACGTGCCGGCCGAGGGGCTGCAACGGCTGTCGGTGCACGACTGGCCCGGCAACGTGCGCGAACTGTTCAACGTCCTGGAGCGCGCCGTTCTGCTCTCGCCGCCTGGCTCCATCGACACCTCGTTCCTGTCGTCCGGGCCGCGCCGGGGCGGGGCCGCGACGGAGTCGCTGGACGAAGCGGAGAAACGGCACGTGGCGGGGCTGCTGGACAAGGAACGGGGAAACGTCACCCGCGTCGCGAAGGTGCTGGGAATCGACCGGCGGACGCTTCAGCGCAAGATGTCAAAGTGGGGACTGTCCGGAACGCTCTAGGCCGCGGCATTTGCGCTTCAGCCGCGGCGCCGCGGTACCCCCCGCCTGGCCTCGCCAAACCGCCCTTGAAGCGCAACCCCTTTCGTCCACTCCAATTGCCGAGGGCGAACATTTCTGGAACATCGGTTGCTTTGAAAGCACCGGGTTTCCCCATTTCGTTGACGAAAACCATGAATTCCACGAAACTTCCGCGCCTCATGGCTGAGAAAGTGGCCACCTTTAATCCGCCGCCTGAAATCCCCAACCTCGTGGAAGGGGAGCAGCGCTTTACGTCGATTGTCAGCCAGTTTTTCCTTATCCCGATGCTGATCGCCATCACGGCGGTCGGGATTTTCGTCGGGGTCAAGATGATGACCGCCGAGGAGAAGGATCCGATTCTTCTCGTGAACGAGATCCGCCTCCAGCACGGCTCGGCCCGGTGGCAGGTCGCCTACGACCTGAATTCGCGGCTGGTGCGCGACCCGGAGGCGCGGAGCAACCCGAAGCTGGTCCCCGAAATCATGCGGGCTTTCTCGGAAATCCAGCCGTCCGGGGACCAGGACGACATGCGGACCCGGACCTACCTCGTGACTATTCTGGGCACCCTTCGCAACCCGTCGGCGATGGCCGTCGTCCGGCCCGCGATGCACGACAAGGACGGCGCCACGCAGGTCGCCGCCATCCAGGCCGCAGGCTCGATCGGCGAAGTCGCCGTCATCCCGGAGTTGATCGAGTTCGCGAATCACGAGGACAACGGCCTTCGCAAAGCCGGCGTCTTCGCTCTCGGACTCTTCAGCCCTAAACGCCGCGCTGCAGAAGGGCGTCCGACGCTGGAAGACAGCGTTCGCGCCGGGGCGCTGGCGGCAATCTACGGCGCGTTCCGCTCGCCGGTGGACGACGTTCGCTGGAACGCGGCCCTCGCGCTGGCGCGCTGGGGGGAGATCGAGTCGGCCAACACCCTTCGCACCATGCTCGACCGCGCTTACCTCGAGAAAACCGTGAAACCGGAAGACGCGTCGATCGCTTCCGGAATGGTCGACGAAGTCATGGTGAACGCCATGAAGGGCGTGCTCGAACTGAACGACGTGAGTTTCCGTCCGCTCCTCGAGACGCTTCGCACTTCGGATCGTTCGATGGAAGTGCGGCAGGCGGCGGGAACGGCGCTGGAAGCCCTGGGAAAATCGTAAGCACCTGGAGGACGTATGGCGGACCCTGAGAAGCCTGAAGAGCCCAAGCCGGAAGCGCCGAAGCAGGCAGAGCCTGCGAAGCCTGCGGCCCCGAAACCAGCGGCTCCTCCGAAGGAGAAAGTCAGCCAGGCAGTCCCGGCCGAGCCGGGGCTTCCGGTGCTGCCAGCGAAGCCCGGCATGACGCCGGAAGCGGAAGCGGCGGTCGCGGCGGCTTCATTGATGGCGGGCAAGGCCGTGGCGCCCGGTGCGCCGGGGACGGCGACGACGGGAGTCGCGGGCGAGCCCAAGCCCGGGTACGCGCGGATGACACCGATGGCGCCGGGAGCGATCGTTCAGCCGCCGAAGAGCACGCCGGCAAAGAAGGAAGAAGAAGATCCTCGAAAGCGCCAGCTGGAGTTGTCGCGCCGGAAATTTCTCGGCCTCGTCTCCTGGTCCACTCTAGGCTGGGGCGCTTTCACGGGCGCTTCCGCGGCAGGCGGCGCCGTGACGGCGCGCTTCATGTTCCCGAACGTTCTCTACGAGCCGCCGGCGACGGTCAAGGTCGGTTTCCCGGACGACTATCCGCCGGATTACGTCGAGGAGAAATTCAAGGACACCAACGGTGTGTGGGTCGTGCGCACGCAGGGGAAGATTTTCGCGCTGACGACGATCTGCACGCACCTCGGCTGCACGCCGAACTGGCTGCCGAACGAGGGGAAATTCAAGTGCCCGTGCCATGGGTCAGGCTTCCGCGCGACCGGGGTCAACTTCGAAGGCCCGGCGCCGCGACCGCTGGAACGCGCGGCGATCAAGATGCTCGACGACGGCCAGATGCTGGTGGACAAGTCGAAGAAGTTCCAGTTCGAGAAGGGTCAGTGGGACGACCCGGATTCGTTCATTCCCGTGATCTAGACGGTTCTCTTCCCCTCCCGAAGCGATGGGGGGAAGTGGTGACGGGCGCCCTTGGAAACAGCACCGTGGTCAGGACGAACAGAGGAGACCAGAAGTGGCTGAAGTGAAAGCACCGCCGCCCCCGCCTCCGCCGCCTGCGGCCCCGCCGCCGCCGCCGGAGGGACCGAAGCATCCGGAGCCCGGGAAGAAGCCGTCGCTGATCGACCAGTTCTGGTCGGGCCAGATCTGGACGTCGATCTTCCGGCACGGGATGCCCGACACGCCGCGCAATCGCACGCTGGCGGTGATGTCGAACGTGTTCCTGCACCTGCATCCGCCGAAGATCCGCAAGAGCGGGATCAGGATGAAGTACACGTGGTGCATGGGCGGCCTGACGTTCTTCCTGTTCCTGGTCGAGACGGTGACCGGCGTCCTGCTGATGTTCTATTACCGCCCGACGGCCGAGTTCGCGTACGCGGACATCGTGTCTCTTCGTGAGGACATCCCGCTCGGCATCATGCGCGAGATCCACCGGTGGGGCGCGCACGCGATGGTCATCACCGTCTGGCTGCACATGATGCGCGTCTTCCTGACCGGCAGTTACAAGCCACCGCGGGAATTCAACTGGAACATCGGCGTCATTCTCCTCGTGCTCACGCTGTTGCTCTCGTTCACCGGCTACCTCCTGCCGTGGGACCAGCTTGCGATGTGGGCCGTCACGGTCGGCACCAACATGGCGCGCGCGACCCCGGTCGTCGGTCATGAAGGCCCGGGCGCCTCGTTCCTGAAGCTCGGCGACATCTCCCTCGTTCACGCCGGATCCGACGTCCGCTACGGCCTTCTCGCCGGGCGGTTCGTTGCGCCGGCCGCCTTGCTGCGCTTCTACGTGCTCCACTGCGTCGCCTTCCCGCTCGCAGCCGCAACGCTCATGGCTGCTCACTTCTGGCGCGTCCGCAAGGACGGCGGCATTTCGGGGCCCATGTAAACCATGAACACCCTGAACCTGCTCGCCTGGCAGCCACCCGAGTGGTACACGGGCCTGGTGAATTCGATCGTCGGAAGCGCCGCCGTGTTCGTCACGCTCTCGACGGTCGGCCTGATGCTGGGGATGAAGTATTACCGCGTGCTCACGAAGCCGAAGGTCGCCGGCCCGATTGCCATCGTCTCGGCGTTCCTGCTCTTCATCAGCTACAAGGATCCGCAATTCAGCACGGTCGCGTCGCTTCCCGACAACGTCCCGATCGTCATGATGGTCGCGAGCGTCGGCTTCTTCGTCTGGCTCGCTTTCCGCCAGATGGCGCTCAACGACGAACGCCTCGAGCAGGGGTTGCCGCCGAAGGAAGCGGAGGCCAAGGAAGCGGAGAAGACGTTCGTCTGGCCGGACCTGGTGTACATCGAGTTCATCTGCCTGATCCTGTTCACCGTCTTCCTGATCCTGTGGTCGATCGCGCTCAAGGCCCCGCTCGAGCAGATGGCCAACCCCGCGAAGACCCCGAACCCGTCGAAGGCGCCGTGGTACTTCCTGGGGCTGCAGGAAATGCTCGTGTACTTCGACCCGTGGATCGCGGGCGTGGTCCTGCCGACGATGATCATCACGGGGCTCATGATGCTCCCGTACATCGACAAGAATCCGAAGGGGAACGGCTACTACACGTTCAAGGAACGCAAGTTCGCCATTTCCGTCTTCATGTTCGGGTTCATCGTCACCTGGGTGCTCCTCATCTTCATGGGCACCTTCCTTCGCGGCCCGAACTGGAATTTCTTCGGCCCGTACGAGACGTGGGACATCCACAAGCTCGAGCCTCTCACGAACGTCAACCTGTCCGAGCTCGTCTACCTGAAGGCGTTCAGCGTCGGCATGCCGCACAACTGGTTCATCCGGGAGATCTGGGGAATCCTTCTCCTCCTCGGGTACTTCGTCATCCTCCCGGGCGCCCTCGTCCGCTTCGTGCCGCTGTTCCGGAAGTTCTACGAGTCCCTGGGGATGGTCCGGTACAGCGTCTTCATCATCCACGTGCTCGTCATGGCGGGCATGGTCATCAAGATGCTGACACGCTGGACTTTCAACCTGAAGTACGTCGTGGCTATCCCGGAGTACTTCTTCAACATCTGATCCGGGCCACGAAAGCCATGCTTGAAGCCAACACGTAAAGTCGGGCCCGGATCACCCTGAGCGAGCGTAGCGAGTCGAATGGTGAGCTCGAAGATCGTCGTCCGCACAACCTGGTTTTCTTCTCAAAAGCCTAGTACCGGAGCCAAGGCCCCATGCCAAAGCCGGCCGACCCACTGAGCGACACGCTGTATGACATGCCCACGCTCAACAGGCTCTTCTTCGCATCGTCGATCCTGCTCATCGCCGTCACGGTCTGGATGACGTGGCAGGACTACGACCGCAACTGGAAACATTTCCAGCGCGATTTCAACGAGCTCGCCCTGAAGAAGGCGGAGAAGGAACGCGCAGACATCGAGAGCGCCCTGAAGAATTCCGAACGCGGCCAGGAACTGAGCGCCCTGCGCGAACAGCTCAAGTCGGCGGAGAGCGTGGTCGAGCAGAAGAAGAAGTCCATCGATGAGATCAACGAGAAACGCGAAAAGAACCGCGGCCCGATGGAGAAGGCCGTCCAGGAGTTCCAGTTCGACAAGTCGGAAGCGGACACGTTCAAGTTCAAGGCCGAGAAATCGGCGGTCGATTACGAGCACGCGAAGAAGCATGCCGAGGAGCTGAAGGGAAAGGACGGCGCCGCCCACGCGGAGGCCGTGTTGCCCGGGCTCAAGAAGGACATGGATGCCGCTGAGCTGCGCTTCGAGGAAAAGAACAAGGAAACGATCGAAGCGAAGAAGGAATGGGAGAAGTTCGACGCGATCGACAGGGGATTCGCGGCGGAGATTGCCGTGATCCTGAAGGACACGGTCGAGGTGGGGAAGCAGATCGCGAAGATCGAGACGGACCTGGACGCGAAGAAGCGGCAGATCGCGAAGCTCGAGCCGAGCCTGGCGAAACTGCTGCTCAACGCGCCCGGCATGGATTTCGTCGCCCCGACCGAGAAAATTGACCAGAACATCCTGCCGCACTTCCTCGAGGACGTGAACTTCGAATCGAGCGTCTTCAAGATCGACCGGTGCACGACGTGCCACCTGGCGATCAGCAAGTCGAAGGGCTGGACGAAGTCGGACCTGCCTGAGGGGACGTCGCCGGCGTTCTTCAGCCATCCGAACCTGGACCTGTACGTGGGTGACAATTCGCCGCACCCGATTTCGAAGTTCGGCTGCACGATCTGCCACAACGGTCAGGGGAGATCGGTGGACTTCATCTATGCGGCGCACACGCCGAAGAACGCGGAGCAGGAAAAGAAGTGGGAAGAGAAGTACTCGTGGAAGCCCGTGGCGCACTACGACACGCCGATGCTGCCGACGCCGTACGTGGAGGCGTCGTGCACGAAGTGCCATTCGACGCAGCACCGCGTGACGATGGCGGACAAGCTGAATGAAGGAAAGCGCCTGCTGGAGACGGTGGGGTGTTACGGCTGCCATCCGATTGCGGGGACGGAAGACCTTCGGAAGCCCGGGCCGAGCCTCTACGGGTTGAAGTACAAGGTTACGAAGGACTGGGCCTACAACTGGATTGCGGATCCGACGCAATTCCGGCCGACCACGAAGATGCCCAGGCCGTTCTACACGTCGCCGGCGCTGAACGAGAAAGAGAAGGCGGACGTGGAGAAGCGGAACCAGGCGATGATCCAGGGGATCGTCGAGTACCTGTGGGAGAACGAGAATCTGCCCGGGGTTCCGAAGGCCGGGTATCCGGCGCCGCCGGCGGGCGATGTCGCGAAAGGGAAGCAGCTGGTGGAGGCTGTCGGCTGCATCGCGTGCCACGTTCTGGACAAGCCGGAAGAGAAGGGGGACCAGTACCGTTCGTTCGGGCCAAACCTGGCGGGAGTCGGGAGCAAGCTGAACCCGGGATGGACGTACGCCTGGCTCAAGGACCCGAGCCAGTATTTCCACGCCACGAACATGCCGAACCTGCGCCTCTCCGACCAGGAGGCCGCGGACGCGACGGCGTACCTGCTGTCGCTGAAGCATCACGACAAGTTTGAGGACCGCAAGTCGCCACCGGTAGACGAAGCCGTGCTGGAGCGGACGATCATCGACTTCAAGAAGGGCGCGATGTCGATGGCGCAAGCGGAGAAGGAGGCAAAGGAGCTTTCACCGCAGGGCAAGCTTCTCTGGCTCGGCGAGAAGGCGATCGGCCAGATGGGGTGCTTCGGCTGCCACGACGTGAAGAAGTTCGAGAAGACCAAGAAAATCGGAGCCGAGCTCACCGGCTCGAATTCGACCGGGACCAAGGACATCACGAAATTCGACTTCGGCTTCCGCCATGACCTGCAGCACGGCCACCACCCGCTTTCCAACGACAAGATCAACTGGGTCCGGGCGAAGCTCGCCGATCCGAGGACCTACGACGGCGGTCGCATTATGGCGTACGAGGACAGGCTGAGAATGCCGAAATTCAACCTGACACAGGACGACATCGAAGCGCTGACGACCTACGTGCTGTCGTTCCGGCGAGAGGTGGTGAACCCGCTCTACAAGCGCAACATGTCGAACGAAGACACCGTGATCGACCGCGGAAAGCGCCTTGTCACGCTCTCGAACTGCGCTTCTTGCCACAAGACGGGCGTCTGGCCGACCCGCGTGGCCGTGACAGGCTCGGTGGACGGCGAGAACAACATCGGCGTGATCAACGGGATGAACATCTACGCCGCGCGGAACATTCTCAACGACGGCCGCCAGGTGGACAGAATCAGCGACGAGGAACTCGCCATCCTCAAGAAGAAGGGGATCGTCATCCTCGTGAAGAAGGGGACGTGGCTGAAAGGCCGTGTCGTGGAAGACCTGCTCAACAACAACATCCACGAAGTCATCGTCTACGGCGAGAACGAGGGCGCGATCCGGTATCTCGTGAACATCTCCGAAAAGGACAACAAGGCCCCGCCGGTCATCGTCGGCGAAGGCGCAAAAGTGAACCCGGAGTGGCTCTTCTCCTTCCTGAAAGCGCCCACCGAGATCCGTCCATGGTTGTCGGGCGCGGACGACAGGGGAGTGGTCGATCCGGCGAAGCGCGGCGTGCGCATGCCGACGTTCGGGTTTACCGACGACGAAGCGACCCTGATCGTCCAGCACTTCTCATATCTGTCAGGCGAGCGGACTCCCTTCCGGTACGAACCGCCCCTCGACCCCGCGGCGCGGGAGAAGATGCTGGCGAAGGGGAAGGCCGTTTTCGATGAGAACAAGTGCGCGAGCTGCCACGTAGTTGCCGGGGGGAAGCTCACGACGGACAATCCTGCGCCTGCGTTCGCCAAAGTTGCGCCGCGGCTCCAGAAGGACTGGTTCGGCCCCTGGATCCGCGATCCGCAGGCGTTTGCGCCGGGCGTCGGCATGACCAGCTACAACGAAGTCCAGATCAAACCGGAGGACGAGGATTCGCTCCGCGAGTACATCTGGAGCCTTCACGGAAAATAAACCACTGCTGAAAGAGCAGGCCATTTTCATCCCAGAAAGAGGAGCAAGAAGATGACAAACGTCCTGAAGTGCAGCCTGGTCGTCGCGCTGGCGATGGCCATGCTGTCGGGCTGCGGCAAGACCGAAGAGAAAAAACCCGCCGACGGAGGCGCAGGTGGCGGCGGCGGCGCGCCGGTCCCGGACAACACCGTGGAGGTCAAGCCCGACGCGGCGACGGTCGGGAAGATCACGGTCACCGTGAAGCTGAAAGGCGCCGCCCCTGCGCGCGCGCCGATCGACATGTCGGACGCGGAATGCGCCGCGGCGCACGCTTCTGAACCGGCCCTCGACGAAACCGTCGTCCCCGGCTCCGGCGGGACTCTTCAGAACGCGATGGTCTGGATCGAGAAGGGCCTCGACGCCAAATACGTCTTCAAGGCGCCGGCCGCCGCCGTCCTCGTGGACCAGTCCGGCTGCATCTACAAGCCGCACGTCCTGACGATGATGACGAAGCAGTCGATCGAAGTGAAGAACAGCGACGGCGTGCAGCACAACATCCACGCGACGTCGAAGGCGAACCCGGAGTTCAACTTCAGCCAGGCCCCCAAGACTTCGCTGACGCTGACGACCGGCTCGAAGGACCGGACTTTCACGCAGCCGGAAGTGCCGCTGAAGATGAAGTGCGAAATTCACGGCTGGATGGGCGCGTGGGTCGGCGTGTTCAAGCACCCGTACCATGGGGTTTCGGGCGCGGACGGAACGGTCACGCTGAAGGACGTTCCGCCGGGAACGTACACGATCACGGTCTGGCACGAAAAGTTCGGGAAGAAAGAAGCCCAGGTGACGCTGAAGGACAAGGGCGCTGAAGCGGCGAGCGTCGAGTTCGGGGAGTAGAAAGGCAGTGGGGAGTTGCTAGTCGGTAGTTGGCAGGAACGACCTTGTTGAAACGGCGGGAGCGCTTCGATGCGCTCCCGCTTTTTTTTGTGCGGCTCATTTCGCTGGAATTGAAAGTTTCGGCGCGACTGGCGCATTCGGCGCAAGGTCGCCGCACCCTGGAAGGACGACGCCGGGGGAGCGCGGGGTACGTCCTTTGCGTTCCGGAGGGGGATCTCTCACTCAAGGTGGCCGACATGCGCGCCCCGATGCTCCGACGAATTGGCGTCGCCGTTCTTGCCGCGGCCGTCCCGGGCTGCCACGCGACCTGCGCACCCCCGAAAGCCACGCCGCCGCCCCACAGGAACCAGGTGCCGGTCGCCGTCCTGCTGCCTCCGGAAGATTCGCTCGGATCGATTTCCGGCCGCGTTCGCTTCGCGGGAACCCCACCGAATCGAGCGCCGATCGACATGTCCGACCCCGCCTGCGCTTGCCTCCACCCCGGGGCTTCTCTGCTGGAAGAGAGCGTCGAAGTCGGCGACGGCGGAGGATTGAAAAACGTGATGGCCTGGGTTCTCAAGGGCCTCGACCCGAAGTACTCCTGGCCGGTGCCCGCCGAGGCGGTCATCCTGAAGCAGGCCGGGTGCGTCTACGCGCCTCATGTCATGACGATCCAGGCGCGGCAACCGCTCGAAGTGCGCAACGAAGACGACACCAACCACAATTTCCACACCTTTCCGCGGCTGAACGAACCCGATAACTTCAGCCAGTCGGCCCTGCAGATCGACTTGCTCACGACGAATACCCGGCACAGGACCTTCATGGTGGCCGAAGAACCGTTCCGGTGCGGCTGCGACATTCACGGTTGGATGCGCGCGTGGGTCGGTGTCTTCAAGCACCCTTTCCATGCCGTAACCGGCGATGACGGGCGATTTCGCCTGGTGGGCGTTCCGGAAGGAAAAGTCACGCTGCGGCTCTGGCACGAAAAGCTCGGAACGCGCGACATCGAGGTGGAGGTGAAACGCGGCGCGAACGCTTCCGTCGAAGGGGAGTTCTCCGCGCCATGAACCCGGCGATTAGCGTTTGCCAAGTTGCGTCATCGCGGGTACAGCATGACACCGTGACTGGCCCCGCCATCGTTGTCCGCGCGCTCGAGAGGGAATTCGGCGAGAGGAAGGCGCTCGCCGGGGTGACATTTGAGGTCCGCGAGGGGGAGATTTTCGGGCTGCTCGGCCCGAACGGCGGAGGCAAGACGACGCTCTTCCGCATCCTCGCCACGCTGCTGCCCCCGACCCGCGGAATCGCGTCGATCCAGGGGCACGACGTCGTCGTTGATCCGGCGGCAGTGCGGCGCGCGATCGGCGTCGTGTTCCAGGCGACGAGCACGGACAAGAAGCTGACCTCGCTCGAAAATCTCATCTACCAGGGGCACATGTACGGGATGAGCGGCGCTTCCCTGAAGAAGCGTGCCATGGAACTGCTGGAGCGCTTCGGCGTCGCCGACCGCGCGGGCGAGTACTGCGAGAAACTGTCGGGCGGGCTCCGGCGGCGCGTTGAGATCGCGAAGGGACTGCTGCACGGACCGAAAGTGCTGCTGCTCGACGAGCCGAGTGCCGGACTCGACCCCGGGGCGAGGCGCGAACTGCGCGAAGTCCTCGAAGGACTGAAGAAGGACGGCACGACCGTGCTCCTCACGACGCACTTCATGGAGGAGGGCGCGATGTCCGACCGTGTCGCGATTCTCGATCGCGGACTGATCGTCGCCCTCGGGAAACCCGATTCCCTCTGCGCCGAGTCCGGCACCGACGTGATTTCCGTCCGCTCGCGCGAACCGGTAAAGCTGAAAGAGGCGATCGCCGCAAAGTTCCAGGCGCCCGTCAGCCTCCTCGACGGCCAGGTCCGGATCGAGCGCAGCCGCGGCCACGAGTTCGTGCCGCAGCTCGTCGAGTCGTTCCCGGGGCAGGTGGAAGCGGTGACGGTGTCGAAGCCGACGCTCGAGGACGTCTTCGTCCGCAAGACGGGGCGGTCCTTCGTCGAAGAACCGGCGCCGGCAGCGCCGAAGAAGGGCCACTGATGCTGCTTCCCGCCTTCTCGCTCGCGAAGCGCGAACTGGTGCGGTTCTTCCGCCAGCGCGGACGCGTCATCGGCGCCCTCGCGACGCCCGTGATGTTCTGGCTGATCATGGGATCGGGGATCGGGCGGTCGTTCGCGGGAGAGGGAGGTGACTACCTCAAGTACGCGTTCGCCGGCACGACGACGATGATCCTGCTCTTCACGTCGATCTTCGCGTCGATCTCGATCATCGAGGACCGCCGCGAGGGATTCCTCCAGTCGGTGCTCGCCTCGCCCGCGCCGCGCGCGAGCATCGTGCTCGGGAAAGTCCTCGGCGGCACCGCGCTCGGGTTCGTGCAGGCGTTCCCGTTCCTGCTGCTGGCGCCGACCGTAGGACTCCCGCTCTCGGCCGTCGGCCTGGCTGCCGGCGCCGCTTCCCTCGCCCTCACGGCGTTCTTCCTCTCGTCCGTCGGCTTCTTCTTTGCCTGGCGATCGGAGTCCGTCGCAGGATTCCACGGGATCATGAACGTCGTCTTAATGCCGATGTGGCTCATCTCGGGCGCGCTCTTCCCGCTCGCCGGCGCGCGAACCTGGATGGGCTACGCGATGCGCGCGAATCCTCTCGCCTACGGCCTCTCCGCCCTCAAGTCCGCCATCATTCCCGGCGCGCAGGAACCGTTCCGGATGGCCACTTCCTTCGCCGTCATCGCATGTTGCGCCGCGGCGGCGTTCGTCGCGTGCTCTGTTTCGGTAAAAGGGGACAAGGCATGAAGCGCCTTGCGCTCGCGGCCGGCGTGCTGGCGCTCGGCGCGGGGGCGGCGCTGGGGCTGTGGGCGGTGCTGCAGCCGAGGCCTGACCTGCCGGTCATCCGGGAAGCGCCCTCCTTTACGCTCACGGACCAGGACGGCCGCGCGATCACGAAAGAGGCCTTGCGCGGGCGCGCGTGGGTTGCGGATTTCATGTTCACGAACTGCTCGGGCGTCTGCCCGGTTCTGCTCGGGCGTTTTCAGGAGCTCGATCGCGTTCTGCCTCCGGGCGTGGTGCTTGTCTCGTTCTCCATGGACCCCGCTCGCGACACTCCTGCCGCGCTGCAGAAGTACGCGACCGAGTCGAAGGTTGACCTGAAACGCTGGCGCTTCGTTTCTACCGGGTCCGTCGAGAAACGCAACGCCCTGGCGGCCGGGCTGATGGTGGACACCGGCGACAATCCCGGCGACGCGGTGAACTCGGTCGTGCACAGTTCGTACTTCGTCCTGGTGGATGCTGAAGGCGCGATCCGGGGCGCCTACTCGAGCGATGATCCCGACAAGATCCTGCAGCTTCGCAAGGATGCGCGGGCCCTCTCGCTCGCGGGGATTTATGGCCTGCCGGCCGTGAACGCCGCGCTGAACGGGGCCAGCCTGCTCCTCCTCATCCTTGGGCTGTGCTTCGTTCGCGCGGGCCGTTTCGAAGAGCACGCCGCTCTCGTACTTGGCTCCGTCGCCTGCTCCGCGGTCTTCCTCGGCTGCTACCTGACATATCACTACCTTGCCGGCGCGACGCGCTTCCCCGGGACCGGCACGGCACGGGCGCTCTACCTCGCGTTGCTCATCAGCCACACGATCCTGGCCGTCGCCGTCCCTCCGCTGATCATCACGGTGATCGTCAAGGCCGTCCGCCGGCGCTGGGAAACGCACAAGAAATGGGCCCGGTTCACCGTCCCGGTCTGGGCGTACGTTTCTGCAACAGGCGTCCTGATTTACTGGGTGCTTTTCCGCGGAAGCTCGTAATCCTCCACGGTTTAGGAAGGACCGCATTCCTTGACACAAATTCCGCGTTCCGGTGTACTTCGCCCCTTAATCCCCGGGAAAATCCGGGCCGCTTCACCAGGACTTTTCACCCTTGGAGGGATCCGATGAAAGGATCCGCAAAACTCCTCATCCCGCTCGCCGCCGCGGCCTTCCTGCTCTTTGCCGCGCTTCCCGCCGCCGCCATTCCGAACTGGCTGCCGCAAAACGTGAATTCGGCGTACGGCGAGAAAGTCGACGGGCTGTACTTCGGGATCTACATCATCGTCGCGGCGTTCTTTTTCCTCACGGAAGGACTGCTTCTTTTCGCCTGCATTGCGTTCCGGGCGCGCCCGGGACACAAGGCGAAGTACCTGCACGGGAGCAACGTGATCGAAGTGATCTGGACGGTGATTCCCGCGCTGATCCTGATCGGGATCGGCATCGCGCAGGCGGACACCTGGACGGAGATCCGGCTGAAGTTTCCGTCTGAGAGCAATCCGGACGTCACGGTAATCCAGACGTTCCCGAAGCAGTACGAGTGGCATTTCCGTTACGCGGGGGTCGACAAGCAGTTCGGAACGGCGGACGACGTGTACACGACCAGCATCCACGTTCCCATCGGAAAGAAAGTACTCAACAAGCTGGCTTCTTCCGATGTCATCCACTCCTACTTCGTCCCGCATGCGCGCGTAAAGCTCGACGCGATGCCGGGCATGTTGGGTCGCACGTGGTACACGATGGACAAGTTCTCGGTCTGGGACCTGAAGGCCGGGAAGATGCTGATCGTCAGCGCCGAGGAGCTTGCGGGCAAGAAGACGGCCTGGGCGATTACGAACAGCCCGACGCGCACGGCGTTCGCTTACAAGCTGGTTGAAGCCTCTACGGATGCGCCGGATGCGGCCATCAAGAAGGGGATGAAGAAGTATTCGTACGAGGTTTTGCCTGCCGAGAGGAAAACGGCGCAGGTCTGGTACCAGGGGAAGATCCAGGAAGTGCCGATTGGCGAAGTGGATTACGTCTTCCACCGCTACGAAATCGCCTGTGCCGAGTTGTGCGGCATGCAGCATTTCAATATGCGTTCCTTCGTCTACGTCGATCCTCCCGAGGTCTTCGCCGCGTGGTACTCCGGCGTCAGCGAACAGGCCGCAAAGACGGGAGCGCCGGAGACGACGACGAGCCGCTGGAAACTGAACTGGGACAAAGCCCACCCCACCTGGAATAAGGCGATCGAATAATGAGCGAGCACGCCCAGGACCACGCGCACCCGGCGCCCCACGAACACATTCCCGTCGAGCCGACGGGATTCATCCGCAAGTACATCTTCTCGATCGACCATAAGTGGATCGGGAAGCAGTATCTCGTGACGTCTCTGTTCTTCCTGATCGTCGGCGGCGGACTCGCCATGCTGATGCGGTGGCAGCTCGCCTATCCGGAGTCCACGGTTCCTGTCATCGGGAACTTGCTCAAGGATTCCTGGATCTGCGGCCCGACCGGGGCCGTCAGCCCGGAGGGATTCAACCAGCTAGTCACCATGCACGGGTCGGTGATGATCTTCCTCGTCATCATCCCGATCCTCGTCGGCGCGTTTGGAAACTTCCTGATTCCGCTTCACGTCGGCGCGCGCGACGTGGCGTTCCCGATCCTGAACGCCTTGTCTTACTGGCTGTATCTTCCGGCCGGGTTCATCTTCCTCGCCTCGTTCTTCGTCGGCGACGGTGGCGCAGGCGCCGGCTGGACTTCGTATCCACCGCTTTCCGACCTGAATAACAGCGCCCCCGGGATGCACTACGGCCAGGTTTTCTGGCTCTTCGGCGTATTCCTCGTCGGGTTCAGCTCGATCCTCGGCGGCATGAACTTCATGACGACGATCATCAAGCTCCGCGCACCCGGCATGACGTGGACGCGCATGCCGCTCGTCACCTGGGCCCAGTTCGTCACAGCGCTCTTTCAGCTCCTCGCGACCCCGGTTCTCGCCTCGGCGATGATGCTGCTCATGATGGACAAGCTGTTCGGCTGCTCGTTCTTCATCCCGCGCGACCTCGCCATCTCGGGCGAGCCTACCGGGCGCGCAGGCGGCGGCCACCCGTTGCTCTGGCAGCACATCTTCTGGTTCTACAGCCACCCCGCGGTGTACATCCTCATCCTCCCCGGCATGGGCCTCGCCAGCGACCTGCTCGCCACGTTCTCGCGTAAACCGATCTTCGGCTACAAGGTCATGGTCGTCTCCATGACCGGCATCATGGGCCTCGGCTTCATCGTCTGGGGCCACCACATGTTCCAGTCGGGCATGGACCCCCGCCTCGGCACCGCGTTCATGATGAGCACCATGCTCATCGCGCTGCCGTCGGGCGTGAAGTGCTTCAACTGGATCGCCACCCTCTGGCAGGGGAGCATCCGCTTTACCGTCCCGATGCTGCACGCCCTGTCGTTCCTCTCGATGTTCATCATCGGCGGCCTCTCCGGTCTCTGGATGGCCGCGACCCCCGTGGACATCTTCATCCACGACACCTACTACGTCGTAGCTCACTTCCACTACGTCGTCTTCGGCGGAACGTTATTTGCGGTCTTCGGCGGTCTCATCTTCTGGTTCCCGAAGATGTACGGTCGCATGATGAACAACACGCTCGGGTACATCCACTGGACGCTCACCTTCATCACCTTCAACCTCGTCTTCTTCCCCATGCACATTCTTGGGGAAGCCGGCGCAATGAGGCGTGTTTCCACGCACATGGTCTACGAGTACCTGCAGCCGATCCAGTGGATGAACGTGATGATCTCGCACAGCGCGTTCATCCTCGGGTTCTCCCAGCTGATCTTCATCTTCAACCTGTTCTGGAGCATGTACCGGGGCAAGGTCGCGACCGGGAACCCCTGGGAGTCGAACACGCTGGAGTGGTCCGGGCCGTCGCCTCTCCCGTACCACAACTTCGACAAGGTCCCCATCGTGCATCGCGGACCTTACGAGTACTCGACCGGAGAGGGCACCAAGGACTGGATCGCGCAGGACGAACCTGCGTCGGCCGGCGGCCTCGGAGGGCACTAGCTCAATGACCGCGCACCGCCTCGCGCTGACGACCGCGGTGGCCACGCTCGCCCTGCTCTTCGCAGGCGGGCTCGTGACCACCACGGCCTCGGGCGATGCCGTGCCCGACTGGTGGTTCGTGCCGATCTCCTTCGGGACGTTCTTCCCGCGCATGACCGGCGGCGTCCTGTTCGAACATGGCCACCGCCTCGTCGCGACCCTCGTCGGGTTGCTCACCCTTTCGCTTTGCTTCGTGCTCTGGAAGTCGGACTCGAGGGCGTGGGTGAAGCGTCTCGGGCTGCTCGCCGTCTTCGGCGTCTGCGCCCAGGGAACGCTGGGCGGACTGCGCGTGCACCATGTCGGCAGCCCCGCCGTGATCGCCATCATTCACGCCTGTTTCGCGCAGCTCTTCTTCGGCACCGTCGTCGCCCTCGCCGTCGTGACATCGAGGCGTTGGAAGGACGAAGCGCCTGCCCCCGAACCGTCGTGGCTCCCCTGGATCACCACGGTCGCCTCGTTCGTCGTGTACCTCCAGATCATCCTCGGCGCGATCCGCCGCCATACCGGCCAGTGGATCGACGTCCACGCGACGTTCGCGATCGTCGTCACTTTCGGGATCCTGCTGGCCGCCGCTGAATGCCTTCGCCGTGGCCGCTTCGGCTTCACCGCCGCCGCCCTCGTCACTCTCGTATTCGCTCAGGTTCTCCTGGGGCTCTGGTCCTACGTCCTGGTCCGCGGCGGTTTCGTCCGCTCCATCAACTCCTCCGCCGTCGACACCGTCGCCATCACGGGACACCTCGCCCTCGGCGGACTGATCTACGCCCTCAGTGTCGCTCTCGCCGTCCGCTCCTGGCGCGCATTCCGCCTGCCCGCAACCGCGGGCTCGTTCGCGGGGGAGGCCGTCCTGTGAAGCGCGCGCTCGCCACCTTCGCGGACTACGTCATGCTGACCAAACCAGGCATCAGCCTGATGGTCCTCGTCTCCACCCTCGCGGGCTATTTCATCGCGGCACGCGGCGTTCTCGAATTCGCCCCCGTCTTCGACCTGCTCTTCGGCACCTTCCTCACGGCCGCCGCCGCCAATTCACTGAACATGCTCATGGAAGCGGACACCGACCGCCTGATGAAACGGACCGCCGGGCGGCCGCTCCCGACGGGACGGATGAACGGGAGCGCCGTCGCTGCGTTCGGCGGCGTCTGCTTCGTGGCCGGCGCCGCATGGCTCGCGCTTCGGGTGAATTTCCTGACGGCGGGACTCGCCGTGGCCACGGTCGCGACCTACCTGCTGATCTACACGCCGCTGAAGCGCCGCAGTTCGCTTTCCACGATCGCCGGCGCCATCCCGGGCGCCCTTCCGCCGCTCATGGGCTGGGCCGCCGCCGCGGGCACGCTGACCTTTGATGCGTGGGTCCTCTTCGCCATCCAGTTCTTCTGGCAGCTCCCGCACTTCCTCGCGATTTCCTGGAACCTGCGCGAGGACTACACGCGCGCCGGCTTTCCGCTCCTGGCCGTGACCGACCCGGACGGAGGCTCGACCGCGCGCCAGATCGTCTTTCAGTCCCAGGCTCTCCTCGTGGTCTCCCTGATCCCGGCCGTCGCCGGCAAGTTCGACATCATCTACTTCTCCGCCGCCCTGGCCCTTGGCATCGGGTTCCTCGTCCTGGGGATCCAGTTCGCGATGTCGCCGTCGCGGGGAAGCGCCCGCCGGGTTTTCTTCGCCTCGGTCCTTTACCTGCCCTGCCTGCTCGCCCTTCTGGCCGGCAAGGCCGTCCTCTGACAGGAGCGCAATAACTCATGGCCCATGTTGAAGAAGCTCACGCCGATCACCCCTCGAGCCTCGATATCTCGAAGTTCGGGATGTGGCTCTTCCTCGCCAGCGAGGTCATGTTCTTCGCCGGCTTCATCACCGCGTACATCGTTTTGCGAACGGCCGACCGGGGAGAAGTGTTTTCGCACGGGCAGCACGGCCTGAACAAGGTGCTCGCGGCGCTCAACACCGCGGTCCTCATTTTCTCGTCGTTCACGATGGTCATGGCGGTGCACGCTTCGAAGAAGGGCAACACGCCGAAGATCAAGCTGAACCTGATCCTGACGATCCTGTGCGGCTTCGGGTTCATGATCATCAAGTTCATCGAGTACAAGGCGAAGTTGGATGCGGGCCACGGCCCGGGTTTCGACCTCTTCTATGCCACTTACTTCACGCTCACGGGCTTCCACGGTCTCCACGTCCTCGCCGGGATGATCGCGCTGGCCATCGTTCTGGCCAACGCGGGGAAATTCAACGCCGCGTACAACACGCCTGTCGAGGTCACCGGTCTATACTGGCACCTCGTGGACCTGGTCTGGATTTTCCTGTTCCCCATCGTCTACCTCATCTAACCGGGAGCCCTCGCCATGTCCGAACACGCCCACGGCCAGGAAGCGGCCCACGAGCATTCGACGAAGCCGTACTTCGTCGTGTTCTTCGCGCTGATCGCCCTGACGCTGGTCACCGTCGGCATCTCCTACGTCGACATCGGCTACGCGGGGAACAAGTTCCTCGGCGTGGCTGTTGCCGTCGTCAAGGCGTCACTGGTCGTCTGGATCTTCATGCACATGAAAGACGACGGGAAAAAGGACAAGTACCTCGTCACGGCCGTCGTTTTTCCGATCTGTCTGTTCTTCCTCCTGGTCGGGGCCTGCTTCCCGGACGTGGTCTTCCACGGTGGCGACCAGGCGCGTCACATGGATCCGGGCCCGTGGGACAACATCGGGCACCACGCCGACGATGGGAAGAAGCCTGCGGACTCCCACGGGCACGAGGGGCACGGGCACTAGTTCGGTGAGCGGCCTGGGTAAGGCAGCCGGTTGGGAGTCGGGAGTGGGAACGACTCCTGCTAGTGGAATGTCAAATTTGTCTCGGGAGGTCATTAAGGCGTGCCTGGTGCCTGGTGCCTGGTGCCTGGTGCCTTCGACCTGGTGCGACTTTTCACGCGAGACACGAGGCACTTCCCGGAAAAGCGAACTTCCACAATCAACCCTGACGCTCCGCTAGTAGCGGTCTTTTCTACCCTCTACCCCCTACCAACTACCCGCCTTCCTTGGTTACAGCGACCCACGCACCCACTCCTCAAACGACGCCGCTTCCTGCGTCACATCGTCCCAATCCGAGCTCGACAGACCGAGCATGACGACTGACGGAAGCGGTCCTCGGCGGTAGTCGAAGGCGTACACGGTGAAGCCTTCGTTGCCGAACCCTATGAGTCCGCCGAACCACTGGAACACGGGAAGCACGCGATTCAGGCTCGCGATTTCGTCGATCTTCCACAGTCCGCGCCAGATTCCGCGCGGCGTCACGCCTCCGGCCTCGCGGAGAAACGCGCGATAATCGTGAGGAAGCGGCACGCGGAGGTTCTTCTCCAGCGCGACCACCGCAATTTCTTCGCACGTGACGCCCAGGGAAGCGCCCTTCCTGCGCATTTCAGCGACGAGGATTCGCATGCGATCTGCGGCCAGTCGTGCCGCAGGATCGAATTCCGATTCGTCGTCGAACTTCCCCGGCGGAGACCCATCGCGGGGCAAGATGAGCCTGCTTAGGCCGTCGCCTGCGAGGCTGCGCGGCGGCGCGCGGCGGCCTGCTTGTCGGAGCGCAGGATCATCAGGATGATCCCGGCGGTCAGCAGGAAGGGGGTTGCGATCATCCCGTAGATCGTGACCTTGAACCCCAGCGCCAGCGGCGCGGCCTCTTCTTCCTTGAGAGACTCCTTGCACATCGAGCACTGCGCCGCCGCGGGAGCGGCGACGGCGAACACGATGGCGAGGGAAAGGAAGCAGGCGCGAAGCATGACCGTCAGCGTATTCGCGCGTGTTTGCGGAGTCAAGGAGCGGCCGCTGGCAAGTGGCCGCTGGCCACCCGTTTCGCTACTCTGGCGGGACATGCCTGAGTTCCTACCGTGGTCCGCAGACCTCACGCGCCAGGCCGGCAACCGTTTGCTCGCCGTCCTCTCCGGCGCTTCGTGGGACCGCTGGATGCGCCCGCTTCTGGAATCGCTCGAGGATCCGGGGGTCGTGGTGGCGCTGGAGGACTTCGCGCTCGTCCGCATCGACAGCGACCTGCGCCCCGACGTGGCGCGGCGCCTCGCGCCGTCGGGCCTGCCCACTCTCGCCCTCCTCACTCCGGATGGATTCCCGCTCGCCGCAACCACCTGGGCTCCTCCGCGGACGATCCGCGAGTTCCTCACCTCGGCCGCATTCCAGTGGAAGATCCGGGGGCCGTTGATCGCGGAAGAAGCGAAGCGCGCGCATGCGACGGCCGTGCAGATGGGGCAGTTGACGCCCCGGCGCGGCCCCGTGGACGACGATTTCGTGAGGGCGTGCGTCGAGGAACTCATCGAGACTTCCGACCCGATCTGGGGAGGGTGGGGCGGAGCGCCGAAACTCCTGAACGTTCCCGCGATTTCAATCCTCCTTCGCCGCGCCGACCTGGCGGGGGCCCGGGCGGTCGCCTTCAGGACGCTGAAGGCGATCGTGGAATCTCCGATGCGGACGGAGTCCCTGCTGCTCTTTCATGAATCGGACTCTTCCGACTGGCAGTCACCCTCCGGCGTCATCCTCCCGCCCGAAAATGCGGAACTCATCTTCCTGAACCCAGGTCGGCTCTCCGAGTTCGGAACCATGTACACCGGGATTCACGGAGCGCTCCTCGAGACCATGTACGGCACCGGGCTTCCATGCGCCATGCGGGGCGAAGAGAAATTCCTGGCGACCGGCGCTTCAAGATTTGCCGCCGCCCAGATCAACATTCGATTTCCCGCGTTCGAGCGGCGCGAGCTCGTGAAGCCGCCCCATTCCCTCGTCTCCCATTTCGCAGAGTCCTGGGACCCGACATTCCATCTTGCCGACCAGGCCGCCGCGGTCGCCGCGTTCGCCAGTTTCTCGCACTATCCGGAATGGGATCACAGTTTCCGCACGATGGCCGAGCGCCTGGCCCGCGCCATTCTCGACAGTTTCTGGGACGACTCCGCCTGTGCCTTTCGTGACCGCTTTGGCCCTCCCGTGGAACTCGCCCCCCTGGACACAATCCAGGTCCCTGTCGAGGAAAACGCCATCCTGGCCGGCGCCCTGGCGCGCATGGGAGGGGAGTGGCTCGAGCTGGCGAAGGACTGCCTCGGCTCGTTCACGGACGCCTTCATCGGCCAGGGCGTCGGCGCCGCGCGGATCGCGCTCGCCGTGCAGGAGGTGCTTGAAGCGGAGACTGAAGCCTCCGCCTGATCGAGGCGGGGGGAATTCCCGCGCGCATCAGCCCCCGCCTTGTCCCCGGCGCCTACTTCGATTAAAATGCACTCCTCATGGCCACCAGTTCCCAGGGCGCGGACGTCAAACTCTTCACGAAAGAGGAAGCCGACAAGACGCTTCCACTCGTGCGCGTCATCGTGCGCGACATCGTGACGGACTACGACGTCTACACGAAGAAGTCGCAGGAGCTCAACGCCATCACCGCGCGCATGGCCGCAAAGCCGACGAAGGACGACCTGCGGTCTCAGCAGACGCTGGAGGAAGAGGTCGGCGTCGTGAAAAAGCGGATCGCGGAGGCGGCCATGGAACTGGAGAAGCTCGGGATCGAGCTCAAGGACTGCCAGCTCGGCCTCGTGGACTTCCCCGCGAAGGTCAACGGCGACATCGCCTATTTGTGCTGGAAATTCGACGAAGCCAAAATCGGGTTCTGGCACGGCCTGTCCGAAGCGTTCATTGGCCGTAAGCCGCTTTCATAGAAAGCGTCATCCGCGCTTGCGGCCCCTTCCGAATTGGCGGAACATCAGCAGTCCAATGCCTTCCGCCGCCAAGCCGCTTCACGAATACTCGGAATTGAAACCCTGGAGGCTCCCGGAGGGGATCCTCTATGGGCCCTTTCCGACTCGCCGCAAGGGGCGCGCGTTGGGAGTCAACCTGCTTCCCCCGGGCGACAAGGCGTGCACCTTCAACTGCGTGTACTGCCAGTGCGGGTGGACGCCTGTGGACGTGTTCCGGAGCGGGGAGTGGAAAGCGAAGTGCCCTTCGCTGGAAGACGTCCGCAAGGGGATCGAAGAGGGTTTCGCGGGACTGCTCGCGGAAGGGAACGCTCCGGATGCGATCGTGGTGAGCGGAAACGGCGAGCCGACGCTGTACCCGGACTTTGAGGAAGCGGTCGGCCTGGTGCTCGCCGGGCGCGACCAGTGGTTTCCGAAGACCCGGACGATGGTCCTGACCGCGGGGACCGAACTGGGCCGGCCGGACATCCGCCGCGCCTGCGACCGGCTCGACGAGCGCTGCGTGAAGCTCGACGCGGGCGACGCGAAGACGCTGAAGAAGATCGACCTCCCGCTCGTGCCGTTCTCGCTCGACACGCTCGTTTCTAATTGCGCTAAGTTGCGCGACGTGACGATCCAGTCGTTCTTCACGCAGGGCGTCGTGGACAACACGAAGGAGACGGCGATCGGCGCGTGGCTGGACCGGCTCGACGAAATCCAGCCGGTCGAGGTGCAGGTGTACTCGCTCGACCGCGTGCCGCCGGCGAAGGGGCTGAAGAAAGTGGCTCGCGCGGAGTTGGAATCGATCGCGGCTCGTGTGGCGCAGAGATTGGGTGTTCCAGCCCACGTCTTCTGACCGTGGCGCATCCATTTCCTCGCGTGAATCGCGTACGCCTGCGCCATCGAGAGTCCCCCTCCAGGCAATCCCGCATCTAGTTTTGCGCCGTAACTCTCTTCGCCGACAACATTTGACGCGATTCCGGGGTCGTGCAAAAATAAACCCAACATTGGACCTCGACTTACCGCTCTTCCGCAAGACTCCGGAGGATTCCATGCTCGAAGGCAAGGTCGGCGACAACATCATCATCACCAACGCGGACGCCCTGCTCAACTGGGCCCGCGAGTCCGCTCTCTGGCCGATGACGTTCGGCCTCGCCTGCTGCGCCATCGAAATGATGGCCGTCGGCGCCTCCCGCTTCGACCTCGACCGATTCGGCGCCGGCGCCTTCCGCGCTTCCCCACGCCAGAGCGACGTCATGATCGTCGCCGGGACCGTGACGCTGAAGATGGCGACGCGCGTGAGAAAGCTCTTCGACCAGATGGCCGAGCCGAAGTACGTCATCAGCATGGGCTCGTGCGCGACGTGTGGAGGGCCGTACTGGGCGCACGGGTACCACGTGCTCAAGGGCGTGGACAATGTTGTGCCGGTGGACATCTACGTGCCGGGGTGTCCGCCGAGGCCGGAAGCGCTGATCCAGGGGATCATCAAGCTGCAGGAGAAGATCCACCAGGACCGGATGTTCCGTTATCGCGAGAGGAAGGAAGGGGAGGCATCGCTGGGTTTGCCCGCGGAGCCGGTGCCGATCATGCCTCCTCCCGCGCCGGTGGCCTCGCGGGAGAGTGTGGCACCGGGGTCGCCTGAAGCGATTGCGCTTGCCGCCGCCGTGAATACCGCGCCGGCCCCGGGAGCGAATTCGTGACGCCGATCGAGATCTTCAATCTGCTCAAAGAGAAATTCGGGGACGCGGTGGCGTTCACGGAAGCGAAGCAGGCTCCAGCACCCAAGCCCGCCGCGCCGCCTGCTCCTGCGCCGGGAGCTGCGAAGCCGGCGGCGCCCGCCGCCGCAGGTGCCGCGAAACCCGCCGTTCCTGCCGCGCCCAAGCCCGCGGCCCCGCCGGCCCCGAAGCCAGCCGATGCGGCAGCGGCGCCCGCGGCGCAGCCTGCCGAGAAGCCCCAGGCGATGACGCCGCCTGCCGACAAGCCCGCCGAGTCGCCGAAGCCACACGCGCCGCCGGCGGCCGTTCCTGCCGTGCCTCCCGCCTCCGCGCCTGACGGCGCTACGGCGGGCAAGCCCGCTCCCGCAACTCCGGCGGCCCCGAAGCCCGCAGCCGCTGCCGGCGCCGCGGCGGCGCCCAGGCCCGCGACGCCCGCCGCGCCGAAGCCCGCCGCACCCGGCGCGATGGTCCCGGTCGGAGATCCCTTCATCAAGGTCTCCTCGCCCGACCGGATCCCCGATGTCATGGCGTTCCTGCGCGACGACCCGCGCACGAACTTCGACCTGCTCCATGATCTTTCCGGGCTCGACCAGAAGGACTGCATCGAGGTCGTGTACCACCTGAACTCGCTTCCCAAAAAACACTGGATCGTCGTCAAGGTTGCGGTCCCCCGCGCGAATGGCGTCGTGCCGACGGTGGCGCACCTCTGGAAGACGGCGATCTGGCACGAGCGCGAGGCGTTTGATCTCTTCGGGATGAAATTCGCCGGCAATCCGGACCTGCGTCGCATCCTGCTTCCGGACGATTGGGAAGGGCACCCGTTGCTGAAGGATTACAAGGTGCAGGAGTTCTATCGCGGCATGCCTGTGCCGTACCACGGGGAGCACTGGGTCGGGGAAGGGACGCTGGTGACGAAGAAGGAGGACGTGTCGGCGGAATCGCTGGAGCAGTGGTACCAGATGGGGCTGAAGCCTGCCGTGAAGGCCGCGGAACCCGTCGCTGCGGCCGCGCCGGCGCCTGCGGCTGCGAAGCCTGCGCCGCCGGTTCCCGCCACGCCCCCGGCGCCGAAGACCGAAAACAAAACAACGGGCGACGCCCCCAAGGCAGACCCCGGCGCTGAAAAGAAGGAATAGGAGAAGTCCATGGGCCTCGGATCCTACGTCAGCGATCTCGTCGAGGGTTTCTCGAGCGTCTGGGACGCCATGGTCGTCGGCCTCCAGGGTTACACCGACAAGCCCGTGACCGAGCTGTACCCCGATACGAAAATGCGCCTTCCCGAGCGCACGCGCATGCAGCTGTTCAACCGCTTCGAGGACTGCATCGGCTGCAACATGTGCGCGATGGCCTGCCCCGTCGATTGCATCTACATCGACACGGTCAAGGCCGCCAAGGCCGACGCCATGCCGGAGCAGTACCTCGGAAAGACGCGCGACGGGAAAGAGAAAAAGCTGTACGTGACGAAGTTCGACATCGACATGGCGAAGTGCTGCTATTGCAACCTCTGCACGTTCCCGTGCCCGACGGAGTGCCTGACGATGTCGCCGCGGTTTGAGGCGTCGGTGACGAACAGGAACGACCTGATCTATCACTTCTCGCCGATGACAAAGGCCGAAGTCGAGCATGTCGGGAAGGCAGCCGAGGTTGAGAAGGCGGCGGCGGAAGCGGCGAAGGCCGCGGCGGCTGCGGCCAAGGCGGCTGCGCCGAAGCCCGCCACTCCGGCCGCGCCCGCGGCTCCCGCTCCTTCCGCGACCCCGGAACCCCCGAAATAGGCGGACTCCATGTACGTTGAATCCCGGCGGATGACCGACGAAGGCGAGGAAATGGTCCTGAACATGGGACCGCAGCACCCGTCCACGCACGGCGTGCTGCGCCTCGAGCTCGTGACGGATGGGGAACTCGTCACGAAGGTGACGCCGCACATCGGCTACCTGCACCGGTGCTTCGAGAAGCACTGCGAGAACATGAAGTACCAGCAGATCATCCCGTACGTCGACCGCATGGACTACCTGGCCGCGATGAACAACGAGCTGGGGTTTGCGATCGCGGCGGAGAGGCTGCTGCCGGAAGTGAAAATCTCGCCGAAGCTCGAGCACATCCGCGTTCTCATCGCCGAATTGAACCGGATCGCTTCCCACCTCGTCGCGGTCGGCACGTACGGCCTCGACGTCGGAACGTTTACGCCGTTCCTCTACTGCTTCCGCGACCGCGAGCGCATCCTGGACCTCTTCGAGTGGTGCAGCGGCGCGCGCCTTCTCTACAACTACCTCTGGATCGGCGGCGTCGCGTTCGACCTGCCGGAAGGGTTCATCGAGAAGACCGAGGAGTTCTGCGACGCCTTCGGCAAGACGGTCGACGACGTGGACCGGATGATGTCGTACAACCGGATCTTCATCAAGCGCACCAACGAGATCGGCGTGATTTCGCCGGAGACCGCGGTGCAGTACGGGCTGGGCGGGCCGAATCTTCGCGGGAGCGGGGTGAAGTGGGACCTGCGTCGGGACGAGCCGTACTCGATTTACCCGCAGCTGGAGTTCAACGTGATTGTCGGGACGGGCGAGAAAGGTCCGCTCGGGAGCTGCTGGGACCGATACATGGTGCGCGTCCGCGAGATGCGCGAGAGCGTGAAGATCGTCCGCCAGATCTGCGAGCGCTGGAAGAAGGCCGACTGGAGAACGACGGACCCGAACCTGAACCTGCCGCGTCGCATCAAGCCGGTCGCAGGCGCCGAAGCGTACAGCCGCAGCGAAACGCCGCGCGGCGAGCTGGCTTACTACATCGTGAGCGACGGGCAGGAGAAGCCGTACCGCGTCAAGGCGCGCAGCCCCGCGTTCACGGCAATTTCGTGCGTCGAGGAATGCGGGCCCGGCGTACTGATCGCGGACGCCGTGGCGTTCGTGGGATCGCTGGATATCGTGCTCGGGGAGATTGACCGGTAAGAAGAGGCTGTCGGAGGCCCTTCAACTCGCTCCCTTCGGTCGCTCGCTCAGGGTGGTCTGGCTCGGGCGTTGGCCCCAACTCGGGAGTGATTCATGTTCTGCCAATTCTGTGGCACCCCGATCGCGGTCGGCGGATCTGCCTGCCCCAAGTGCGGGGCGCCGGCGACGGGAGGGCTCGCTTCCGCGGCGGCACCACAGAACGCTTTCGCCCCGCCTCCTGGCGGAAACTGGACCGCCTCCCCCATCCCGCCGCGACAGGGCAGTTCCACCCCCTGGATCCTCATCGCAGCAGTCGGGTGTCTTGGGATTGTCTTCGTCGGCGCAATCGCCGCGGCGATCTTGCTGCCGGCGTTCGCGGCCGCCCGAAAGGCTACACGGACCGTGGACTGCCGGAACGACATGAAGCAGATCGGTGTCTACGTTTTGCTCTATGAGAGCAAGTACCGCGATTATCCTGAAGCGCTTCGGGACATCTACCGGCCCGACCTCGCCACCGACCCCAACATTTTCATCTGCCCCGTTAACGGCCAGCCTTTCAAGTCTCCGAGTTCCACTTCCATGAAGTGGGACGACTTCTCCTCGCGCGTCGGCATCGAATACCTGAAGCCGCCGTCCTTCGACCCTATGAACGACCGGGTTCGCGACATCAGCAAAGTCCTCATGGCTTGGGAGCGAACGCCCCACTCCGACGGCCGCAGGACCGTGCTCTTCGTCACCGGAAGGGTGGACACCGTGGACGACGCGATGTTCCAGGCGATCCTGAAGGCGCGGCGTGAATGGAAATAGCACGGAGCGATGTCTGCGGAGCCTGTGGCGTTCCGGTCGGCAAGGATGCGACCACGTGTCCGAGTTGCTTCGCCCGGCGTGCCGGCCCCCCTGGGCCGACGCGCGGAAAGAAACTCGGCGGCTGCCTTCTCGCCATCACCCTCCTCATTCCCGCCGCCGCCTGGCTCGCCGCGGCGATCCGGGCCTCCTGGCGTGCGGAGCGCGAATCGACCTGCAAGACACACGTGCAGCAGATCGGCGTGTTTCGCGAGATGTACAGGAAGAAGTTCAGCGTTGAGCCGCAGGAGTTGAGAAGCCTGTACCGGCCCGAGATCACCGTCGAAATGGGAGTCTTCGCCTGCCCCGTGACTGAGACGCACAAGGTGCCGTGGGATGGAGACTGGGGAAATGGGGATTTCGTCAGCTACGAATACCGCAATGCCGCCTCCGCGCCCACGGGCCAGCCGTACTGGCTCGTCGCGTGGGACAGGATCGCGCACCCCGACGGCCGCCGTTGCGTCCTCTACCTCGACGGCACCATCGCCATGCTCGATGAGCGCACCTTCGTGAAGTTGCGCGACGCGAAATGAGGGCGGCCGTCCAGCTCCGGGCGTAAAATCCACCAATGGCTTCACCCCGCTCCCTTCTCATCCGCACCGCCGGCACCAACTGCGAGGCCGAGCTGGAGTACGCCTGGAATCGCGCCGGCGCCGCCACGGAAATCCTGCATGTGAGACGGCTCATCGAGAAGCCCGAAACTCTTCGCGAATTTCAGCTCCTGTCGTTCCCCGGCGGTTTCAGCTACGGCGACGACCTGGGCGCGGGCCGCATCCATGCGATCGAAATCCGCGAACGACTCATCGCGCCTCTTCGGGAATTTGTCGAGGCCGGGAAGCTCATTTATGGCGTGTGCAACGGGTTCCAGGTGCTGGTGAAGGCCGGCCTCCTGCCGGGATTCGACTTCCTGAAGTCGGCCGAAGCGCCGCCGCTCGACGCGACTCTCACCGACAACGAGAACGGGAAATTCCAGGACCGGTGGATCACGCTTAAAGTCGTGTCGTCGCTCACGCCGTTCCTGAAAGAGGGGGCGGTGTTCCGCGTCCCGATCGCCCATGGCGAGGGAAACTTCATGCCGAAGGACGACGCGACTCTCTCGAGGCTCCACGCGAACCGTCAGGTCGTCCTCAAGTACGTCGCGCCTGACGGTTCGGCCGCGAAGGGCTGGCCGGACAATCCCAACGGATCGGTCGACGACATCGCCGGAATCTGCGACCCGACCGGCCGGATCTTCGGCCTCATGCCGCACCCGGAGCGCCACGCCGACAAGGTCCAGGGTCCCACATGGACGCGCGAGGGCGGCGGCGAAGGAGACGGGGAAGGACTGTCCGTTTTCCGCAACGCGGTCGAGTACGCCCGAACGCTCTAAACGCCGGGCGAACTGCTAGAATGGGGACGATGCGCGAAAGCAAATCCAGCCGGGGGCGGATTGCAAGTCGCGGGCGAAAGCTCTTCGGAGCCTCGTTGATGGCCGCCACCGCGGTCGTCCTGTGCGTCCTGTCGGCGAGGAACGCCGACAAGATCGACCTCTGGATGCGCGGAGCGCCGCCGCTTTCGTCGCGGTCCATGTCCTCGGCGACGGCCCACGACCTGGCCATCGCGATGAAGTCCTACGAAACCGAATTCGGCGTGTTCCCGGTTTCAGGAAACGCGTCGCTCGTCAGGTCCCTGTCGGCCGCGAACCCCGGGATGGCGCGTTCCCTGTTCCCGCCCGAGCGGCTCAACCGCCGCGGCGAGTGGCTGGACCCGCGAAACCGGCCCTACATCTACGAGCGCCTCAAGACCGGCGCGTACCGACTCTACTCCATGGGCCCCAACGGCATCGACGACGGCGGCAAGGGCGACGACACGGTTCTGACGAACTGAACGCCCGGCTGACTTACTTCGTGCCGAGCCTGCTCTGCAACTCCTCGATCAGCGCCTCGTCTTCCTTGAACACCCGGCTGTATGGCGACCAGTCGCCGCCATTCGTCGAGATCTCGGCCTCGATCTTGAGCTTGTATAGAAGCGGTTCCTTCTGCGCGACGCTCCCGGTAAATCGCGTGCGTACGCTGAACTGGCCCTTCGGGCTCCGGAACTTCCGCACGGTCGCAACGCTCCGGATGTAGCCGGACGAAGGGTCCATCTGCTCGAGGCTGGAATAGGCGCCGGTGACGGCGTCGATCAGCTTCTGCCACATCGCCTCAGGGGTCAGCTTCGTGTCAACCTGGATGCGAAGCCACGCGTTCGTCGCTTCCGACGTCGTCGTCGCCTTCCAGGCTTCGTCCTCCGCGAGGACCAGACGGATCTCGAGGGTGCGGACGGCAGGGGAGCGCTTGGTAAGGACGTATTCTTCCGTGAAGTACCCGGTCATGGACCCTGCGATCACAAACGTGTACTTGGATCCGAAATCGAACGTCTGGGAAATCGGCGCGTTTCCGGCGTTTTGGCCGTCGATCTGGATGAACGCCCCCGCAGGTTCCGAGCTGATGGTGATCTGCCGGGTGGAGTCGCAGCCGGCGACGACCGGTCCCAGCAACAGTGCCAACAGCAGGAAGCGTGAGCCGTTCATGATGTCTTTTCTCCCCTGGGGCGCTTCTCGAGCGAGTGCCGGAGCCTCCGCGGGACAGACCCGGCAAGGCTACCGGGCACGGACGATACTCCACAGCCCGACCCGCGCAAACGGAAAACCCCGCCCCGCGGCGCTTCAGTTGCCCCCCTAACCTGCCGATAACTTCCTCGCCTCCGACGCGCAGCGCCCCGGGCGGCGCCGGCAAGAGACGGGATTCGCCTGACCGAACGCGCGCGCCGGTAGTCCCCGAGACGGCGTTCTCCGGGCCCGCATCGTGGTGGGAGAAGCGCCGGCTCGGGTATTTATCACATTGATGCCCCCTGACCTCATCATCAACGTCGACGGCGGTTCGCGCGGCAACCCCGGCCCCGCGGCGACCGGCGTCATCATCTCCACGCCGGACGGCATCGAAATCCTCACGCGCGGGGAGTTCATCGGCGAAGCGACGAACAACGTCGCCGAGTACCGGGCGCTGATCGACGGTCTGAAGCGCGCCCCGGACTACCTTCGCAAGGTCGCGGCACCGGAACTCGAGGTGCGCAGCGACAGCGAGCTCCTGGTGAAACAGATGAAGGGGGAGTACCGCATCAAGAACGCGGGGCTGAAGCCGCTGGCCATCGAGGCCCAGAAGCTGATTCGGGCGTTCCGGAAGGTCAGTTTCGTGCACATCTACCGTGAAGCGAACGAGCGCGCGGACAAGCTGTGCAACATGGCGATGAACACGAGGGGCGTTGTTGAAGAGATCGATTGATCCAGAGTTGGGTGGGGGCCGTTACCATGAGGGTATGCGCGCCACGACGCGATGTTTCCTCTTCCTCGCCGCACTTGTCGCGGTCCTCGCGACCTGGCATCGAGTAACCATCGTCCCTCCGCGAGAGCACCATTCTCCCCCCAAGGTTGCGATTCGGGAATCCGCTGCTCGTGAAGAGGTCGCCGCGAAACGCAGGCCCTTGCCTCCGCGCCTGTCGGTTCCGGCCGAACCGGATTCCATTCCTCCACTGCCCGACGAAAACCCCGATCCCGCTGGTCCCGAAGAAATACAGCGCATTCAGGGAATGACGGATTGGCCAGGTTTCTACGCTGCCCTTGGGCCGACCCATTTGTCCTACGACGAGCGGATGGACCTCATCATCGATCGACTGAAGCAAGAGCGCAGTTGGAACGAAGAGGACTGCGAATTCCTGCGCGACGCCCTGCTCGAAGAGGATGCGGAAACTACCAACCGGGCGGAGAAAGCCGGAGTGACGGCGGAAGCCTTCAAAGCGACATTCATCAATGCCCGGAAGCGGCTCACGCTGGAAAACCGTGTCCGCGATATCCGGGTCGAAGTCCGGAGGGAACGTGAAGCGAAATTCAGATCTCGTTTCGACGAGCCGTCCATGGACGTGATCCGCGAGCACCTGCGCAACGACCAGGTATGGTTTTGCGAGACCTTCGGCGAGGGGTGCCACATCTTCCTGCTGCGCGCCGGAGGCAAAAGCTGAGAGACCCCCATCCGCGCCGCCGCTGAAATTGAGAGGAACTTCGAACGCAGACGCCATCTCAGGCGTTATCCTTTGGTCTTCAGCCTTTCGCAGGTCCGCGAGAGGGGTGAAGTTGGGAAGTGAAGGGTGGGCGGCGGCGGCCTCCGGTCGATGAGGCAAGCCTCCCAGGACAGGAAGGCCGTCGCCATCCACCCTTCACTTCCCAACCTCACCCCTCTCGCGGACGGGCGGACGGCCGCTTTTCGAAGTGACTCCCTCCGCTTCCGCGGAGGACCGGCGCTTCGGGGGGAGGAAAGTCCGAGCTCCACAGGGCAGGGTGGTCGCTAACGGCGACCGGGGCGTTCCCGCGAGGGGCGCTTCAGGGACAGTGCCACAGAGAACAAACCGCCCAAGTCGATTCAGCTCCCGGCTCACGCCGTGAGCGAGCGATGGGCCGCGTAAGCGGCCCATGCGAGTCGAACGGTAAGGGTGAAAAGGTGGGGTAAGAGCCCACCGCCGTTCTGGCGACAGGGCGGGCACGGTAAACCCCACCCGGAGAAAGGCCAAATAGGGCGGCGCTCGAGATTGGCCCGGTCGATGCCGCCGGGTAGGCCGTTGGAGGCGACGGGCAACCGTCGTCCCAGATTAATGGCCGTCGCCGTTGCCCCTTTTGGGGTGGCGGAACAGAACTCGGCTTACAGCCCGTTCGAAACTGGAGCCCCGGTCGAAAGACCGGGGCTCCTTCTGCATTTTCGGAAGCGCGTCCGGGCTGCGCTGCGGGTGGAATTGCCGGGCGATGGACGCGCTTTGGTAGACCTTCCCGATCGCAAATTACTGAAGCGCGTCCGCCGCCCGGCAATTCCGCCCTCCGCTCCGCCCCGACGCGCTTCCGAAAACGCAGAAGGAGGAAAACTGCAACGTGGATCGCTGACCAAATGAACGGGGCCGCGCGAAAGCGCGGCCCCGAATTTCAGCGTTGCGGTCGAACGTTACTTTCTGGCTTCGAGCTTGATCTCCAGGTCCAGCTCCGCTTCGCCGCGTTTGACCACAAGCGGCACGATCTTGCGCGGCCGGATTTTTGACAGGGACCGCAGCAGGCCTTCGGCGTTCTCGACGGCCTGGCCGTTGAACTTCACGATCAGGTCGCCCGCCTTGAGGCCCTTCAGCGCCGCGTCCGACTTGCTCCGGACCTTCGTGATTTTCACACCGGTGCCGTCCTCCAGGTTTTCGAACGTGGCGCCGAGGTCCGGCTTCATCTTGGCGAATTCCGTCCTGGGCATCTTGTCGAGGGTAACTTTGATGTCCACCGTTTCGCCGCCGCGCTTGACCTTGACGCCGATCTCCGTGCCGCCCGGATAGGCGCCGAGGGAGCCCATGAAGCGCCAGTAGTTGTGGATCACGTGGCCTTCGACATCGACGATGAGGTCGCCTTTCTTGAAGCCCGCCTTTTCCGCGGTGGATCCGGCCGAGACGGACTTGACGACGGCGCCCTCGGCCTCGGCATGGAGGTCGGGCCAGGTTGCAGCGCCCTGCAGTCCTTCGAGAAGGGCGTGCCGGACGTAGCCGCCCTTCTTCAGGTCGCGCATGAAATTCTTAATCTGGTTGATGGGGATGGCGTAGCCGATACCCGTGTTGACCCGGTTGGAGAAGCGGGTATTGATGCGGCCGTTGATGCCGAGCAGTTTGCCGTCCACGGAGAAGAGTGGGCCGCCGGAGTTGCCCGGGTTGACGGCGGCGTCGGTCTGGATGACGTCGGTGTAGCCGGCATTGGCGTTGATGTGATTGGCGGAGACGGTGCCGAAAGTGACGGTGGGGTGGTAGTCCATGGAGCCGAGCATGAAGGGGTTTCCGACGGCGATGCACGCTTCGCCGGCCTTGACGGCGTCGGAGTCGCCGAGCTCGACGTAGGGGAGGTCGTGGGCGTCCTTGATTTTCCCGAGGCAGATGTCGCCGACGGGATCGAGGCCGACGATTTCGCAGCGATAAAAGTGTCCGCCGGCGAGGTTGCAGGTCTGGTCGAGCGCGTCGACCTGCATCGTCTGGGGGTTGGCGGCGACGTGGTGGTTCGTGAGGAACCAGCCGTCGCTGGAAATGAGGACGCCCGAGCCGCCGCCGATGAATACGAAAGCGGGGACGACCTTTTCGCAGGTTTCGCGGATCTGCTTTTCGATGCGCAGGGCTGCGGCTGCGTTGTCATCGGCCGTCGCGCGGGCGGAGAGGACGGCGGCGAACAGCGCCGCTGCGATGAATCGGTGGGTGTTCATGGTGGATTCCTAAGGGTTGCTCGGCCGCTCGCCGAGGGTGGCTTCGATGTCGAGGTCTTCCTCGCCGCGCGTCACTTTGATCATGACTTTTTCGCCGACCTTCTTCTTCTTGATGTAGTTCGTGAAATCGCCCCAGTCGCCGACCTTGACCTGGTCGATCTGCCGGACGACGTCGCCGGGCATCAGGCCGGCCTTCTCCGCCGCCGAGGCGGGCTGAATGGTGCCGATCACAACCAGGGTCGAATTCTCCTTGGGACCGACGCCGAGGAACGGAAGCTTCGGCTTGCCCAGGCGCTCGCCTGCCTTCAACTTCTCCAGGACTTCCTTGATCTTCCAGTTCGGCGTCGCGAAGGAAATGCCGGAGTTCTGCCCCCAGGGCGAGATCAGCCGGACGTGGGCCACGACTCCCACCAGCTTGCCGTTCAGGTCCACCACCGGCCCGCCGCTGTTTCCGTAGTTCGTCTTCGCGTCGAACTGGATCGACTGCTCCCAGATCGCGTTGAAGGCCTGGTCAATCCGGTCCACGGCGCTGACGATCCCGCGCGTCGCCGTGCCGCTCGCCGGCTCCGGCGACCGGCCGAGCGCCATGACAAATGCCCCGACCTCGGGCTGCTTTTCCGCCCACTCGATCGCGTGCAGGTGAAGCCCCTCAGGATCGACCTTGATCATCGCCAGGTCTTTCGACTCGTCCACGCCCAGGAGCTTCCCGTCCGCGGATTTTCCGTCGGGGAAGAGCACCTTGATGCTTTTGACCTTGCCGTCCACGTTGAAGTACGACGTCAGGATGTGCCCCTCCGTATCGATCACGAATCCGGAGGTCAGGCTTTTCGGCCGCTTCGTGTAATTCGGGTTGGAGGCGTCGTTCCCCATTTCCGGCACCGCGGGTTTCGGCGGGACGCGGAAGTCCGCCTTGACGTCAAGCGCCACCGTGGACTTGTGCCCGCTCTCAATCGCCGTCGCGAACGCCTCCTGGACCTTCTGCCAGGCGGTTTCGGGCGAGTCTTCGGCACGCGCCATCCCTGGAAGAGCGACGGCGCAGGCGGCAAGGAACGCGTAGATTCGATTCATCGTTTCACCTTACATGGGCTGGTAGCCGAGTTTCACTTTGATGGTGAGCTGTTTCGCGTCGCGCTCGACGACGAGCGTGATCGTCTCTCCCGGCTGCTTTCCCTTGAGCGCTTTGGCAACCGAAGCGGGAGTTTTCATCTCCTTGCCCTCGATCGACAGGATCCGGTCACCGGCCTGCAATCTCGATTTCGAGGCAGGGGAGCCCTTGGCAATCGCGGCAATCACCGGTTCGTCCGCTTCCAGCGTCGCGCCAAAGTAGGGCGCGTTTTCATCCTCTTCAACCGGCGGCTCCGGGTCCGGCTTCTTCGGCACGACCTTCGGCGCGTCCTTCACGATCTCGCCCTTCTGCCAATGCTCGACCCGGTCGTTGATCACGTGCATCGGGATTGCGGCGCCGAGCCAGCGCGTCTCGTTGTAGGAGAGCGTCATGATTCCGACCAGCCGCCCCTTCGCGTCCACGAGCGGCCCGCCGTCCACCCCGGGATTCAGGGGCGCAGTCGTCTCGATGACCGAGCCCTTGTAGGTCGCCCCTTCGTACCAGTTCTTCCCCTCGAACACGTCGGTGATCTTGTAGAAACCCGAGACCTCGCCCTGGGCGAACGCGACCTGGTCGTCGTTCTCCATCACCCCGCCGTTCTGGCCGCCGCTCTGGCAGTTGCCGAAGGTGTAGACGACGTGCCCGAGTTTCAACGACTTCGAGTCGCCGAGCGGCACGTACGGGTACTTGCCCTTCGGCAGCCGGACAAGCGTGACTTCAAGCTCGTCGCTTCCGCACACGAACTCCGCCTTCATCTGCTTTCCGCCCGCGAAGCTGACCAGGATGGAATCGGGCTTGGCGTCGGGGGGGACGACCGTCGCGGAAGTCAGGATCGCGCCGTCTTCGCTGATGACCGTGCCTGTTCCGAACCAGCTCATTTCGCGGCCGGCGGCGCCCATGCCGGCGCGCGGGGGCGACTTGCACTGAAGAGCGACGATGGCGGGTGAGACCTTCTCGACGACCGGCTCGTGCGTCGCCACGCCCGGGTCGGCGGACAAGGGCAGCGCGGCGACCAGGGCAACAAGGAAAACGGACTTCAGGGAAACCATGACGGGCCTCCAAGGGGGGACTGCGGACCCTAGATATTACGGAAGGGGCCGCGTCTCCGTTAGGAATCTAAGCCGGGCCGGGAAAGTCGCTTCTCATACCCTCGCCCCTGTCGGCCCGGTTTGCCCTGGGCGAGCCCGCAGGACGAGTCGAAGGGGGCCCGAAGTACGAGCGATGGCACGGTGAGAAAGAACTTACCCATGTTCGCGTAGAACGTCGCGCCGGCGCACGGCGTTCAATTTAGAAGCGCACCCCTTTCAATTCTGGTAAAAATGAGGGAGGCCATGCCCGCTCCCGATGAAAAAGTTGAAGTTCGCTGCCCGAAGTGCGACCACCGCCTTCGATTCGCGACGAAGTTCCTGGGGAGGAACGGGCTCTGTCCGTTGTGCGGCGCGAGCTTCAAAATTGCGCCTCCCGAACAGGCGGCGCAACAGCCGGCGCCGCCGGAGGACAAGTCCGAGGCGTGGAAGATCTCCACGTACTTCAGGAACCCGCCGCCAAAGAAATAGGGGGGGGCTGGCGGGGTCAGCAGAGATTACCGGCCACGACAAATCCCCGCTCAGTGCGTGTGCGTCGCCTCCTCATGCTCGCGCGTCGCCTGTGCGGCCGCCGCCGGCGGAGGAGTAACGTGCACGTCCGGCATCTTGTCCAGCACCACCTCGTTCTGCTCAAGAAGCGAGCCGCCGCGGCCTGAGAGCACGCTCCGCACTTTGGCCTTGAAGTACCCGAACAGGAACTTCAACCCCCGGTAGAAATGGCCCGGGTGACGCAGGGTAAGCATCGTGTAGTGGTGCATGACCCGCGGCTGCAAGTAGAAGGATTTCAGGATCTCCTGGAATTCGCGGTCGAGCTGCTCAAAGGTCAGCCCGGGCGCAGCCCAGACGAAGTTCATCCCGTTCATCTTCTGCCAGTGGTCGTCGCGGATGTTCGTCCCGTAGATCTCGCGGTACACCGGCGATCCCGGGTACGGAGTGAACTTCGACAGGTTCATCATCGTCATCGGGATCCGCTTCACGAATGCCTTCGTCAGCTCGATCGTTTCTGCGTTCTCACCCGGGTAGCCGAGCATGAACAGCCCCTTTGAGCGGATCCCGGCCTTGTGGGTCCAGTTCAGCGCCTGCTCCGACTTCGCGACGCTCGCAACCTTGTCCATCGCCTTCAGAAGCTCGTCCGAGCCGGTCTCGAGGCCAAAGCTGATCTCCCAGCACCCCGCTCGCTTCATGAGTTCGAGCAGGTCCGGCTTCACCGTGTCCACCCGCGCTGCGCACGTCCACGTCATGTTCAGCCCGTCCTCGATCAGGAGATTGCAGAGCGCTGTGACGCGCTCCCTGCTGGCGAGGAACAGGTCGTCCACGAACATCACGTGACGGACCCCGTACGTTTTGCGCAGGTGCTTCATCATCTCGAACACTTTCGGCGGAGAATACGCCCGCACTGACGCGCCGAACGTCGAGGTGTCGCAGAACTTGCAATGGAAGGGGCAGCCGCGGGATGCCGCAATCGAAGCGACCGGTCCGCGTGGGAAGTCGTAGATGGCGGGCTTGTAGCGGCGCGGGAAGTCAGGCAGCAGGTCCCACGCCGGCATCGGCAGGTCGTCGAGCGACTTGTTGATCGCATTCGGCAGGGACTTGCGCACTTCGGCGCCGTCGCGATAGATGATCCCGCGCACTTCCGACTCCGGCGTCCCCGCCTCCCAGGCCTTGAGCAGCTCGGTCAGGACCCGTTCGCCCTCGCCGACGATCGCGAGGTCGAATTCCGGGAAGCGCTGGATGGTTTCGACGCCCATCGACGAGATATGGGGTCCACCGACGAGGATTTTTGTCCCGGGAAGGGCTTTCTTGATGCGCCGAGCGATCCCGGCCGCGCCCCAGACGCCGACCGTGAAGAGGGTGATCCCGACGAAGGACGGCGATTCCTTGATGACCTGGTTTGCGACGTCCTCTTCGGTGAGCCCGAAAATGTCGCTTTCAATGATCGAAGGTTCGTAGCCGTGAAGGCGGACTTCCGCCGCAAGATGGAGGAGACCCAGGGCCGGGACGCCGTTCGTCACGTGCTTGACGAACTCGTAGCCTTTCGCGATGCGCTCGTAAGGCGGATCGATGAAGATGAACTTCCGGTTCTTCATGGGTGGCTCCATGGCGTTCCCGGCGGCACGGCGCAGAGCGGCACTTTACACAGAAACTGCTTTATGAACGATGCCGAATCGCGCTGCGTCAATGACAGGCGGATTTCTTCTCCGTGCCGCAGCCTGAAGATTTTGCGCAGCCGGAGCAGCCCAGCCCGGCGCCTCCTTCGATTTTCCAGGACGGCACCTTGTCGCCCGAGAGTTCGCGTCCATCGATGAAAGGGGAGGCGCCACACGTGCGCCCGGCGGCCGAAGTCCCTCAGCCGCCGCCGCTGCTGGATCCGCATCCGCCGCCGCTCGTGCCGCACCCGCCGCTGGAGCAGCCACCCTGGTCGACCTCTTCCTCGAACACCACGTCCACCCTCTGGAGCAGGACGTCGAGCACGCGGTTCAGCTGCCGAAGCGATTTCTTGTCGCTCTCTTCGAGAAGGCCGGCGGCCGCCTGGAATGGGACCCAGCGGGCGTCGTCGAGCCCCGACCAGTCGAGCCTTGCCTCGGGCGCTTCCATCCGGATCGCCAGTGCGTGTTCCCAGATGCCCCGGCGAAGGTCCATGACGCGCTCGATCCCGGCGAGGCCGGCCAGGCCCGCAAGCCGCGCCGCCGCTTTCACGCCGGACTCGTTCGGGTCGGCCTCACCGCGAAGCGGCTCCCACCGTTCGGCCCATGAAGCGCGTGGCCGAACGAGCAGAAACCAGGGCTCGTCGTCGACGAGGGCGAAAGGGAAGAGAGAGATCGTGGTGGGAAGTGAGATCATGAAGAGCGGGGATTGTACACGAGAAGGACGAGTTGCGAGTTCCGAGTCCAGGGCACAAAAAGAAGCGCCGCGGGGTGTCCCGCGGCGCTGTTACCGTCAGTCGAGTCGCTACCGATCACTTCACCCTGAGCACGTCCTTCTCATTCGAGCTCAGGATCTCCAGTTCTTTCGCCGGCACGTTGCCGCCCGAACCTGCTTCGCGATATCTCACCCTCTCGCCGAACGCCCGCTCCAGCAGATCGTTGTGCCGCAACGAAAAGTCGCCTTTCGCCTCGCCATTGAACTCGCCAAGCATTCGCTTCGACCGCTTCAGCCCGTCCACGATCCACTTCCGCCTCGTGTCCGCCAGCATGAAGCTCTTTCCCTCGTAGCTCGTCAGCAGGTCGATCGAGTCATTGATCTCCTTGAGGAGCTTGTCAATGTCCCCCGCCATTCCCTCGGTCGAAGGCGGGGGATTGTCCGGCGGAGGCGCCGTCTCGGCGGCTTTCTTCGTGCAGTGGAACTCCAGCGTGAGCGACGCCTTTTCGCCGTTCGGGAACGTCACCGTCACGTCCACGGGGCTCGTCGCTTCCGTCAGCCACTTCGCATAGAACACCCCGTCCAGCTTGACGACTTCGAGGGCGCTCTTGTCGCTCGAAGCGAAGTTCTTCTTCGCGTCCAGCTGCGCGAGCGTCGAGGCGTCGAACGACTTCCAGTTCGCGCCGTCCCACGAATAGAACATGTTCAGGGGGACCAGGCAGAGACCGGTTTCCAGCCGGAAGCGGCTCTTCGACCGGATCTTGCCGGAGCCCTCGCCCTTGATGGCGGCGCGGACGGTGTACTCGGATTCGTCGAAGATTCCTCCGCCCGAGGTCAGCTTCTTGACCGTGATCACGCCCACCGTAGGGTCGTCGGTCGGCATGATCGACGCCCACCCCTCCGGCTGCTGCGAGAACTCGAGCTGGTCGATGTTCATCTTGCTGGACTTGCCGCCCCCGAGGTCGGCGACGACCTCGAAGCGGATGTCCTTTCCGACGCTGAGGGGCTTGACTTCGTCGAGAAACTTGACCTCAAGTCGGGTCTGCGCCGAGGCGGCGGTCGAAAGGACAAGGGCGAACAGCAGGGCAACGACGAGTTTCATGAAGAGCTCCTTGCGGATTAAGGGAAACGACCTGGAGAGGGAGGCGATTGTAGAAGCGGGGACGAGGAAGTCAAAGGCAGTCCCGACGTACGAGGCGCGCCGCAGACGGCAGCGGAATTGCACGCTATGATCCGATCGTGACTCGGGTACTCTTCATCGTCGGCGCGCTGGCCGCCCTGGCCGTTCCGGGCGTCCCGCTGGCGGCGGTCTATATCGACAAGAAAATGTCGAAAGACGTGACGTTGATCACGCCGTTCGACCAGGGGATCGTGGAGTTCAACCGGGATGACTGGAAGAAAGGGCAGCCGGTCGCCCCGTTGTACGGCCAGGTCGTCAACAAGCCGATCCGGGTCGTCCGCCCCGATCCCGCGTTCACGATCATCCCGGTGGAAGACCCTTCTCTGACGCTGCTCAAGGTGTCCGCCGACTATCACCCGCTTCAACTTCAGAGTGTCGGATTTTTCGCGAAATGGATCACGGTGGCGAACGCGGCGGTGGCCGTGGTCTGCATGCTGGCTGTCATGGTGCGCAGCCGGAAGCGGCCCGTTGCGACTCCGGCCGGGGCCTGACAGGGTCATGCCTGCCGCCGCCCCTTCGGGTCAAGTCACGCTCGTCTTCACGGACCTGCAGGGCTCGACCGAACTCTGGGAAAAACTGGGCGCGCGCTTCCAGCCCGTCCTCGAACGCCACCACGCGATCCTGAGGGAACGGCTTGCCGCCCGCGAGGGGTTCGAGGTCAAGACCGAGGGCGACGCCTTCATGATCGCCTTCGCGCGCGCATCGGACGCGATTCGGTTCACGCTGGAAACGCAGGAAGCGCTGTCAGGCCACGCGTGGCCGGCGGAAACGGGGGAACTTCGCGTTCGCATGGGAGTCCACACGGGCGAACCGTTGTGCATCACGGACTCGGCGACGGGAAGGCCCGATTATTACGGGCCGGCGGTGAATCGCGCCGCGCGAATCGCCGCCGCGGCGCACGGCGGGCAGGTCCTTGTTTCCGGCGTGACCCTGGAACTCGCCGCGGAAGCGCGCGACACGGCATTGGCGACGGACCTGGGCGAGCACAGGCTGAAGGGCCTGGAGAGGCCCGAGAGAATCTGGCAGGTGGCTCCGCGGGCGCTTGCGGGAAGGACCTTTCCTCCGCTGAAAACGCTCAGCGCCCTGCCGACGAACCTGCCCGTTCCCGCGACGAGCTTCATCGGGCGCGATCGCGAATTGCGCGAGCTCACGGACCTCTTCGAAATTCCCGCCACGCGTCTGGTCACTCTGACCGGCCCCGGCGGCACCGGCAAGACGCGTCTTGCGCTTCGGTTCGGCGCCGACGTCCTGGACCACGTCGAGGGCGGCGTCTGGTTTGCGGATCTCTCCGAAGAGCGCAGCGGTTCCGGCGTTGCCGAAGCGGTGGCACGCGCGCTGGGAGTGCCGATCTCGGAGGGCGAAGCTCCCGCGGAACGCGTTGCGGCCGCTCTGGCGCTCCGCCGGCCGCTGCTCCTGGTGCTCGACAACTTCGAGCAGGTCGTGGAGGCGGCAGCCGCGACCGTGGGCGTGTGGCGCCGGCGGGCGCCGGAAGCGCGCTTCCTCGTCACAAGCCGCTCTCTCCTCGGGATCGCAGGCGAACGAGAGTTCGAGGTGCCGCCACTGGGAGTTCCGTCGGCCGCGCACGATTCCGGGGTCACGGCGCGAGTCGAGGCGTACGACGGGGTGCGCCTCTTCCTCGAGCGCGCTCGAGAGGCCGATGCGCGGTTCCGGGTCGAATCCGCGACGCTCCCGGCAGTGGCGGAGTTGTGCTTGAAGCTCGACGGGATCCCGCTCGCGATCGAGCTCGCCGCGGCGCGCATGAAAGTTCTCAAGCCCGCCGAGATGCTCGCCCGGCTCGACCAGCGCTTCCAGGTCCTTCGCTCCACCCGCCGCGACCTCCCGCCCCGGCAGCAGACGCTTCTGGGCGCGATCGACTGGAGTTACGAGCTTCTCGCGCCCTGGGAGAGGGTGGCGTTGCAGCAGATCTGCGTGTTTCATGGGGGGTTCTTCCTCGACGACGCGGAAGCCGTGCTGCAGCTTCCGCCGGAGGCGCCCGACGTGATCACGGCGGTGCAGATGCTGCGCGAGAAGAGCCTGTTGCGTTCATGGCAGACCACCTTCGGTCCGCGCCTGGGCCTCTACCTGTCGATTCAGGAATACGGCCGCCAGAAGTGGCGCGAGTCGACGACGGCCGAGGAACGTGAAGCGATGAATGTGAGGCACGCCGCGCAATCCCTGAAGCGTCCGGAGGCGGCGCAAAGGGAGAGGCTGGAGTTTTCCGGGCGGGATGCCGCGCTTCTCGAACTGGACGTCCAGAACATCCGGGCCGCGCATCAATGGGCCGTGGAGACCCGGCAGGGCACGTGGGCTTGCCGGGCCGCAGTCGCCGTCGCGCCGCTTCTGCACTTCCGCGGTGCGCACAAGGATCTCGCAGGCCTGCTCGAGGCGGCGCTTTCGATCGGGGGACCTGCCGAGGCGGTGCGAGTGGAAGCGGCGATGTTTCTCACGCAGGAGTATTCGTGGACGGGGGACTCGAAGAGTGCGCTGGCGGCCGCCGGGATGGCAGAAGGCTGGGCCGCAGAGATCGGTGACCGCGTCCAGCGGGCGCGGCTGCTGCTGAACCGTCACTCGCTGGGGGGCGGCCCTGCCGAAGAAAGCGGGGCGCTTGCGGAGCTTCGCGCGGCGGAGCGCGTCCTGGAGGAGGCGGGCTGGCTGTCGGACGCGTTGCGTGTCGAGGTCGCAATTTCCCGGCTCATCCGTCGCCGCGACGCGCGCGAAGCGCTCGCGGTTCTGAACCAGGCCGAGGCCCTGGCGCTTCGCTGCAAGGAGCGCTTCGCCATTCTCCCCCTGATCTCGGAGCGCGTTCTCGTGTTCGACCTGCTCGGCGACGTGGGTGCCGGGTTGAAGGACCTCGACCGGATCGAGCCGCTCATCCGTGAAAGGGAGGATCTTCCCGGGCTGGCCAACTGGCTTCGCGCGCGCGGCCGGCTGCTGGGATTCGAGGGACGGCACGAAGAAGCGATGGCGATGCTGACGGAGGCCGAGCAGATTCTCAGGAAGACCGGGTCCCGGCCCGCGCTGGCGATGTGCCTCGGGGCGCAGGCGGGGGAGCTTCTGCGGAGCAGCGCGACCTGGGACGAGTCAGGCCAGAAAATTGATGAAGCGGAACGGCTGGCGCGCGAGATCCAGGCCGTGAGCTATGTCTCGACGATCCTGAACCTGAAGGCCCTGCGCCAGATTCGGCTGGGAAAGTTCGTGGAAGCGGAGAAGTTCCTTCTGGAGGCGATTTCGCTGGCCATAAGCGTGGAGGGCCCTGGCGGCATCGGATGTGCGCAGGCCAACAGCTTTCTGGCCGATCTACGGATCGCGCAGGCAAGGTGGGCCGAAGCGCTCGGTCCGATCAGCGAAGCGGTGGATCGCTACGAGGCAGCGGGCCAGCGGCGGCTGGTTGCGCCATCGCGCATTGCCCGGGGTCTCGTGTTGCTGGAGCTGGGGCGAGCGGGCGAAGCGGTCACCGAAGCGGAGCGGGGAATTGTGGGTCTCCGGGAGATGGGGATTGAGGACTCTGAAGTAGGGATCCGCGGGCGGATTTACCTGGGACGTGCCCGTGCTGCGTCCGGGGATCTGGCGGGAGCGCGGGAACTCCTGGTGCGCACGCGGAAGGAAGTCGATGGTATCGGGATGCAGAAGGCGGAGTGGGGGGAAGCACTGCGCCCCTTGCTGGCGAAGCTGGAGTCTGCGGTGGGAGGTTCTGCTTGACGGGAGCTCCGCCGCGTCAGAAAATGGCGGGCTCACGTTGTAACGCCTTGACGCCCTTTAACTTGCGAAGGAAGCCAGGTGCCTGACGGCCTCTTCATCGTCCTCGACGGCCCCGACGGCTGCGGCAAGTCAACCCAGGCCGCACGGCTCTTCAAACGCCTCTCGGACGCCGGGAGACACGTCCTTCACCTTCGCGAACCAGGCGGAACGCCCGCCGGCGAGAGAATTCGCCAGATCCTCCTCGACCCCGCCGTGACCCTCAACACAAGCGCAGAGACATTCCTCTTCATGGCCGCCAGGGCCCAGCTCGTGAACGAGAAGATCCATCCCGCACTTGCGCACGGCGACACCGTCGTCTGCGAGCGGTGGATCTCGAGCACCGTGGCTTACCAGGGCGTCGCCGGCGGCTTCGGGCCCGCAGCCGTCATGGACCTCGGCCGTCACGCGATCGGCACGCTTGCCCCGGACGTCCTCTTCGTCCTCGACGTTCCGCCGGAAGTCGGGCTTGCGCGCGTGAAGCGAGGGCTGGACCGGATGGAATTGAAAGGGCTGGAGTATCATCGAAAGGTGCGCGACGGCTACCTCGCCACCCGGACGATGTTCCCGAAGGTCGAGGTCGTTGACGCAACGCGTCAAGAAGACGCCGTCGCCGCCGACGTGTGGGCCTGCGTGGAGAAACTCCTTTGACCTTCCGCGACATCCTCGGCCAGGACACCTCGATTTCTTTTTTCCGCCACGCGCGGAAGGCGGGGCGGCTTGCGCACGCCTACCTTTTCACCGGTCCGGAAGGCGTCGGCAAAGGGACATTCGCGCGCGCACTGTCGAAGTGGATTCTCTGCCTCAAGCCCGGCGACGACGCCTGCGGCTCCTGCGATTCCTGCCGGCAATTCGACAGCGGCAACAGCCTTCGCTTCGTTCCCGTGACGCCGCCGCTGGACAAGAAAGGCGTCCAGAAAACGGTCATCGACGTGGAAAGCGTCAGAAACCTCAACGCCCGCCTCTCGTCGAAAATCGCAGCCGGCGATTCGCGCGTCGTGCTCTTCGACGACCCGATCGGCGACGACGCGGCCAATGCGCTTCTAAAGCTGCTCGAGGAACCGCCGGCCGGAAATCTCTTCCTCATCGTCACCCAGTCGCCCGCTGCGCTGCCGGCGACGATCCACTCGCGCTGCCACAGGGTGCGTTTCCGCCCGATCGCGGACGGGCTGATCTCAAAACGGCTCCAGGAACGCAGCGGCATGGCTGCGCCGGATGCGCACTTCCTCTCCCGGCTCGCGCAGGGGAGCATGGGCAAAGCGGTGGCGTACGCGGAGGACGGGTGGAAGGAGACTCGGGACAAGTTGCGGGAGATCGCGGCAGGCCGCGCGCGGGATCCGGAGAACTTCGACATGGGGGAAGCGCTGGACGCGCTGATCAAGGAGGGGGCGGAGGCGGAAGAACCCGTGGAGAAAGAGGGCGAACCGGATGCGGGGGTCGCCGATTACAGGAAGTCATTGCGGAAGTCGCGGGAACGGGCGAGAACATGCCTCGCGATTCTGGCGTTGTTCTACCGGGATCTCGTGATGGAGCGGGAAAACGGGGCAGAAGCGGCGGATCCTGAAACGCTGGCGGAACTTGGGAAAGTGCTGGAGAAGGTATCGACGGACCGGTTGCTTGAACGGCTGGAGACGTTGTTGCAGGCGGATGCTTACCTGAAACGGAATGCGAACGTTCGGTTGACGATTGAGTGGGCGCTGGTTGCATGAAGCTTGATGGGCAAGGGCAAAAAGGAGCTTAACGTGCTGGTAACGGCCCGGTACGGAGAGATGCGGTACGTCGCGGACTTCATCTGCGATGTACCGAACGTCAAACGCGGTACGAAGGCGGTCCTTGCGACGGACCGCGGAACGGAGCTCGGCGAAATCCTTGTCATCAACAAGGAGAAACCCGCGGAGCACCGCCATCGCGCGGAGGGCGAGCGGAGGAGCGAGTACGACAAGCCCGGGATCTCGGGCACCGTCGTCCGCATGGCCACGCCCGACGACATCTCCACCGCCCAGAAGCTCCACCTGAACGAAGAAGTCCAGGAGTACGACTTCTGCGCTTCCAAGATCGCCGCGCTCAAGCTCGACATGCAGCTGGTCTGCTCCGAGCACATCCTCGGCGGCGAGAAGGTCATCTTCTATTTCCTCTCCGAGAACCGCGTGGACTTCCGCGACCTGGTCAAGGATCTCTCCGGGCAGTTCAAGGCCCGCATCGAACTGCGCCAGATCGGCGCTCGCGATTCGGCCCGGCTTGTCGGCGACTACAACTCGTGCGGGCGCCAGCTCTGCTGCCAGACCTTCATCAAGGACTTCGAGCCGATCACGATGAAGATGGCGAAGAATCAGCGGACGACGCTGGATCCCGAGAAGATTTCCGGGCGATGCGGGAAGCTGAAGTGCTGCCTGAAGTATGAGAACGACGTGTACCTCGAGCTGCGGAAGCTGCTTCCGAACATCGGCGCGAAGGTGAAAACGAAGAAGGGGGACGGCGAAGTCGCCGACCAGAACGTGATCGCGCAGGAATTCCAGCTTCAGCTCGAGACGGGGGAGTGGGTGAAGTGCTGGGGCTCGGACGTGATCGAGATCCTGACGCCCGGGAATGCCGACGCGCCGCCGAAGCGGCGGCCGAGGCTGCCGCTTCCGGGCGCGGAAGACACGAAAGGGAAGCCCGGGTTCCGTCCGCGTCCGGCGGTGGCGCCGGCGGCGGGGGCTCCTCCTGCAGCGGGAGTTCCTCCGGCGGCGACGGTGGCCCCTGGTGCCGCACCGGTTGCGGGTGCGCCGGCCGTGCCTGCCGCTCCCCGTGCCGATCGCTGGCCGCGCAAGGACAAGCCGTCGTTCCAGCTCCTTCCTGCGCCTCCGCGCGAAGAAGTCACGCCGGGCGATGCTTCGGCAAAACCTCCGTCCGAATCGACCGCAGCGCCGGGAAGCGGCATGGAAGAAATCGAGAAGTCTCCCTCGACGCAGAGCCACTCGCGCGGCGCAGGATCGCCGGGGGTGATGGCCCCGGGGCAGGTCGACGTGGACGACATCGCGGCGATGCTGGCGAAGTCGCCGACGGCGCCTCCGCCCTCGCATTCGGCGCCGCCGCTCATGCCCTTGAGCGGAGAACGCCGGCCGTCACAGCCGCCCTCCCAGCGCCGGGATTCTGCACCTCCGGTTCCCGGTCCGCGCCGTCCCGACCGCGACCGGCGGGATCGCGGACCGCGGGATTCGCGGGATCGGCGTCCTTCCGGACCCAGGCCGCCCGAAGCGTCGCCAGGCGCGAGGGCGGGAAGTGCACCTCCTCCCGCCCCGGTGACGGGAGGCGCTCCGGCAGGCCCGCGGCCCGTGGATTCGGCCGACGATCGTCGCATCCGGCGGGAACGCCGGGAGAAAGAGTGGCGCGAGCGCGTGGAGAAGCGAATCCTCGAACGTCAGCAGCGGCCCGCCTCCGAGCCCGGCAGCGCGCCCCCTGCGCCGCCGGCCTCCGACGGGTCATCGCCGCTTCCGCCGACGCCTTCCGGCGCTCCGCCGTCCGGCCAGCGTCCTCCCGAGCATCGAGGCGGAGTCCGCGGCAACCGCCACCGCCATCGCGGAGGGCGCGGCCGCGGAGGTTCGCACGGCGGCCCCCGTCCCGGAGGAAATCCGCCACCCGCCGGCGGACCCCCCGCGCCTCCGCCCCCCGCACCGTAGACCCTTCAAGGCAGACAACCCAGAATGGCCAAGTTTTACATCACGACCGCGATCGATTACGCGAACTCGAGTCCCCACACCGGCACGGCTTACGAAAAAATCGGCGCCGATGCGATCGCGCGCTGGAAGCGCCTCCAGGGCCACGACGTCCATTTCGTCATGGGAATGGACGAGCACTCCATCAACGTGGTGAAGAAGGCCGAGTCGCTCGGGATGGACCCGGAAAAATACTGCGACGAGATGGAGCCGAAGTTCACCGGGCTCTGGAAGGCGCTGAACATCTCGTACGACGACTTCATCCGCACGACGGAGAAGCGGCATTTCGTGTCGGCGACGGAGTTCTTCCGGCGCGTGCACGCGAAAGGCGACATCTACAAGGCGAAGTACACCGGTCTCTACTGCGTCGGGTGCGAGGCCTACCTGAAGGCGTCGGACCTGGTCGACGGGAAATGCAAGAACCACGGGACGCCTCCGCAGGCGATCGAGGAAGAGAACTGGTTCTTCCGGCTCTCGAAGTACTCGCAGGCGATGGTCGAGCACATCGAGAAGCACCCGGATTTCGTCCAGCCGGACGTGCGGCGCAACGAGGTGCTGAATGTCGCGAAGGACGGGCTCGAGGACATCTCCATCTCGCGCTCCACGTTCAAGTTCGGCATCCCGCTCACCTGCGACCCGGCCCACGTCATGTACGTCTGGTTCGACGCGCTGGTGAATTACATCAGCGCCGTAGGGTTCGCGAGCGACGAAGCGAAATTCACGAAGTGGTGGCCGGCCGATCTCCACGTCATCGGCAAGGACATCACCCGCTTCCACTGCCTCCTCTGGCCCGCGATGCTGATGAGCGCCGGCGTGGCGCTCCCGAAACAGGTCTGGGGGCACGGGTGGGTGCACTACAAGGGACTGAAGATGTCGAAGTCGACGGGCCATCTGCTCGACCCGTTCGACGTCATCGAGCCGCACGGCGCTGACGCGCTGCGTTACTTCCTCCTGCGCGAAGTGGCGTGGGACCGCGACGGGGATTTCACGTGGGAAGCGTTCATTGCACGGTACAACGCGGATCTCGCGAACGACATCGGGAACCTGCTGCACAGGACCCTGAAGATGGTTAACACGTACTGCGGCGGGGCGATTCCCGCAACGACGGAGCCCGGCGGGACCGACGCGGACCTCGTGGCGCACATGGACGCTCTGCCGAGGGACGTCGAGGCGCTCATGGAAAAACAGGACCTGAGCGGCGCGCTGACGCGGATCTGGGACGCCGTCCGGCGCGCGAATTCCTATATCGAGGAGAGCCAGCCCTGGGCGCTGAACAAACAGGCTAAGGCCGGGCGCGTGGCCGCGGTAATGACGAACCTTGCCACCTCGATCGGGCGCATCTCGGCGCTGCTTCACTCGTTCCTTCCGGCGACGGCCGAGAAGATCCGCGAGCAGCTTGGCCTGCCGGCGAAGCCCGACCGGATTCCCGGGAAGTGGGAGCCGCTTCCCGCGGGGCACAAGGTGAAGGAAGGGGCTGTGCTCTTTCCCAGGATCGAGACGGAGAAGAAGGAAGCAGGCGGGCAAGGGCAAGCGCAAGGGCAAGGGAAACGGAAAGGCAAGGATCAAGGCGGGGCCGCGGAGAAGTCGAAATAGAAGGCAGCCATGGCCGAAGAAACCACCGACTTTCCCGAAATGCTCCGCCAGATCCGCGAGAAAGACCCGCGCTTCACCGCCGAGGCCTACGCGTTCACGTTCCAGGGCCTCGACTACACGATGCACGAGATCAAGGGCAAGAGGCAGCACGTGACCGGGCAGGACCTGCTCGAGGGTATCCGGCGGCTCGCCGCGAAGGAATTCGGGCGGCTCGCGCCGATGGTGTTCAAGGCATGGGGCGTGACGAAGAGCAGCCACTTCGGCGACATCGTCTACAACCTCATCGAGGCCGGCGTGATGAGCCGCCGCGACGAGGACAAGCGCGAGGACTTTGACGGTGGCTGGGATCTCGCGACCGCGTTCGACAAGGAAGAGGAAAGCGGCGCCGCCAAGGAGTGACCTGCGCCGCGATCGGCGATTGTTTTGCCTCGCTCTCTCCCGCGGTTCATAATGCGTGCTTCCAGTTCGCTCCTCCTCTTCTTCGCCTCACACCCGGGACCGCATGGAGAAGAACTCCGCCGTCATCCAGGAACTCGCTTCGATACTCGAGCGAAAGGGAATTTCGCGCGACGAGCTGGACGGGATGCTGGAGATCGTCCATCCGGTGGACATGGCGTTCATCCTCGAGGACCTGACGGCCGAGGAGAAGGCGCAGGTCTTCAAGCTGTTCGACCTGGAGACCGCTGCCGCCGTGCTCGCTGAGCTGGACGACGATGCGACGCGCGACGTCATCAACGCACTTCCCCAGGACACCGTGCAGAAAGTGCTGGGCGCGATGACGGCGGACGACGCCGCCGCAACCGTCCGGCTGATCGCGCAGGAGCACGGGCGGGATGCGGCGCTGGAGTTTCTTTCGAAGCGCCAGAAGGAGCAGGTCCGCGAGCTGCTGCGTTATGGCGAGAAGACGGCCGGCGCGCTCATGACGACGAATTTCGTCGCCGTCCCGGTCACGGCCACCGCGACGGAGGCGCTGAAGGCGCTTCAGGGCGCGGTGCAGTCGAACACGGTCGTCTACATCTACGTCGTGGACGCGGGGGGAGTCCTGAAGGGCGTGCTTTCGATTCGTTCGCTGCTGCGGGCTTCTTCAGAGACGAGGATCACGGACATCATGCGTCCTGACGCAGTCACGGTGCCGCCGCAGATGGACCAGGAGGAGGTGGCGCGCATCGTGCGGCGCTACAACCTGGACGCGATCCCGGTGACGGACGCGAACGGCCGGCTTCTCGGGGTCGTCACGGCGGACACGATTCACCAGGTGGTGGCCGAAGAGGCCGGGGAAGACCTGTTGAAGATGGCCGGCGCCGGCGGCCTCAACATGTTCGCGGACCCGGTGTTGAAGCGGGTGCTCCTCCGGATTCCGTGGCTGATTCCGCCGTTGCTCGGCGGGCTCGTCGTCGGGAAGATCCAGCACTCCTTCGCCGGCATGCGTGCCGCGGAGTTCATCTCCCTGGTGCTGTTCATCCCGGTGATGATGGGGACTGCGGGAAACGTTGCGGTGCAGTCCTCGACGCTCGTGGTGCGGGGGCTCGCCACGGGCGAAATAAAAACATCGAGAATTCTCGGGATCCTCTTCGCCGAAACTCGCGTCGGGGCACTGATCGGCCTCGTCTGCGGCGCCCTCATCGGCGCGGCGGGCTGGCTCACCGCCTCCGCCCACATCGGCGCCATCGTCTCCATCTCGATGATCACCGCCATCACCGTCGCCGCGCTCAACGGAACCGCCTTTCCGCTGATCCTGCACCGCTTCAAGGCCGACCCCGCCATCTCCGCCGGCCCCTTCATCACCGCCGTCAACGACATCTCCGCCACCCTGATCTACATGGGCTGCGCCATCGCGCTTCTGAGGATCTTCGGTTGATCCTCGCGGCCATCGACATCGGCTCGAACACCGTGAAGCTCCTCGTGGCCCGGGTCGAGGGGCGGAAACTGTCGCCGCTCAAGGAAGAAATCGCCTACACCAGGCTCGGAGAGGGGATCGGCGAGGGAAAGCCTCTGTCGGCGGAAGCCATGGTGCGCACCGTTGACGCTGCCGTGAAATTCGCCGCGGCAGCGCGCGAGGCCGGCGCTTCGCAAACGGTCGTCACGGCCACCGAGGCCGCGCGGAACGCGACAAACTCGGCCGAATTCCTCCACGCGTGCCGAAGCCGCGGCCTTGAAGTGCGGGTGTTGAGCGGGGAAGAGGAAGCCCGGCTCTCGTGGCTCGGGGGAACGCTGGACCTGCCGCCGGGGCCGTCGGTCGTGCTGGACGTCGGAGGCGGCTCGGCGGAGATCACCGCGGGGGACGGCGAGATCGTCACCTGGTCCACACGCCTTCCCCTGGGCGCCGTCCGGCTCCGCGAGCGATTTCTCGTCGGCGCCGCGCCAGCCCGCCCCGGCGCCTGGACCCTGCTCGAGGACCACGTCCGCGCCGCGCTCGCTTCCGTCCCCCCCGACCTCCCCGGCACCTTCGTCGGGGTTGGAGGCACGGTCGCCGCACTGGCGAAGCTCGCCCACCCGAAGGACCCGCTGCTGCCGCTTCCCGCCGAGCGAATCGCCTCCATGGCCGCCCTCCTGCGAACTCTCTCCCCCCCGCAGATCCTGGCGCTCGGTGTTCCCTGGGGCCGCGAGGACATCATCGCGGCCGGCGCCGCCATCGTGAACCTTGCCGTCCAGCACCTGCACCGCGACCGCCTCATCCCCGTCGCCACCGGCCTGCGCTTCGGCCTCCTCCGGCAACTCGCCGAATAGGTCGTTTTGACCGGAAAAGCGCATTTGCGCTTCATTTGTCCCGCCGCGAAGCCGTAGACTACTCCCAAGCCTGCTCCCCAAGGAGGGAATGGCAGTCGCGCTGGCGGCCGTGAGGGACGGCAGCCTCCGCGCGGAGACTCTGGTGCTTACTCCGCCGCCGGCGCAACTGATCAGGGGAGTCGATGCATGTCCTACGTGGACAAGCAGCTCAGTTGCTCGGATTGCGGCGCGGCCTTTGTATTTACCGCGGCGGAGCAGGAGTTTCACCAGCAGAAGGGGTTCGCCAACGAGCCCCGGCGGTGCACGCCGTGCCGCGAGAAGCGCAAGCGGGAGGGGCGGGGGTTGTTGCCGGGGCAGCAGATGCACAAGACGAAGTGCGCCGGCTGCGGGGCGGAGGCGGAAGTTCCATTTGTACCCCGGCTGCAGAAGCCTGTATATTGCCGGGCCTGTTTCGACAAGCAGAAGGGCGGGGGCGGCGGTCGCCCCTACCACTAAATTCCAGCGACGAAAGGACTTCAGGCGGCGAATGATCAAGATCAACATCGACAAGAAGGACCAGCTCGACCGTGCTCTCAAGCAGTTCAAGCGCATCTGCAACGACGCGGGGATCTTCAAAGAGATCAAGCGTTCGACGTACTACGAGAAGCCGAGCGAGCAGCGCCGCCGGGAAGCCAAGCAGAGAGAGAAGAACATCCGGAACATCGGGAAGAAGAAGGTGAAGAAGGTTTACCGGTAACTTGGGTTCGGAGTTTTGAGTGGAGATTGGTGGGTAGGAAAAGGAAAGCTTCAAACCCCGCGGAGACGCGGGGTTTTTCATTTCTGTTGCTTCGAGTCGGCGCCGCTATCTCAGGGGAAACGAACTCCGTACACGTGCAGCTTCTCCCCAGCCTGCACACCCAGTGTCGTGCCGTCATCGCTGAAAGCAAGCTGACTGATCTTGCCCCCCGGTTGGAACTCAGCCAGCTTCTCCCATGTCGTCGAAAGCCGGATCAAGACTTTCCCGTCCGGGCTGCCCATCGCGATCCAAACGCCGTCCGGGCTCAGCGCAAGCGCGGAAAGGCCGCTCTTGCCGAGGCCGCTGGCGCGGGGTTTGTCAAATTCAAGCCAAACGGAGGTAGATAGCGCGACTTCCGCACTCTCTTTCGACCCGATTACGACGGCAGCGGTCTTGCGTGCCGCGTCCAGGAGACTCGGAACTTCAAGCGGTACGGCCTTTCGCACCATCAATTTCAAGGACCTGGAATCCCATCGAGCAACATGAAGTTCGGTATCCCGGCAGAGCGCGACGATTCCGATGTCCTGTGCGACAGCCATCTGGATTTCTTTCTGCAATGTTGGAGTTGTCAGTTCCCATGACTCGCCCGTGGGCTGCTCGACCCAGAGCCCGTTTTCACAAACGCAGACAAAGCGGTTGTCGTCCAGGCGCAACACTGAACGAAGCTGACCACCACTATGGCCGAGGAATCCGGTCAGCTTTGGGACTAGCGACCCGCACCTGTCGGCCGATTGTGGTTCAAAGAGCGCGATTTCGATGCGGTCGCGCAACGGGATGCCGATGCATCTCGCGCCCAGAAAGATCGGCGAGGCTACCTTTGGGGCAATCCCCATTCGCGCACCTCGCTCTGCTTGTTCCCGGGGCGCGACACGCAGTTCTGAGTCCCTTGACTTGAAAAGCACTGACTTTTCGCTCTCGAAGGTTGCAAACGTCCTGCCATCGGTCGCCAGTGCGAACGGACCGATGGAATCGACGACCTCCCGTTCCTTGGGAAGGACCTCCAAGATCTCGATCACCGTCGCCAGGCGGTGTATTGCCTTCGGTTGAGTGCTCTTTTTCAACTTCGCACGAAGCAACGGCAAGGATGACGTCCCGGCGGTCAAGATGACTTGCCTGGCTTCATCGCGAACAAAGTCAATGTCGTGGACGACATCGCGTAGGGCTGACTCCATGCGGTCATTTTCCGGCGGTTGCGCGTCCTCGGCGCTGCCTGAGACGCAGGCGAACAGAAGGAACAGAGCGATGCGGTTCATGCGTACCTCGATAGGGTGCCGCTTCCAATTCTAACGGAGTGAGGTCGTGCCTGTTCGTCCGTTCGCGCAGATGCGACGCCTTGCTGCTTCTTGGGCACCGTCTTACACTTTCGCGCGTGAAGATCACGCTCAATGGTGAGGCACGGGAGGTCCGCGAGGGGATGACCCTCGATGGGCTGCTGGGCGAGATCGGGCTCAAGGAACCGATGGTGGCGACGGAAGTCAACCTGGAGATCGTGGTGAGGGCGGAAAGGGCGGAGAAGGTGCTTCGCGAAGGAGACAAAGTCGAGGTTGTGAGTTTCGTCGGGGGCGGGTAATTGAAACTTCGGTGGGCAAGGGCAAGGGCAAGGGCAAGGGAGAGAGCATGATCGACGGGGATGGCTTTAGGGTCGGCAAGTACGATTTCCGGTCGCGATTGATCATCGGGACGGGGAAGTACGCGACCCTCGACGTCATGGCCGCGGCGCTCGACGCCTCCGGCACGGATTGCGTCACGGTTGCAGTGCGGCGGGTCGACCTCAAGGCGAAAGAGTCCATCCTCACGCGCATCGACCGGGCGCGCTTCAAGATTCTTCCCAATACCGCGGGTTGCTTCAACGCTGATGACGCACTGCGTTATTCGCGACTGGGGCGGGAGGCCGGGCTGAGCGATCTCGTCAAGCTGGAAGTGCTGGCGGACGAGAAGACGCTGCTGCCGGACGTTGAGGAAACGCTGAAGGCCGCTCGCGTCCTGGTGAAGGAAGGATTCGTCGTGATGGCTTACACCAGCGACGACCCGGTGACCGCCCTGAAGTTGCAGGACGCGGGGTGCGCTTCCGTCATGCCTCTTGGATCGCTCATCGGAAGCGGGCTCGGGATCCTGAACCCCCACAACTTGCAGATCATCCTCCACCGGCTCACCGTTCCCGTCATCGTCGATGCGGGCGTCGGCACCGCTTCCGATGTCGCGGTGGCGATGGAACTCGGCGCTGCGGGAGTGCTCTGCAACACGGGGATCGCCCACGCGAAGGACCCGGCGAAGATGGCGGCGGCGATGAAGCACGGCGTCATCGGCGGGCGGCTCGCGTTTCTGGCCGGGCGAATCGCAAAGCGGCCGTTCGAGGGGAGTCCGTCCAGTCCGGCGTCGGGGATGCTCGGCAGGTAGACCGCTGGACCTACTTGTCGCGCTCGGGCCGCGGAAGAAGCGCTTCTTTCAGCAGCTCGGACATCGGATTCGCCGGCTCGCGATGAACGAACGCCTCCGCCTCCTTCCGCTCTTCGCCGTAAGCCTGGCAGGCGCGCTGGAAATCCTCCAGCGCCCCGGCCCGATCGCCCGTCTCAAATCGGGAGATTCCGCGGCGATAACGGACTCCCGGCGAATCCGACCGCTTGAGGCAGGCGTCGTACGCCGCGACCGCACGAGCATGCTCGCCGAGCGCCTGGTGGCAGTCGCCGATCGGCCGGTAATCCTGGCCGCCCTCTGCCTCGAGGTCGGCGAGGGCGCCCCGGTAGTCCCCGGTTTCGATCCGGCAGCGCGCCCGGGCGCCCAGGACTGCGCTTCCCGGATGGTGCGGCTTGACCGCGAGTGACCGGGTGTAGTCTTCGATCGCGCGCTTAGTGGACTTAACATTTTAGGAATTAGCATATAAACAAACCCGAACTCTTCAGGATTTGACAATTGTGACTCTTTGTGATAAGGATGAACCAACTGGCATTTGAAGGGAGGTGGTTCTATGACCAAGGCAACAGGTCTGCTTCTTACGAAGCATTCTTGCGCCAGTACGCTCTCCGTGGAAGATGCAAGATTTTCAAGGAGGAAGTTCCTTAAGGTTGCTGGCGGTATTGTTGTTGCTTATACTGTGCTTGGCTCTCTTGATGATGTTTTTGCAGACCCTGAAGTTAAGGTTGAGACTGTTGTGAATAATGGTCCTTCTGAATTACGATACGATTTGGTTTGGATGCCTGAAGGTTATACTGTAAAGGAGCAGGCCAAATTCAACAAAGATTTCGAGGCAATTATCAAAGCTTCCGAGAAACGTAAATTTTTCAAAGAGTATGGCAATTTGTTTAACTGGCACAGGATTTGGGTGCCGTCTGAGAATGCGTGGACAAAGTCAGGCGGAACTGGAACTGTTTTCGACATCGAAGATAAGGAAGGTCAAATCATGGTCAATAATAAACAAAAAATGAAGGAACTTTCTGGCAAAGCCAAAACTGATTTACCGTGTATACTTGTTAATGCTGCGGCAAGACTTGGATACACCACCCAGGAATTTTTAATAGCTGATCTTAATTTCAATAGTGCAATTCACGAACTCGGTCATGGTATAGGCGCACTTGAAGACGAATATGATAAGTCTATTGACAAACGGAGCAAAGGCATTAATACATCTATTGACGAAAAAAATCCTCCTTGGAAAAAACTTGTAGATAACAAAGTAAAAGGCATTGGTGTGTATCAATGCAAAGATTTCAATGGAAAAGTAATTCCGGGTTATTTCAAAGGTGAGGAAGCCAAGTGTTTGATGGAAGCTGTTGGTGAAGACATGGACTACGGCATCCTTTGCACTAACGGCATGATTCTCGGCTTGCGTAAAGAAATCGGCGTGATTGCTTCTGCTCCTGCAGAAGGTGTTATTAGTGTTAAGAAAAATGTTCCTGTTGGCATAGTTTTAGAAACTCTTGCTTCAAGAACTTATATTCCAACTGTGAAAGCAGGTTATGCTTCTGGCACTCCAGAAGAGATGGATGCTTTGGCAGGTCAATTGAGAGCTGGCAAGTTGTCTGTTGATTCTTTTGCAGACAAGACCAAGTACAAGTCAGCCACAATGGCTAATGTGAAGAACAAGTCAACCTTGACGGATAAGCTTGGTCCGGGTTCTTATGTTGTTGCTGTTGTTGTTCAGGATTCAAATCCTGCAATTCTTTTGGACCCGAATGGTGTTACAAGAGCTCAACGTGTTTATCGTGTTGATGTTGGTACTGATAAGTGAACTGATTTAGCCGACACTCAGAATTGGAATTTTCAGAAGCGCTTGAATCTCTCTTGAATATGCTAAGTAAGGCTAGTTTATGCCCATATCTGTTGAACACCTAGGCACGAATGATGCCATCTGTCGTCAAAAATTATGCTCCTCAAAGCGCCAGGGACGGACTTAACTTAGCTGTATTTTGAGGGTTAGGAGGACGCCTGCAAGATTTTTCTTGACTGCACCGCCGTACTCGTTCATTCTATTGTACGGCTCAGACTCTTAAGGAGACTAAAGATGATGCTCACTGTGGAAGAAGGTTCGACTCGAAAGACGTTCGCGGAAAGGTTCCTGAAAGACTACGAAAATAAAGAGCTGAAGTCAGTTGATGCGTGGCGGTGGACTCCTGTCAATCCGGTAACGACACCCAATCTAAGCCCTACGTACGATACGTTCACCGCTACGACAGTTCCTACAGGAAACCCGCAATACGCTGATAGCCAGCCCGACAGCGATCCTTAACGATGGCCGGCAAGCCGACAGTTGTCATTATTTCCCTCGTCACAGATGAACACGTTGTTCATCTGTTGCCGTATTTAGAGAAAAACGCAGTAGTCTATTTTATTAAACTTGATTCATTAGCCAATCATAAATTGGTCATAAGTGATTATGGCAAAAACCTGCTAGTTGATGGGCAACACATTGCATGCGAGGAATTGACCTCTCTATGGCTAAGGCGAAATATTGATATCCCAGACCCTGAGAAGGAACCTGCTAAAATCCTCCAGGTACGAGAAAGTCAGGCTTTATCTCGCTCTCTAAGATCCTTTCCAGCTAAGCGCAAGGTTTCGGACCAATGGTCAATAAAAGCTTCCGAGGACAAGCTTCATTGTCTACGCATAGCGCAAAGTTGCGGTTGGAAAGTTCCGGATTCAATCATAACTAATAATCCGGAAGTCTTACTTGCTTTTTGGAAAAAATACGATGGCAAAATTTGTACAAAAACCATGTCAGTGCCAGTCATACTGAGCAAGAATGAAAAAGCGAAAGTGTTCTACACGAGTTTGCTCGACTACAAAGATATCGAAGAACGCGCTGCCCTCGCAGGTACAATTCCAATGCTCTTTCAACAGTACATTGAGAAAGCATATGAAGTGAGAAGCACAGTAGTTGGAAAGCAGGTTTATTCTGCGGCGATCTATTCACAAAAATCAGATTTAACAAAGACTGATTGGAGAAATTATGATTTCCCGAATGTGCCACACTTTCCTATTAACCTGCCACCGGAAGTTGAGCAGAGGCTCCTTTCAACGATTAAAAGGCTGGGTCTCAATTTTGCCGCTTGTGACTTGATCGTCACTCCGGATAACGAGTATGTATTTCTAGAAGCTAATCCAGTGGGACAATGGCTCTGGATTGAGCAATTATGCGGTTTGCCCATATCAGAAGCTCTCTGCTCGCTTCTTTGTTTTAACTCCGCGCCATTGATTGAAGAGAAATAAATCTTAGCATTGGTATCTTATGGGTACATCCAAATTCGACAGTTTGATTCCACGAGGTCTTTCTCGCAGAATATAATGAAATGCCTGTTGCCTCATCAACTTTCGCTTAATTCGAATTGGCCTAACATTGGTTCGTCCATACCTTTCCCAGATCAATCCACGGTCCTCTATAGGTTGCATAATTTCATGTTCAAGAACTCGACGAGCATGCATTATGCTTTGAGTTTTATCACCTGTAATCTCGGCGGTTAAGAGAAAATCAAACGTATCATATTTAGCATACCTTAGCCTTAGGTTTCGGGTAATGCCCAGTCCTGAATTTTTAAGATTACGCGATATCTCTTGTCTGATGGTCTGTAACTTCGGCATACCGTTCTTCCAGACTCGATAGTATTTAATATTTACGGCTAAGCGTTTTATTTGATCTCTCCCGAATCTCCCGAATCGCTCCCGAATCTGTCAGACGGAGTTATTCCGTTCCCGAATACCTTGAAACGCCTTGAGTGGATGCCGTCATCCGGCTTCAAAGGTTAAGTACAGCAAGAGCGCCGGCGTGGTCCCCCCCGCCGCACCGGAGCCGCGCGCGCTGGTACCACGCGAGGTCGTTCTGCGGGTCGCGGCGGATCAATTCATCGTAGTCCTGCCTCGCGGCCTTTTCCTGGTCGGAATACGCACGCCAGTAGGCGCGGTCATGAAGCGCTTCGAGGTGACCCGGGTCGATTTCGAGCGCGCGCGAGTATTCGCGGATCATGTCCGAAATGACGCTTTTCGGAAGGTAGATCGGACCCACCCCGAGCCGCCCGCACGCTTCCCTGGAAATCTCGGACGCCCTCTCGCAGTGCGCATGCGCTTCGGTCTGCCGTTCGTCCGGCGTCAACCGCGAGATCCTCCACCGGTCCAGGCCCTTGACGAACCCGATTCCCAGGATCAGACCGACCAGCGGGGCACGAATGATCCGCCACGCCTTGCGTGCGCGCCCCCCGGCCTGCGGCGAGGTCGTTTCGGTCTGTGGATCGGGCTCCACTTTGTACACTCGCGCCCCTTCAAAAGGAGACGCCCGTGAAAGGAATCGTCCTCGCCGGCGGCCTCGGCACGCGAATGATGCCGCTGACCAAGGTGACCAACAAGCACCTGCTGCCGGTCTACAACAAGCCGATGGTCTATTACCCGATCCAGGCGCTCGTCGACGCGGGGATCCGGGACATCATGATCGTAACGGGCGGCAATTCGGCGGGGGACTTCCTGAAGCTGCTGGGGAACGGGGAAGAATTCGGGCTGAAGCAGATCAATTATGCGTACCAGAAGGGCGAGGGCGGGATTGCGGAAGCGCTGGGGATCTGCGAGCAGTTCGGGAAAGGTGAGCGGATCGCGGTGGTGCTCGGGGACAACATCATCGAGCGGAACATTGCCGAAGCGGTGACGAAGTTCAAGGCGCAGGCGAAGGGCGCGAAGATTCTTCTGAAGGAAGTGCCGGACCCCGAGCGGTTTGGCGTGCCGGAGCTGAAAGGCACTCAGGTCGTGAAGATCGAGGAGAAGCCGAAGAATCCGAAGTCGAAGTTCGCCGTCATCGGCATCTACATGTACGACGAGCAGGTGTGGGAGTTCATCAAGCGCTGCAAGCCGTCCGGCCGCGGCGAACTCGAGATCACGGACGTGAATAATTTCTACATCGAGCAGGGGACGATGACGCACGACGTGCTCGATGGTTGGTGGTCTGACGCGGGAACGTTTGATTCGCTGCTGAAGGCGTCGAAGCTGGTTGCAGAGGGCGGGGCGAACAAGAAGTAGGAGTCTCTCGAGTCGCGTTCAGTTGCCTCTAACGGGCGCGCCCCCTTGTGGCTATTTCAGCGCAGCCGCAACTCCGGCGGCGATCAGCGCCGCGAACGGAAGAGTTGTCACCCACGCGAGCAGGATCGCCGCGATCATCTTCCACTTTGCGGTGCCGTTGACGGTGCCGATGCCGAAGAGGGCGCCGCAGGAGACGTGGGTGGTTGAGACGGGGAGGCCGAACGCAGTGGCGCAGATGACGAGGGATGAGGTGACGAGAGAAGCTGTGAATCCCTGGCCGGTGTTCATGTCGGTAACTTTCTCGCTCATGGTCCGTGCGACCTTCTTCGCGAGTGCGAGCCCGCCGACCGCCATGGCTGCGGCGACGACCGCTACGCTTCCGCGCACGCCCAGGATCGAAGCGGCCACCGCGAGTGCCGCGATTTTCGGCGCGTCGTTGAGTCCGCGGGCGAAGGACATCGCGCCTGCCGTCAGGAAGTGGAGTGAGTCGAGGGCCTGCTGGGCGGAGACTCCGGCGACGGCGCCGTTGTAGCGCTGGGTGCAGCAGGCGGTGGTGCCCGTCTCGAGGGTCGGAATGACCTGGTCCTGCATGTAGGCCAGCGCCGCTGCGGGCGTCGGGCAGGTGGCGACGACTTTCTGGCCGATGCAGACACAGGATTCGGCGGTGACGCCGAGAGCAAGCCGGGCGCGGCGGAAAAGCAGGTAGAGGAGGAGCGTCGCGAGCATGGCTGCGAGCGGAGAAAGCGCCAGCGGCAGGGCAAACTTCGTCCCCAGCGTGATCCACTTGAGGTCGCCCGGCGCAAGCACGAGGCCGGCGCCGACGAGCGCTCCGGTCAGGCCGTGGGTCGTGGAGATCGGGAATCCGATGAGCGTGGCGAGGAGGACTGCTCCCGCGGCGCCGCACGCGGCGCTGAGCAGGAAGGCGGGCTTCGTCGCGACGGCAGCGGGAACGAGACCTGCGCCCCCGAACGCATTGAAGAGCGCCTCAGCGAACCAGATCGAGATGACGGCCCCGGCGAGTGTCGTGATGGTCGCCCACGCCATGGCGGGCCAGTAGCGCGCCGTACGCGACCCGAGAATCGTCGCGACGCCCTTTACGTTGTCGTTGGCGCCATTGGCAAAGGCGACGGCGAGGACCGCGAGGATGAGCGCCGCGGTCATTAGCAGCATTTCCCGTCGGCGCCGCAGCACTGCCAGTCGGCGGGGCGCTCTCGAGTCGGGTCCGTCACCGCGAACATGCCCGCCCACGGCGCTTTCTGCAGCTTCGCGGCGGTGTCGGTGCAGACCTCGACGGCGACGCCGCGCGGGAAAAAGTGTCCTTCCTCGTCCACAACGGCTTTGGCCGGGCCCTGGTAGATGGCCTTCTGCCCGATGAAAACGCAGCCGGCCGTCTTCTCAAACTTGTATCCGCGCACGGTCACGGAGTAGAACGCGAATTGCTCGACGTTTTTCCACCAGGTTTTCTTGAGGACCTGCAGGCCGTAGAACCCGGCCTTCTCGAGACCCGCCATGAACGCGTCCTCGGTCAGCGCGCCGCTCAGGCACTCGCCCCAGAGCCGCTCGTTGCCGCGCAGGTGCGCAGGAACCTCTTCCTCGCTCACGATGTCGCTCACCACGATCCGGCCGTGGTCCTTGAGGACGCGCCACATCTCGGCGAAGACCTTCGACTTGTCCGGGCTCAGGTTGATCACGCAGTTCGACGTCACGCAGTCGACGCTCGCGTTGATGACGGGAAGAGTCTCCAGGAACCCCTTTTTGAACTCCACGTTCGACCAGCCGAGGTTTTTCGCGACGACCGGCTTGCACTCGTGCGCGACCTTGAGCATCTCATCCGTCATGTCCACGCCGATCGACTTGCCGGTCTTCCCGACGAACTTGCTCGCGATGAAGCAGTCGATGCCGGCGCCGCTTCCCAGGTCGAGGTGCGTCTCGCCTTCCTTCAGGTCGGTCAGCGCGACCGGGGAGCCGCAGCCGTAGAACCGGTCGATGACGTCCTGCGGGATGTGGCCGACGTGATCCTTCGGATACGAGGTCGGGCAGCAGAGTTCTTTCTGGGGTTCTTCGGCAGCCTTCCCGTAGTACTTCCGGACGCGCTGCCGCGCCTGGTCGATGTCGACGGAGAGCACGCAGTTCGAGTGGGACGTCGAGACGGTGACTTCGCCCGGAAGGGGCCGGTGTTCGCTGGCGCAGTGTTTTTCGCCCTGGCCCATCGCGCGCACCGCGTAAGGTGCGTCGAACCCCGATTTCCGGTTCACCTTCGAGAGCGCTTCCTGGGCCATCGCCTCAAACTGGTCGGCGATGGTCGCCTTCCAGAGTTCGCAGTACGGGTCGGCGCCAAGGACAGAGCCGCCCGATGCCCAGTAGGAATGCTCGATGTCGCCGCCACCGCAGAGGAATTTGAGGGAGCAGTCGCGGCACAGGGCCTTTTCGCGGACGGAAGCGTTCTGGAATGTGCGGCAGACCGGGGCGTCACGCAGGATCGCGTCGAGCCTCTGCGTTGCGACGTCGCCGCAGAGGAGCTCCGGGACGCCGCTGAATGAGGCGCTCGGGTAGACCTTGCCGTCGTAATTCACGCAGAGCGATTCGACGCCCGCGTTCCCGAGATCGAGCTTGTCCCCGGCCGCGCGGTCGAGCCGCAGCTTGAATGCCTCGTCGTTGTCCACGCGGACGCCCGCCTCGGCCGAGGCCTTTCTCGTCGCGCGCATCTGCCGGATCAGCCGGTCGGTCGGGACGAAGAAGTCGCTCCCCGGTTCGACGGCGCGGCCGCGTTTGTGGAGCCACATGAAGTGCACCGACTCGATGCCGAGCTTTTTCGCGAGAGCGGGGAACGCCGGGAGTTCATCGATGTTTTTATTTGTGACGACGCAGGACAATGTCAGGTGCGGCACCCCCGCCGCCACCAGCTCCTTCACGCCCTTCACGATCCGCTCGAACGTCCCTTCGCCGCGCACCGGGTCGTTCGTCGCCGGCGTCGCCCCGTCGCACGACACCTGGAGCCGCAGGCGGTCGCGGTGGGGAAGAGCCGCGAGCCGCTTCGCGTCGCAGCGGGTCCCGTTCGTGAGAATGGTGAGGCCGGCGGTCGCGGTGACCTTTGCGATGAAGTCGTAGATGTCCTCGCGCAGGAACGGCTCGCCGCCCGTGACGAAGAACTCCTTCACGCCGAGGGCGAGGGCCTGGTCCACGATCCCGAAAAGAACCTCCCGCGAAAACCCCTTCGCCCCCTCCGGCCCGCTCGACACGAGGCAGTGCGTGCACGTGAGATTGCAGAGGTTGTTGACCTGGATCCACAGTTCCCGGAGCTGCGGCTTCTTGTGGGCTGCGCGGCCGGCGTAGGCGCTGCGCGTGAAGGGCTTTTCGTCCAGCAGGTGGGTGCGCAGGCCGTCCTCGATCGCGGTGCGGACGTGGATCCACGCCTTTGCCGCTTCGACGGCGAACTCGTTCGCGTACCGTTCGGTGATGTCGCGCACCGTCCGGTGGCCGTCCACCCAGCCCAGGATCGCCGCACCGCGCGGGTCGGTCGCAACCCAGTTCGGCCCGTCCGGATCCACGAGCACGCGCGCTCCGTTCTCGCCGAACTGGAGAAGCGGTGGGGCGTGCAGGACGGACTTGTCGTGGAGCATTGCGGACCTTCCCCTTTGCAATGCGATGGCTTTACCAACTCCACTCGATGGTAAGAGTCCCGGGCGGAATCGGCAAGACGGGTCGGGCGCGCCTGAGCGTGAGAAAAATCCTCGCGGGTTTGGCTGCGTCGGCTTTTCCTTGTGGTTACTGCGCAGCTGATGGTTCTTGCGCCGACTCTGCCCAACCCACGAAAAAGTTTTCACTCTCAGGCGTGAAAACGACTTTCTTTGCCTGCGCTTTGGTTATTCGGATGCAGGAAGGGCATTCTGGATCCGGGAGGGGCAGGCTTCCGCTCGATGCGCCCTATTTCTTCGGTTCCGGCGCTGGCGCAGCGGCCGCGGCCTGGATCATCCAATTCGCAAGGAACTGGTACATCGAGTAGTGCGCCTTCGGGTCCGTCGAGACCTGCTGAAGGTGGCTCACAATATGGAGCACCCGCCCCTTCCCGTATCCAAACGTCGCCGCCACGCACCCCGTTCCCCATTTCTTCTTCATCTCGGCGCTCTCGACCAGCACCTTCACCTTGTCTTGCGCCTTGGGGTCCACCTTGAAGAGGTACGACCTCTCCTCCAGGTACCACTTGGTCGCGTCGCCTTTGAAATTGAAGACGTCCGTAAGAAGCGGGTCCCCGTTCGCCCCCTCCGCTGCTTCGATCCCGACCCAGGTCTCCGGCGACAGGGTCACGTTTCGCAGATACCCGGGAAACGCTTCCTTGATCGGCGACAGCGCCCAGTCGGTACTCACGACCCAGCCGCCCTTGTCGACGTAACTCCGCAGTTTCAGGATTCCCGAGCCGTCCAGCTCTCCGGGGCAATTGATGATCAGCACCTTCACGCTGCTCAGTTTTGCGCCGCCAAATTTCCGCGGATCAATGGTTGTGTACCGCAGCTTCAGCTTGTCCAGCACCCGCTGTACCGTGTCGTACTCGCCCGTGACCACCGCGATTTCTCCCGCCTCCATCATCGCGACCGTCTTCCAGCCGCCGTGCTGCCCGTTCTCCAGGTTTCCACGCACCAGGTCCGCCGGATCGTCCCCCGGCTTGATTTCCACCGCGTCGTTCGGCTTGCCGCCGACTTTCTTGTCCACCGGCAGCCCCGGCGCCGGCTTCTGTCCCTTTTCCCACGACCCGTCGTCCGGCACCAGCTCCACCTTTACGAACTTTTTGAAAGCACCTCGCTTCGAGAGCGAGATCGCCGGGCGCGGGCTGGAAGCGGCGCGGGAAGAAGCGTCGGCAGCGGGAGTCGAGTCCGACATCGCGACCGAGTCCAGGTTCAGCTCCGGCTCCGCATTCTGTTCAGTAAGATCCGGTGTCGCAGGACGCTTCGACACCTTCGGCGCGTCCGCCCCATCCGGCACGCCCTTTCCGTCTCCTTCCCGCACGTCGGCGGGCGGAATGAATATCGACTTCGGCGGCGCGAGGGTGACCGTGAGCGGCGAGGGCGGCGTCGCGATGTAGTGACGGTAGACGCAGACGGTGAGAACGAGCGCAATGAAGCCATGGATGCCGAGCGAAAGGGCGATGGAGCCCGAAGCGGCGGCAGCGCTGACGAGGGAACGAACCGTGAATCGGCGGTCGTGGGCGCGCAGGCGGGCGCGGCGGGAAGGTGGAGCCAGTTTCGGTGCTATGGGGGAAGGCGCACGCGGAGGCGCGAGTTCGAGGGACATTGGAGGCGCTGCCGCGCCTTCGGCGCTTTGGCGTTGCTCGCTCAGGGGGGCCAGGGCCCCCGCGTCTGCTTCGCGGACGCGGGGGGTGGTTCCCAGGCCCGAGCCGGGGGCGGGAGGGGGGGAGATTCCCGACGCTCCGGGGTCCGGAAGCTGCAACCGCTGCAGACTTTCCGCTCGGGCCTGGCCACCGCCTGTTAAGAAGAGGAATCGGGCTGGACCGATCGTCACGGCCAGTCCGTCCGTCACGGCGACGCGGTCAACTTTTGCATCGTTGACCAGGAGGCCGTTCCTGCTTCCGGCATCGACCAGTTCCGCAGTTCCGTCGTCCGCGATCTGAATCCTTGCGTGACGACCTGAGACCTTCGGGTGATCGATCCGGATGTCCGCAGAGCGAGAGCGTCCGATCACGGTTGACTTGGCATCGAGTTGCCGGGTCGTTTTCCCGCCGTCCCACTCGATGGTTACCGTGAGCATTGGCTTTGTTTCCTTGGACGAGATGGGATTAAAGCAAGGGATGTGCCGTGGTGAACGAAAATTGTAACTCCTTGTGCCGCTATAAGATACGAGTTTTCAACAGCGGGCCATTCGTTGAAACTGTCAACCGCAGTTACAACTCGAGGCTGAAATGCAATGGAAGTGTTCAGGGTGCTGACAAGTTTCTTGCCTTTTTCAAATGCCGGGCCAGATGCGGAATCTATTCTTGCCCGTCGATACCGCTCGCGTCTCCCGCTGGTCTTGATCCCTATGTCCAGCTGGGCTCACACCTTTGGACGCATCTCACGATCATAGAGTTCCTCGTTGGCCCTCACCATTCCGGAAACGGTGTACTCACGTCCCGCCACCTCTCGCCCCTTCTCGCCCATTGATTTCGCCATTTCGCGATCCTCCAGAATCGACGAAAGCCGGTCCGCGAGCGACAGCGGATCTCCGGCCGCCACGACATACCCCGTCACTTTCTCGCGCACCAGTTCGACCGATCCGCCCACCGCCGTCGCCACGACCGGCAGCCCCCACGCCATCGCTTCCAGCACGACATTGGGCAGCCCTTCCCACTTGCTCGGCAGCACCAGTACCCGCGCGCTCCGCCAGAACGGTGCCACATCCGCCTGGAACCCGCACCACTCGACTCCCTCCACTCCCAGGCCGCGGAGTTCCGCTTCCTGCGGGCCTTTCCCGACGATGCGCAGCCTCGCCTCCGGGACTCGCTTGCGGACAAGCGGCCAGGCCGCGAGGAGACTCCTCACGTCCTTCTGCGGCTCGAGCCTCCCGACGAAAAGCGCTTCCGGCCTCGACCGGTCCACTCCTTCCAGCGACGGCAGCTCCACGCCATTGCGCACCACCACCAGCTTGCGAGGGTCGATCCCCGCTACCCGTTCCGTGTATTCGCGAACCGCTTCGCAGACGCACGTCTCGCAATCCATCTGGCCTTGCGTCAGCCGGTCCCACAGCAAGTGGTGCTTGCGCGTCTCGCACACGCGCACGCTCCCGATCACCCTCCGCACACCCGCCCGCCGTGCGACCATCCGGCCGAGCATGTTGGCGTGAAAAAGGAATGAGTGGAGGATGTCCGGCTTCCACTCGGCCAGCTTGCGCTTGAGCCGGAAGGGCGCGCCGATGTCCCACTTGCGCTTCATGCCGAGCGATTCCGCAGGCACGCCGGCCTGGATCAGTGCCTCGCCGACCGCGCCGAAGCCGCGCAGGCACAGAACGCGGGGTTCGAAGCGCGTGCGGTCGAGACCCGTGGCGAGATGGTAGAGCTGTTTTTCCGCGCCGCCGGGGTCGAGCTCGGTGATGAGGAAGAGGATGCGGAGGAGGGAAGGCATGGCAGGCTGATGATGGCCGTCGTGTTGAGAATACTCAACCTCGAATGAGGGCCGCATCCGCGGATAAATGCCGGATCTCGCGGAACCAGCCGCGGATAAAGACCAGCCGGTCGAACCTGCATGCAGGGGCGTCGTTGACTAGCAGTGGGGTCAGGCCCTACGCTTCCCCCACTCTAAGGAGATCGCCGCATGACCCGCTTGATGTCCGTCGCACTTCTCGTGCTCCTTGCCGCCAGCTCTTCCACCAGTGCCGACGCCCTGTCTGACCGCTGGACGAAATTCAAGGCCGGGAGCTTCGTGAAAATAAAAACTACGGCGAAGCTCTCGGGCGAGGAGATGGTAGAAGAGTCGAAGTTCACGCTGACCGAGGTCACGGCCGATTTCTACGCGCTCAAGATCGAGACCTCCATGGGTGGGAACGCGCTTCCCGTCACCGACGTGAAGTTTCCGCTGACGCCGTCCGCGGCCCAGGACTGGACCTGGGAGGAGAAAGGCATCTCGGAGCTGGAACTCGACGGGCAGAAGATGAAGTGCTCGGTCCGCGTCGCGACGAGTTCGGACAAAAAGAGCCTGTGGACGGTGTGGATCACGGAGGTCGGCGGGGCGCCGCTGGAAGTGAAGTCGGAGAAGAAGCTGGTGGTGCCGGGAGGATCGCGGACGGAAACCAGCGCGGTGATCAAGCTGTCGGAGTCGGTGAAGATCGGCGAGAAGGAGGTCGCCTGCTGGGTGAAGACGGTGGTGCTGGAGATTGAAGGGCAGAAGGCGGAGAGCAAGGTGTGGGAGAGCCGGGACATGCCGGGGCTGGTGGTGAGGAGCGAGCAGAAGACGAGCTCGGGGGCGCTGGTGATGACGACGACGAGGGAAGTGGTCGAGTTTGAAGTGAAGTGAAGGGCGGTTTGGGGTTTGGAGTTCCGGAGGTTGAGTTCCGGGATCCGGGTTCCGAGTTCCGGGTGGGGTTTGGGGTCGGGAGTTTGGAGTTGATCCGGGGGTTGCTGTGGGGGGTGTGGCACTAGTGCGCGTCCTCATTTTCGACCTGGACGGGACGCTGGCCGAAACGCGCCTCGATATCGCGGCGGCCGCGAATCACGCGCTTCGGACGGTCGGGCTCGCGGAGATGCCGGTTGCGCGGATCACGACCTTCGTGGGCGAGGGCGCTGGAAAACTGATCGAACGATGTCTTGGCGCACGGCAGGACCTGTTCGCGCCGGCAATGGCGGCGTGGACCGCCCACTATGAAATCCACCTGCTTGACACGAGCGTCCTTTACGAGGGCGTCGCCGCCACTCTCGCGCGACTTCCCGCGCCGCTCGCGGTCCTCTCGAACAAACCGGCGGGGATGACGAAAACGATTCTCGACGGCCTCGGCATCGCGCGGTATTTCGCCGAGGCCCTCGGCGGCGACTCGCTTCCGGTGAAAAAGCCCGATCCCGCGGGGATCATGCACCTCACCCGTTCGACCGGAGCGCAAACGGCGGTGCTGATTGGCGACACGCCGATCGACGTCGGGACGGCGCGGGCGGCAGGCATTCCGTGCTGGGGCGCCGCGTACGGCTTCGCAGGCAGGGCCGCCCTGGCGTACGCTGGGGCGGACGCCATTTTCGAGAGGTTCGAGGATGTGGCCGCGATGGCGGATCTCTTGACCGATTGAGAATCTATTGATATATATGCAATCAATAGATCGACAATCAAAGGAGACTCAAATGGAAAACGCCCCGCTCCTCGCCGGCGCCCTGTCCAGCCCCGCCCGCTCCCGCCTTCTCGCGCTCCTCCGCGAGCGGGGGCCTTCGACGCAGACGGAGCTCGCCCGCGAGATCGACGCCGCCCCGGCGACCGCCGCGTACCACCTCCGGAGGCTCGAAGCGGCAGGGCTGGCACGCCAGGCCGGAACCCGGCCCGGCCCGCGGGGTACCGTCGAGAGGTTGTTCTCGATCTCGACCCGCGGGCGCCGGATGAGATTCGTGACCCGCCACGGAACGAAGGAGGACCAGATCATGCGCCGGTCCTCTCTGTCGGAGGTCCTCGACATCCACCGGGTGGCCACGCGCGCCATCCTCCGGGAGCCCGGCCGCTTCTTCGGGCTGTCCACGAGCCGCGTCTCGGCGACGCCGGCGCAGTTCCGCAGCCTTCATCGCCGCATCGGCGCGCTCCTGAAGACCTTCGCCAGGGGTCGCGAACGCGCGCCGAAGACCGGTGAAGAGCGTTGTGCAGCGCATTTCGGCCTGTACCCGGTCGGCCATCCGGCGCCTCGCAAGGCAAATTAGCCTCGCGGGTCCGAATTGACCCCGCTTTCACCCCCCCATACACTCCGCCGCTCCATGACTCCCGAACAAGCCGCTCGATCCCTTGGCGAAGAACTCGCTTCCAGCCCGGAACTCACCGAACTGATGCGCTGTGAGAAGGCCTACGCCGCGGACTCTGCCGCGCAGGCACTGGTGAAGTCGGCGCAGGACGCGGGCGCGAGAATCCAGGAGTTGCAGAAGGCCGGAAAGAAGCTGGAACTGGCCGAGGCAAAGCGCATCGCGGAAGTCCAGGCGAACCTGGACTCGTGCAGGGTTGTTCAACAGCTGGTCGCTTCGCAGAAAGCCTACGAAGCCATGGTGCAGCGGTTGAACGGGGTCGTGCAGTCCGTCGTCGAGGAGAAGCGAAAAAAGGGATGAGCGAGCAAGAGAAGAAGGAAACGGGCGGGCCGCGGCCCGAGGAGAAGCTCCTCGCGGACCGGCGCGCCCACATGGAGGCGGTCAAGGCGAAGGGGATCGATCCGTGGGGCGGGCGGCACGACGGGACCTCGCCGATCGGGCCGATGGTGGTCGCGTACGAGGAGGGCCTCGAAGTTTCGGCGGCCGGGAGAATCACCGGACGCCGTCAGTTCGGAAAAGCCAACTTCCTCGACCTGCGCGACTGGACCGGAAAGATCCAGCTCTACGTGAAAAAGGACATCGTCGGCGACGCCGCGATGGAGCTGTTCAACCTGCTCGACCTCGGCGACCTGGTCGCGGTCAAGGGCAAGCTCTTCAAGACCAAGACCGGCGAAACCACGGTCGAAGTGAAGGAATTCCGCGTCCTCACGAAGTCGCTCCGGCCGCTTCCCGAAAAGTGGCACGGCCTGCAGAACGTGGAAATCCGGTACCGGCAGCGGTACCTGGACATGATCTCGAATCCCGAGGTGATGGAGACGTTCCGGAAGCGGTCGCTGATCGTGTCGGAGTGGCGGCGGTGGCTGACGGAGCGCGGGTTCATCGAGGTGGAGACGCCGATGATGCAGCCCATTCCCGGCGGCGCGGCGGCGAAGCCGTTCGTCACGCACCACAATGCGCTCGACATGCAGCTGTACATGAGGATCGCGCCGGAGTTGTACCTGAAGCGGCTGCTGGTGGGCGGGATGGAGAAGGTGTTCGAGATCAACCGGAACTTCCGCAACGAGGGCATCAGCCCGCGCCACAATCCCGAGTTCACGATGTGCGAGCTGTACTGGGCGTACAGCGACTACAACGGAATGATGGAGCTGACCGAGGGGCTGCTGATGCACCTGTCGCGGCTCACGTCCACGACGGGCCGTGTCCCGTTCGACGGGCGCGAGTTCGACTTTACGCCGCCGTGGCCGCGGAAAAAGTACCTCGACCTGTTCCAGGAGAAGGCGGGCTTTGACTGGTTCGACCACGAAAAAGTGGTGGCGAAGGCGCGCGAACTGAAGCTGGAGGTGGGGAAGCGCCCGCACGAGGCGATCGCGAACGACGTGTGGGAGCACCTTGTCGAAGCAGACCTCGCCGGTCCGGTGTTCGTGATCGATTTCCCGGTCGAGTTGAGCCCACTGACGAAGCGGTCGGCGGCGGACAACCGGGTGGTGGAGCGCTTCGAGCTCTACATCGCGAACATGGAAATTGCGAACGCCTACACGGAGCTGAACGACCCGATCGAGCAGCGCGAACGGTTCGAAAGGCAGATCACGGCGAAGGAAGAAGGGATGGAGCGGATTGACGAGGATTTCCTGGTGGCGCAGGAGCATGGGATGCCGCCGGCGGGGGGGATCGGGATCGGGGTGGATCGGGTGGCGATGCTGCTGACTGATTCGAAGTCGATCAGGGATGTGATCCTGTTCCCGCTCATGAGGAAGACGGAGTAGGCATCGGGAAAAACGACAACAACGAAACGAAAAGAGAAAAACGAAAAACGAAAAGAGACGGGCCAGGGGCGGTAGAGAAGGTTGCTGATTTTCTGGAATCGGTGAAATGATCGGGGAGTTCTCCACCTCCTTTCCTTTGGCCGCACGCTACGGACCTTTTCGTTTTTTGTTTTTCGTTTTCCCCTTTTCGTTTCCTTGTTGCCGTTCTCCATCCAGGAGCCACACCTCTGTACAAACTCTTCCTCGCCCTTCGTTACCTCCGCAAACGCCCGATCTCCTTCCTCTCGGTGATCGGCGTCTGGTTCGGCGTCATGACGCTTCTGATCGTCACGAGCATCATGGGAGGCTTCGCGCGGGACCTCCGCGCGCGCATCCGTGGGATGACGGCGCACATCACGGTGACCTCGTCGCCGATGTCGCGCCTCGGGTCGATGGAGAACTGGGAAGACCTGGCGGGCAAGGTCCGGGCCGCGGCGCCGGACGAGGTCATCGCGATTTCGCCGCAGCTCGAGTGGCCGATCATGATCAGCCACGGCCAGTCACCGCAGCCCGCGACGCTCGTCGGGATCATCCCGGAACTCGAAAAACAGGTCAGCGGGTTCGCCGACCACATGCTCGACGGCCACCCGCCGGACTTCACGAACTACTCGAAGCAGACGCTTCCGCCCGATTGGGGCCCCTGCATCATCGGCTCCGGCGTCCTTACGAATCACCGTCACAAGGACATCATCTTCATCTGCGACGGCGCGGGATCCGTGGCGGCCGCTGCGAGCGCCCTGTCTGCTGTCAATCCCAAGGACAAGTTCGAAATCCTGGCCGGCGATGCGGAGTGGTCGGGTGAACTCAACTCGGGCGGCGAAGAGCGCGAGTCGCACGCCGCGGCCGACTGGCTGAAGTCGCGCCAGGACGCGCCGGTCAAGGACTGGCCGGGCGCGCTGGAAAAGGCCTACCGGCTCCTCGCCTACGACCCCAAGGGCGAGACGCGCCCGTGCGTTATCGTCGTTTTCGGCCGGGAAATCGCGCCCGAGGTCGCCTACCGCGACGCGTGGCACCGGATGCCGTCCGACACGCGGCGCTGGCTGCGCGTCTTCACGCCCGGCGACACGCTCGTCGAGCCCGGCGGCGAACAGGCCCGCGCCGCGCAGTCCCTCACCATCGAACCCGGCCCCGGCGCCCGCCTCGCCCTCGTCTCGCGCGTCCAGGATCCGTTCATCGGCCGGTCGATTTCCGTCACGACGATCACCCCTGAGGACGCTCGCGATCGCGGCGCCGATCCCCGCATCACCCCTACCAACACGAAGCTCGGCATCGTCGGTTCCTTTAATTCCGGGATGAACGAGTACGACACGCAGATCGTCTACGCCCCCCTCGAATTCGTGCAGCGCGCGCTTCGGGAATGCCTCGTGGATGCGAAGACAAAGGAACTCGTTCTCGACGCCCAAGGCCGCATCCAGGCCGGCCGCGTCAACCGGCTCCGCATCCGGATCAAGAACTACGACGACGCCGAGAAAATCGCCGACCGGATCCGCAAGGGCCTCGGCGGGCGCCACGGCGTCATCACGTGGCAGGCCGAGAAAGCGATCCTCCTCCAGGCCGTCGCCGTCGAGCGCACCCTCACCGGCGTCATCATGTTTTTCATTGTCATCATGGCCGCTTTCTCCATCCTCGCGATCCTCTCCATGCTCGTCACCGAGAAGACCCGCGACATCGGCATTCTCCGCGCCCAGGGCGCCACCGTCGGCGGCGTCATGTCGATCTTCCTCGCCGAAGGCATGGTCATCGGGGTCCTCGGTTGCGGGCTCGGGCTCGGAAGCGCCAAGTACGTCCTCGACCACCTCAACCCGCTCGCCGACTGGGTCTACGAACGGACCGGCTGGTACCCCTTCCCCAAGAACATCTACCTCCTCGACCGCATCCCCCACCAGATGGACCCGCCGGTCTGGGCGCTCGTCGTCGGCGCGACGCTTTTCGTCTGCCTCCTCGCCGCCCTCTGGCCGTCGTGGAAGGCCGCTCGCCTCAACCCCATCGAAGCGCTGAGGTACGAATGAGCGGCTTCCTCGACGCCAGGGACATCCGCCGCGAATTCCAGATCGGCGACCGGACGCTCCCGGTCCTGCGCGGCATCGACCTCTCGGTCGAGCCCGGGGACGTCGTGGCGATCGTCGGGCCCAGCGGCGCGGGGAAGAGCACCTTCCTGCACATCCTGGGGCTGCTGGACAAGCCGACTTCCGGCAGCGTGCTCTTCAAGGGCAAGCCCTACAGCGACCTGAGCGACGGCGAGCGCGCCCGGATGCGCAACACCACCTTTTCGTTCGTCTTCCAGTTCTACCACCTGCTCCCCGAATTGACGGCGCTCGAAAACGCGATTATGCCGATCATGATCCAGTCGTCGATCCTCGCGTGGCCGATCGTCCGCGGGGATGCGCGCCGGCGCGCGAAGGAACTCCTCGACCGCATGGGCATGGGGAGCCGCCTCAACCACGTGCCAGGCGCCCTTTCCGGCGGCGAACGCCAGCGCGTCGCCATCGCGCGTGCGCTGATGACCAATCCAGAAGTCGTCTTCTGCGACGAGCCCACCGGCAACCTCGACACCGTGACTTCGCAGGAGATCCAGGACCTGCTATGGTCCCTCGCCGAAGAGCGCCGCACCTGCTTCGTCATGGTCACCCACGAGCCGAGCCTGGCGCGAAGGGCGCACCGCGTCGTTCGAATGGTGGACGGACTGATCGTGGACGGGGAAGCCCAACCGGCGATCATCCCTGCACCCGTTACGCCGGGCCCGGCACTTCCACCGTCTGCCGCGGAAACCCAGGGACCTGACAAGCAGTAAAAAGGCCAGGTCGCGAGGACCTGGCCGTTCATGGTTCGAACCCCCCGCGCGGCGGCTACTTCAACTTCTGCACCACCGCCTTGATCGCGGCCACGTCCGGCTTCACTTTCGGATCGTCGCTCACCCACGCCATCGCGACTTTCCCTTCCTTGTCGATCACGAACGCGCTGCGCTTCGCGACGCCGACCCAGTCGCCGAGTTTCTCGTGCTGGGCGTCGTAGGCCCTGGAGACGCCCTTGTTGAAGTCGGAGAGGAGTTCGAAGGGGAGCTTTTCCTTCTCCTTCCATGCCTTGAGCGCGTGGACCGAGTCGACGCTGAGGCCGTAGATCTTCGCATTGATTTTGCCGAGGTCGTTCCACTGGTCGCGGACGCTGCAGAACTCCTCGGTGCAGATGGACGAGAAAGCGAAGGGAATGAAGAGGAGGACGACGTTGTCCTTGCCCTTGTGGCCGGAGAGGGTGACAGCGTCTGCGGGAGTGCCCTTGAGGGTGAAGTCGGGCGCGGCGGCGCCGATGGCGAGAGGCATGTGTGCAGCTCCTTTGGTAAAGCGGATGCTTGTGGAACGACGAGGGGCGGATCATAGGAAGAGGCCGCAGCGGGGTCAACGATAGGCGGGCGAGCGGGCGAGCGGGCGAGCGGGCGAGCGGGCGAGCGGGCGAGCGGGCGAGAAACAACAACTTCCCGAACCCGGATGTCCTTTTGATGTTCGCCCGCCCGCCCGCCCGCCAGCCCGCCCGCCCGCGTTTTGAATCCCGCCAGCCCGCCTGCCCGCGTATGATTTCCCGGATGTCCAGCCCCACGAAGATCGCGGCCGGCGATGCGGCGTGCGAAAAACTCGCGCGCTCGCACTACGAGAACTTCACCGTCGGCTCCTGGTTCCTGCCGAAGGACATGCGCCGCGACTTTTTCGCCGTGTACGCGTTTTGCCGCGCGACCGACGACATCGGCGACGAAGCCCCCGGCGACCGCCTCGCGGCCCTCGACGCCTGGGAAAAGGACCTCCGCAAATGCTGGGGCGGAGAACCCGCCGAGATCATGCTCGTGGCCCTCGCACGCACCATCCGCGAACGCAAGCTCCGACAGGATCCCTTCCTCCGACTCATCGAAGCCAACCGCATGGACCAGCGGCAGTCGCGCTGGGAATCGTGGGACGACCTCCGGCGATACTGCGCCCACTCCGCCGACCCCGTGGGCCGCATGGTTCTGGGACTTTTCGGGCAGGACGACGCGAAGCGCGGCCCGCTGTCGGACGCCATCTGCACCGGACTTCAGCTCGCGAACCACTGGCAGGACGTGGGACGCGATGCCGCTGAGAAGGGCAGGATATACCTTCCCCTGGAGGATCTCGCACAGCACGGCGTGAAGGAAGCCGACGTCATCGCCCGGCGCTCTTCACCCGCGTTCGTCGCACTGATGAAGTCGCAGGTGGACCGTGCCCGCGCGCTTTTCGACGAGGGCGAACCGCTTCTGGACCTCGTCAGCGGCACGCTGAAACGTGACGTAAAGCTGTTTCTCGGCGGGGGCCGGGCGATCCTGGACGCGATCGAGAAACAGGGGTGGGACACACTGGTGAAGCGGCCGAAGGTGTCGAGGAAGACGAAGGTCTGGCTGGCGATGAAAGCGCTGGTAGGTTAGGGGCGTCGTTCCCTTAACCTTAACCTTTCCCTTATCCTTAACCGGTCGTTACCGAGGCTGAACATCGGCAGGGCAGGTTAAGGTTAAGGGAAAGGTTAAGGTTGAGGGGCGCCGCTGGGCGGCGCGTCCTTGCCGCCAATGACTCAGCCCATCATCGCCGCCGGAGTGGAAACTGTCCGGGCACCCGCGTCGACGGTGTCGGTCGATGCGGCGTATGCCTACTGCGAGGACCTCACGAGCCGCGAGGCCCGGAACTTCTACTACCCCATCCGCGGACTGACGCGCGACCGCCGCCGGGCGATGTGCGCGGTCTACGCGTTCTCGCGGGGCGCGGACGATATTGCCGACGAACCGGGTATCGAGGACCGAGCCGGCCGATTCGCCGAGTTCCGCCGGCGGCTGGAAGCGGCCTTCGCGGGCGTGCCGGAGGGGGAGATCTTCGTGGCCCTCGCGGACGCGGGAAAACGGTTCAATCTTCCGAAGCGCAACCTGGCCGAGATCATTGACGGCGCGGAGCAGGACCTCTCGGTGACCCGGTACGCGACGTTCGCAGACCTCCGCTCCTATTGCTACAAAGTCGCTTCCGCCGTCGGCCTCGTCTGCGTTGAGATTTTCGGCTACCGCGACCCGGCGGCCCGGACGCACGCCGAGACGCTCGGGATCGGGATGCAGCTCACGAACATCCTGCGCGACGTTGCCGAGGACGCGCGTCGCGGGCGCATCTATCTGCCGGCGGAAGAACTGGCCCGCTTCGGCGTCCGCGAGGAAGACGTGCTGGCGCTCAAATTCACGCCGGCGTTCGTCGAGCTCATGAAGTTCCAGGTTGCGCGCGCGCGGGAGACCTTCGCAAATTCAGAAGGGCTGTTCCCGCTCCTCGAGCGAAAGGCGCGCTTCTGTCCGCTCGCGATCCGCGGGCTGTATGCGGGGATCCTCGACCGGATCGAGCGGCGGGGTTACGACGTCTTCGCGGGCCGGGTATCGCTTTCTGCGCCGTCGAAAGTCCTCTGCGTCATGGGGGCCTGGTTCCGCGCGTGGACGTATTGAAATGAAGCCCGGGAAGGGAAGTCTTGCGGTGCTGGCGCTGACCCAGTGTGCCGTGGCGTGCGTCCTGGTGTTCCGGTTCTGGCATCCGCACCCGATCTGGCGAATCCCGGTGGCGTTCGGTCTGCTGGTCGGGTCGTTCCTGCTGGCGGCATTTGAGGTCGGGACTTTGCGGGGGTTGATGAAGAGGAAATGAGTCAATCCGCAATCGTTGCAGGCGGAGGCCTCGCGGGAATTGCGGCCGCATGCGACCTCGCAGACGCCGGATGGAAGGTCACGCTCCTCGAGCGCAGGAAACGGCTGGGCGGCATGGTCGCCTCTTTCCCGGATGCCGGGAGCGGCGGCGAAATCGACAACGGCGAGCACATCGCGATCGAGGCCTGCACGGAACTGCTCGCCCTGTTCGGACGCCTCGGCTGCCTGGACCGGATCAAGCGCCAGGCAAAACTCCGACTCCCGTTTGTCGGCCCTGACGGCCGGGTCGCGGAACTTACCGAGTCGTCGTGGTCTTTCCTGACCTTTCCGTTCCTTTCGCTCGGCGATCGCTGGCGCGTGGCGCGCGCGCTGCGGCGCATCGGGAAGCTGCGCGACGCCGAAATCGCCCCGCTCGACAATTTCACGTCGGCCGACTGGCTGGACGATCTCGGGCAGTCTCCGGCGTCGATCTCGCGCTTCTGGGATTTCTTCCTCGCCCCCGCGCTCAACGAGCCCGCTTCCCGATCGTCCGCAGCCCTGGCCGCCCGCGTCCTCCGCGATGCCATGGGACTCGGGCCGAAGTACTCACGGTTCTGCCTGTTTCGCGCCCCGCTGGGGACCGTGTTTTCCGCGGCTGCGGAGGCTTATCTGAAAACCAGGGGCGGGGAAGTCCGCTCACTCAGCGCTGTGACAAAGGTGCTGCCGGAACCCGGCCGGATCGTTCTTGAGCTTTCCGACGGTGAAAGCGTCGCCGCAGATGCTTGCGTCCTCGCGCTTCCGCATGCCGACCTCGCCGAGGTCTTCCCGGACTCAGCGCCGCCGCTGGAGCACTCGCCGATCCTGAACGCGCATCTCTGGTACGACAAACCGGTCACTTCGCTCGAAGTCTTCGCGATGATCGATTCCCGCGTCCAGTGGGTCTTCAACCGCAGCGTCATTTCCGGTCTCCCGGGACCCGGGCAGCACCTGTCGTGCTCGATCAGCGCCGCTCGCGACTGGGCCCACCGGCCCGGCGAGGAAATCGCCTCCGATTGCGACGCGGAACTGAAGCGCCGCTTCAAGGGCGAGGCGCGGCTCGTGAGATTCGTGGTTTCGCGGGAGCACCGGGCGACCTTCAGCGCACGGCCCGGAACGGCGCCAATGAGGCCGGGGCCGCGGACAAAGCACCCGGGGCTGGTGCTGGCGGGGGCGTGGACGGACACCGGGTTGCCGGCGACGATGGAAGGGGCGGTTCGGAGTGGACGGGCCGCGGCGAAAGAGATCGTGGCTGAGGGCAAGCCGGGTTGACGGGAAATCCTCGCGGCTACTTTTCCCCAAGCCCCAGCTTCTTTTCGAGCGCCTTCACGCGCTTCAGGAGCTCCGGCAGTTTCCGGCTTGCGACCCAGATTCTCTCGCGTTCCATTTTCGGGAGCGCTGGAGAACCGAACCAGGTTCCGCCGGCCGGGACGTCTCCGCTGAGGCCGCTCTGGGGCATGAGGATGGCGCGCTCGCCGACTTTCAGGTGCCCCGCGGCCCCGACCTGCCCGAGCAGGATGGCGTGGTCGCCGATTTCGCAGGAACCGGATATGCCGACCTGGGACGCCATGATGACGTGCTTCCCGACCCGGCAGTTGTGGCCGATCTGAACGAGGTTGTCGATCTTCGTCCCGTCGCCGATTGTCGTCGAGCCGAGCGTTGCGCGGTCGATCGTGGTATTCGCCCCGATCTCGACGTCGTCGCCGACGACGACGTTGCCGACCTGCGGCACTTTAGTGTGCCGTCCCTGGGCATCCGGGGTGAAGCCGAACCCGTCGGCCCCGACGACGGCTCCGGCGTGAATCACGCATCTCGCCCCGATACGGCACTCGCGGGCAATGGTCACATGCGCCGCCAGGACCGTGTCTTCGCCGACCGAGCTCCTTACCCCTAACGCGCACCCTGCGCCGATCACCGCACGATCCGCCACTTCGGCCCCGGCCTCGATCACCGCGAACGGCCCGACAGAAGCGGTTTTCGCCACGCGAGCGTCGCGCGCGACGATCGCGGAGGCATGGATTCCCGGCACGGGCGCCTCGACCGGGCGGAGACGTCCGACGAGTCTTGCGAAGGACAGCCGGGCGTCGTCGACCTTGAGTAGCGTCTTGTGGGAGCTGGAAAGGGCGCGTGGGACGACGACGACGGCCGCCGGTCCGCTTTCCGCCAGGGCCAGGTACTTCGCGTCGAGCGCAAACACCGCGTCTCCCGCCTTGGCCGCCTCGATGGCGCCGACGTCCCTCACCTCGATCTCGGGATCGCCGGTCAGGTCGGCCTGGAGGAAAGCCGCAAGTTCGCGCGCTGTGGACATGGCGGGGAAGTGTATGCGGCGGAACCGAAAACCGCGAGGGCGACCAGGCGCGCGCGGGCCCTGCGCTGAGCGCGTGAATGCCGGGGCGGGTCGGGCGGAGTCGGCCCGGAAAACCAAATCCGCACAAGCAACGCTGAAGCGGCCGACGCAGCGTGACCCGCCCCGGCATTCACGCGCTCAGATTCACGTTCCCTGACTCCGCCTTCATCCGCTACCTTACCCCCCGATGCAAGACAACGATATCGCCCAGATTGCCGTGCAGGAGGGCTTGCTGTCCACCGTCGAGCTCGACCGGGTCCGCCGGGAAGTCTCGTCCGCGGGCGGCGGCGACCTCGTCTCGGCGCTTCTGTCGGCCGGGCTCCTGCGCACGACGGATGTCGACCGGATCCGCCGCGACCGCGGAAACACGACGACGCGGATCCCCGGCGAAATCGTCTCGACCTCTCACAAGCGGATCGTGCCGGACGAGGTCACGGCGGCGGCGAAAGACCCGCGCAGCGAATTCGGGCGCTACACGCTTCTCGAAAAAATCGGCGCCGGCGGAATGGGAACCATCTGGAAAGCGTGGGACAACCTGCTCGGCCGCTGGGCGGCGATCAAGATGCTTCACGAAGAGCACGCCGTTCACGACGATCACCGCGAGCGCTTCCTGCGCGAGGCCCGCGCAGCGGCGCGGCTGGCGCACCCCAACATCGTGCAGGTGTACGAAGTCGGCGTTCAGGGAAACATCGTTTTTATCGCGCTCGAGTTCTGTCCCGGAGAGACGCTTCGACTCCGCATCGCCCATCGCGCGACGGGCCCCGAGACGAGGCGCCGCATCGAGCTGGTGAGGCAGTCGGCGGAGGGGCTCGGCTCGGCGCACGCGGCGGGGATCACGCACCGCGACATGAAGCCCGAGAACGTGCTTGTGCTGCCGACGCCGAAAGGCGGGCACGCGAAGGTCGTGGACTTCGGACTCGCCGTGGACAAGACCGCAGTCACGCGCCTGACCGTCGCCGGCGACGTCTTCGGCACGCCGGCTTACATGGCCCCGGAGCAGGCCCTCGGCCTGCAGGAAATCGTCGGCCCGCCCGCGGATGTCTTCGCCTGCGGATGCATCCTCTACGAGATCGTCACCGGGAAGCTGCCCTTCGAGGCCGACCAGGCCGCCGCCAGCGTCTACAACACGATCCACACGGATCCGCCGCCGATCTCCACGCTCGCGCCGAAAGTTCACCCGGATCTCGAGACGATCGTCTCGAAGTGCCTGGAGAAGGACCCGGAGCGCCGCTACCCGACGGCAAAGGAACTCGCCGAGGACCTCGGGCACTACATGGCCGGCGAACCGATCGGCGCCCGCCCGGTCGGATTCGTCGGGCGCATGCGCCGACGCGCCGAGCGCAATCCCGCGCTGGCCGCCGCCCTTGCCGCCGCCGTCCTTCTCCCGGGCGCGCTCATCGGGATCTTCTGGTGGGAAACGAAGGCGCGTGACGAGAACATCTCCGTGTCTCTCGTGCAGGCGGCGCAGCTGGAAGAAGAGGCCGTCTCGAATCCCGCCCTGCTTCGCAGCGTCCGGGCTCTCTACGATTCCGTTCTTCGCGACGACCCCAGCAACGAAGACGCCCTCGCGGGTCTTGCGCGCGTCGCAAAGGCGCTTCAATCCCCCGAAGGCCGCGAGACGTCAGCGACCGCCGGGACCGGAGCGCGCCTGGCCGCGGAAGTCAGGTTGGCCATGCGGACGCGCGGCGGACTCGCCGCCGCCGAAGGAACCTGCAACACCCTGGTCTCGGGATTTCCCGACATTCCCTCGTCCTGGTATGCACGCGCCGAGCTCCGTTACCGGCTCGGACTGCCCGGCGCCGCCCTCGCGGATCTGGACTCGGCTCGCGACAATTGGGAAGAGGTGCCGGAAGCGCGGCACCTCCGGGTGATGTGCCTCATCGATCTCGTGCGAACCGAGGATGCCCGGCTGCTGGTTGCCCCTGAGGACGCCGAGGGCCCAGCGGCCGTCGAGCTCGCGGCGCTGCGGCTCCTGCAGGGACGCCGGGACGAAGCGCGTGCCGCCCTGGCGAAAGCCGGCGTCGCGACGGCGGAGTCGCTGTGGATCGAAGGGCGCCTGAAAGCACGCTCCGGCAGCTGGTCGGCCGGGGCGAAGGAGTTTGCGGCCGCCGCAGCCCTTGATCCGGGATTTGCCCCGGCCCACCTCGCGCTGGTTCTTGCAGCCCTTGAATCGGACGGCGCCGCGGCGGCTCTTCCGAAAGCCCGGCGTCTCGTCTCCGAAGCGCCCGGCCACGCGGTTGCCAGGGTCGTCCTGGCGAATCTCCTGCATGAGACCGGCGACCGCCCGGAGGCCGCGCATGAGGCGTGGCGGGCGGCGAGGATTCTTCCGTCGCCGCCGCTTCTGTCGCTGAGCGGAACCTACCGCCTGCTCGCCGGCGACGCGGAGGGAATTGCAGATCTGCTCGCCGCCGCGCCGCGCTGAGCACAAGCACCAGGCCGCCATTTGGCCGCTCGCTGGACATTCGGGTGAATCGCCAGTAGATTCGCGCGACGCCTTGCGCCGAGAGGAAACGCCACGATGGTCGATCTTTCCCTGACAGAAGAGCAGAAGGAAATCCGCGAGCTGGCGAAGAAATTCGCACAGACCGAGATCCTGCCGGTCGCGCGCAAGTTCGACGAGTCACACGAGTTCCCGCATGAGATCTTTCGCAAGGCCCTCGAGGTCGGCCTCCTGAACGTCAATGTCCCGGCGGAATACGGCGGGACCGGGCTGGGGCTGATGGAAGAAGTGCTGATCAACGAGGAACTGGGCTGGGCCTGCAGCGGCGTGGCGGCGTCGATGGAAGTGAACAACCTGTCGAACTGGCCGATCCTGCTGAGCGGTTCCGAGGAGACGAAGAAACGATTTCTTCCGAAGGTCGTCGAGGGCTGGCGTGGAGCCTATGCGCTGACCGAGCCTGAGGCGGGCAGCGACGTCGCGGGGATCCAGACGACGGCCAAGCGCGACGGCGACTCGTACATCATCAACGGCTCGAAGCAGTTCATCACCAACGGCTCGGTTGCCGACTTCTACTGCGTCTTCGCCTACACGGACAAGGCCGCCCGGTACGGCGGGATGTCCTGCTTCCTCGTCGAGCGCGGCATGGCAGGCGTGCGCGTCGGCAAGAAGGAAGACAAGATGGGCCAGCGCGCGAGCGACACCGTCTCGATGCACTTCGAGGACGTCCGCATCCCGAAGGCCAACCTGCTCGGCAAGGAAGGCGACGGGTTCTCGATCGCCATGCACGTCTTCGACCGCTCGCGCCCTGCGATCTCCGCGATCGCCGTCGGGGTGGCGCGCCGCGCGATGGAGGAATCGATCAAGTACGCGACCGAGCGCAAGGCGTTCGGCAAGCCCCTTTACGAGCAGCAGGGGATCTCCTTCATGATCGCCGACATGGCGATCAACATTGAGGCCGCGCGCCTTCTCGTCTGGCACTCCGCCGTGATGCCCGAACGGGGTGAGAAGAGCGCGAAGGAAGCGGCAATTGCAAAAGCGTTCGCGGCGGACATGTGCATGAAGGTGACGACCGATGCCGTTCAGGTCTTCGGCGGCTACGGGTATTCGCGCGAGTATCCCGTCGAGAAGCTCATGCGCGACGCGAAGATCTTCCAGATCTACGAAGGCACGAGCCAGATTCAGCGCGTCATCATTGCAAGGGAACTGTTCAAGCCGCGCTAAGGGGACCGCCATGTTCGTCGCGATGAACGTCTTCACCTGCGAGGATGAGGCTTCCGCCCGGAACCTTGAAGCGATGTTCCTGAAGCGCTCCGGGTTGGTGGACCAGCAGCCGGGCTTCCTGTCGTTCGCATTCCTCAAGTGCGCCGAGAATCCGCTGCGCCTGATTTCCATGTCGCACTGGAATTCGAAGGAGGAGTTCGAGGCATGGACGAAGTCGCAGGCGTTTGAAAAGGGACACCAGAGGGCGAAAGAGTCCGGGAAGCCGTCGCCCCACGGTGCGATGAAAGTGGCGAATGCGCTGGAGACTTATGAAGTGGTCAGTCACTCCGTGAAGGGGAGAGAATAGTAGGTAGTGGGTAGGAGGCAGAAAAAGGCCCTAGGAGATCGGGCGGGGGTCGTTAGAATCGGGGACCGCCACTTAACGGGGTTACCTATTGCCATGACGGACCTGATCTGGATCGTCGCGCTGACGGCTGCCTTCGAGGCGGTCACTTGCGCGTTTCGCTGGGGGTTCGACATGCAGTCGACCCGCGACACCGCCTTTCTTGCGCCGCTCACCTTGGGGGTGCGGATCCACCACGGCTACGTCGGCGCCGTTTCCTCCCTCGGGGCGGTCGCCATTCCTTCCGGCGGTCCGCTCGCGGCCTGGGCGCTGCGCATCGGAGTCGCGCTCCTCGTCTCGGACCTGATCCACCACTTCATCGTCCTTCACTGGACGACGGGAGACCCGCAGTTCGACCTGACCTACCCGCAACTGGCCGTCGTCGAGGCCGAGCGCGAGGCCCAGGAAGCGCGCGGTTGACGGCCCGGCCGTTCCGGACCGCTCAACGCATCTCGTCAAGGTACGCGCGGTACATGTCCGGGTCCTCGTAGCCGCAGGCGTCGCAAACGACACCGACCGGGTTCTTCGCATCCGGCCGACGCAGCGCGGGCTTTCCGCAGCGCGGACATTTCGTGTCGCCCCATGAGGGATAGAGCGTGCATACGAGGATGTACACGAATGGCACCAGGACCGCCACCGTGCAGAGGATCGCCCCGGCCGCCATCGGCCACTTCGTCGCCAGCCACACCACACCGCCCGCGACGGCGATCCAGGTGACGGCCATCAGCAGGCCGCGCAGGTACATTTTCACGCGGCGATTCTATGCCGGCCCGCCCAGACCCTCAACCGGGCGGCTGTTGCAGGTCAGCCAGAAGAGCACCCGCTTTCCCTGGAATTCCGGCGCCATTGCTTTGACCGCGCCGAGCGCCTTGGCCGTATACGTGCTCTCCGCTTTGAGTCCTTCCAGATCCGCCAGCTCGCGTGCGGCCTCATCTCCGGCCGGCGTCGCGATCCCGTACCCCTTCCCGATGAAGTCGTGCATGACACGGAAATCCCTGGCGCGGACGCCGATTGCCGCCGAAGCGTCTCCGGAGCGGCGGGCGAGAAGTGCCGCGGCGCGGCGGGCCAGGCGCGCCGTGAACGTGGCGTTCGAAATAATGCGGTCGGCGACGCGCACCCCGACGACCTCCGAGTCCATCCCCGCAAGCCGCAGCCCGGCGTGAACGCCCGCCAGCGTGCCGCCCGTTCCTAGCGCCACGACCACGACGTCCGGGCGCGGCATCTCCCCGCGCTTGACCTGCCCCGCGAGCTCCAGCCCCGCGTTGATGTACCCCAGCGTCGAAAGCGCCGAGGAACCGCCCGGCGGCATCACGTACGTCCGCCGGTTTGAAATGAGCCGCACGAGCCCGTGGAACGGAACCGTGACGACGCTGCGCGTCACTTTCGACGACCGTGCAAGTCCCCGCGCCAGGTCGAGGTTCTTCTTCAGATAAGCGTTCAGCGGGCGCTTGAAAAGCAGCAGGTCCACCGGGATGCCAAATCGCTTCCCGTAGTGCGCGACGGCAACCGCCCAGTTCGACCCTGTCACGGCGTAGGCCCAGATGCCGGAAGCGCGCGCCTTCGCTTCCGCGAGCAGAAACTCGAGCTTGCGCACCTTGTTGCCGCCGAATTCCTCGCCCGTCACGTCGTCGCGCTTCACCCAGAGATCCATCCCCCAGGCCGCGCCGAGCGCCCTCAGCGGTGCAACCGGCGTCGGAAATGCCCCGATCTCGACAATCGGCGCCGCCTCCGCGAGCCGGGGATATCGCTCAAAGAGGGGACGGTTCACACGGGCCATTTCCCGGGGTTCAGCACTCCGGCCGGGTCGAGGGCCGCACGGACGCGTTTGAGCATCTCCTTGAAGCCGGCGTCGATTTTCGATCCGTGCTCACGGAAAACCCACTCGGGGGTCTTGTAGGGGATGAAGCCCATGGGGAGCAGCGCTTCGACGAGGGCAGCGTTGAGCTTTGCGACCGCCTCGACTTCGGCGGGCTTGTCGCGGTCAAACGTCTCGATGAGGCGGAGGACGCCGAAATGGCCCTGGGCCATCGGGCGCGCGACCGCGAAGGGCGGAAAATGGTGTTCTTCCATGATGCGGACGCTGACTTCCGTGGCGTCGTCCCACTTGCTCGTCGGCCCGTAGGTCCCGACCCACGAAAGACCGCCTCCCGGGTGGTCGAGCATGAAGTCGAGGCGCGTCGGGAACTCCGCGAGCTTCTGGAAAGCGGGTTCGATCTTCACGAGGTCGCGCACGTCGAGCGGACCCTGCCACGGGTGGCCCGCCTTTCGTCCCGCATCGAGCGTCTCCTCGAGGATCGAGAGCCGCAGGTCCATTTCAGCCTGCCGGTTCGACGACACGTCGAGGTAGATCATTGCGAGCGGTTCGCCGGCGCCGCGCCACGTCGGCCTTCGCTCGCCGAACAGCATCTTTGCGACGGGCCAGGTGAGCAGCCCGATGTCGTCGCAGATTTCCTCGCGCACGAGCGCACGGATCGTCGTGAAGCAGGCGCGCAGGTCGTAACCCATCATGAAAAACCGCCGGCGCAGCCGCTTCCCGTGCTGCAACCGGATCGACGCCTTCGTCACGATTCCCGTCGTTCCGTGCATGTTGACGAACAGCCCCGTGAGGTCGGGCATCGGGGCGGAGGAACACCACTGCGTCGTGGACCACGCCGCCGCGCCGGTCCGCACCACCGTGCCGTCGGCGAGAACCGCTTCCACTCCGTTGAGCCAGTCGGACGATGTCCCGAAGCGAAGCGACAGGTTGAGCAGCCCGTCCATCAGGGCGTTTGCGAGGACCGAGGTGTCGGGCGGGGACAGGGAATAGGCGAAGCGCGTCTGCGGGTAGTTCCGGTCGAGGTGTTCCTTGACCTGCCGCCACGTCACGCCCGGCTCGACCACCATGTACAGGTCGTCCGGGTTGACCTCGAGGATGCGGTTCATGCCGGTCATGTCGAGAAGGATGCCGCCCTTCGACGGAAGCGCGAGCCCGCCGACGTTCGTGTTGAAGAGCACGGGGACCACAGGGACGCGCTCGGTGGTCGCGAAACGCAGGATGGACTGGACATGCTCGACCCCCGCGGGCCGGACGATCACGTCCGGCGGCGTCCCCCGGATTTCCGTCAGGTCGCGCGCCGCTTCCCGCAGTTTTGCCGCGTCCGTCGAGACGCGATCGGGGCCGACAAGCGCGGCGAGACGGGAGGCGAGGTCCGGATGTGGCATCGGCGGAGTATAGCCGCCTCCTGCGACTCAACCTGCGGGGCATCAAAAGTCGATTAACAGGCAGGAACTTACCGCCGCTTCGCCCGTCCGGACCGGAGTTGCGCCAGTCCCTCCGCCATGAGCGCCGAAACCCAGGAAGAATCGATCGAGTACACGACCCGGAGGCCCTCCGAGCGTGCCGCGAGGACCCCCAGGATGGCCATGAGCCTCAGCTGGTTGGAGACGGCGGTCACTTTCATGCGAAGAGCGTCGGCGACGCCCTGCACGTGCAGTTCTCCGGCTCCGGCGAGGGCGTGGAGGATCCGCAGGCGCGTCGGGGAGCTCAGCAGTCCGAACATGTCGGCCAGTTTGCGGACGTGCGAGGCGTCGATCCGCGAGGGGAGCGTCGAGGATCCCTTAGAGGGAACAGGTGCGGGGGAAGGGCGGTGGTGGGGGTGCATGAAGGGGTGCTTCTAATGATCCATGGAAGAGTGGAATAGGCAGAACGCGCAGCGGATTGGATGGCGCAGGAATTTCACTTCCGCGCGGCCGCCAGGACGGCGAGAAGCTTCAGGAGGGCGAACGGGTTTCCGCCCCAGGCGAGGCGTCCCTCGAGCCAGGGTCGCACGACGGCGCCGCGCAGGCAGACTTCAAGCAGGTCGCCCATGCCGCCGCCGACCCAGGCGCGGCAACCTTCGCGGCCGGGGGAGAGGGTGACGGCTGTGTCGCCGAATTCGGCGGTGATGGACATGCCGGCCATTTCGACCCCGATGCGGCCCAGTCCGGCGATCTTGCGGGCGACCCCGGAGTCGGCGAGGCCGCGGCGGAGGATGGAAGCGAAGATGTGGGAGAGGAGGCTGACCTGGTCGGGGTTGGCGAAGCGGACGTCCACGGTCACCTCGGCAGGAAGGAGCGGATCGCCTGCGCGACGGCGGCCTTCGCCATGGGAATTTTCCAGGCGTTCTGGGACATCGGCTTTGCGCCTTCGACGGCCGAGTTCGACGCCGGCTCGACCGCGTCGGCGATCGTGTTTTTCAGGAGATTGGCCTCCGCAGAGGCGGATCGCCACGGAATTGGCGCCACGCCGCCGAGGACGACACGGGCTTCGGTGAAATGGTCTCCCTCGATTTTTCCTGCGATCGCGCATGCGGCGATGGCGAAGTCGAAGGAGTCCTTTTCCCGGAGTTTGACGAACGTGGAACGGGAAGGCGCCGCCGGCACTTCGACGGCCTCGATGAACTCGCCGGGCTTCAGCGTGAACTCGCACAGCGCATTTTTCGAGGGCAAATCGTAGAAGTCCGCGATCGGGAGGTCGCGCGCGCCCGCGGGGCCGCGAAGGAAGAGGCGCGCGTCGAGCGCGACAAGCATCGGGGCGCAGTCGCTCGGGTGGACGATGTAACAGGGACCGCCGCCGAGAATCGCGAGGTATCGGTTCTCTCCCTTTTCCGCCGGGCAGCCTTTCCCGCCCTTCTTGACGCACCCGAAATCTGCCGAGCGGTAGTACCAGCACCGCGGCCGCTGCGCGAGATTGCCGCCGATGGTCCCCTGGTTGCGGATCTGCGGCGTCGCAACCGCCGCGGCCGCTTCGGCAAGTCCCGGCAGATCCTTCCGCAGGTCGGCGTGGTCGGCGATGTCGGTGAGAAGCGCTGTCGCGCCGATGCGCCAGCCACGCTCGGCCTTCTGGATCCTGTCGAGGCCCGGGATCGAGCGCAGGTTGACGACGTGCTCGGGGGAGCGGATCCCCTCCTTCATTTCTCCCAGGAGATCGACGCCGCCGCCCAGCGCCATCGCCCCCTTTTTCGAGAGCAGCGTCGCAGCTTCCTCGGCGGTACGGGCGTCCCAGAAGGTGAAGGGGCTTGTCATTTCTTCCCCAGGGCGGCGAGCACTTTGTCGGGGGTGATGGGGAGGTCGCTGATCCGCTTGCCGATGGCGTGCGCGACGGCGTTGGCGATCGCGGCCGGCGTCGGGATGATCGGCGGTTCCCCGATCCCCATGACTCCGGTGTTCGTCCGGCCGTTGGAGACGTCGAAGAGCACGACGGTGATTTCCGGGACTTCCTTCGGGCCCGCGATCCGGTAGTCGGAAAAGTTCGTGTTCAGCATGCGGCCCGAGGCGTCGTCAAGAATTCGCTGCTCGAAAAGCGCGTAGGAGAGCCCCTGGATGATGCCTCCGTTGATCTGGCTTTCTGCGAGAAGCGGGTTGACGACGCGACCGCAGTCATGGACGGCGACGACGCGGAGCACCTGCACGTGGCCGGTTTCGAGGTCGACTTCCACTTCCGCGAACTGACAGCCGGCGGTGCCGTCGCGGTAGCCCTTGAAGTTCTGGGCGCGCGTCGCCTGTTCGCTGACGTTGGCGCCGCTGATTTTCGCGCACGCTTCGGCCCACGAAATCGAGGTCCCGTCCTTCGCGACGACTTTTCCGTCCTTCGCGGTCAGGCTGTCCGCGTTTCCCTTCAGCGCCTTGGCGCACGCCTCGAACACGCGCCCCCTGGCCGCGGCCGCCGCGGCGCGCACCGCCGGCGTCACGGACGGGGCCGTCATCGAGCCGCCGCTTCCGTGCGAGTAGGGAAGCGTCGTATCGCCGAGTTTGACGCGGACCTGATCCGCTTTCAGCCCGAGTTCTTCGGCGGCGATCATCGCGATGATGGTGCGCGTGCCCGTCCCGATGTCCTGCGTGCCGCACTGGATTTCGACCGCGCCGTCGCGCGAGATGACGCAGCGGGCCTGCGCTCCAGGACCGCCGCCGCCGCCCCAGATTGAAGCGGCCACTCCGAGTCCGCGCGCCTTGCCTGGACCTCCCGCGTTCGGGAGCTGCGCGCGCCCCTCCCACCCCGCGACCTTGGCGCCCTCGCCGTATTCCGCGTGGCGCATTTCGTTGGAATCGTTCTTCTTCCGGAATTCGATCGGGTCCAGCCCGAGCTTCCCCGCAAGCTCGTCCATCGCTCCCTCGAGCGCGAACATCCCCTGCACGTGGCCGGGCGCGCGGAATGCGGCGGCGCCCCCGGCGTTCGTCATGACGTCCGCGTGCCAGACGCGCCGCACCGGGCAGTTGTACAGCGACATCAGGGGCGCCGCGCAGTTCGCCCCGCCGTTGATCCCGCCTGTCCCGTGGCTCACGAGCCAGAGACACGTCAGCTTGCCCTCCTTGTCCGCTCCCGCGCGCACACGCTGCACGCTCGACGGCCGGTTTCCTCCCGCCAGGTGCTCCTCTTTGCGCGTCAGCATCAGCTTCACAGGCGCCTTCGCCTCGCGCGCCAGCCGCGCCGCAATCATCGAGTGCTGCCCCATGCCGAGCTTCGAGCCAAAGCCGCCTCCCATATGCTCCTTCAGGACGCGCACTTTTTCGGCCGGAAGCTGGAACCCGCGTGCCAGCCCATCGCGCACCGCGAAAATCCCCTGCGTCGAATCCCAGACGGTGAGCGACCCATCGGACTCCCATTTCGCCACGCTCCCGTGACTCTCCAGGCACGAATGCGTCACCACCGGAGTCGTGAACGTGATGTCCACCGTGGCGTGCGATTTCTTGAGGGCGGAAGAGCAGGCTTCTTCCGCGGCCGTGTTCTGCGCTTCGCCACCGCGCTCGTTCGGGTTCTTGCCGCCCTGCACGCGCGGCGCGTTCGGCTTGCGGGCCTCTTCAAGGTCGACCACGTGCTCCTCGACCGCCCAGTCCACCTCGATCGCCCGCACTGCGTCCTCGGCCTGCGCTTCGGTCTCCGCCGCGACCGCCGCGATCGGGTCGCCCTGGAACCTGGCCGCCTTCGCGATCTCAATCGCCGCTTTCACTCCCGGCATCTTCAGCGCCTTCGCAAACCCGATCGACCGCACCGTCGCGCGCGCGTACGGCGACCGCAATACCCTCGCGATCAGCATCCCTTCCAACTTAACGTCCGCCGTGTACTTCGCCTTCCCCGTGACCTTGTCTGCTCCTTCGAGGCGCGGCGAACGCTTCCCGACCACCGCCAGCTTCGAGTCCGCATCCCAGGGAGCGGGCTCTGCGTCCGGCGAATCGACCTCGACCTCGCGGTAGTTGCCGGGATAGCCAACCCGAAGAGTCCGCTTGGCCATGTTATTTCGCCTTCGCGGCGGAGGCGGCCGCTTCAAAGATCCGGTTATACGCCGCGCACCGGCAGAGGTTGCCGCAAAGTCCCGCGCGGATCTGGTCGCCGGACGGGGAAGGGGTTTTCTCGAGGAGGGCGACGGTCGCCATGACCTGCCCGGGCGTGCAGTAGCCGCACTGGTAGCCGTCTTTCTCGATGAAGGCCGCCTGGACGGGATGCAGGTCCTCGCCCTTTGCGAGCCCCTCGATGGTCCTGATTTCGCGGCCGCGGGCCTGCAGGGCCAGCATCATGCAGGCGTAGACGGCCTTTCCGTCGACGATCACCGTACAGGCGCCGCACTCACCGCGATCGCAGGCATTCTTTGCTCCCGTGAGGTCGAGCGAATCCCGGAGGACGTCGAGAAGCGTCGCCCGGGGTTCAGCGGTGACCTCGTGGTCGTTGCCGTTGACCCGCAGGCCGAACTTTACGGGAGCGGGGCCGAGCCCGCCGCCGGCCTTGCGGAGGTCCTCGTCTTCCGCCGACGACTTGCCGGCAAGCATCCCTGCGCCTGCCAGCGCGCCAGTGACGCTTAGGAAATCGCGGCGGGAAAGGCCTTCCGGTCGGTCTGCGGGCATCGGGGAACTGTACGGGTGCGCGGGGGGCGTGTCAAAGCGGGGATGAACAGCTTCTGCAAACCCGGTGACCGGGCTAGAATTCACCTTCACCCATGCGACGCCTCATCATCAACGCGGACGACCTCGGCGCGGACCCCGCCCGCAACCGAGGCATCTTCGAAGCCGCCCAGCGCGGCGTCGTCACCGACGGATCGCTTCTCGTGAACGCGCAGGGTTTTGAAGATGCCGTGAAGGACAAGCGGATGAAGGACCTTCCGTGCGGCCTGCACCTGAACATCAGCGAGGGGAAACCGATCGGCGGTCCGTACAAGACGCTCACCGCAGCCAACGGAGACTTCTTCGGCAAGGACGAAACGTGGAGGCTCGCGCTCTGCGGCATGTTCGACCCGGCGGAAATCCGCATTGAAGCGGAAGCGCAGGTTTCGCTGATGCGCCGGGCGGGCGTCGATCCCACGCACCTCGACGGGCACCAGCACCTTCACCTTGTCCCGCGCGTCGCGGCCGGCCTGCTCGCCCTCTCGGTGCCGCGACGGGTCCGCCTCGTATTCGAACATCCCGACGGCACGATCATGGCCGGGCCCGACAAGGCGGCGTACCTCAACCGCTTCCGCGAAATGTCCGCCGCTTCCCGCCCGCTGTGGGAAGCGGCCGGCTGGCGCTGGCCGGAACGGCACCTCGGCGCGGGCTTGATCGGAGCCGTGCACCCCGGGACGCTCCTGCGCCTCCTCGATCTCGTCGGGGATGGCATTTCCGAAGTCCTCGTCCACCCCGGCTACCCGCAGGCCGGCTCGCTTCCGTTCTCGACGTCGGAGCGCGAAATCGAGCTCGAGGCCCTTCTCGACCCGCGCATCCGCGAAGGGATCGGTGCGCGCGGCCTGACGCTCTCGAACTGGAGCGCCGTGTAGCCCTTGGAAATCGCGCTCGTCGTACCGGCGTATGGCACGGTCACGGGGAACTCGATTTCCGCGCGGCGCATCCTGCAGGGGATCGTCGCCTCGGGCTCACTCGCAAAGGTCCTCGACGTTGAAGCGCTGGGCGTCTACATCCCGAACGTGATTGCGGCGTACGAGCCCGACGTTGTCCACGCGTTCCACGCCCGCAAAACCGGCTTCCTCGTCCGCGACTCTCGTCCCCTCGTCATTTCCCTCACGGGGACTGACGTAGGGCGCGACCTGGCGGTGCCGGACCACAAAGCAGAGGTCCTGGCCGCATGCCGCGCGGCTTTCGCGCTGGTCGTTCACCATCGCGAAACCGCCGCGCCGCTCCTGGAAGCGGATCCCTCGCTCGCGGCGAAGATACGAATCGTTCCGAAAGGAATGGGACTGCTCGAGGAAGCGCCCTTCCCGATGCGGGAGACGTTTTCGATTCCGTCCGACCGACCGGTTTTCCTGATGCCGGGCGGGATCCGGCCCGTCAAAGGTCAACTGCGGGCGATTCATGCGCTGGACAATCTCGGGATTGAGCTTGTGATCGCCGGCCCGCGGCTGGACGAGGAGTACGGGAAGCGGGTTGTCGAGGCGGCGCGGGAACGGCCGTGGGTTCGCCTCATTGAGATCCGTCCGCACGCACGGATGGCGGGCGCCTACCGCGAGGCCGACGTCGTCCTGAACGCCTCGGATGTCGAAGGGATGTCGAACGCAATCCTGGAAGCGATGTACTTCGCCCGCCCCGTGCTGGCTGCGGACATCCCCGGCAACCGCAGCCTGGTTGAGCCGGGCGTGACCGGGTTGATGTTCAGCAGCGACGCCGAGTTGCGCGAAGCCGCCCGCCGGCTCGCAACGGATGCCGCTCTTCGCTCCACCCTCGGCACGGGCGGCGCGATCCGCGCCAGGGCCCGGCATTCCGCGGAAGCCGAGGCGAAGGCGATGATGGAGATCTACCGGGAGGCGGCAGCCTCGATGGCCGGCGTCAAACGGACGCCAACCGTGCTGCCGTAATGCGTCGCAATTTCATCCTCCTCTGGCTCGGGCAGTTCATTTCGCAGGCGGGCGACGCGTTGCTCTCCGCCGTTCTCGTTTTTCTCGTGCTGGCGCTGAGCCCGGAAGGAGTCGGCGGCGGACGCGCCGGGCTCGTTCGTTTTGCCGGGACCGTTCCATTCCTGCTCCTGAGCCCGCTCGCGGGGATGCTCGCCGACCGCGTCGATCGCCGGCGGCTGATGATCGTTTCCGACGTCGCGCGCGCCGCGGTCCTGCTTGCCATCCCGTTCCTCTGGCAGGCAGGGGAGTTGACCTGGCTCACGCTCGCCGTCGCGGCGTTCCTCGTCTCCACCTTCTCCAGCGCCTTCTCCCCGGCGATGAGCGCGTTCGTCCCGGACATCGCCGAAGGCCTGGCGCTCGTCCGCGCCAACGCTCTTCTCCAGACCTCCACCCAGCTGGCTATGATCGGAGGCATGCTGGTCGCCGCCGTGGCCCTCGGGGCCGCCGGTCCGGAGAGTGCGAAGCGGCCCGGCACCATGGTCGTCCTCATCGCCGCAAACGGCGCCACCTTCCTCTTCTCGGCCGCCTGCCTCCGCTTCATCCGCACAGCCCCACGCCCCCCGCGCCCGGCAACCCGCCCCGCCGCCGGGCTCACCCTCGCCCTCCGATCCCCACTCTTCCGCGCCCTCCTCTTCCTCACCGCCGTCGATAATTTCTTCATCATGGGACCGGCCATGGTCGGAAGCGCCATTCTGCTGAAGACGACTTTCGGGCTCGGAGTGAAGGAACTCGCGATCTTCGAGGCGTGCCTTGCGGGGGGATGGTTCTGCGGGAGCATCTGGCTCGCTAGAAGAGCGACGTTTTTCCTGCCGAAAGGGAAGCTGCTGCTCCTCGGGATGTTCCTGGACGGGGTGACGTACATCCCGTTCTTCTGGATCCGGTCGTTTCCCCTGCTGTGCCTCGCGGTGTTCGTCCATGGCCTCACCATCCCGCTCATCACCGTCCCGCGCACCGTCCTCGTCCAGGAGCGGATCCCCCGCGAGATGCAGGCCCAGGCGTTCTCCCTCGTGCAGCTCACGGTCATCGGATTCACCTCGCTGTCCGTTCTCGCCACCGGCTGGCTAGGCGACCGGATCGGCGCCCCGGCGCTCTTCCTCGGAGCCGGAATCGGGGCGATGGTGGGGCTCGCGGGCGCGTTCTCCCGGGCGCTTCGGCAGGCCACATGAAGTGCGTGTAGCGCCTCATTATTATCAAACGCCCCTATTGACATAGAGGCATCTCATCATATAATGGAGGCATGAACCTCGAATCCGACTTGAAGCGGCTCTTCGGCCACGAACGCTTCCTTCCCGGCCAGAAACCCCTCGTCGAGGCCCTGCTCGGCGGGCGCGACGCCCTCGGAATCCTCCCCACGGGCGGCGGCAAGTCCCTCTGTTACCAGCTTCCGGCCTTTCTCAGGCCCGGCCTCACCGTCGTGGTCTCACCTCTCATTGCCCTCATGAAGGACCAGGTGGATGGGCTGAGGCGAAGAGGCATCCCGGGATCTGCGGAGATTCACTCACACCTCCCGGCCGGTGAAGGAATGCGGCGGATCCGAGAAGCGGCGGCCGGCCGGCTGCGGCTGCTTTACCTCTCGCCGGAGCGCCTGTCGATCCCCGGCACCGTGACGGCCCTTCGGCGTGCGGGAGTGGCGCGCTTCGTCGTCGACGAAGCCCACTGCATTTCTCACTGGGGGCACGACTTCCGCCCCGACTACCTTGGGCTGTCGCCGCACGCAGCGGCGCTCGGGGCAGGAGCAACTCTCGCGCTGACGGCGACCGCGACCCCGCGTGTCCGTGCGGAAATCGTGGCTCGGCTCGGGCTGCGATCGCCCTGCGTCATCGTGAACCCGTTCGACCGGCCCAATCTGTTTCTCGGGGCCCGCAGGGTCGCCGAGGAGAAGAAGGTGGATGCCGCGGCGGGCGTGCTGGGCCGGGAAGGATCGGCGATCGCCTACGTTGGCCGCCAGAAGGACGCCGTGGAAGTCGCCGCGGCTCTCGTCGAACGCGGCATTTCCGCCGTTCCGTACCACGGCGGAATGGACAGCAAGCAGCGCGCCAGCAACCAGGACGCCTGGATCCGGGGACGCGCCCGCGTCGTCGTGGGAACCGTCGCCTTCGGGATGGGAATCGACAAGCCCGACGTCCGCGCCGTGGTCCATCTCCACCTCCCAGGATCGCTGGAGGCCTATTACCAGGAAATCGGCCGTGCCGGGCGCGACGGAGAGCCGGCGAACTGCTGGCTTCTGCACAGCCCGCGCAATTCGTCGCTTCACCACTTCTTCATCGAGCGCCGCTATCCCACCGAGGCCGAGATTCGCGTCGTACACGAGCGACTCCTCCTGGGAGAAGGGCCCCCGCCACCGCGGGAATTCCCTCCCGAGAAGTGGCAGTCCGCCCGCGCCTGGCTCATGGAGAAGGGGCTCATGGCTCCCGGCCGCCCCCTTGCGCCTCTTCCGTTGACGCTGGACCTCGCTTCTCTTCAAGCCCGCAAAGCCGCCGACCTCGCGCGCCTCGCGGCCGTCGAATCGTGGGCCGATGGCGACCGGTGCCGCAGGGCGGCGCTTCTGAGGTACTTCGGCGAGCGCCCTTCGCCGGACCTGGACTGCCGCAACTGCGACGCGTGTCGCCGATCTCCCGGCGATCATGCGCAGGCACGGGAGATGGGCGTCTATACGGGGCGGAGGGATCCCGACGAAGAAGCGGTGCGTTCCGCGGTTCTGGCGGCGGCCACTGAGCTCGGTCCGCGAGGGATTTCCAGGCGCGTGCTCGACCAGATCCTCGCCGGGCGGGCGGAACCCGCGGCCCGAAAGGGGCTCCACCGGTCCGCCCACCTGGGTTCGCTGGAGGGACTCGCGGCGCAGCGGCTGATAGAGACGAAGAAGGCCCTGGTCGAGGAGGGGACCTTCGACGAGGTGCCCGGACCGGCCGCAACCTGGCTCCCGGGAAGTCCGCGGCCCGTTGTGCCGCACGCGGAAGCGGTCCGGATTCTACGGCTGGTGGCGGGGGATCTGGCGAGGCTCACACGGACGCAAGCGGCGCGCCGGCTGGGCGGGGATGCGGCGTTCTGGGCGGAGCGGATTGAGCTTCTCGCGCGGTCGGGGTATGTCGATTCGGACGGGGAAGCGCGGCTGGTGCTGACGCCGAAGGGGATGGAGGCGGTGGCGACGGCGGAGAGGCGGGGGGCTGTTTAGACCACGGCTTACATCGTCGCAGGTACACGGAGTTCACGAAGGACACGGAAGACACAGAAAAATGAACTTGAACGAGTTGACCTACGCCGTGATTGGCGGCGCGATAGAAGTTCACGGGGTGTCGGGGGCCTGGGTTGCTCGAAGGAACATACTAGGTCTGCCTGCCTCTGTGCTCTGCGTGAACTCCGTGTCAGACAGTAAGCGAGCGTCGCTCCCTGCCGTCACTGAACGCTCTTCCACGCGCTCCCCTCCGGCACATTGAGCGCCCATCCCCCGGGCGCTCCCGGCCACGACAACTGTCCCCCTCTCGAGTTTTCCATCATCGTTGCTCCCGGCGGCGGAGCGCCCCCTGGTCCGGGACCTTCGAGGTCGCGTGCCCAGATCGCGCCCGATTCGAGCAAAATAAAAACATGGTGGCCCGTCGATTCCGGCTCCGCAGGCCAGGCCGTGAAACCGAACTTCGAGGGGTTGGAAGGGCCTCCCGCCTGGTACGGCCGCGCGGGATCCGAGTTGTCGGTGGTCATCGCGCGGAACAGGTAGCCGGCGTGCGGGACGGCGTAACCGGAGACCAGCATCGCCGTCACCTGCGGACGAGTCCCGCCCGAAGTCGCCAGCGCCGGCGCGCCGTCCGCCTTCGCCAGATCCGCGGAGATCAGTCCCCAGGGCGCCCCGTCATGGTTGGCGACCCGGTACAAACCGGACCAGTCCTGGGTCCAGAAGTCCGCTTCACCATTGCCGTCCGCATCATTCTGCCGCCAGGCGGTCTCGGTGATCGCGACGTGCCGGAGAGCCGCGACCGCCTGGGACTCGTTGGAGGCGAGCCTGGCTCGCGAGAGGCTGGTCAACGCGATGGAGAAGAGCATGATCGAGATGGCGAGCACGATCAGCAGCTCGATCAACGTGAAGGCGGCGGCGCGACGTCTCATGGATCCATTCTAAGCGACGTGAGCCGGATGCGCCTTTATCGCCTCGTCACGAAAGTGACCCTTCCGGGCTCCGGCGGCGGGACGATGGCTCCGCCCTCGAAGCGGCGGAGGAGCGCGGCCTGAAGCGTCGTGGGCAGGGCCTTGCGCGGGACGCGAGGCTCGTCGGGCGAGCCCAGAACTTTCTTCCCGGCAGAATCAGACGCGAGTCGATTGGCGGCGAAGAGCGTGGAGGCGAGAGTGTAGGTCTTCGCGGGGTCAAGCGGCTGGCCGCCAACCTTGAGGCCGAGGATGCGCTGGCCGGCGGGCTTTTTCGCGTCGACGGCGAATTCAAGCCCGGAGACCGGGTAGTCGAGGCGCCCTTCGCGAAACGCCCCATCCAGAAGTGTCCTGAGGTCCGCGCCGGTGATCGAGAAGACGACGAGGGTGTCTTCAAACGGGGCGGCCATGTACAGATCCCGACCCGTCACGGGGCCGCCGGGCAGGTCGTTGCGGATGCCGCCGCTGTTGATGAACGCTGCGTCCGCGTTTGCCGCGATGCGGATTCCGTCGGCGACGAGAAGCCCGAGGGGGCTCTCCGCCCCGCGGCCGATGAAGGCGGCGGTTGCGCCGGCGGGCTTATCAAGCTCGGTCCGGACGTACTTCTTCACGAGCTCGGCGGCTGCGGGGTCCTCCTTGACCGAAGCGTCGATTGCGATCAGGCGCGCCTCCCGCGACGTCACCTTGCGGGATTCCATGTCGTACTTGAGATCGACGCGCCCGAGCGAGGCGCCGTCGCATCCCGCCTGGACGATGAGCGTGCCACCGCGTTCAAACCCCTTTGGAAACTCGCGGTGATCGTGGCCGCCGACGATCAGGTCCCAGCCAGGCGCTTTTTCCGCGAGACGCGCGTCGGACTGGCTGCCGAGGTGCGTCAACGCAATGACGATGTCCGCTTCCGTGCGGGCGCGCTTCATGTAGAACGCCCCCTGGGGGGCGTAATCGGGCCCGAAATCGAGGTCAAGGACGTGCTCCGGGAGATTCATATTCGGAGTGCCGGACGTCGTGAACCCGATGACGGCGATCTTCAATTCCCCGGCCCGGAGGACCACGTAGGCCTTGGCGTATTCGACGATCGCCGCGACGGTGGCCGCCGGATCGACGCGCGTGACGGTGCAGGTCAGGAAGGGGAACTTTGCCAACCCGGCCAGCGCGGCGACGTTCTTGTCCCCGTAGGCCCATTCGTGATTCCCCAGCGCCATGGCGTCGTACTTTGCAAAGTTCATCCAGGCGGTCACCGCTTCGCCTTTGGTCACGTTTCCTTCCGGTGTTCCGTGAAAGAAGTCGCCGGCGTCGAGCAGCAGGACGGCGCGGCCCTCCTTCAATGCAGCCTCGCGCTCGGCCGCGATCGCCGTCGCGAGCCGAGCGACGCCTCCCCGGTCCGGCTTGCGCGCCCCTGAGGTCTCAAACTCGGACTGCGGCAGCATCGCCCCGTGGAGGTCATTGGTGTGGAGGATCGTGACGGTGCGCGTTTCCGCGGCCGCCGCGAGGGCGAAGAGGAGGGGGAGCCAGCGGAGGAAGCGAAGCATGAGTTTGAGGGGAGTAGTTTATCGCGAATTCGTGGGAGCGGGTGAACCGTCGCGCATCATCCAGCGTCCATAACGTGTGCCGTCGGGTGGCCGTACCGGGCCGCGCGGCGTGATGCTACGATTCCCCAGGAAGCTGTTGCCCACGACTCCGGAGGCTCGCCCTCATGCTTCGTCTTTTCGCCCTCGTTGCGCTCTGCCTCGCCGCGCCGGTTGCGGCGCTGGCCGATGCCGGCGTGGAAGAAAAATTTCAGGCGCTTCTCGCGAAACTCGCCGACGACGCGTGGGCGGTCAGGGAACAGGCGGAGCAGGACATGGTCGCGCTGGGTCCGGAAGCGCGCCCCCTGATCGAGCGCGAGATCGGGCAGGTGAAGGATGCGGAAGTGAAAATGCGCCTGAAGAACGCTCTCGCCGAAATCGGAAAACCGCGCTGGGCGACGGGGATGAAGGCCGCCATGGAACAGTCGGCGCGCGCCGGGAAACCCATTCTCCTTGTCTGCGCGGATGGCCCACTTGACGCTCCTCGCTCCCGGGCGGGAGAAGCGCTTCGGCGCGAGCTCGCCTCGCCCATCCTCGCCAACGAGCTGAACTCGCGCTTCATCCTCCTCTGGTGGAGCGCGGAAGTCGCCGGAGCACCCGACGACCGCGATCCGAAGGCGGCGCCGTCCGAAGAGGGAGACACCGGGCCGACCGGGATGATCGGGCTCTATTTCTGCACGGCGAAGGGCGTCGTCCGGCACTACCTGCCGGGCTGGTGGTCGGGAGAGATGATTCGTGAAGACCTCGACCGGCTCAAACCGGTCTTCGCGGCTTCCGACTCCGGCGAGTGCGTCCGGGCGCGGACCGCGCAGGTGCGGTTGCTGGAAGCTGCCAACGAGAAAAAGGCCGCGGAAAACCCGGCGGAGATGGCCAAACCTCCCCGGGAGTCCGGGATCGCGCGCGAGGTCGAGCGCACCCGGAGATTCATCGCAGCCTATCGCGCTGGCAGCGACGTCGTGGGGGAGGGAAGCGTCGAAGGCTACCTGAACCAGAGGATGCGGGACCTGAAGAGCCGCTGGCCCGACGCGCAGAAAGAACGATAGCAGCCCGGGTTTCTCCCGCGCGTTGACTTGCCGGACGCCGCGCGTACCATTCGCCCTCAATTCTTCAGCAGGAGCGGTCATGCGTGTCGTCGTTACCGGTGGCGCCGGGTTCATCGGGTCGCACTTGTGCGACCTGTTCCTGTCAAAAGGCCACAGCGTCGTGGCGGTCGACAACTTCATCACCGGATCGCCGGCGAACGTCGCGCACCTTTCGAAGGCGAAGGGCTTCCGCCTCATCCGCCAGGACATCACGAAGCCTTTCAGCGTCCCCGGAAAGATCGATGCCGTCCTGAATTTCGCCAGCCCCGCTTCTCCCGAGGATTACGTCAAGCTGCAGGTCGAGACACTTCGCGTGGGAAGTGCGGGGACCGAGAACGCGCTGATGCTGGCGGCGAAGAAGAAGGCGCGGTTTCTGCAGGCGTCGACCAGCGAGGTCTACGGGGACCCGCTGGAGCACCCGCAGCGGGAGTCGTACTGGGGGCACGTGAACCCGGTCGGGCCACGGAGCATGTATGACGAGGCGAAGAGGTACGCGGAGGCGCTGGTGATGGCGTACCGGCGGACGCGCGCGGTGGAGACGCGGATCGTGCGGATTTTCAATACGTACGGTCCAAGGATGCGACTCAACGATGGCCGGGCCCTGCCACAGTTCTTCGGGCAGGCGCTTCGCGGCGACGACATCACGATCTACGGGGATGGAAAGCAGACCCGCAGCTTCTGTTACGTGAGCGACCTGATCGACGGGATTTACCGGCTGCTGCAGAGCGACGAGCAGGAGCCGGTCAACGTCGGCAACCCGGTCGAGATCACCATCCTGACGCTGGCACAGGAGATCGTCGCGCTGACCAAATCGAAAAGCCGGGTGGTGAACAGGCCGGCGCTGGTTGACGACCCCAAACAGCGGCGGCCGGATATCACAAGGGCCAGGAAATCTCTCGGCTGGGAGCCTCGAGTGAGCAGGGCAGAAGGGATGAAGCTGACGCTTCCCTATTTCCGCGAACAGGTCGCAAGAACGGCGAAGAAAGGCCGCGCTTGAAGGTCCTGGTCACCGGCGGCGCGGGGTTCATCGGCAGCGTTACGGGCCGGGCGCTCGAAGTCGCCGGGCACGAAGTCGCGGTCTTCGACGACTTCTCGGCGGGCCACGAGTGGGCTTGCCGGGGAAAGCGGGTTTACCGCGGGGACATCCGGGACCGCGCCGCGCTCAACAAGGCATTCGGGGAGTTCCGGCCGGATGCGGCGGTGCACTTCGCAGCCAAGGCGATCGTGCCTGAGTCGGTCTCGAACCCCGGCCTGTACTACGACGTCAACGTCGTCGGGAGCCTGCGGCTCCTCGAAGCGATGCGGGCTTCGGAATGCCGGAAGATCGTCTTCAGCTCGAGCGCGGCCGTCTACGGCATGCCGGAGCGGACGCCGATCGAAGAGGAGGCGCCGCAGAATCCGATCAATCCCTACGGGAGGACGAAGAAGCAATTCGAGGAAGCGCTTGAGGACGCGCGCCCGGCGGATGGGCTCGCCTTTGCGTGCCTGAGGTACTTCAACGCGTGCGGGGCGGCCCCGGAATGGGGGCTTGGGGAGGTCCGGGAGCACGAAACGCACCTCGTTCCGCTCGTGATTCGCGCGGCGGTGACCGGGAAGCCCTTCACGGTCTGCGGCACCGACTACGCGACCCGCGACGGCACTTGCGTGAGGGACTACGTGGATGTTCGCGACCTGGCGGACGCCCATGTCCGCGCGCTCGAGCGCCTCCGTCCGGGGGAGGGAAGCGCGTACAATCTTGGGAGCGAGCGTGGAGTGACGATCCGGGAAGTTGTCACGGCCGCGGGTCGCGTCCTGGAAAAGCGGGTGCCCTTCGTTGATGGACCGCGGCGACCGGGGGACCCCGCGTCCCTCGTCGCGTCCTGCGCGAAGGCCCGGAAAGTCCTCGGCTGGACTCCGTGCCGCTCGCTGGACGACTCGATCCGCGCGGTGGCGGAATTTCTCCAATCCCGGGGGGATAGGAGCCTTCCATGAAAACGGTGATCGTGGCGGCGCTGGCCGCGGTTCTCACGGGGTGCGCGACGCAGGAGAGAGCGCAGGAGGTGGAAACTAACAAGCCCGCCGCGCCGCCGGCCGAGACCGAAGTCCGCGCGGGGAGGGAACCCGATCCCCCGCCTGCGGCTGCCGCGGGAGGCAACGCCGCGGGCGACCCAGGTCCCGGCGAACAGCCTTTACTTGGACTGCCGGAAGTGGTCGCCGAGATGGACGGTCACAAAATCACCCGGGAGGAGTTCCTCCGCCGGTCGGTCGAATGGTATGGCCGCGAAGTCCTCGAAGAGATGATCCTGCGCTACGTGTTCGAGTGCGCGATCAAGGACAGCGGAGCGTCGTTCACGCCGAAGGAACTCACCGCCCGGGTCGACATGGAAATCCAGGCGAGGGAGCGTGAGACACAGCAGAAGTACAAAATCTCGCTGAATGAGTACCTCGAGAAGCTGGGAAAAACGGTGGATCAGCTCCGAACTGAGATGGAGAAGAACGAGGACCTGCAGCGGCAGATCCTGCTGGAGTACATGCTCGGATACGCCTACCTCACCGAGCCCCGGGTTTCGCTTTCGCACATCGTCGTCGGGGACGCAGGCAAGGCCGAGGCCCTTCGCAAGAAGGTGAAAGACGGGGCCGATTTCGCAAAGCTGGCCCAGACAGAATCCGACGACGCCGCTTCAGCGCCGAACGGGGGAAAACTCTCCGAATTCATCCGCGGCATGACGCGGCTGGACCCGAAATTCGAGGACGCCGCCTTCGCCCTTCAGAATCCCGGCGAGCTGTCTCCGGTCGTGAAGACCGACATGGGATACCACATCCTGAGGCTGAACCAGCGGTTCCCGGCCAATCCCCAGACGTTCGAGAAGCTGCGGGAGCAGATCAGGGCCATGCAAAAGGAGCGAACGGCGCTCGATTCGTTCATGAGGCGCCTGCGGAAACAGTACGTGAAGGGGCTGCGGTACGCAGTTCCGGACCTCGCACCAAAGGCCAAGTAGAGGGGGCCGTCCGGATGCAAAGATTCAATTTGTATGCGTTGCGAATTCTTTAAGTTCCTTATTTGTTCTAGTCGAAAGACTGGTGGCTGATATAGTCACTCTGCTGAAAGGAACCCCATGCCGGCCAAGACTCACCAGAAAGAACTGACGTTTGCCTGCGACCCGCGCCACCTCGTCGATATCCGTGCGGCCGTCCAGTCGATGTGGTCCGATCGCGGCCTTGCCGAACGTGACGGACGCCTCGTCACCCTGGCCGTGGACGAAGCCCTCGCTTCCATCATCGACCACGCCCGCGGGACCAACCGCCAGGGCGACATCAAGATCTCGATCGACCTCGACGAAACCCGCTTCAGGGCCGTCATCGACGACTTCACCAACCACTGCGATTCCTCCGGCATGATGGAGAACGAGCTGAGGGCGCACCTGGAGAACGAGCGGAAGCACCAGATGGGGATTTTCCTGATGCGCGAAGTCATGGACGAAGTGAACTACACGTACCGGAAGGGGTTCCAGAACGAGCTGACCCTGGTGAAGTTCGTATAAAGCTCCCGTTGCACCTTCAAACGCCGGCCAAATGGCCGGCGTTTTTGTTTTGGCGGGACCCATTGGATTGCTTCTGGCACCCCGCCCGGTAGAATTCGCGCCCCCATGACGATCCGAAGCGAAGCCTACCTGCGCGCCATCCTCGAGCACTCCGGGGACGCGATCGTCACGACCGACGCCGCGGGGAATGTCGCGGAGTGGAATCCCGCCGCGGAGAACCTGTTCGGCTGGAAGCGCGACGAAATCATGGGGCAGCCGGCGGAGGCGATCTGGGAGGAGCCGGAGGAAAGGCGCAAGCTGCTCCGGCTGATCGAAAAGAAGGGACGCGTGGTCGATTACGAGACTCGGGCCAAGTCCCGGGACGGCCGGTCGATCGACGTCTCGGTCACGATGTCGCAGCTGCGCGACGAGGCCGGCAAGCTTCTGGGGACCATCGGAATCTCCAAGGACATCCGCCGGCGGAAGCGGCTGGAGCGCGAGCTCAAGCGGCTGGCGATTACCGATTCCCTGACCGGGCTCTATAACCGCGCGCACTTCAATGAGCGCGTCGTCGAAGAGGTCGAGCGCGCCAGGCGCATGAAGCACCCGCTGTCCATGGCTCTCGCGGACCTGGACGGATTCAAGGAGTACAACGATTCCCAGGGGCACCAGGCGGGAGACGGGGCGCTCCGGAAGGTCGGGCGCGCTGCGCTGACCACCCTGCGCCGCCACGTCGACCTCGCGTTCCGCTACGGGGGGGACGAGTTCGTTTTCATCTTCCCGGAAGTGGACATCGAAGCGGGACGCACCGCAGCCGAGCGGCTGCGCGTCCGGGTCGAACAGGAGGTCGGGCCCGCCATCACGGCCTCAATCGGCGTCTCGGCCATGAAGGACGGCATGTCCTCACGCGAACTTGTCCGCGCGGCCGACCTTGCGATGTACCGCGCGAAGGCGAGCGGAGGCAACCGCGTCAGCGCCGGCGGCGCGAAGGCGTAGTTACTCGCCCGGCGGTTTCGGCGGGACCGGCGGGGCCTGCGGCCAGTGCTTCAGTTTCTCGACCGCCTCGTCGATCCTCGTCTTTTCATCGCCTGAAGCGCTCGCCGACTTTCGCTTCAGATCGCGGATCGCCGCTTCCCGGATCGAATTGGCCTCGGCCTTCGCAGATCGCTCGGCGAGGGTCCATTTGTGGCTGGCGTAGAACGTCTGAAGCGCGTTGAGGGCGTCCACGTAATCGCCTCCGACCATACTGAGGTGGACGTCGTGCAGGACGGCGTCGTACCGGATCCTCGCCTTGATCTCCCAGAAGGCCGCGAATCCGACCGCAGAGATGATCAACCCGAAAAATGTCGCCCAGACCAGGCGGCGGAACAGCGCCTTCCGGCGGGTCAGTCGCCCGCTCCGGATGTCCGAAATGCGCTGTTTCAGGTCGGTCCTGGCCGGATCGAGCTTGTTCGCACGCTCGAGAATCACCACTTTCTCGTCGTCGCCGGACACCCGGTCCGCCATCGCCTCAAGCTGCCGGACCGCTTCCGTTTTGCGACCGAGAGCGAGAAGGGTCTCGAGCCGGAGCTCCTGCGCCGGCTTGCTCGCGGGGTCGAGCTCGACCGCGATGTTGAGCGCGGACAGCGCCCGGTCGTGGAGGAGCATTTTCCTCGCCTGCATCGCCAGGCCGAGGGCTGCGGAAGCGGCGTCGGCGCGCTGGCCGGTGTCCCGGAGGAGCTGCACCAGTTTTTCGCGTGCTGCGGCGTCGTCCGGCGCGCAGGCGACCGCCTTCTTGTAGAGGGACACCGCGACCAGCGCTTCTCCCTTTTCCTGGGCCCGGTGAGCCAGCTGCTTGTACTCGCCTGCCGCTTTTGCCGGCTCGCCGTGGCGGATGTAGGCCTCCGCCAGCTTTTCGCGGACGCCAACGTTTGCATGCTCCGTGTCGAGGGCACGCTGGAAAAGACGGATCGCTTCGGCCGTGCGCGACGCCCGGGAATGTTCTTCGCCCAGGCGGACCATTTCGTCGCCCGACAGGGCGCGGAGGTGCCCTCCCCGCACCAGTTCCGAAACGGCGTCGTAGGTCGAGAACCGCGTGGACCGAGTCGCCTTTTCGAGCATGCGCACGGTGTTCGCCCCGTTGCACTGGTCCCAGACGGCCTGCATCAGGGGCGAAAGGCCCTGTGGAGGCTCAGGACGGCGGCGAATGAAAATGTCCTCGGGCGAAGCGATGACCTTGTGGATCATCTCCCAATGGTCGCGCCGGCGCGCCGCTTCCATGATCAGGCTGTTGACATCGAGCACGACGCCGAATTCCTCGCCGAAGAGCTCTGCGGAGGGGGGGCCCGGGACGAAGTCGAATTTTGCGGGAGACCAGAAGAAGATCTCGACGGAGTTCTCCGTGAGCTCGGCGGAAAGCAGCCCGCGGAACTGGTCCGCACCCATGGCGCCCTGCGCCTCGGCAAACTCGGCCCACGATTTCTTCGTGCGGCGCTTCTTTTTCACCAGCGACTCGACGTCCTCCGCGCCCGGGGGAACCCGATTCCGGAAGACCTCTTCCGCGGTCAGCGCCTTGTTGACTCCCCGCGAAAACGACTTCACGGCTCCGCCTTCGAACGCGAGCCAGGCTTCCCCTCGCTCGCTGGACACATGAAGCGTGCCTGCGAGCTGGTTGGCGGCGATGGAACCGAGGACATCGGCGAGGCCGATCTGGCCGACGTCACCCTGGAAAGCCATGCGAGGGGGCCCTGAGAAGAGGAGGGTGCATTCTCGCGGGAGTGGCGGCGGCGGGGAAGTGAAAGGGGGCACCCCCGACTGGCGCCGCTTGCATTCTCGCCGCCAATTTCCGAACATTTCCGCATGAACCGCATCGCTGCCGTCCCTCTCCGGCCGGAAACGAACATGACACGCAAAGCCGCACCGACGATTTCGTCGCGCGCCCCTGCCGTTCTCGCGCCCGTCCTCGGATGGGCGACTTCGCTCGGAGCCGTGCGGGCGTCGGGCTGCCAGGTCGAATGCGACGACGGCCGGACGTACCTGGACTTTGCCTGCGGCACGGCGACGCTGGCACTGGGCCACTGCCACCCGGCCGTCGTCGAGGCCGTCGAAAAACAGGTCCGCACGCTGATGCATACCGGCGGAGTTTTTTACCACGAGCCCATGGTGAAGCTTGGGGAGGCCCTGCTTTCCATCATGCCCGAGGGGCTCGACCGGTTCTTCTTCTCGAATTCAGGAACCGAAGCGATCGAGGGCGCATTCAAGCTTGCGCGCTATGCCACGGGCCGCCAGGCCGTGATCGCGTTCTCCGGAGGCTTCCACGGCCGCACCATGGGCGCGCTGTCGCTCACTTCGAGCGCCGCCAAGTACCGCCGCAAATACCGCCCGCTCGTCCCCGAGGTTGTTCACGTTCCGTTCCCGTCGGCATTCCGGGCCGGGAGCGAAGAAGCGGCGACGCGTGCGACGCTCGCGGAAATCCAGGACATGTTCGAGTCGCGCCTTTCGCCCGACGAAGTCGCGGCGATCGTTCTTGAGCCCATCCAGGGCGAAGGCGGCTACACCCCGGCTCCGAAGCGCTTCCTGCAGGAGATCCGCAAGCTCTGCGACAAGCATGGCATCCTGCTGGTTTTCGACGAGGTCCAGTCCGGTTTTGGCCGCACCGGCGAGTGGTTTGCGGCGCAACATTTTGATGTCTCCCCCGACATCATGGCGGTCGCGAAGGCCATAGGCGGCGGACTCCCGCTCGGGGCGGTGTGCGCGAAGGCCTCCATCATGGAGAAATGGGAAAAGGGAGCGCACGGAACGACCTTCGGAGGGAATCCGGTGGCATGCGCCGCGGCGCTGGCGGTCATCGAGACGATGAAGAAGGAAAAGATCCTCGAGAAGGCGCGCGTTGCCGGAAAGCATTCGACCGAGCGCCTGCTAACGCTCAAGGCAGAGTGCGCGGTCATCGGCGACGTGCGGGGCCCGGGGCTTATGATCGGGATCGAGTTCGTGAAGAACGGCCGCGAGCCGAATGCGGAGCTTGTCGAGGTAGTGCGCAAGAAGTGCCAGGACGCGGGGCTCGTGCTCCTCTACTGCGGTCAGGCGCACAACGTCATCCGGTTCATTCCGCCGCTGAACGTGAAAAAGACCGATCTTGACCGGGGTCTCGACATTCTCAGGGATTCGCTGAAGTCGAGCCTCTGATGCCGAAAGCCGGCGAATCGTTCAAGATCTTCGTCCTGGACCAGCTGGCCGGATTTCGCGGCGTCGAGGCCCGCCCTATGTTCGGCGGATGGGGGCTGTACGCCGGGGGAGTTTTCTTCGGAATGGTCTGGAAGGGCGGCGCGTTTCTCCGTGTCGATGAGGAATCCGTGGCGGAGTTCAGGGCTCGGGGAGCCAAGCCGTTCGATCCCCTCAAGGGTCGCCCGATGAAGAACTACTTCGCGGTCCCCGTGGACGTCCTCGAGGACGCGGACCAGTTCACCGTGTGGTCGCGGCGCGCGCTGGCCGCTTCAAAAGTCGCGCGGACTCCGCGAACAAGGAAGGCATCGAAACGCTCCGCGAGATAGCGAGTCGTTCAAGCCGGAACGGATGAGAGACAGTGCCCGCATTTTTTCGCCTTGACCGGGATTACCATCGCGCACTCGGCGCACGCCTTGGTCGCTGCGGGTGGTGCCGGGGCTTCTTCCTTGTTGCGCATGTTCTGAAGCGTGTTGGCTGCCTTGACCAGCAGAAAGACTGCCAGCGCCACGATCAGAAAATCGAACACGCTCTGCAGGAAGCTCCCGTACTTCACCAGTACCGGTTTCCCGTCCTTGCCGTCGGCCAGTTTGATGGCCAGGTCGACAAAGTTCACCTTCCCGATGGCCATGCCGACCGGCGGCATGACGATGTCCGTCACAAACGAAGTCACAATTTTCCCGAACGCAGCGCCGACGATGATCCCGACGGCGAGGTCGAGCACGCTTCCGCGCAGGACGAACTGACGGAATTCTTTCAACATTGGCTGATCTCCGTTGTGGTGTGTCCGGGCTTCAAAATTTGTATCCGAGGGTGGCGAAGTAAAGGACGTCGTGCCTGAAGTTGTGCGCGGGCGCCTCGTGATCGTAGTCCCAGATCGCCCCGATCCTCATCGTCCATCCCTTCCCCAAACCTGCAGAAATCGACGCTTCATCGCGTGCCTGCCAGTTCTTGCCACGCTCGAAGTTCGGGTAGAAGGTCAGGTCGTTGACGAAGACGAGGCCGAGGAACAGGTCCTGGCGGAAGTGAACGAAGATGCGCGCGCCCAGGTGTCCTTCGTCCGGCGAATTCCTGTAGTCATTGGTCATGTAGGCAGGACCGACTTCGGCCGAGAGATCGGTGTGGTCGGCCTTGATGAAGTCGTACCCGACGCCGACGCTCGTGACGGTCCCGACGCGGAGGTCCTTTGAGAAGTCGTGGAGGACCTCCTCGCTGATGTACCCGTAAAACCTCTCCGTGAACTTGTACGCGTACTTGATAAGTCCGTAGGCTTTCCGGTCGGTCGTGACTCCCCGCTCGCGCCCGTAACGGAAATCGGCCCGGATCTGGAACTTGTCATGCTCCGTTTCGCGCAGCAGGTTGATCGCCCCGAGCCCGCTGATCTTGCGTGAGTTTCCCCCTGTCTGGTAGTAGCCGAGATCAATCGACCCGTGCCAGGTGGTCGGCGTCTCGTTGATATTCGCGACCTTCGCAGGATCCACTTCAACGGGCCCCTTCAGCGTTTCTCCTTCGACCTTCAGCGCCCCGGCATCGGTCGTGGACACTTTTCCCTCGATCAGCTGCCCGTCGGCAAGCTTCAGCCTGACCGCGTCTCCTGTGGACAGCGACTGCACCTGCGCCCAGTCGATCAGCACTTCACCCGCATACGCCGTTTTGAATTTCAGCTTTCCGCCGTTCATGTCCACGACGGTGCCGCTGAGACGGTCTCCGTTTTTCAGGGTGACGATGTCTTCGGCGGAAGCGGCGACGCCGAGCAGCAGGAGCAGGGCTAGAGTAAACCGCGCGTTCATGGGCATCTCTCTCCGGGATCGGGTTCGGAAAGGAAGACTATTGCGGTATGCATCCCATTCAATGAAAAAGGCCGCCCCGAGGGCGGCCCGTGGAATCCCGGAGATCAAATCAGGGTTTCTTTTTGAAGAAGCGGCTGGTGCTGCCGCGCATCCAGCGATTTGTCTCGGGATTGACCGTCGGAATTCCCGGGTCCGGCGGGGCCACTGGCGGAGCATTCAGCGACTGGCTCGGCGGATTCGACGGCGAGCCGCTCTGGGCCTGCGCAACGGGAACGGCGGGGAGGCCGCCGCTGCTGGGCGTCTGGCTCGGCCGGGCCGGCACCTGCGCCGTGACCGCAGGCTGAAACCCGCTCGGCGTGCGCGTGCCGGAAGCCGGTGTTCCCGGGGCCGGGATGCTGGAGCCAGGGAATCGACCGGTGGTGACGGGGGCGGCAGGAAGCGACGCCACGCTGCCGAACGACTTGGTCGGCGCAACCGGCGTCGGAGCGCCGGGCGGCGGCGGGAGCTTGACCTGGACGATGCCGGCGGCCGCGGCCGCGCTGGCCGCCGCCGTCTTGTAACTCTGCGTCGCCGAAGGCGCGGCGGGACGCCGGAGCTTCAGCACGATCTGCTCCGCGGCCCTTTCGCCCGAAAGCAGCATCGCGCCGAACGCCGGTCCCATGCGCGGCGTGCCGTGCACCGCAGCGACCGCCAGCCCGCAGACCCAGAGATTCGGGAGATACTCGCCCGTCCGCTTCACGACCTCCTCCTCCGACTCCTCGATCCACATCGCCCCGTTTCCGGGCGGCTTCGCACAGATGTTCCGCTTCGCCAGGATGTTTACGACGGAAGCGTCGTGCCCGGTCGCATCCACGACGATGTGCGCTTCGAGCGGGATCGGGTCCACGTGCGCCGTGCCGCTGGGCATGCTGTAGAGAGGTGCGTAATTGACGACGAGCCCGTCGAGACGGTTCTCGCGCCAGACCACGTCGCGCACCACCGTCAGGTTCAGGAACTTCGCTCCCGCCGCGTAGCACGCCGCGATCAGCGCCGCCGTCGCGTGCGGCGGGTCGCACAGGATGATGCCGCTGCCGGCGTCCTGAAGCGGAACCCGGAGCTCTTCCAGAATCCGGTCGGCCGGCTTGCGGATGGCGGCCTTGTTCGACATGTACCCGCCGTTCCAGAAGCCGCCGCCGAGGTGGTTGCACTGTTCGACGACGACGACCTTGAGTCCCTGGCGCGCGAGATTCAGCGCGCAGCACAGCCCGCTCGGCCCGGCGCCGACGACCAGCACTTCGGACTGGATCATCTGGTCAAAATGGTCGGCCCACGACCGCGTAATTGCCCGGGTGACGTCTGCTTCGCGCCCCTCGGATTGAAAGAATTTGCCGGTTGCCATGATCAGTGCGCCTCCACCTTGTCTCGCGTTTCCGCGATGATTTTTTCGGCCTCGGTCCAGTCGCCGGCCTTCTGCGAAATCGACATCGAGCAGAACTTCGGCCCGCACATCGAGCAGAACTCTGCGGACTTGAAGACTTCCTGCGGAAGCGTCGCGTCGTGCATGGAGCGGGCGCGTTCCGGGTCGAGCGACAGGTCGAACTGGCGGTTCCAGTCGAAGGTGTAACGCGCATGGCTCAGGGCGTCGTCGCGAACAGTCGCGTTCTTCCGGTGCCGGGCGATGTCCGCAGCGTGCGCCGCTATCTTGTAGGCAATGATCCCTTCACGCACGTCGTGCGCGTCCGGCAGGCCAAGGTGCTCTTTCGGCGTCACGTAGCAGAGCATCGCCGCGCCGCTCCATCCTGCCAGCGCCGCGCCGATCGCGCTCGTGATGTGGTCGTATCCGGGCGCGATGTCCGTGACGAGCGGCCCCAGGACGTAAAAGGGCGCCTCCCTGCAGATCTCCATCTGCTTGCGCACGTTCATGTCGATCTGGTCCATCGGGACGTGACCGGGACCCTCGACCATCACCTGAACGTCCTTCTCCCACGCCCGCTGTGTCAGTTCGCCCAGAACCTCCAGTTCCATGAACTGCGCCTTGTCGGAGGCGTCGTGGATCGAGCCGGGGCGCAGGCCGTCGCCGAGCGAAATCGTCACGTCGTACTTCGCGCAGATCGCGAGAAGCTCGTCGTAGTGCGTGTAGAGAAAGTTCTGCTTCCGGTTGTCGATCATCCACTCCGCGAGCATCGATCCGCCGCGCGAAACAATTCCCGTCACGCGGCCCTTGATGAACGGAAGAGCCTGCAGAGTGACGCCGCAGTGAAGCGTCATGTAGTCGACGCCCTGCCTCGCCTGTCTTTCGATGACCTCGAGCATCTTGTCGATCGAGAGGTCCTTGACCTTCGGCACTTCCTGCAGCGCCTGGTAGATCGGGACCGTCCCGATCGGCACGGGGCTCGCGTTGATGAGGGCCGTGCGGATTTCGTCGAGATGCCCGCCGGTCGAGAGGTCCATCACGGTGTCGGCGCCGTGCCTCACCGAGACCCGCAGCTTTTCCAGCTCGCCTTCGATGTCGCTCGTGACCGCGCTGTTCCCGATGTTCGCGTTGATCTTGCATTTCGAGGCGATCCCGATCGCCATCGGCTCGAGATTCTCGTGATTCACGTTCGCCGGGATGATCATCCGGCCGCGCGCGATCTCGCTCCGCACCAGCTCCGCAGCCAGGTCCTCCCTCTTCGCGACGTACTCCATCTCTTCCGTGACGACGCCCTTTCGCGCGTAATGCATCTGCGTCCGGCAGGCGTCCCCGGCGCGTCGTTTCACCCACTCGCTGCGAAGCATTGTCCCTCCTCTTCGATTCGGCGGGAGATGGGGAGGCGCGGCGGGAAGCCGCACCCTCCGCACAATTCCTCCGCCGGCATGATCCGGTTCAGGTTCGACGGGTCTGATCTCAGGCCGGCGACATCGCTCCGGCCACCCCGTGTGCGAGGAGGGAGCATAGGAGGGCGGTCGTCCCCAGGTCAAGGACGCTGAGGCAAATCCTTGCTCTGGTTTCACCCGGTACGCTTTCCGCTTACAATGATCGAGAGTGAAACGCCTCCTGAAGATCTTCTTTGCGCTCCTCACCGCGGCGGGCATCGCGTCCGCGGCGGACTGCCCCGCCTGCACAGTCGCCAAACTCTGCGAACCGCACGCGACGGCGGACAAGGAAGCGGCCAAGGCGTTCCGTGAAGGGGTCGGCAACCCCGACCCCGCCGTCCGCTCGAGTGCGATCGACCTCTTCGCCGACGCCTGCGCCGCGCACGCCAACTGCCGGCCGGCCGCCAATGCGATGCTGCTGGCAGCGGCGCTGAAGGACTCTGCGGCAGGCGTGCGAGCAAAGGCCGCCGAAAAGCTGGGTGCGCAGGACCCCAGGACCGTCGGGCCGATCCTGGACCGGGAGGTAGATGCGCTCCTGAAGAAGCTCGAGAAGGATCCAAAGGGGGCCAGGGAAGAAGAGGCGTGGCTCGGGAACTTCGAGTTCATGAAAGGGATCTGTGCGGCGCTGTCCGCGATGGGGAACGCCGATGCGGGGCCTGCGACGGCGAGGATACTGGGCTCGACGCGGCTCAAGGTCCTCGACCTTGGCGCGGAAACGGCGCCGAAAGTCAAGGCGAAGGAGATCCCGCCGGCGTTCATCGCCGCCATTGACCGCGTGAGGTTTTCAAAAGTGAGCGCCGAGCGCGACGCGACCTGGGTCCGGCTGCTCAAGGGCTGGGAAGCGATGACGAAGTCCGGCACGAAGCCTCCCGACCCGGTCGACCCGGGAGATGCCGTCCGGTTCGTGAACGACTGCAAGGCGTGGTGGAAAGCCAACGAGAAGACCTGGAAATAGGAGGGGCGAATGCTGACCGTCGGCGATATCTGCACCCGGAGCCCTCGGGTGACGACTCCGGACGCAACGCTGGCACAGGCGGCCAAGGTCATGTGGGAAGGTGATTGCGGGATGCTCCCGGTGATTGACGGCGAACGAAAGGTGATCGGCGTTATTTCCGACCGCGACCTGGCGCTGGCGCTGGCCGTCAGGGGAGCGAAGGCGCACGAAGCAAAAGTAAAGGAAGCCATGGGGGCGCGCGTCGTCTCCTGCCGCCTGGACGAACCGGCCGGCGCCGCGCTGTCGCGCCTCGCGAAATTCCAGCTGCGCAGGCTTCCGGTCGTCACGGCCGGGGGCGTCATCGAAGGCGTCCTTTCCATCGCGGACGCCATCAGGAACAGCGGCCGCTTCATGGGCGAGAAGGGCCAGGACCTCACCGGCGATGCCATCATCCGCGTCCTGCAGTCGATCTGCGAGTCACCGGACGCGAAAAAGACGATTCAGATTCCCGGGAAGAGATGACCGCGTGGACTACGTGATTATGGCGGTGTGGGCCGGTGCACTCGTTGCAGCGATGCTCATATTCCTGAAGTGGCCGGCGACGTCCGGGGATTCGCGACGTGATCCCAATTGCGGCCAGGAAGATCCCGACTACGGGGATTCGCCAGGTGATCCGAATTCCGGCCAGGAAGATCCCGACTGAGGTTGGCCCGACATGGGGAGACCGATGCGAAGGCCTGCTGGGCCGGAGGGTGCGTCCTTGCATGCGCTGGTTCTGCCTGCGCGAGACGAGCCGCTGGCCGGGGTCCTGAAACTCCGGACGACGGGGCGGGACAGAGAACTCGCCGCCCCGGAGACCGTTGAGCTGAAGTCAACGGTGTACGGACGCTGAGCCGCGACAATTTCACGGGGAATTAGCGCGACCTTCACCGGTCGCTAGCGCCCGTCGAGTCTCATCTGTCGAAGCCCGACGGGCGCTCCGCGGGCACCCACAAACGAGGAGGCTCCCATGAAGGTTCAGGATCTATGCCGCCGGAAGCCGAACACCTGCCTTGCGGAAGCGAACCTGGCCGTGGCCGTGGCAAAGCTGTGGGAAGGGGACAGCGGCGCCCTGATCGTCGTGGACGCTTCCGACCGGCCGGTCGCCGTGCTGACGGACCGGGACATCGCGATTGCGCTTGGGACGCGGGACGTACCGGCGAGCGCAATTCGAGTGTCGGAGGTGATGTCGAAGCGGCTCTACACGTGTCTCGTGAATGACGATGTTCGGACGGCCATCCGGATCATGGTCCGAAACGGGGTGCGGCGGCTGCCGGTGATCGACCAGGAAGCGCACGTCGCGGGGATGCTGTCCGTGAACGACCTCGTGCTGGAGGCGCGGCCGGCGCGGACCGGAAAGAGCGAGGATCTGACCTGGGCGGACCTGGTGCCGGCTCTCGACGTCCTGTTCCGGCCATCGAGATCCAGGATTCCGGACAACATGATGGGAGAGGCGGCCATTTTCGCGACGGTCCGGGCCTAGCCAAACTCGCTCAGTACGCCGCGAAGGCGCCCTTTTCAGCCGCCGTCAGTCCGCAATCCTCGAGAAGCTGGAGGTCCATCTCCGAGTTTCTGCCGGAGGTCGTCAGGTAATTGCCGAGCATCGTGGAGCTCGCGCCCGCGAAGAACATCATTCCCTGGAGGTCGCGCAGGCAGACTTCCCGCCCGCCGGCGGTCTTGATGTCCGATTCCGGGAGGATGAAGCGCGCGACCGCGAGGCAGCGGAGGCACTCGAGCGGCGGCATCTTCGGGATGTCGCCCATGGGAGTCCCCGCCGTCGGGTTGAGGAAGTTGACCGGCACCGTGTCGGCGCCCACCTCGCGCAGGTCGAGCAGCATGTCCACGCGGTCTTCCACGGTCTCGCCCATTCCAAAGATTCCGCCGGAACAGATGTGGATTCCCTCGACCTTCAGAAACCGGATCGTCTGCAGCCGGTCGTCGTACGAATGCGTCGTGCAGATCCGCGGGAAAAACCGGCGGCTCGTTTCCAGGTTGTGGTTGTACTCGTGCAGTCCGGCTTCCGCGAGCGCCCTCGCGATCGAAGCGTCCTCGATGATGCCGAGGCTCGCGTCCGGGTGAATGATCCCCTCGGCCTTGATGCGGCGAAGCGACTCGCACACGTTGTCGAGGATCGCTCCCTTCGTCAGGCCGCGCCACGCCGCCACCAGCCCGAAACAGCCGCTGCCGCGCTTCGCCGCCTCACGCGCTTCCGCCACGATCGCGTCCACGTCCAGCAACTGGTACTCCTGCACTCCCGTCTTGTAGCGCACGCTTTGCGCGCAGAACACGCAGTCCTCCGCGCACTTCCCGCTCTTCACGTTCATGATCGAACAGAACGTGATCCGGTCCCCGCGGAACTGGTGCCTGATCCGGTTCGCGGCGGCGAAGAGGTCCAGGAGGTCCGGCCCTTCGTAGGTGAAGAGCTCGAGCGCTTCTTCGCGCGTGACTTTGCCGCCTTTGAGGATCCGGTCGCGGAGTTGGAAGACGTCCATGGTGGCCTCGAGGTGGTGAAGGGAGGGAGCCACAATCGGGGAAGGAGGGAACGCGGTCAAGAGTTGCGGATTTCACTTCTTCGATTCGGCGGCCTCAATCAACGTCAGCAGCGCCAGCGCCGTGCCGACGCTTTTCCCCTGCATCTGCCCATCGACGAATCCGCCGTCGATCTCCTGCGTCGGGAGGACCTGCTCGACCAGTTTCGCGGCGAGGCCGCGCTGGTCGTTCGCGGGGAGGAGGCGGATGGTGCGGGCGGCGTACCAGCAGCCGAAGTAATAGTGATAGGCGTCGTGGACGACGCTGGCGTCGAAGTGGGACTCCCAGACTTTCGACGTTCCGCGCACTTCTTCCAGGTGCTTGAAAAAGAGGTCGATCGATTCCCGGACGCGGCCGGCCGTCTTTTCGAAACCGGCCTTCGTGAGGGCCAACTCGATGAGGGGCGACCGCATGGCGGATCCCTCCGGTTGGGAATCTGAAGTCAGCTGTTCCATCCGGGTGCCGTAATGAAAAACCGCCTTCTTCCCCAGGCGGCACTTCTCGAGCCAGGCGCCCGCGCGCTCCATCATCTTCGGATCGACGGCGACACCCAGCGCCTTGAGCTCGGCGAGCGACAGCAGGATCGGCGCCGTGTTGAACGTGTGTAGCCGGGGCGCAGGCATGTACGACCACGCGCCTCCCGACTCCATCCGGGCCACCGACTCCAGCAGCTTCTTCACGCGCTTCGCCGCTGTTTCCTTCTCCGCCCCTTTCGACTCCGCCAGCAGGCGCGTTTCGAGGTGCAGCACGTACGTCACCTGCCAGATCCAGTCGCCGGGCCGGTCTTCCCACTCGCGCACGAACTGAATCCCGCGAGCGGCGCCTTCCTTTGCTTTCGCTGCGCGGGCGGCGTCCAGGCGGGGAAGCGCCGCGCGCAGGGCGCAGACCGCGAGCGCGGAGCGCGCCGGCGCGTAATCAAACTGGGATCCTGTGCCGTCAGCGGGGGAGTCCCCGAGCTTCGGATTCCGCCACGAGCCGTCGGGGCGCTGCTGCGCGAGCAGGTAGTCCACCCCGGCGTCGATCGCGTCCTCAAGCGACCGCTTCCGTTCCGTTCCGCGCGCCAGCGGGTCCGCGGCGACCGGCTCGGTCGTCGCCCACTCTTCGAGGAAGGGGCCCGAGCGTGAATACCGAAGCGCGGCCAGTGCGGCCCAGGGGCCGGCGGGCGCCCTCTCGACGATGCCGCGCCAGGCGTCTTCCGCTTCCGCTCGCTTCCCTGCAGCGTCCTGCAGCAGTCCCTTCACGTATTCCGCCCGGTCGCGTCCCGGGTCGCCGTCCGGCGCTGGAAATCCCGGGTCGAGTGCCTTGCGCGCTTCGTCGAATCGCCGCTGGCGGGTGAGCAGGTCGGCGAGGAGTGCGGCTCGGGAAACGCGAAGACTCTCCGGCGTCCGCATCGCCCTGAGGAGTTTTTCGGCGGCATCCAGGTCCCCCGTCAGCATCGCGATCTCTCCGCGCGCGAGCCCGTGCCAGTCGTCATTCGCCTGCGAAACGGCGTCCAGTTCGGCTTTCGCCTCGCGGAACGCGCCGCAAGCGAGCAATTCTTCAACGAGCTTGCGCCGAAGGGTCGAATCCGCGGGCTGCTTTCTTGCCGCGTCGCGCGCAGCCCCGACCGCGTCGTCGAGTGGCGCCTGCTTCGGATTTACCGCCAGGACTGCCATGCAGGCCTGGTGAAATCGGGCCGGACTGAAGACGCCCATGTGCGTGACCGCGTGGACGAGTTTTCCGTCAGGAGTCGTCCAGAGGACAGCAGGGGGAACAGAGTCCGCGCACCGGGTCCCGAGTTTCTGAAGCGGGTCGACCATGCGGCTCGTTCCCCTGGAAGGGAAGTGCTCCGTGCAAAGACGCAGGCGAAGGAGGACGAACCGCCGCCCGGCCAGTGAAGCGTTGCGCGGGTCGCCGAGAAGAGCCGTGAGAATCGCCCGCTCCTTGGTGAATCCAGTCTCGAAGCTTCGCACGAATTCCTCTGTCTGGTTCGGACCAGGCGGGTTGGCCTTGCGAACGTCGTCGGCCCCGTCGTAGCCGTCCTCGAAGTGCCCGTTCTCGTACGGGAGCACGAACGCGACGATCATCCGGCCGCTTTTTGCCGCAGTGGAGATTGCTTCCTCCAGGGACTTCGCCCAGGGCAGCCGGTCGATAGAGTTTTCGGCCTGCGGAAGCGGTTTTGCGGGAGGCGGTGAGGCGAGGACAAGAAGAGCCGCGGCGGCGGCTTCCCGGACGGGGAACGCATTTTTCCCGGTCCGGGGATCGGGAGCGGTGTAGCCGTCCTTCTCCGACATTTCTCTCAGCCTGGCTTCGACCGCCTTGTTGCCGTGGCCTGTTTTCCCGAGACCTTCGGCGGTGTAGAGGCGGACCGCCCAGACATCGTCGCGACTCGCAGCCAGAAGCGCGGGGACGCACTTCGGGGATCCGATTGCGCCCAGGCACCAGGCGGCCATGAAGCGCTGCTGCAGGTCATGGCTCGTGTCCTCGAGAGCGAGAACGACCTCCGCGATGGCGGCTTCGCCGAACTTCTCGGCGATTGCCTTCCACGCGGCACCGGCCTCGGCGTCCCTTTTCTCCAGCGCGAGATCGACCGCGTCCTTGATTTCCTTCGGATCCGCGGGGGCCGGTTTTTCGCCGGCGACGGTGCCGCCGAGTTTTTTCACCAGCGCCTTGAACCGGGCGGGGTCGGCGCCGAGTGCGCCGGCCAGCATGTCGAGGTCATACAGCCCCTCGAGAAATGCGGTGTCGTACGTCCAGAATACGAACGGGAGCTTTGCGTCCTTCGCGAGCTTCAGGAACTCGGAGAGCTTCGCGTCGGGCATCCGGTCCGTAGCGCCCCAGGTGATCTTTGCGAGCGCCGGCCCCCCCGCGCGCGCTTCGGCCCGGACCTTCGTCGCGGAGGCAATGTCCTCCCTGAAGTCCGCGTCCTCCCGCAGGAAGACGTAAGGCCTCGCGACGTCGACGACCTCTTTCATCGCGGCGAACCACGCGGAGTCCGGCGGATAGACGACGGCGAGCCGGGAGTCCTTCTTCACCTGCGTCATCGCCGCCTTCACTTCCTGCAGGAAGCGCCGGGTCCCGGCGTTGGCTGCGTCGGCGTCCTTTGCCTTCGCGGCTGCGCAGCCGGCGCACGCGCACCAGTTTCGCGGGTTGTACACGGTGACCTCCTCCAGCGACGGACACCGGCGGAGAATGTCCGCTGCCCACTTCACGCCCCACGCGCGGGCTTTCTCGCTCGAGAAGCAGATTTCCCGGTGTGACTCGTCCGCGGGCTTTCCGTCCGCGTCCGCCTGCGTCTCGACTCCGATCTCTTCCGCTTCATGCGCGAAGAACCTCGGCCGGTACATCGCTGCAACTTCGACGCCATCCGCTTTCAGGGCCTTGACGAGATCATCCACCTTCGCGAAATCCGTCCGGTCCCAGTGAGCCGTGATCCACGCCCAGTCCACGACGACGTGGCGAAAATGTCCTTCGGCCACGAACGCCCGGATGTCGGCGACGGATTGGTCTTTTCCAATCGACGACGCGAGGACGGCAATTCCCGCTTCATGGGGAGGAGGCTCTGCAATCGAGCCGGACACCAGGAAGATCAGGAACGCGGTCGCGGCAAGGGCTCGAAGCATGAGATCACCCGGAATGCGATTCCCAGCATGGTATCAGCGGCGGCGCTTCCACTCCGTCATCGCATCGAGCAGCCCGTCGATCTGCGCGGGTGCGTGCGCGGCCGTCACGGTGATCCTGAGCCTCGCGGTCCCGGTCGGAACCGCCGGGGGACGGATCGGGTGGACGAAGAATCCTTTTTCGAGAAGGAATTCGCTCGTCGCGACCGCCGCTTTGTTTTCACCGACGACGACCGGGAGAATCGGGACCCGCGGGTCGCCGTGCGTGTCGTAGCCGACCTGGGTGAGCCCGGAGCGCAACCTCCTGGCGTTGGCCGCGAGCCGCTCACGGTCTTCCGGCCTTTTCTGGACCAGCACCAGGGCCGCCAGGGCGGCTGCCGCCGCGGCCGCAGGGAGCCCGGTCGTGAACATCAGCGAGCGGGCGAAATTGCGCAGCAGGCCGCACGCGTCCCTCGATCCAGCGACAAGGGCCCCTACTCCCCCAAGAGCTTTCGAAAGTGTCAGCATCCGAAAGTCCGGCCGAATTCCCGCTTCAGCGCATACCCCCCGCCCGCCCGGCCCGATCACCCCCGTCGCATGCGCTTCGTCCACCGCGAAAAGCGCTCCTCGCGCCGCCTGCGCCATCTCCGCAACCGGTGCGACGTCGCCGTCCATGCTGAAGACCGTGTCGGTGACGAAGAGCCTGCGCCCCGCGGCGGTAACCAGGGCTCGCTGAAGCGCTTCGGGATCTGAGTGGGGGAGAACGATGACGGCGGCCCCGGAAGTCCGGCACGCGTCGATCAGCGATGCATGGTTCATTTCGTCGCTCAGGACGGCATCGCCGCGACCCACCGTCGCGCCGATCATTCCTGCATTGGCGGAAGCGCCGCTGGGGAACAGCACCGAGTCCTCTTCGCCCAGCCATTCCGCGACGGCGCGCTCCAGCGCGGCGTGCGGCCGTTGCGTCCCGCAGACGAGCCGGCTGGCGCCCGTCCCCCATCCCCATTCGTCGATGGCCCGTTTCGCGGCATCCCGCACCTCGGGATGATTCGCGTAGCCGAGGTAATCATTCGAAGAGAAATTCGCCACTTCCCGCCCGTCGAGCCGCAAGACGGGCCCCTGGGGCGCATCGAAGACGCGGATCGAACGCAGTCCGTCCTGACGCACTGCGTCATCCAGTCTGTCGCGAAAGGGGGAGTCGGACATGGGGGCGTGACAATAGCGGGGGTTCGCCGGGCATGGAAGCGAGATGAGTGCGGGAATTCCCGCGTGAGCGCGCTTCACGCTGCGGGCTTCCTGTGACAGAATCCCGCCCCCCATGAAAAAACTCCCGTGGTTGCTCGCGATCGCAGGCTGCTCCGCCGCGCTGGACCCTCTGCCGCCGAATCCTCGCGCTGACGAAAAGCGCCTGCCCGGCCTGCAGCAGCTCACTTTCAGCGGCGAGAACGCGGAGGCTTACTTTTCGGCCGACGGCCGGCGGCTCATCCTGCAGTCCACCCACGGCGACATGGAGGCGGACCAGATTTTCATTCTGCCGGTTACCGGTGGAGAGATGACGCGGGTCTCGACAGGCAAAGGTAAGTGCACGTGCGCGTGGTTCTTTCCCGACGGGAAGAGAATTCTCTTCGCCTCGACTCACCTTGCGGGTGACGAGCCGCCGCCGAAGCCGGACTACTCGAAAGGGTACGTGTGGGCGGTGCACGACGAGTACGACATCTACACGGCCAACGAGGACGGCACCGGACTGAAGCGCGTGACGGAGAATCCCCGCTACGACGCCGAGGGGACGATGAACCATGACGGGAGCCGGATCGTCTTCACGAGCCACCGCGACGGGGATCTCGACATCTATTCGATGAAGCCCGACGGGACGGACGTGAAGCGACTGACGGACGAGCCGGGGTATGACGGAGGCGCGGTTTACTCGCCCGACGGCGCGAAAATCGTGTACCGCTCGTTCCATCCAACCGGGTTGGCGCTCGAGGAATTCCGGGCCCTGCTCTCTGAGGCCAGGGTCCGCCCGACCACGATGGAACTCTGGGTCATGGACGCCGACGGCTCGCGCCGCCGCCAGATCACGAAGCTCGGCGGCGCGAATTTCGCCCCGGCCTGGCACCCCGACGGCGAACGCATCATTTTTGCCTCCAATCACCTCGATCCGAAATCCCGCAATTTCGACCTCTTCCTCGTGAACGAAGACGGCTCCGGCCTTGTACGCGTGACTACCAGCGACACGTTCGACGGCTTCCCGATGTTCAGCAGCGACGGGAAGCGCCTGGTGTTTGCTTCGAACCGGGACAGCGCGGTGAAAGGCGAGACGAACATCTTTCTCGCCGATTGGGAGGAGTAGGGCCCGGCGCGGTTCCCCTTCATTCGTCGCGCCGGCTGGCGCATAATCCGACCCCGTGTTGACCCCGGAAGACCTCGCCCTCGCCCAATCCCTGCTGAAGAGCGGCCGCATTCCGGCTGAGGCGCTTCAGCACCAGATTTCCCTCATCGCCGCCGCCCCCGGGAAAAGCCTGGGGGCCTCGCTCGAGGAAGCGGGACTGTTGCCGCGCGGCGAACTCGCGCGCCTGACGGAGACGTTCGCCTCCAAGGGGACCCGGGTACCCGCGATCGCCGTTGGGGCAGGCGGGCGGAAGAAACTGGGCCGGTACGAGCTGGTCCGGGAACTCGGAAGAGGCGGAATGGGCGTCGTCTACGAGGGATTCGAGCCGGGATTGAAACGGCGCGTCGCGATCAAGACGATCATCGCCGGCGAAGGAGCCCCGGAGGACATGGTCGAGAGGTTCGTGCGCGAGTCGCGCGCCGCCGCGGCACTTCAGCATCCGAACATCGTGCAGGTCTACGAAGTCGGCGAGGCGGACGGCGTGAAATACTTCGCCATGGAATACGTCGAGGGTACTTCCCTCGACAAGGTCATCAAGCAAGACGGCGCCCTTCCGCCGCGCCGCGCGCTCCGGATTGCCGCCGAGGCGGCCCGGGCGCTTCAGCATGCGCATGAAAAGGGGATCATTCACCGCGACGTGAAGCCGGGAAACATCCTGCTCGCGGAGGTTCCCGACGCTTCGCTCGTGCGCTCCATGGATGGCGGGGAGCGCCCCGAGCGGATCCTGCTGACGGACTTCGGGCTCGCGAAAGAAATGGGCGGGTCTTCTTCGCTGACCCTGAGCGGAAACCTGATCGGCACCCCGGCGTACATGAGCCCCGAGCAGGCCGCAGGCAAGATCCGGGAAATCGATGCCCGCAGCGACGTCTACTCCCTCGGCGCCGTCCTCTACGAATTGCTGGCCGGAAAACCCCCGTTCGGCGGCGACACGCTCGCTTCCGTCCTCTCTGACATCCGGTCCATCGACGCCAGGCCGCTGCGCGGAGTGCGCCAGGGCGTCCATCGCGACGTGGAGTTGATCGTCCAGAAGGCGATGGCGAAGGACAAGGACCGCCGATACGGTTCCGCCGCCGAATTCGCCGACGACATCGAACGATGGCTGGGCGGGGAAGCGGTCGTCGCCGCTCCGCCCACGCTCATTTACCGGGTTGCCCGCTTCGCGCGCCGCCGCCGCGCCGCCCTTCTCTCCGCCGCGGCCTGTCTCGTCGCCGTTGGTTCCCTCGGCGGCTGGCTCGGCTGGCGCCATGTGAGGGACCGTGCAGAAGCGGCCCAGCGCGCCGCGAGCGAAGCACAAGGCAGGGAGACGCGGGCAAAAGATCATGTGATCGCGGCGTACCGCCTCATCGACCGGGCGGAATTCGACGGCGCGATGGTGGAGCTGAAACTGGCGGAAGCGGAGGTTCCGGGGTTTGCCGCGGCCGTCACATCCGCCCGCGAATGCCGCCGGAAACGGTCGATCCACGCGATGTCGGAAGCCCTGTCGCGCGAGAACTGGAAGGGAGCGCTGGCGATCGCGGAGGTGTCCGCCGAGTTTCGCTCGGATCCTGAGATCGTGGTGCTCACGCGTCGCGCGCACGGCACGTGCTCGATCGAGGTGACCTCGGCCGAACCGGGAATCGAAGCGGACATGGGAGCGCCCGAGCCGGGAGTGCCCTGGGAGGAAGGTTCTTTTCCCGCGATGGAACTCGCGCGGCGGGTCGGCCTGTGCCGGCCGCTGGGTTCAGCACCCGTGGCAAAATTCGACGCGGGCTTTGGAGATCATCTCGTCGTCCTGAGCCGCGCGGGCAAAGCCGTGCGAGTCATCCCGCTCCGGCTTTCCCGCAGCACGGACCTTCGAATCGATTACCGAGTGCTGCGGCCTGGATCGGTCCCCGGCGCGACCCACGAGACCCTCTCCGCTGCGCTCAAGGATGCACTTCCCGGCAACATCGTGGAACTTCACGGCGGCTCTCACTCCCTGCTGGAGACCAGAATTCCGGCCGGGGTCATGATCCGGGCCGTCGAGGGAACCGAGCCTCACATCGTTTCTCCCGAGGGACACACGAGTTTTGACGGAATCCGGGCGCACGGGGCGGTTCTCGAAGGCCTTACCTTTGAGCCCTCAATAGGATCGGGACTGGTGTTCAACGGCGCCTTCAGGCCGGTCATCCGGCGATGCCAATTCGACAAGGTCGGCGCACGCACGCTCGACTTCACCAACTCCGACGATTGGCTCGTGCGCGATTGCCGGATAGCCGGGCCCCGCCGCTACGGCGTGGCTGCTGAAAACAGCCTCGGAGGAACCGTGTTTCGGGTCGATTGCCGCAACTCTTCCGACGCGGGTTTCGAACTCTCCGGCCGCCGCCAGCGCGTGATCCAGTGCGTGGTGGAAGATTGCGCCAAACTCGGCGTCGGCATCGAAGGCCAGGACGCCGTCGTCACCGGCTGCCGGATTGCCCGAAGCGGCGTCCAGGGACTCGTGGTCGTGAAGGCGTTCGGCGCCCGCCTCGAAGACAACCTCCTGCTCGGCAATTGCCATCGCCCCGCCGGCGACGAACCATCCTCGGTCGTCATCTATGACAGCGGCCGCGTCCGCTTCCGCTTCAACACGATCGTCGGCGGCAAGGGCGTTGGCCTGGGCATCAAGATGTGCGGCGGCTATTTCGAATCCTGGATCGCTTCGGGAATCGAGGGAAGAGCCTTCCATCTCCACGGAATGCCGGGGCCCGGAATTGACGTCGAGGACGCCACGACGCTCGACTGGTTCGTCACCTGGAACTGCCGGCTCTGGGGGCGCTTCGATACCGTCGAGTTTCCGAAGATCACGGATGCGACGAACAGCCCGCGGATTGACGGGACGCAGGGATGGAAAGCCGCGCGCGAGGTCGTCGAGTGCGATCCCGGATTTGTCGATCCGGAACACGGCGACTACCGCCTGTCGCGCGAGAGCACGGCGCGCGGAAAGGGGCGGGATGGCGCCGACCCCGGCGTCCGGTGGGAAGCGCTTTCGGCCGACCTGAAGGACGGCCACGAGTGGCTTCGGCGCGAAAACGGACGGACGCTGGCTCGCGAGGGGATCCGGGCCTTCGTCGGCAACGACCCGACCCGCGCCCGTCGCCTCGCCGCGCAGGCCGCCGCCCTGGCGCCGGGAGATCCCGCAGTGATGGAACTGGAGGGGCGCCTGAAGTGATAACGGCCGAAGATCTCGCCCTCGCGCAGTCGCTCCTCGCCTCGGGACGGGTCGATGCGACAGAGATCGAGAAGGCCCTCGCATCGCTGGGCGCGGAGAACTCTGGAAAGCGGCTGAAAGAGGTGCTGGCCGCGAGAGGGCTTCTTCAATCGGACGGCGCGGCGAAATACGGCGCAACCATCGTTCCCGGCTCGCTGGTGGGAGAGCCGCAGTCCGCGGACGGCTCCCGCAAACCCGTTGCCGTTCCCGAGACGTTCGACCGGACCATCATGGCGTCGGGATCCGGGAAATCGCTTCCCTCTCCACAACCCGACCCCGCGGTTCGCCCCGCTCGACGCATCGGCCGATTCGAACTGATGGACGAAATCGCACGAGGCGGAATGGGAATCGTTTACCGCGCCTTCGAGCCGGCGTTGAACAGGCACGTCGCGCTCAAGGTCCTCATCGCAGGTCAGAACGCGTCCGACGACCAGGTCCAGCGCTTCATTCGCGAAGCTCGAGCCGCAGCGGGCCTCCACCATCCGAACATCGTGCAGGTCTTCGAAGTCGGCGAAGAAACCGGCTCGCACTGGTTCGCAATGGAACTCGTGGACGGCGCGTCGCTCGACAAGATCATGAAGCAGCAGGGCTCCTTCCCGCCAAGAACCGCGCTTCGAATCGCACGCGATATCGCCCGCGCCCTTCACTTCGCGCACCAGAAGGGAATCGTCCACCGCGATGTGAAGCCGGGGAACATCATGGTCGCGTCCTCCGGCAAAGGCGCGGCGTCATCCGTCTCCGGCGACGCCCGCCCGATGCGCGTCCTCCTCGGCGACTTCGGGCTCGCCCGCGACGCTTCCGCCGGCGCCGGCCTCACCCTCAGCGGAAATCTGCTGGGCACGCCCGCCTACATGAGTCCCGAGCAGGCATCGGGCCGCACGAAGGACATCGACGCCCAGAGCGATGTCTTCGGCCTCGGGTCCGTTCTCTACGAACTTCTCTGCGGCAAGCCGCCCTTCCAGGCGTCCTCACTCGGCGACATCCTCTCGATGATCATGGGAAGCGACGCCCCGCCGCTTCGCAAGGCCCGGCCAGGCCTGCACCGCGACATCGAACTGATCGTCTCGAAGGCGATGGCGAAAGAGAAGGCCCGGCGGTACGCGACCGCCGGGGACTTTGCGGACGACATTGACCGGTACCTCAACGGGGAGGCGATTCTCGCGGAGGCTCCGTCGGCCGTGTACAGGGTGGTGCGCTGGTCCCGGGTTCATGCGCCCCTGGCGGTCGCGGGCACGGTGGCGCTGGTTGCGCTGATCGCGATGGGCGGCATTCTGTTGAAGCGCGCCTGGAACCGCCGGATGGACGATCGCCAGCGGCAGGAGGCTGCGAGCAGAGAACTTCAGGAGAAGGTCACCACGGCGTTGCGCGAAGCGGTCGAACTTGCAAATGCGGGAGAGTTCGGCGAAGCGGACGTACGGCTGGCCGCGGCGCGGAAGCTCGAACCGGGGAACTCATCCATCGAAGCCGCCGCCCGCCACCTGAAGCTCGCGTTCCTGATAAAACGCGTCGGCGAGGTTGCGGCAAAGCCGGATCCGTCGGAAGAGGAAGTCGCGATCGCGAGATCGCTTCTTGCGATGCACTCCGACCTGGCCGGGGATCCGGACGTGCGCCGGATGGCACGCCAGGTCGAAGGAACGTGTTCCTGGTCGCTGGCCTCCGACGTGGAGGGGCTTGAGGTCGACCTTGCGTCCGCGGAACCCGGGATCTATTGGGATGAGGAAACCTTCCCGCGGGTGGCCGAGGCGCGCGGCGCAGGGTTGTGCAAGCGCATCGGAGAAGCTCCTGTCGCCCCGCAGGACGCGCCCTACGGCGAGTACCTCATCATCCTCAGCCGCGAAGGGCATCCGGTCCGAATCATCCCGATGAACCTGCGTCGCAACACGACTGCCGCGATGGAGCACCGCGTGTTGCGCGTCGGGAAGTCGCCGGATGCAACCCATTCGCGTGTGGAAGACGCGCTCTTCGAGGCTCGTGCCGGCAACTCGATTCTCCTGGAGAACGAGGTGTTCGGGGGCATTGAAGTTCACAGCAAGCCAGGCCTCCTGATCGGCGCCATTCCCGGCGCCCGTCCGGCCCTGAGCAACTCTGCCGGGCATTCGATCTACGCCTCGGACTGTTACGGCATTCGCTTGCGCGACCTCACGATCACTTCCGTTTCTGGAACCATCTGCTCCCTCACAACCAGCTCGCGGGCTTCCGTCATCCGCTGCCGGGCCACCGTTCCTGGATCCGCAGGGCTCGGAGCCCTCAACAGCGGTGATTGGCACGCCCGCGACAGCGTGTTCATGGCAGGCCAGGCCGGCTACGGGATCCACTCCGACCGCCTGCCCGGATGCCTCGCATTTCGGGTCACGGTCGAGGGCGGAGGCTGGTGTTCCGTCGTCTCCGCCGGCGACCGGGCACGATTCATCCAGTGCCGTTTCTCAAAAGGCCAGCTCGCCGCCATGACCCTCCAGGGCCCCGACTCCGAGCTCGTCGAATGCGAATTCCGGGACTGCCCGAACTGGGGGGTGCTCACCGAAGGCCGGTCGGAGAGAGCCTTGATCCGTGATTGCCACTTCGTTCAGTGCGGCGCGCGTCCTTCCTCTTCCGTCTATGCCGGTGCTCTCGTCGTCTCCAACGGTGGAATCGTCGAGCACAATACGTTTGCAGGATGCGCCTTCGCGGCCATCACCTTCCTGGGAAGCGGCTCCATTCGTGACAACCTCTTTGCCCCCGTCCTCGATTTCACAAAGGTCGACGGCGGGGTCCTCCCCGGCGGTCCCGTCTTCCTCCGCGGCGATGAGGACGGTCCGTGCCTCGAAGGAAACTTCTACGCATCCAGCACCCTGGCGGGGCGGGTCCGCGAAACGAAATGCTCTACCGAAGAGGTGTTTGCCCGGGAAGCGGCGGGCATGAACTGCCCCATCGGCAAGGCTCCGCCTCTCCGGAATCTCGACGCCCCTGCCGCCGCGACTCTCCTGCCGGAAGGCGGCCTCGCTCCAGGCAGCCCGCTGCTGACGGCTGCCACCGATGGCGGTCCGGTGGGAGTCCGCTTCAACGCCCTCGCCGCCGATACGATCGCGAGCGAGGAGTGGATGAAGAGGGACATCGGGCGGCTTTACGCGTGGAGGGGGACGGAGGCGCTGAACAAGGGAGACCGTGCGGCGGCCGCGCACTACCTCGCGAAAGCTCACCTGATGGCCGCTTCCGACCCCGCCGTGAACGACCTGGCGGCGCGGCTGAAATAACCCGTTTCTGTCAGCCCGGAACTTGACGGGGCCTCCGTCGCTTTGATTGAATCCACGTCATCAGCCCGCGAAATTCCTTCGCGGGTTTGTCGTTTTTGCGGGGAGGAAGACGTGACGGACATCGTTCCCATGTCTCCAGATGGATTCGAGACGGCGAAGGCAAAGCTGAAGCGCATGAAGGAAGTCGAGCGGAAGCAGCTTGAGATCCGCCTTGGAGAGGCGCGCGAGCTGGGAGACCTGTCCGAGAATTCGGAGTACGAGTCGGCGCGAGCCGATCTCTGGTTGCTCGACCAGCGGGTTACGGAGCTGGAAGACCGGCTGGCGCGAGTGCAGGTCGTGGACCCGAGCAGCCAGCCGAAGGACGCGGTGCTGTTCGGCGCGAAGGTGAAGTGCATCGACATGAAATCGAAGGAAGAGGAGCTGTTTGAGCTGGTCGGGGAGGGGGAAGCGGACCCGATGCAGAACAAGATCTCGATTTCGGCGCCGATTGCGCAGGCGCTGATCGGAAAGAAGATCGGGGAGATCGCGGAGGTGAAAGCGCCGAGGGGGACGATCAAGTACAAGGTGATAGCGATTTCGTAGAAACGGGAGCGACGAAACGAAAAACCCCGGCGAGGACGGATGCTTCGCCGGGGTTTTGTGTTTCGCGGGCGGCTTACTTCTTTTTCTTCCGTGGTTTCGTCAAATCCTCTTTGTCCTCGACGTACCCGACATAACCCAGGCACATCTCGTCGCTCGTCTTCTCTCCCCAGTAGACATTCTTCGGCGGCCGGTTCGGATTGCGCGGGTTCTTGTCTGAGTTGTCGTACACGGCGGTGTAGAGAATCTTCGAGCCAGCCGGCAACTTGAGTGGTGTCCTGGGCATGTACGCGTCCTGCCACTTGAAATCCCAGTCGGCGATCTCGATCACGGTCTGTTCCTTGCCGTCGGGGAATCGCGCGACCATTTTGGCCGACTTTCCGAGCAGGTGCTGGTGCGGTGACACGACGAAGACGGTGCAGTCCTTCGTGAAACTCCAGCCAGCCTTGACCTCGTGGCGCTCCGCGCCCGCGGGAATCTCGAACGAAGCGTTCACCATCTCCGCCCAGCGGATCTGCTGCTTGATCGGCGTTTTCGAGAAGTAAAGGCCGAGGCGCGTCTTGTCCTTCTGTGGCGTGCCGCAGCGGTTGTAGTGAATCTGAAGAACGACGTCAGCGCCCTTCTTGAGTTTGCGCCCGACCCCTTCCGGAAGGGAATAGGGCATGTCTCCAGGAGCCCAACCGCCCATCTCGCCGGTCGGGATGAACCCGGGCCAGGTCCCCTCGCCCGGGTATCCCAGTCCTTCGGCCGCAGCGTCCAGCTTCCGCGCCGTCCCGCTCGTATCGATGTACGCCAGGACGTGGTGGACGATCCGCGGATTTCCGGGACGGATCTCAGTCGCCGTCACCCACGTGTCCTCGGGCAGATCCGTGCGGCAGACGAAGTGCCGGTACTCATCCGCCGGGCCCGTCCCGCTGAGATCGAAAACCGCCTCCATTTCCAGCACGAGGTCCGGCGGTCCCAGGATCCACTCGTCCTTGAACACAGGCATCGGCGGCTCAAGGGAGGCATCTCCCATGGGAGCGCCGCAGTCGGCCCACTTCAATATTGTGTCGATCTGGTCCGGCGTCAGCCTCCGGTCGTTCAGGAACGCGAGGCCGTCCGACGGCTTCCAGGGCGGCATGCGCTTTTCGGAAACGGCGCTCCGGATTTCCTTCGCGAAGGCGCTGGCATGCTCGTAGTCGGTCAACTTGAAGGGGCCGATCTGTCCCGAGCGGTGGCAGGCCACGCAGTTCTGCTGCACGATAGGTGCGACGTCCTTGGCCCAGGTGACGGGCCCGTCCTTCGGCGGGGCGTCCCGGCGCAGGGCGCAGCCGCGCGGCAATGTCTCCGGTTCCGCAACGTCCTTGCCCGAGAGCACCGCGTCCAGCGCTTCGCGCAGTTCGCGCCGCTTCGGCCGTCCTCCCATGGGGTCGTCGTCAACCCGGCCCCGGTAGCGCACCACGCGTTTCTGGTCGAGAACCACGACCGTCGGAACGGTCTCGATTCCCAGTCGGTCTGCGAGCGCGTGGTCGCCGTCACGCAGCACCGGGAAGGCGATCTCGCGCTCTTTCGCGTACGCCGCGAGTTCCTGCTGTTCGTTGTAGTTCGAATCGACGCCCAGCATCGACACGCCCTGTTCCGAGTACTCCTTCAGGATCCCTGCCAGCTCCGGAAGGTACCGGTTCGAAATCGGGCATTGCGTGCTGAGAAACACGAGAACCACGGCCTTCCGGTCGGACAGGGAAGCGAGAGTCCGCTCCTCGCCGCCCTGGTCCTTGAGCGCGAAACCGTCCAGCGATACGCCCGGCGCTCCCGGTTTCGGTTCGGCGGAGGGACGCAGGAAAACAGCGGAAACGAAGAGCGCGGACAGGGCGATTCGCAGCGTTTTCATGGGCCTCAACCGTTCCTCATTTCTTTTTTGCCTTCGTCAGGTCCTCGTTGTCCTTCACGTAGTTCACGTACCCAAGGCACATTTCGTCAGACGTGTTTTCTCCCCACCGGATGTTCTTCGGCGGGCTGTGCGGGTTCCTCGGATTTTCCTCCGAGTTGTCATACGCGAACGTCAGCTCGACTCGCGAGCCGCCCTTGAGGTGGAGAGGCTCGGCGAAGTGATACGTGTCCTGCCACTTGAAGTCCCAATCGGCAATCTCCACGAGCGGAATCTTCTTTCCGCGGGGGGTCTCGGCAACCATGCTCGTCTTCTTCGCGAGGAGATGGGCGTGCGGCATCACGGAAATCACCGTGATGTTGCGGCTCACCGGCCACGACGCGCGGACTTCCCATTCGGACTCACCGGCCGGGATCCGGAACCACGGGTTGATGATGCGCGCCTGGTAGAGCCGCTGCTTGACCGGCCCCTTCGCGAAGTGCAGCCCGATCTTCGTCCGGTCCTTCTGCATCTTTCCCGTCGGGTTGTTGTAGTGGATCTGCAGGACCAGCGTTGAGTCCTTCGGGAGCTTCCTCGCAACCCCGTCCGGCAGCGGACGCGCGAAGAAACCGGGCGTCCATCCTCCCATTTCCCCCGTCGGAAGGAACCCGGGCCAGGCACCGCCGCCGCTGTAGCCGATCCCTTCTTCGTCCGCGTCGAGACGTTCGGCCGTTCCCGTCTGGTCGATGTAGTTCAGGACGTGGTGCACGATCCGGGGATTCCCGGGCATCACCTCCACGGCCGACACCCACTTGTCCTCGGTCCACTTCGTCGGCATCAGGAAATGCCAGTACAGGTCCGGTCCCGCTCGGACTTCGAAATCCACCCCCGCGTCGAGGACCATGTCCGGCTCGCCCAGAACCCAGTCGCTCTTGAACTCAGGAAGAGCCGGCTCTTCCTTCGGGTTTCCTTCCGGCGTGCCTTCGTCAACCCACTTCACGACCGTGTCGATCTGCTCCTGCGTCAGCTTTCGCTCGCCGTGCATGGCCCGCCCCGCCACGGGCTTCCAGGGAGGCATTCTCTTGTCCACCACCGCGCTCTTGATTTCCTGCGCGAAGGCGCTGACGTGGTTGAAATCGACAAGGGGCATCGGCCCGATCTGGCCTGGCCGGTGGCACTGCACGCAATTCTGGTAGATGATCGGCGCAACGTCCTTCGCCCAGGTCACTGAGCCGTCTTTCTTGGGCGCTTCGCGGCGTATCGTGCAGCCGCGCGCGGGAGTTTCCGCCTTCGGGACTTCGCGCCCCTCGAGAATCGCATCGAGTGCCGCGCGCACGTCGTCTCCCGTTGTCGCAAACCCCATCTGGGTCCGGTCGATCCGGCCGCGATACCGGATCGTGAATTTTTCGTCCACTACGAGCGCAGTCGGAGTCACTTCGATTCCCAGCGCGTCCGCCAGGACGTGGTCGGCGTCCCGGAGAATCGTGAAGGGAATCTCGCGCTCCTTTGCGTCGGCGGCGATCTCCGCCTGTTCGTTCTGGTTCGAATTCACGGTGATGAGCCGGATTTCCCTGCCCTTATAGTCCGCCGCAATTTTCGCGAGTTCCGGGATGTAGCGGATGCACTGCGGGCACTGCGTCCCGGTGAAGATCACTACGAGCGCCTTCGCGCCCGCAAAATCTGCCCGCTGCTTCATCTTCATGTCCGCGTCCGGAAGGGAGAACTCCGGGAGGAGCTTCGGGCGCGGAGGCGGCTCGGCGGCGTTGCGGGCGGGGAAGAGGACGAGCGAGGCGGCGGCCGAGAAGGCGAACACGAAGAGACGTCGCATGCAGGATCCCCCGTAAGAGATGCGTGAAAGCCGTGAAGAAGGCTGCCTATCCGTACGGATCAGAACGCCCGGTGTTTGCCGAAGCAGCGCGCCGAGGCAGCCGGACAAGCGGGTTTTTTCTCGGGCTCTGAGTGTGAAAACCGTATAAAGAACGCCCTACAGCTGTTCCCCCTGCCTGCAGGAGCGCCGCATGCCCCTCATCCGGGTTAAAGCCGGAGCCGAAGTCGGACGCACGACCGACATCACGAACGAGGTGATCACGATCGGTCGTGACCCGAATGCGATGGTCAAGGTCATGGACCACGGGGTGTCGCGCCAGCACGCGGAGATTTTCAAGATCGGCGAGATGTGCTTTATCCGCGATCTGAAGTCCACGAACGGAACGTTCGTGAACGACCAGAAGATCACGGAAGAGTTGCTGCGGGCGGGCGACCTGGTGCGCATCGGCAACACGATCCTGACCTTCGAGGACGGGGGCGCGCCGCGCGCCGAGGAAAAGCAGGTCGATTTCGACCAGGGGCGCGAGCTGTCGGCGCACTCGACGATCGAGCTGAAACTGGACCGCACACCGGACAAGAATCTCCCGCCGGCTGAGAAGGTCGGCAAGGAACTTGAAAACCGCAACCTCTCCGCCCTCTACGACGTCGCGCGCATCATCGGGACGGAACGCGACGCCCAGGGACTCCTCAACAAGATCCTCGAACTCGCCCTTCAGTCCACGAACGCCGACACCGGCTACCTGCTGCTCCTCGAAAAGGGAACGGGGAAGCTCGTCCCCAAGGCCGCCATCTCCAAGGAAAAGACCGAGCCGAAGATCTCGCGCACGATCGTCAAGCGCGTCATGCAATACGCCCGCGCCATCCTGACGAGCGACGCCATGCTCGATTCGCGGTTCGCCGGCAGCGAATCGATCGTCATGAAGAACATCAAGTCGGTCATCTGCGCGCCGCTCGTCAGCCGCGACAAGATCACCGGCATTCTCTACCTGCACTCGAGCAAGGTGGCGCAGGAATTCAGCAGCGAGGATCTCGAACTCGCCACGGCCATATCGCTTCAGGCCGGGATGGCGATCAGCGCCTTCTCGTCCGGCGAGGTGCTTCGCAAGACGCTCGTGTCCTTCGTCAAGACGCTGGTGACGGCCACGGAAATCCGCGACCCGAAAATGCAGGGCCACTCCGAGCGCGTTGCCAATTTTTCAATGGCGATCGGCGCCCAGATGAAGCTTCCGAAAGCCGAGCTTCAGCGGATCCATCTCGCCGCCCTCCTGCACGACATCGGGAAGATGGGACTGCCGCTTCACGCACCCGACGGCTCCGACAAGGAAAAGTGGAAGGAAGAACACGTCAACCTCGGCGAGAAACTCGTTTCGAGCATCGAGGGATTCGAAGACGTGCTGCCCGGCGTCAAGTACCACCACGAGTACCTCGACGGAAGCGGTTTTCCGCACAAGCTCAAGGGGGACGCCATTCCGCAGATCGCGCGGATCCTGGCGGTCGCCAATGATTTTGACAACTCAACCGCCCGGGGCGGACTCAAGGGCGAGGGGTTGCCCGTGAAAGAAGTGCTGATCGACATGGGCCGCGCCGGATCGGGCAAGTACGACGACGCGGTCATCCAGGCGCTCCTGGTCTGCCACAGAAACGGGACGCTGTTCGAGCCGTCGACGCCGTTCGAGATGTAGCAACTCCCAGGCGCCTGAGGTCATCGACGCCCGTCGGAGACTTGACCTGTGAGCCTCGTGCCCGGCCTCGCTTCAATCGCGGGGCCGTCCTCCATATCGCCCGAGCAACGCAAGCGTTCCCTGTTCGTCTCGATCGTCGACGGCTGCTTTCACGGCGGCATGGTCGGCTTCGGCGAGACGTACGTGGGCGCGTGGGCGGTGTTTCTCGGCGCAACCCCGGTCCTCGCGGCCGCCCTTGGCTCGTGGCCGCCCCTTCTCGGCGCCATCTTCGGGGCGTTTGCGGTCGATCTGGTGGATCGCCTGAAGCGCCGCAAGAGGATCACGGTCGCCGGGGCGGGCCTGGCCGGGCTGGTGTATCCGCTGCTCATCATCCTTCCCCTGGCCTTCCCGCGCTTCGGCGCCCATGCCGCCGTTTTCTGCTGGTTGCTCTACTTCGCGGGCAACAACGTCGCCGGCCCGCCCTGGAACTCGTGGATGGGAGACCTCGTGCCGGCAGCAAGCCGCGGGGCGTATTTCGGGAAGCGGTCCGGGCTGATCAATGCCGTCACGTTTGGTTGCCTGCTGATCGCCGGCTGGATGCTCGACCACTTCCGCGCGGCGGGCCGCGAGAGAGACGGATTCCTGCTCTGCCTCGCGATCGCCGGCCTGCTCAAGTTCATCTCGGTAGGCTTCCTGACGCGCGTTGCGGAACCGCCGTACGCTCCCCGCACGAGCGACTACTTCACCTTTCGCCAGTTCCTCGGTCGGTCGATGCATTCCAACTTCGCCTGGTTTACGTTCGGGATCGCGCTGATGTATTTCTGCGTCCATCTCTCCGGCCCGTTTTTCATTCTCTACCAGCTGAAGACGCTCGGCTGGACCTACTCACAGCTCATGATCTCGATCGGCGTCCAGACCATGTCCGCCTTCCTGACGCAGCGATGGTGGGGAAGAGTTGGCGACCGCCGCGGATCTCAGTTCGTTCTCGTCCTCAGCGGCGTCGTTTGCGCCATCCTCCCGCTTCTCTGGTGTTTCACCACCACCTTCTGGCTCATCCTGGGCATCCAGGTTCTTGCGGGGTTCGGGTGGGGAGGATTCAACCTTGCGACGGGGAACTTCCTCTTTGAAGCGGTGACGCCCGAGAAACGCGCGCGGTGCGCCGCCTACTTCAACGTCATTACTTCGATAGGCATCATCATCGGAGCCACGGTCGGGGCCTTTCTCGTCGCTCATGTGCCGGGGAATTGGAATCTTGCCTCGCCGTTCCTGGTCGTCTTCGGCCTTTCCGGCTTGCTTCGCTTTCCGATCGTTCTGCTGTGGCTCCGGGGAGTGAAGGACGGGGAAAAGGCCCACGTCGAGCTGAAGGAACGGGCGCGGCAGATCGCGGTCGTCGTGAAGGGGGACCCCGGGGACGCCCAGTAACGGCGGCCGGGCGCCCGGATTCCGGACGCGCCGGCCGCACGAACTTTCGCCATTACTTCGACAGATCCCGCGCGTCCTTCACCATCTCCACGAACTCAGCTCGGTAACCCTCGGCGTCCCGGCCCAACCCGCCCTTCGCCAGCTCGAGCACGAGGTTCCAGCTGGTCTGACCCTTGTGCGGCGAACTGCGGAGGAGCATCCCGAATGCGGCGACCGAGGCCGCGAAGTCGAACTCGGGCGTGCCAACGGCGTCGCTTCCGGGATCGTTGACGGCGATCTCGAAGCGTTCGCTGGTCTCGCCATCGGGCAGCTTGTAGCGCAGCTTCACGGTGCAGAGCTCTGCAGATCCGGCGCCGCTGGCAGTCGTGGGCGCCTGGTATTTCAGCGAGTCAATGTGTCCACCCGGGACCGCTTCACCCGCCGGAACAATTTCGTAAAGGGCGGTGACCTGGTGGCCCGCGCCGATCTCGCCGGCGTCCTTCGTGTCGTCATTGAAGTCCTGGTTTGCCATGACGCGGTTCTCGTACCCGATCAGGCGGTACCCTGCGACCTTCGCCGGGTTGAACTCGACCTGGATCTTCACGTCCTTCGCAATCGTGATCAGCGTGCCGGTCGCCTGCTCGACGAGGACCTTGCGGCCCTCCTTCACCGAATCGATGTACGCCGCGTTCCCGTTTCCCTTGTCTGCGAGTTGCTGCATCCTGGCGTCGGCATAATTTCCGCGGCCGAACCCGAGAACGCTCAGGAACACGCCCGACTTCCGCTTCTCCTCGATCAGCCGGACCAGGTCTCCCTCACTCGTCACGCCTACGTTGAAGTCGCCGTCGGTGCACAGGATCACGCGGTTGACGCCGCCTTTGACGAAGTTTTCCTGCGCGACCTGGTACGCCAGCTCAATGCCCTGCGCGCCATTCGTCGAACCGCCGGCATGCAGCCGGTCGAGGGCCTTTTCAATCGCATCGCGCGCCGCGCCGGTCGTCGGCGGAAGCACGAGCCCCGAGCTGCCCGCGTAAACGACCATCGACACCGTGTCCTTCACGCGCATCTGCTTCACCAGCATCCGCAGGCACTTCTTCACCAGCGGCAGCCTGTCCTGCGGTTCCATCGACCCGGACACATCGATCAGGAACACCAGGTTCGCCCGCGGCGCTTCTTCCAGCTCCACCTTCTTCCCCTGGATCCCGATCCGGGCCAGCCGGTGCTTGGGCTCCCACGGCGCCGGCCGGACTTCGATCGCGGCCGAGAACGGTTTCCCGTCGGACGGCGGGGCGTAGTCGTAAGAGAAGTAGTTAACCATTTCCTCGAGCCGGACCGCGCCGGGCGGCGGCAATTGGCCCTCATTAATGAAGCGACGCACGTTGGCGTACGACGCGGTGTCCACGTCGATCGAGAAAGTCGAGAGCGGCTCGTCCGCGACGCGGAAGAACGGGTTGTCCTGGAAGTGCGCGTACTCTTCGGTGTTGAACTCCGGGTCCGCAACAGGAGGCGCCGCGTCCTGCACGAACCCGACTTCGCGGCACGCAGGCGCGGGCATGCCGCTCATGTCCGAGCTTCCACACCCTGCAATTCCCGTCGCAACCGTCAATGCCGCCAACCTCTTGATACATGCTGAATGCAGTTTCATCCTCACCCTCCGTAATGAGCCGGTCGTGCCGGCGAGTCGCCCCCTGTCACGGACGAGCATGAAGCGGGGAAGTGGCGCGGAGGTTCGCGGAATTGGTTCGGAATATTCGGGCGGCGTACGGCGCCGAGGTAGGATGCCCCGGGATCACTTTGAGGGGGACCCGTGCCACAACCTGCTTCCGCTTCCGGTCGCATTCCCGTCGTCTGCCCGTGCGGCGCGAATTTCACCGTCGAATCGAAATTCGCCGGCCGGCAGGGAAAGTGTCCCAAGTGCGGCCAGTCGATCCTCGTCCCGACGCCGCAGGCCCGTGTCTCCTGCCCCAAATGTCACTTCTTGAACCGGGCCGAAGATGTGCGGTGCTCCCAGTGCGGAGAGTTCCTGCGAGAGCCGGCGCCCGGTGAGGCCGTGCCCAAGACGGCGATGGAAGCCATCGAGGAACGGCGCGGCACGCGCCGGACGACTCGCCCGCCCGCGGCTCTTCCGCCCCAGGATGCACAGGACGCCCCGGCAGGCGAAGCTCCATCGGCAGAACCCGTCGCACGGCGCGCGCCCGCCCTGCGCAGCAAACTCGCCGAACTTGAAAAGCCGCGCCGTTCCGTCGTCCTCCGCTTCCTCGTGTTCCTCATCCTTGGTGGCGGCGCCGCGGCCGGGACTTTCTACGGCGGTCGCAGCTACGCCGAGCCGAAGATCTCGGCCCCCCGCGAGGCTGAAGCGGAAGCGCGCAAAAACGTCTGGCCCGCGAAATCGCTCGATGTCCTGCACGACGGCCTCAAGGCGCTGTCGAAAGCAATGCCTCGCGACACAATTTCCAACCGGGAGACGCCGGAAGAAATGGCGCTTCGCACAACCATCGAGGCCGAGATCGCCCGCCTGAAGAAGGAAAACCAGGACGCCGTGAGGAAGGCGGACGCGGCGCACGCGGAGATGGAAAAGTGGCAGCTCGGCTGGTACGCGGCGATCGTGCTGGCGGGACTGCTGGCGGGACTGATCGGCTGGAAGCTGTCGGGCTAACGCCCCAGGTCCACCTCGTCCTCACCGCGCAGATCGTTCAGCCGGAACGCCACCGCCACGCGCTTCGCCTTCGGCAGCCGCTCGAACGCCCGCTCCAGCGCGTTTTCATCGCCGCAGGCGCGGGCGGCCCAAGGGTCCTCAAGATCGGCCTCCGCGACGGTCACGACCTCTCCCGCGCGGGCCAGAAGCGCCAGTCCGACCGCTGGATGATCGGTCGCTTTCAGCCATTTCCTGATCGCGGGCGCGACGTCCTTCAGGTGAGGCAGGATCGCCATGGCCGCGTCCCAACGCAGCGGAAGGGCGCGGTCGCCAAGCCGGTCGTCGAGGGCGGGGAGGAGAAGCGCCGACGGGGACTTGCCGGAGAAGATTTTGGAGGCGGCTTGCAGGCCCGAGACCGGGTCGTCCGGCGGCGTGGTCGAGTCGCGAACGCACGCCATCGCGCCCGAATCGATGAATCGATCCCACTCCTCGCGATTGGCGGGCGCGGGCGCGGCCGCAAGGGCCGTTCGTTCGGCGTGAGCCTTGGCGGCTGAAGCGGCCTGCGCGGCGAATTCGGTTTCCTCGCCGGCGCGGAGAGCCAGCCCGGCCAGACGGTGATGCGCGCGGTACCGGGTGTTGGCGAAGAAGAGCGCCTCTTCGAGCGACAACGCGCTCTCGACCAGGTGGCTGCTGAGTCCGGCTGCGGCCCCATAAGCGGACTTCGCGCGGTCTTTCTTTCCTCGCCACTCCCATTCCTCGCCCCAGGCGAGCAGAACGTCGGTCAGCTCATGGACGGCGCGCGTGCGAACCGGGGCGGGCGAAGGGGAGCGGTCGGAATCGAGGTTGGCCCGGGCGCGGGCGCGGTCCCCGAAGTCAATCGAGGCAGCGTCGGCGGCCTGGCGTGCATATTCGCTCGCCTCGAGAACACGGCCGTCGGCGAGGGCGATGAGCGCTTCCACGAGGGAAACGGCGCCATTGGGGTCGCCGGCCGTCTTGGCGCGGCGGACCTCGTCGAGGAGCTCACGGCGGTGGGACGGGCCCTTCTCCAGGAGTTCGGAGAGGCGGGGACCGGCGTCTGGAATGGGAGCCGGGTCCGCCATCGCCCGGTGGGCAAGGGCGAGGGCGAGGGCGAAGGTGGAGAAGCGCACATGGGGTTATCGGCGCGTTGGGGGTTTGGAGTTTTGGGTTCCGGAAGTTGAGATCCGGGTTCCGGGTTCAGAGTTCCGTGTGGGGTTGAGAGTCTGGAGTTGGCAGTTAACCCCGGAACGCAGGGGGCCGCGCGTGACCCCGGACTGAACTCCGCCCCAAGAACTCCCTCAACAACTCCCAACTCGAAACTCCCAACCCCACACGGAACGCTGAACCCGGAACCCGGATCTCAACTTCCGGAACTCCAAACCCCCAACTCCCGCACCACCACCTTTTCCGCTATCGTGACCCGGCCCATGCCGCCACAACCCCGCTACCTGACCAATTTTGACGCCCGCCGCATTCCGTGGCGCAGCACCGACATCCTGATCATCGGCGGCGGAGTCGCCGGCCTGCGCGCCGCAGTCGAGGCCGGGAAGAAGGCCCGCGTCCTGCTCGTGATGAAGAAGACTCTTCACGATTCCAACACCGAATGGGCCCAGGGCGGGGTCGCCGCCGCGCTCGACCGAGGCGATTCCATCGCTTCACATGTCCGCGACACCCTCGACGCCGGCAAGGGGATCGCCAACGCCCGCGTCGTCCGGACCGTGATCAAGGAAGGCGCGCAGCGCGTCAAGGAGCTCATCGCCTGGGGCACGCAGTTCGACCGGTCGTCCGGCGAAATCCGCTTCGCCCGCGAGGGCGGCCACTCGCGCGCCCGCATCCTGCACGCCCACGGCGACGCGACCGGCGCCGAGATCGCCCGCGCGCTGATCGAACGCGTAAAGGCACAGCCCAACGTCGAGGTGCTCGAGAGCGCGTTCGTCCTCGACCTCGTCGTGAAAGGCGGCCGGTGCTGCGGCGCCCTGGTAGTGGGGGGGGATGGAGCGAAGAGCGGGATCGCCGCGGGCGCGACGATCCTTGCGACCGGCGGCTGCGGCCAGCTCTACCGCGAAACCACGAACCCCGAAGTCGCCACCGGCGACGGCCTCGCCATCGCCCACCGCGCCGGCGCCGAACTCGAGGACATGGAATTCGTCCAGTTCCACCCGACCGCGCTCTACATCGCCGGCGCCGCACGCGCCCTCATGAGCGAGGCCGTGCGCGGTGAAGGCGCGTTGCTGCGCGACCGCCTGAAGCGGCGCTTCATGCCCGACTACCACCCCGACGCCGAGCTCGCCCCGCGAGACACCGTTTCGCGCGCGATCGTGCGTCAGATGCGCGCGACCAGCGACACCCAGGTGTACCTCGACCTCACCCATCTCCCCGCGACGAAAATCCGCGAGCGCTTCCCCGGCCTCGCGAAACTCTGCCGCTCCTTCGGCCTCGACATCGCCCGCGACCCGATCCCCGTCCGCCCCGCCGCGCACTACATGGTCGGCGGCGTGAAGACGGACCTGCGCGGGCGGACGTCGCTCCCGGGCCTCTGGGCCGCGGGGGAGTGCGGGTGTGCCGAATTCCACGGCGCGAACCGGCTGGGGTCGAATTCGCTGCTCGAAGGACTCGTCACGGGCGTGCGCGCGGCAAATGACGCACTGCGTCAAACCGGCGGGCAGGCGGGCAGGCGGGCGGGTGGGCCGGCTTCGCGCCGCAACGCCGCGATCTCCCTGACCGCCAACGACTCCCAGTCCACCGGCGAAGGTCTCCCACCCGTCGACGTCGTCGACCTCCGCGCTTCACTCAAAGCCCTCATGTGGCGCGAAGTCGGCGTCGAACGCGACGGCGACGGCCTCCGCCGCGCCCTCCAGACCATCGACTTCTGGAAGAAGTACGTCCTCCCGCGCGAATTCAGCACCGTCGCAGGATGGGAACTCCAGAACATGCTCACCGTCAGCGGGATCGTCGCGAAGTGCGCGCTCGCTCGCGACGAGAGTCGCGGAACGCATTACCGGACGGACTTTCCGGAGACAGACGACAAGAAGTGGAAGCGGCACCAGGTCGTCTGACCGGACTTACTTTCCGCGATCGAGAGCGACATCGTCAGCGAGCCAGTCGTCAAATTGCTGACGCTGAATCTCACTGAGTATCGCGCGAACTTCTTCCGCGAACACTTGCTCGCGCTTCTTGATCGCCGCTTCGATGTCCGCCCGTGTCCATCCGGGGTGCTCCGCTCTTGCGAAATCCAGCTGGATGGAGGCGTTTTTCGCCAAGACCGAACCCAGTTGTGGAATCTGTTGGACCTGCAAATCCAGCAATCCGCAGAGTTCACAGAGGAGCTGGCGAGTTCGGGCGAACACGGGACCGGGCGGGAAAGGTTTTTCGCCGTGCAAGCGGCCGAATTCAAGTTCCTCACGTTCGAGACGTCGAAGTTCAGCCCTCAAGGCCCCCTGTGCAACCATACGGTCGATCAACTCTTCGATCCCAGCACTCTCGGTATGCCGCAAGGGCCTGAAGGGTTCGACACCCCAGTTGTCCTTCCAGCGAACATCGGAGGGTTCTCCCACTGGAGGGAGCATTGTTACTTCCGACGGACCAGGACGCCTCGCCGCTTCGAATGCCTCGAAGGCAAGTCGTTCCCTCTCAAGGCGACTCTGATCCGCTTTTACGCCTGCTCGTTGCCAACCATAAATGAGAATCGACGCTGCTATGAGCAGCAGCATTCCCGAGACAGCCAGCGAGACGCGCCATCGAACGCTCATGAGTGGATTGTATCGCGGGCGCTCCTCCAGAACCTGCCGGATCGTGGGCACTCTTCCGAGCGTGATGTAAAGTGCGCCCATGGCTTGGATCTACGACCTGACGGTGGACTTCGAAAAAAACGAGCGTGCGGCGAAAGCGTTTGCGGACGCGGTCTCGAAGCGGCTCGGGATTTTTGAGTCGGGGACTGCCGTGCAGCGACTGCACAAGCCCACCGTTTTCCGCCCGCAGGACGGACGGGGAGACCGGGTGCATGTGTCCGTGATTCCGGTCGGCGTGAGCCTGGAACTGCCCGCGGACAAGGGCCTCGAGGTTCAGGACTTCGGCGACGACGTTCCGCAGTCGATTCCGCTGGCACTGCTGGAACTGCTTCGCGGGAACACTGCGTTCGCGATGGCGATGCCGGGTTGGGAAGCGGAGTGGCTCGGACTTGAGGCGCTGATCGAGGATTACGAAGAGGACATCGAGATGGGGACGCTTCATGGCCTGGTGATCGCCGATCGGTTGATCCCGCAACTGGCGAAATCGAGGCATTGGAAGGAGTGGGCGCCCGGGTATTCGTGGTTGCCGTTTCCAGGGACGGAGCCGAAACGTGCGCCGAAGAAGGGGAAGAAGTAGCTCCTGGCGCCTGTCAATCTGGCAACACCTGGGACCGCTTGTCATGAAAGCTCGGAGGGCGATCGCTTTCGCGGCGCCACAAGTCTTTGCGGCTGAAACCTTTACGCGAAGGCAGCTTCCCAGAACAAGGGCATAACTTTTGCTTTTTAGCTCCTCAGCCCAGTTCTAACCCCAAGAGGAGCGCGCACTCATGAGCAAGACCATCGGCATCGACCTCGGAACGACCAACTCTGTCGTCTCCGTCATGGAGGGTTCGACAACCACCGTCATCACCACGCCCGAAGGCTCGCGCCTCCTTCCCTCCGTCGTCGGCTTCACCGAAAAGGGCGAACGCCTCGTCGGATACATGGCCAAGCGCCAGGCCGTCACCAACCCTCGCAACACGGTCTACTCCATCAAGCGCTTCATGGGCCGCCGCCGCAGCGAATGCAAATCGGAAGAAGAACTCGTCCCCTACACGGTGGTCGGCGGGCCGAACGATCCGGTGAAAGTCGAAATCCGCGGGAAGCAGTACACCCCGGTCGAAGTCAGCGCGATCATCCTGCAGTCGCTGAAAGAAGCGGCGGAAGCGTATCTCGGCGAGAAAGTGACGGACGCGGTCATCACGGTGCCGGCCTACTTCAACGACTCGCAGCGGCAGGCGACGAAGGATGCCGGGAAGATCGCCGGCCTCGAAGTGAAGCGCATCATCAACGAGCCGACGGCGGCCGCGCTGGCTTACGGGCTCGACAAGAAGGGGAACGAAAAGGTCGTCGTGTACGACCTGGGCGGCGGCACGTTCGACATCAGCGTGCTCGAGGTCGGCGACGGCGTCGTCGAAGTCAAGGCGACGAACGGCGACACGCACCTGGGCGGCGACGACTTCGACAAGAAGGTCATCGACCACATCGCCGATGAGTTCAAGAAGCAGTACGGCGTCGACCTGCGCAAGGACCAGATGGCGCTTCAGCGCCTGAAGGAGGCCGCCGAGAAGGCCAAGATTGAGCTCTCGAGTTCGATGGAGACCGAAGTCAACCTGCCGTTCATCACTGCGGACGCCTCCGGCCCGAAGCACCTGCAGCTGAAAATCACGCGGGCGAAGCTGGAGCAGCTGATCGGGGACCTGATCGAGAAGACGCTGGGGCCGGTGAAGCAGTGCATCACGGACGCGAAGATGAAGCCGGAGGACATCGACGAGGTGCTGCTGGTGGGCGGATCGACGCGGATCCCGATGGTGGCGAAGCTGGTGAAGGACTACTTCAAGAAGGAACCGAACCGTTCGGTGAATCCGGACGAGGTGGTGAGCGTCGGGGCGGCGATCCAGGGGGCGGTCCTGAAGGGCGAGGTGAAGGACGTGCTGCTCCTGGACGTGACGCCGCTGTCGCTCGGGATCGAGACGCTGGGCGGGGTGTCAACGAAGCTGATCGAGCGCAACACCACGATCCCGAAATCGGTGAAGCAGACGTTTTCGACGGCGGCGGACAACCAGCCGGGCGTGGAAGTCCACGTGCTGCAGGGCGAGCGCCCGATGGCGAAGGACAACCGGACGCTCGGAAAATTCCACCTCGACGGCCTTCCGCCGGCGCCGCGCGGCATGCCGCAGATCGAAGTCACGTTCGACATCGACGCGAACGGAATCCTGAACGTGAGCGCGAAGGACCTCGGGACGGGGAAGAGCAACTCGGTCCAGGTCAAGGCGTCCACGGGCCTGAGCGAGGCCGAGATCAACAAGATGGTGAAGGAGGCCGAGGCGAACCGCGAGTCCGACGAGAAGAAGAAGGAACTGATCGACGTGCGGAACAAGGCCGAGGCGATGGTCTGGTCGATCGAGAAGAGCCTGCGCGACAACAAGGACATCGCGAGCGCCGACGAGAAGAAGGCGATCGACGAAGCGATTGCAGCGGTGAACAAGGTCAAGGACGGCGAGGACAAGGAGAAGCTCGAGAGCGCGCTGGCGGACCTGGAGAAGGCGTCGCACTCGGTTGCGGAAAAACTCTACGCCGAGGCGACGAAGAAACAGCAGGCGGCGCAGGGACAGCCGGCGGGAGACGGGAGTCCGGAGGCGGGAGAAACGGCAGGGAAGGGCGCGAAAAAGGCGAAGGGCGCGGGAGACGAGAACATCATTGATGCGGAGTTTGAGACGAAGTAGGCGGCGTTGGTTTGCTGACAACCTCCCGGCCGTCAACGGCCGGGAGTTTTTTTATCCGCGGCTGTTTCCGCGTCATCCGATTTCATCCGCGTATTCTGTTCCTTCCTGGAAAACAGAATACGCGGATAGAGGCGGATAACGCGGAAACCGCCGCGGATAAGGCCCTTTTGTGGGCCGAGCAACAATGATTAAGACTCTTAATGTCCAACCGGTGCCCTTAACCCCCCAAGCCCCTTCAACTTAGGCCTTGCCCAGCCCCGGGCACCCCGCTTCAATAGCCCCGTGGCCATGATCGAAGTAACAAACCTGATAAAGCGCTACGCGGGATTCACCGCAGTCGACAACATCTCCTTCACCGTCGACAAGGGCGAAATCGTCGGCTTCCTCGGCAAGAACGGAGCCGGCAAATCCACGACGATGAAGATGCTCTCGTGTTTCTTCCCACCGACCTATGGCAGCGCCCGGGTCGCCGGCTTCGACTGCGTCACCGACTCAATGGAAGTCCGCCGGCGGATCGGGTACATGCCGGAGCGCGTGCCCCTTTACGAGGACATGCGCGTCGAGGAGTACCTCGATTACCGCGCTCGGCTCCGCGGCGTTCCCCGGCGCGACCGTTCGCACGCGGTCAACGAGGTCATCTCGACGATCGGGCTGAAGGACATGCGGCGCAAGCTGATCGGCGCGCTCTCGAAAGGGTACCGGCAGCGCACGGGCCTGGCCGAGGCCATCGTCCACAAACCCGAATTGCTCATTCTCGACGAGCCCACCGCGGGGCTCGACCCCGGGCAGATCCGCCAGGTCCGCGAAGTCATCAAGGAACTCGGGAAGCGGACGACCCTGCTCCTCTCCACGCACATCCTCTCCGAAGTAGAAATCACCGCGACGCGGATTCTCCTCATCCACCGGGGCCGCATCGTCGCCAACGGCTCCCCGGGCTCCCTCGTCGGCGGTGACCAGAGCTCGCGCCGCTTCCGCGCCGAAATTCGCGGACCTGTCGCGATGATCGAGGCGATGCTGAAGGGGCTTCCCGGGATCCAGGGGATCACCATCGCTCCGGGCGAGGAGTGGAGCGTGTTCACCTTCGACTCCGCGCCCGAGCTGGACCTGCGAGCGGATGTCGCGAAGTTCGTGGTGGACAACGGGTGGGACCTGCGCGAGCTGACCGAAGAGAAGCGGACGCTCGAGGACCTGTTCGTTAAGATCACGACGACCGATGAAGTCGGGGTAGCGCCGGTACGCGCCATCGTGCCGGATCCCCTGGTCGCCGGGACGTTGCCGCCGGAGACCTCCGAAGGCGGTCCCGCCGTATGATGAACCTCCCGGCCCTCACGAAACGCGAATTCACGGCGAACTTCTACGCGCCGATGGCCTACGTCATCGCGACGTTCTACCTGCTTTTCGCGGGTCTCAGCTTCTACATCCTGCTCCGGGACCAGCGCGACGCGAACGCCATGCGGTCCCTGCTCACGTTCCTCGGGTTCATCCACACGATCTTCATCCCGATGGTCACGATGCGCCTGATCAGCGAAGAACGGAAGAGCGGGACGCTGGAAATGCTCGTGACGGCGCCCGTTTCCGACACCGAGATTGCTATTTCCAAATTCCTCGGCGCAACGCTTTTCACGGCGCTCATGATCGCGCCCACGATGCTCTTCACCTGGGTGCTGACGCGGATCAACGGCCGCCCGGACGTCGGAATGATCCAGGCTTCCTACCTCGGGCTTCTTCTGCTCTCCATGTCGTTCATCGCCCTCGGCCTCTTCATTTCTTCCCTTACGGCAAACCAGATCGTCGCCGCCATCCTCACGTTCGTCACCCTGTTCACTTTCTACTTCCTCGTCGGCTTCCTCTCGGGCTCCACCGAGTCGCTTCCTTTCCACGACAAGATCCCGTGGCCTGACATCCTCAACTACATGTACTTCGGCGCACACCTGCAGTCCTTCGGCAAGGGGCTCGTGGACTCGCGCGACGTCGTGTACTTCCTGTCCGTCATCGCGCTCGGGATCTTCCTCACGATCAAATCCCTCGAGTCGAGGCGCTGGAGATGACCGCTCCTGCACCTGCCCCGCACTGGGGAACGAAGGCGCGCTTCGGCGTCGCCTCCGCCGTCGGCCTGCAGCTTCTTCTCCTGGCCGGGATCATCGTCGCCGCGAACTGGATCTCCACGCGCCGATACCGGCGCTGGGACTGGACGGACGACGTGACGTACACGCTCGGGGACGGAACGAAGCAGTTGCTCGGAAAGATCTCGGCGGAGGACAAGAAGTACCAGATCGTGGCGTTCTACCTGCCGGACGAAGACGGCGCGTGGGAATCGGCGCTGAAGCGGACGCAGGATCTGCTGGAGGAGTACCGGACGCGCTCGCGGGACCGGATTGAGTGGGAAATCGTGTCGGTGGCGAGCGTCGGGGGCGGCGGGGTGCAAGCCGCGCAGAAAAAGCATGACCTCCGGTCGCAGATCGGCGCCAACGACGTGGTCTTCAAGCGGGGAGAGACGGAGCGCGTGGTGAACCTGCGCGAGTTTTTCGGACAGCAGTGGGACGACATGGGACCGCGGGGCGTGCCGAAGCTGACGTCGTTCAACGGCGAGGCCATCGTGACGTCCACGCTCAAGGTGCTCTCGCAGGACAAACCGATCGTGCTCGCTTTCACGACGGGGCACGAAGAGGTCTCCACCGAGGACATGCAGGGCCCGGCCGAGTGGGGCGCGTTTTCCAACGGCCTGCTGCGCCAGCGCGAGGGGTACTCGGTCCGCACCCTTTCGCTTCCGCCCGGCGCCAGCGTGCCTCAGGACGCCAGCGTGCTGGTCATCGCGGGACCGAAACGCGACTTCAACGAGGGCGAACTGACTTCGGTTCAGGTCTTCCTCGCGCGGGGCGGGCGGTTGCTGGTCACGCTGGATTCGGGGCCGGAAATGTCGGACCGGCCGCTTCCAAACCTGTACAAGTTCCTCGGCGGGATGGGAATCACGCCCCAGACGCTGATGGTGCTGGACCCGGACAATTCACCCGAGCAGCTCGTCCAGGTGCCGGGAGGCTTCCAGCGCAAGAAAGACATCGGCACGTTCTTCCTCTCCGGTTTCGACCGGAAGCACCCGGTGACCGGCAAGTTCGACGCCGACAAGAATGTGGCAATGCTCGGCGCCTGCGCGCTCTTCCTGGAGAAGGACGCCGTGCCGGAAGGGCTGACGCTGACGGAACTGGCGCGGTGCGGAAGCGATGGCTGGGGAGAGAAGGACTACCCGCGGGACCAGAAGATGACTCCGGACCGCGACGAGCCGGGGCCGCTGACAGTGGCGGCGGCGGTGAGCGGGCGCCTCAAGGGATCCACGGTCGAGGATGAGATGCGCCTCGTCGTGATCGGGGACACGACCGGACAGGCGAACGGCATCCAGAAGGAACTCCGGTCGCCGGACCTCGTGCTCAACTCGATCCGCTGGCTCGCGAAGCAGGAATACCTCATCGGTGTGGACCCGAAAGTTCCGGAGGACCGGTCCCTGATTCTGACACCCAAGCAGGACGACTACGTTTTCCGCGTCTGCGTCATCCTCCTTCCTTCGCTCGCCATCGCGTTCGGCCTCACGATGTTCATGACGAGGAGGTCGGCATGAAGGGGATGAAGAGAACCACGCTGATCATGGTGGTTCTGGGGCTCGGAATCGGAGGATGGGTCTGGTGGGAATCCCGGCGGGGGGAAGAAGACGACGGAAAGGTCCGGCTGTCGGTCGAAATTTTCCCGTTTGTCGGCGAAGAAGTGACTCAGGTCGAGCTCGTCAAAGCAGGCGCGACGATCGCGGTCGCGAAAATGGACGGGGTCTGGCGCATGACGTCGCCTCGTGCCTGGCCGGCCGGCGACATCGCGATGATGACCATGCTTCGCGGCGTGGATCCGTCAGAGAAGGCGTGGCCGCTTCCCTCAGGGGAGAAGCCGCCCGATGCCGCGGTCCACGGGCTGGACGCTCCGACCCTGACGGTGACGCTTTCCGCGTCCGACGGCCGGAAGGCTTCGATTGCGTTCGGAAAGTCGCTGGGCGCTGGCGACAAGACTTTCGCCCGGCGCGCAGGCCAGAGCGAAGTCCTGACCGTTTCCAGCGCGATGTTTGCGGCGTTCGACCGGACGCCGGAATCGCTGCGCGACACCGGATTCTGCCGCTTCAACTCGAAGGAACTCCGTTCGATCGCGTACTCGGCGGCAGGGAAAGACGTGGTCGTTGCGCGGCAGGGACGCGGGTGGCGGCTGTCGAAGGCGGTGGACGACCTGGCGGACCCTGCGGCGGTCGAGGAGTGGGTCTCCCGCCTTGCGACGGCGACCAGCGCGACGATGCTGCCGAGGCCCAGGCCGGCCCGATCGGAGTACGGGCTGGATCCGGCCTTCGCGGAGTTCGAAATCGAACTCACGGGCAAGAAAATCCGGGTCAGCGTCGGGGCGCCCGTAGCGGAGGGTGAGAAACGGCGCTGGGCGGACACGAGCGAGTACCCGGATGACATCGGGACGATGGACGACCAGGTCCTCCAGCTCGTCACGCCGCTGGCGGGCGCGCTTCGCGCCAACCGGGCACTTCCGTGGCCGATGAACGAAGTCGAAGTCTTTTCGGCGTCGGGAGCTGCCGATTTCGAAGTTCGTAAGGACGCAGGCGCGTGGACCGTCGTGAAACCTGCGGTCATCGCCTACTTTGACCCGGCACGCGTCGATATCCTGCTTCGCCAGCTGGGGACGTCACAGGTCAATGCAAGGTCCCCCGCCTCGGCCGCCCCGGCCGGCGCCCTCCACATGGTTTTCAGGTTCGGGAAGGGGGCCGAGGCCGTCGACCAAGCGGCCGACCTGTGGACGGACGGGACCGACACGTTTTTTCGCACCGCCGATCCCGAACGCGTCGTCCGCGAGCTCGGAACTTCCGCCTGGGTCCACGCCTCTGCCGGCGCCTTCTTCTTCCGCGATCCCCGCGTTCCCACCGGCCTGATGCCGCTTCAGGTCAAGAGCGTCTCCGTGACCGATCGGAACGGAGTCATCTGGGTGGAGGCGGAATTCAACGGGCGCGCGTGGCTGCAGACCTCGGCCGTCGCGGGCGGCAAGGTCCTGGACACCAACAAGATGAGCGCGTTCAACCAGTTCTGGACGGGAATGGTGGCGGAAACCTGGGTCGCAGCCAAGAGGGAAGCGCCCGAGGTCGGACTCTCGGGAACCCCGGTCTGGAAGATCCGCATCACACCGGACCCGGGGCGCGCCGGAAGCGCGGCGGTGCGGGAGTTTCTCGTCGGGCTGGACGGGCCGGGGAACACCATGTACGCGGTGCTGGACGGAGATCCGAACGTGTTCCTCGTGCCTCCCAACGTCGCCGGCATGCTGCGGGGAGGGATCTGGAAGGAATGAACGGGCCAATGCTCTCCTTCCACAAATCCTCGCCTTCCCCCTCTCAACCCCCTAGAATTTGCCCCTTCAACCGCGTGGGGATTCATCGATGGACGTCGACGGGATCAAGAAGCTCATCACGCTGATGAACGACAACGACCTCTGCGAACTCGAGGTCGAAGAGGACGGCCGGAAGGTGCGGCTGCGCAAACACGAGGCGCAGGCGCCTTCGGGCGGCATGATGGTCTCAATGCCGATGGGGATGACCCCGGCGCCCTCGGGAGCAAATACATCTGCCGCTTCCTCGCCTGCCGCGAAGCCGGCGCGCACGGACGTCTTCGAGGTCAAATCGCCCCTCGTCGGCACATTCTATCGCTCGGCGAAGCCCGGGACGCCCTCGTTCGTCGAAATCAACGACCGGGTCGGCGCCGAGAAGACGCTCTGCATCATCGAAGCCATGAAGGTGATGAACGAAATCAAGGCCGAGATCGAGGGCGTCGTCGAAGCGGTCCTCGTCAACAACGGCGAACCGGTCGAGTTCAACCAGCCGCTTTTCCTGATCCGCAAGGACGCGTAGATCCCCGTGTTCAACCGGATCCTCATCGCGAATCGCGGCGAGATCGCGCTGCGTGTCATCCGCGCCTGCCAGGACATGGGCATCGGAACCGTCTGCGTCTATTCCGAAGCAGACAGGAACGCGGCCTACCTCAAGTACGCCGACGAAGCGATCTGCATCGGCCCCGGCCCGGCGGCGAAATCCTACCTGGACATCAGCCGCATCATCAGCGCCGCCGAGGTTTCCGACGTCGAAGCGATCCACCCCGGGTACGGCTTCCTCAGCGAAAACCCCCACTTCGCCGAGGTCTGCGCTTCCTGCAACATCGAGTTCATCGGCCCGCCGCCGGAATCGATGCGGATGCTGGGCAACAAGGCGCGCTGCCGCGAGCTGGCAAAGAAGACGGGCGTGCCGACGGTGAGTGGAAGCGAGATCATCGACAGCGAGGAGAAAGGGCTGGCGGTTGCCCGGGAGGTCGGCTACCCGGTGATGATCAAGGCCGCGGCGGGGGGAGGCGGCCGCGGGATGCGGATGGCGCACAACGACATCAGCCTGGTCTCAGGCCTGCTGAGCGCAAGCGCGGAGGCGGGCGCCGCGTTTGGCGACGCCTCCGTGTTCGTCGAGAAGTACATCGAGAAGGCGCGCCACATCGAGATCCAGGTCATCGGCGACAAGCACGGGAACATGGTGCACCTCGGGGAACGCGACTGCTCGCTCCAGAGGCGCCACCAGAAACTGGTCGAAGAGACGCCGAGTCCCGTGGTCGGTCCGGCGCTTCGGATGGAAATGGGGGCGGCTGCCGTGAAGCTGGCGAAGGCCGCGGGGTACACGAACGCAGGGACGGTGGAGTTCCTGGTGGACCCGAAGGGGCATTACTTCCTGATCGAGATGAACACGCGCATCCAGGTCGAGCACGGCATCACCGAGCTCGTGACGGGCGTTGATCTCGTGCGCGAGCAGATCCGGGTCGCGGCGGGGGAGAGGCTGTCGGTGAAGCAGGAGGACATCCGCTGGAACGGCGTCGCGATCGAATGCCGCATCAACGCCGAGGATCCTGACGCCAATTTCCGCCCGTGCCCCGGCAAGATCACCAGTTTCTTCGCGCCCGGTGGACCGTGGGTGCGATGGGACAGCCACGTCTACACCGGGTACGAGATTCCGCCGAACTACGATTCGATGGTAGGGAAGTTGATGGTGCACAGGCCGACGCGCCAGGAGGCGATAACGTGCATGAGGCGCGCGCTGGAAGAGATCGTGATCGAGGGGGTGAAGACGACGGTGCCGCTGCACCTGGAGATATTCGGGCACACGCATTTCATCCGGGGACAGGTGGATACGAACTTTGTGGAAGGGTATTTTGCCAAGAAGTGAGGACGGCAGGGAATTGGGATGGGGATTGGGCCGGCCTGGGGCAGCTCGTTCTGCGCCTGGCCGATTCCTCTGGATCACCCCCCACCGCGCCCCTTACACTGGCGACACCCCTGTACGCAACCGAGGTTTCGCACCGTGGAACGCTTTCGCCTTCCCCTTCTCATCCTGGACGGTCTCGTCGCCGTCGTGGCAGCCGTTGCCGCCCTGCTCTGGGCCGTCAACATCCTGACCCCGGACCACCTCGTTCTCGCGACCCAGTACCTCTCGCCGCTCGGGCTCTGGCCCCGCGTCGCCGCCGTCGTCGTCGCGGTCTACCTCGTCCTCTTCAATGTCCTCTTCGTCACCGTGAATTTTCTCTTCTCCAAATATGCCACGCACCTTGAGTACGCCGCGAGCGAAGGAAACGTCTCGATCGCCATCAGCGCCGTGGAGGATTCGCTCGTGCGCTCCGCCCGCGAAATCAGCGACCTCGAGGACGTCCGTATTTCGGTCTACAAGGTGCGGCAGAATCCCGCAAAACCAGTCCGTGTTTTCGCATCCTGCGTGACGTGGGAAGGCGTCAGCGTCCCCGAACTCACCGAGAAGATCCGCGCGCTGCTGAAGGCACGCCTGAAAGAAATCGCCGACCTGCCGGAAGCGCCCCTCTTCGACATCCACGTCGCGAAGATCCAGGAGCGCGCGGAACCGAAGGAGAAGTCACCGTCGAAGAAGGATGCGAAGAAGGCGGCGGAGATGTTCCACGGTCCCGAGTATCCCGTGGGAATGGACAACTAGACCGCCGACATCGGCCTCATTCGAGGTTGGTGTGCCGTTTTGCCATTTCATCGCGCTTCACGTGCAGCTTCTCCATCAGCTTCAGAACCGTGGAGTCGAGCACGATGAGAAGAGCCTGCTCGAACAGTGATCGCTGCGGCTGCGTGGTTGCAGGTTCTTTCCGGCCGCGGCCGACGGGCGGGGGAGTCGACGGCGCCGGAAGATGAAGGAGGATGTCAGCGGCGTCGCCGAATCTCGTCTCCGAATTCGCCGTAATCAGGACGACTTTCGCGTCCACTTCTCTCGCACTCAGCATTTTCTCCAGCGTCGTGCGCGTTTCGCCGCTTCCGCTGCACGCGATCATCAGGTCCTCCGGCCCGATGCGCGGGCAGGTGATCTCGCTGGATTCGTGGACCCGCAGTCCCAGGTGGACGAGCCGTGCCGCGAACGCACGCGCCATCAGGCCGGAGCGTCCCTCGCCGGCCACGAAGACACGATCGGCGGCGGCGACGGCGGAAGCGAGGCGGTCGATCAGGTCGGCGGGGACTTCCTTCAGGACCGCCTCAAGTTCCTTGAGGATTCGTTGCGAGTGGGGGTTCACGGCGGCCATTGAAACGCAAGCGGGAGCAATTGCCAAACAGCGAGACGCCGGGGCGGGGCAGCGTGATAATCGTGCATGCGCTGTCCCACCGTCTTTCTCGAAGCGGCCGTCGAGGCCGCCCTCCTGGGCGGAGAAATTGTGCGCCGGGCCGGACGGCGAGCGCATACCGTTTCGTTCAAGGGGGCGACGGACCTGGTCACGTCCACGGACCGCGCGTCCGAGCGCGCGATCATGAAGCACCTCGGCAAGCGCTTCCCGGACCACGGCTTTCTCGGCGAAGAGGGCGGGAGGCGCGCGGGAGCTGAGTACCGCTGGATCGTGGACCCTCTGGACGGAACGATGAACTTCGCGCACGGCATGCCGTACTATGACGTTTCGGTTGCGCTCGAGCGGGGTGGGGATGTGCTGGCGGGAGCGATCTACGACCCCGTGCTCGGCGAAATGTACTCGGCCGCGCGTGGGCGCGGGGCGCGGCGGAATGGAAAGCGAATCCGTGTTTCGACGCGTTCGCCGCTGTCGCAGACGCTTCTGGCCACCGGGTTTTCCAGCGCGCTCCTGGATTCAAGCAAGGCCGCGCCGGCGCCGCGCCGGGAAGTCCGGGCACAATTCCGCCGCTTCAATGAGTTCTGCCTCCGAGCCCGCGGTGTCCGGCGCCCGGGCGCTGCAGCCCTCGACCTGGCGTATGTCGCCTGCGGCATCTTCGACGGCTTCTGGGAAGGCTCGCTGAAGGCCTGGGACGTCGCGGCGGGCTGGGTGCTCGTCGAAGAGGCGGGCGGGGTGGTGACGGACTTTCACGGAAAGCGGCTGGACCTGTTCAACGGCGAGTTCGTGTGTTCGAACGGCCGGGTGCACCGCGAGATGTTGCGGGTGATCGGCCGGTAGGGCCTGCCGCCGCCGCGCTACGGGAATCGTCCGTGGCTCATCCCGGCCATCGAGAAGAACCCGACGTACCCGCACCACAGAAGCAGGTTGATGTACCCGATGACGAGTCCGATGTTCGCGAGAGTTTCTCCGGTCTGCGTCCCGTTGCTGCGCTTCACCTGCCCCCGCGCCATGTGCCCGCAGATGACCGCGGGAATCGAGCAGAGCGGGCCGAGGCAGGCCCACGATGCGATGGCGAGCACGAGGGAAGCGGTCGCGAGTCCGTTCGTCTGTGCGGGGGCGCCGTAGGGCGCCGGGACCGTGCCGGAAGGGGAGAACGACGCGGGCGCGAAGGCGCCCTGGCCCGGAGGCTTGCCGCAGGCAGGACAGAATCCCGCGGCGGCCGGGAGCCCGACGCCGCAATGGGGGCAGAACAGGGGCGGAGGCGCGGCGCCGGGCTGGAAACCTCCCGCGGGTGAAGGCGCGCTCACCGGAACGGATTCTCCAGCGACCGGAGCCGGCGGCATCCCCGCGCTGACCTTTGCGACAAACACCTGGTAGCACTTCGGGCACCGCACCTGCTTGCCGGAGTGCTCTTCAAGAACCTGAAGCGATTGTCCGCAGTGATCGCACGAGACGTTGATGGGCATGGGGGGCTCCTGAGGCCGGCTACTTGAGCTTCTTGCCGTCCGAGTTGTAGTGGACGCGAGCGGGGTCACGGAAGACGTTGATGAGCGACCACGGGGTCCATCCGTCGGTCAGTGTGAGGACGATTCCGATGGCGCCCATGATGATACCGGCGAGCGCGAGATTGTCGCCCGCGAGCTGGCCGTTCGCGCCACGAATCTTGTGGCGCGCCTTGTATCCGATGAGGACGGCAGGAATGCCGGTCAGGAGGTGAAAGCAGGCGATGGAAAGGATGCCGAGAATGAAAGCGGTCTTGGCCTGGGGAAGCAGCTTTGCGCCAGGAAGGGCCTGCAAAGGAGGACTGAAGATCTCGTTGAAGGAGCCGGTGGGCTGGGCCAGGGACGGCTGGGCAGCCGGCGCTTGGGGCGGTGTTCCAGGAAGAGTGGGGGGAGTCGGAGAATCGACGTGATTTGACGCTCCGGGGGCCGCTCCCGAGAGGGCAGGGGGAGGCGAGGTGGCGCCGGCGTACCCGCCGGGGGGTGTCCATGTTTGTGCAAACGGCGACGGCGCGCCGCCACCGCCCGCCGAGGGGGGAGACACCGTGGAAGACCGAGCGATGAAGACTGAGTCGCACTTCGGGCATCGCACGCGCCAGCCGACGTGCTCGAGATCGACTTCGAGCGCGGTGTTGCAGGAAGCGCAGGGAACCGCGACGGGCATGGAACCGGATTCTAGCAGGTTGGAGTCCACGCCTATTGAGGTAGGGAGGGCGGCGCGCCTTTAGAGGATTTTGGAAATGGGTGGGGTGTCGGCGGCGCGCCGAAATTCAACTTCAACTTCCATGAGAAGGCCCTCCCGATCAAGGGCGAATTAGAGAGTG
>JBBTCT010000028.1:0-9092 GCA_038060895.1 Planctomycetota bacterium
TTCCGGGGCCTGTTCCATCGCAGGGCTGGATCTGGCGACGCAGGGTCTCGAGGCGTCTGTCCAGCTCCCCGGGGGGCAGGGCGGCTCCGCCGCCCTGCCCGGACTCGCGGGTTTCGGGCCGTTCTCTGCGCCCTCTGTGTCCTCTGTGGCTCAGCCCTTTTCCTTCCGCGCTTCCATGATCTGCAACCACGTCCTCTTCCGCCCCCGCATGGCCCTCCGGGAAACCGCCAAAGTCTTCGGCCTCCCGGAATCCGAAATCCTCCGCGTGACCTCGCGCATGCCCTGGTTCTGGGACGGCGGCGGGCTCGACGACATCGCGGAGCACCCGATGTTCAAGGGGTGGCAGCCGCGCGAGCCCTGGCCGGAGATTTTCCGGCTGGCGCGGCGGCTCCTCGGCGCGCCGCGGCATTTGAGCGTGCACTCCGGCGGCGTCGTGCTCGCGCCCGACGAGCTGAGCGCGCGCGTGCCCTGCGAAATGGCCGCCAAGGGCGTGCCGGTCGTGCACTGGGAAAAGGACGGCTCCGAGGAAATGGGCCTCGTGAAGATCGACCTCCTCGGCAACCGCTCGCTCGCCGTCATCCGCGACGCAATCCGCGCGGTCAAAGAAAACTACGGGACCATCGTCGACCCGCCCGGCTGGAAACCCCACACCGACCCCGCCACCATCGACCTCGTCCGCGACGGCAACACCATGGGCGTCTTCTACGTCGAATCCCCCGCCATGCGCCAGCTCCAGCAGAAAACCCGCGCCGGCGACTTCGAACACCTCGTCATCCACTCTTCCATCATCCGCCCCGCCGCAAATTCGTTCATCCGCGAATACATCCGCCGCCTGCGCGGCGGCTCATGGGAACCGCTTCACCCCGTCCTCGGCGAACTCCTCGCCGAAACCTACGGCATCATGTCCTACCAGGAAGACGTCTCCAAAGTCGCCATGGCCCTCGCCGGCTTCAACGCCGCCGACGCCGACAACCTCCGCAAAGTCCTCGCCAAGAAATCCCACGGCAAGAAACTCGAGGACTACCGCCGCCGCTTCTACGAAGGCTGCGCCGCCCGCGACGTCGCCCGCGCCACCGTCGACAAAATCTGGGACATGATCCAGTCCTTCGCCGGCTACTCGTTCTGCAAGCCCCACTCCGCGTCGTACGCGCTCGTCTCGTTCCAGTCCGCTTACCTCAAGACGCACTTCCCGGCAGAATTCATCGCCGCCGTCATCTCCAACCAGGGCGGCTTCTACTCGACGTTCGCGTATGTCTCGGAAGCGCGCCGGATGGGTCTTCGCGTGCTGCCGCCGCACGTGAATGCCTCGAAGCGCGAGTGGACCGGCGTCCACGACACCGTCCGCTGCGGGCTCATGCAGGTGAAGGGTCTCCGCGACGACGCCCTGCAGGCCGTCCTCGCCGCGCGCGCCAAAGACGGACCCTTCCGCGACTTCGCCGACTTCCAGAAGCGCACCCGCCTCGACGCCGCCGACACGCGATTGCTGATCCGCGCCGGCGCGCTCGATTCGCTGGCGGGCGGGCTGAGCCGCGCTGCGCTCTTGTGGAGAAGCGCCGCGCCTAAACCCGCGACCGGCGACCTCTTCGCATCGGAACCGGAAGCGCTTCCCCGCCCTCCGTCCTGCACCGAGCAGCAGATGCTCGCGCAGGAGGTGGAGACGCTCGACTTCCTGATGTCGAAGCACCCGCTCGCGATGTACGAGCGCGAGCTCGGCGCGCTCGAGCACGTGAAGGGCTGCGACCTCGCCGCGCACGCCGGCCGCAGCGTCACGATGATCGGCTGGTGGGTCACGGGCAAGGTCGTCGAGACGAAGAAAGGTGAGCCGATGGAGTTCGTGTCGTTCGAGGACACGAGCGCGATCTACGAAACGACGTTTTTCCCGCAGGCCTACGCGAACTTCTGCCAGCGCCTCACGCACACGAAGCCGTTCGTGCTGCGCGGGAAGGTCGAGCTGGATTTTGATGTGCCGTCGCTGGTGGTTGAGGAGTGCCGGTGGCTTGAAAAGGGGTCGAAAGTCGAAGGTCAAAAGTCGAAGGAACGGCAGGAAAGCCGGGCGACGTCGATGCGGCGGGCGCCGGCGGAGTGATACTGTGGTCAGGTGAACAAGAAGCGCGCCCTATTCGAGAACGACACGCCTAAATGCCCGTCGGATGGGATGAAGATCAAGTTGGTTGCGGGTGCCGTGCGGGCGACGGGTGGAATGCTCAGATACTCCTGGTGCCCTTCCTGCAAAGTGCTGTGGGCGGAACAGTGGAACGAAGAGGGCATATGGAAAGTCGCAGCGAGAATCGAGTGGAGCCCGCGACCCGGAGGATGGCAGCCGAGCGTCGAAAGGACATACCCAGACTCGCTTTTCGTTCCGCCCGCGTTCGAGAAGGGCGGAGTGGCCCGGGTTCTTGAGATTGCACGGTCGATCGCGTCACCGGACAATTTTCTGTGACGTTCGATCAAGAACGCTTCGCCGCAAGTTCAGCGATGTAGCTCCCGATCGCCAGCGACGCCGTCGCGCCGGGCGACGGCGCATTGAGGACGTGGACCATGCGCTCTCCCTCCTCGATGACGAAATCGTCTGCGAGGCGGCCGTCGGGGAAGACGGCCTGGGCGCGGATGCCGCAGCCGTGGTAGGAAAGGTCGGCGGCGCGGACGGCGGGGACGAGGCGGCGAAGGGCACGGGCGGTGGCGCGGCGGGAGAGCGAGCGGAAGATCTCCTGGAGACCCTTCACCGGGTGGCCGAGGGCGAGGCGCCAGAATCCAGGGTACGACGCCATTGAGAAGGAGTCGCGCAGGGAGAAGGAAAAGCGCCCGTAGCCGCCGCGGGACATGCCGGGGATCGCGTTGGGGCCTGCGGTGACTTCGTTGTCGAGGTGGCGCAGGAAGTGGACTCCGAGGAAGGGAAAGCGCGGGTCCGGCACCGGGTAAATCATGTGGCGGACCAGCGACGCGCTCGGCTCCGCGAGATGCCAGTACTCGCCGCGGAACGGAATGATCCGGATCGGCGGCGTCACGCCGCAGCGGCGCGCGACGCGGTCGCACTGGAGGCCGGCGCAGTTGACGAGGAGCTGCGCATCGACGCGGCCCGCCGTGGTTTCGATCGCGACGCTCCCGGCCTCGACCTTCGCCCCGATGAACCGCGCGCCGGTCCGCACTTCCCCGCCGCCCGCACGGATGTCGGCGGCCATCGCCTCCGCGACCTTGATGAAATCGGTCTTCCCGGTCTCCGGCACATGCAGCGCCGCGATGCCGCCCACCGCCGGCTCGATCGCGCGCATCTCCGCCGGCCCGATCCGCTTTACACCCGCGAGCCCGTTCGCTCTCCCCCGCTCCTCCAGCTCCCCCAGGCGCGCGGCCTCCGCCTCGTCCACGGCCACTACCAGCTTTCCGCACCGCTCCGCCACGATCCCGTGCTCCCGGCAGAACGCGAACATCGCTTCACGGCCCTCCGCGCACAACCGCGCCTTGAGCGAGCCCGGTTTGTAGTAGAGCCCGGAGTGGATGACGCCGCTGTTGTGGCCGGTCTGGTGCGAAGCGACCCTCGGCTCGGCCTCGAGGACCACGACGGGGAGGCCGAGCTTTTTCTGGAGCGCGAGGGCCGTCGCCAGCCCCACGATTCCGCCGCCCACGACCGCTGGAAGTTCCGCGCGCATTTCCTGATTGAACCAGCAAAACGCCGGCGTCACGCCCGGTTACACTTCAGGGATGAAACATCTCCTCGCTCTCGCCGCAGTTCTTCTGATCGCCGGCTGTTCCTCCGCCCCTGTGCCGGATGCCGGCAACTGCTCCGTGTGCGGCAAGCCCAACGCGGATGGCCCGGAAGTTCGCCTCGTGCGCGAAGGCGAAAGCGGCCCGGGGAAGCAGTACCGCTGCTTCATGTGCCCGATCATGGAAGGACTCCCCGAGGGCGGCTGGACGATGCGCGCCGTCTCCGGAGTTGACGGGACGTGGGTCACGTTCCGCTCGAAGGACGGGCGCGTCGAATCGGACCCTGCGACCGCCGTCCTGCTGGCGATGGACGTGTCGCCCGGCGCGGAGTGCCTCAACGTGCACCGCGTCTTCGCTGACGAGGACGAATTCCGGCGCTACCTCGCCGCGCACCCGGACCTCAAATCCTCCAACCCGAAGCCGCAGAAGTTCCAGGACGTGCTCGGCGGAAAGTCGAAATGAAGCGCTTCCTGCCCCCTGCAGTTGTGATTCTCCTCGCCGCGGCGGCGCTCGCCGACAACGAAGAGCTGGGCCCGAAGTTCCAGGTGTTCCCATGGGACAACCCGTGGCGCTGGGACGTCAGCGGCTTCCGCGTCCACCCGGACTCGCCGAAGTTCATCGCGAATGCCGGCGCCGACACCGGGATGCACGCGGACTTCGGGACGGAATACGGGATCCCGTACGCCGTCGTTTCCGCGAAGCAGAAAAAGCAGAAGATCCTCGAGTGGGAGTACGGCGACGAGTCGGACAAGGACCCGTACCCGATCCCGGACAACCCGCCGATCGAGGGCGGGCCCGGGGCCGCAGAGGACAGCGACCGGCACATCATCCTCATCGACCGCGACAGCATGCTCCTCTACGAACTCTGGCACTGCCTCCCGGTTGAGAAGGGGAAGGAGAAGGGCTGGAAGGCGGGCTCCGGCGCAATCTGGAACCTGAAGTCCAATGAGTCGCGCAAGGACGGCTGGACCTCCGCCGACGCGGCCGGCCTCGCCATCTTTCCCGGCCTCGTCCGCTACGAGGAATTCGAGCGCGGCAAAATCGACCACGCGATCCGCTTCACCGTCCGCAAGTCCGCAAAGAAGTACTGGTACCCCGCGACGCACCACGCGGGTCGCGGCGACGACGCGGACCTCCCTCCCATGGGAATGCGCATCCGCCTCAAGGCGTCGTTCGAGGTCAAGGGGTTCGGGAAGCAATCAAAGGTCGTGCTGGAAGCGCTCAAGAAGCACGGGGCAATTCTCGCGGACAACGGGAGCGACTGGTTTTTCAGCGGCGTGCCGGACAAGCGCTGGAATGACGACGACCTGCACGGGCTGGGCAAGGTGAAGGGCAGCGACTTCGAAGTCCTGGAGACGCTGGATTCGAAGGGTAAGCCGATCACGCCGCCCGGCATCAAGGTGAAGTGACCTCGCCTCCCGCCAAAAAGAAAGGGGCGGGCCGCGTGGCCCGCCCCGGAGTCGTCACTTCAGACGCGATCTACCACGCAAAATGGGCGAAGGCCTTGTTCGCCTCCGCCATCTTGTGCACGTTCTCGCGCATCGTCATGGCTTCGCCTTCGCGCTTGTACGCGGCCGTGATTTCGTCCGCCATGCGCAGGTACGTCGGGCGGCCCTTCTTCTTGCGGGCGGCGCCGATGAGCCAGCGGAACGCGAGCGACTGGGCGCGCTTCCCTGCCACTTCGACGGGCACCTGGTACGTCGCGCCGCCGACGCGCCGCGAACGGACCTCGATGATCGGCTTGATGTTGTCGATGGCCTTGGTGAAGACCTCGAGCGGGTCGACGCCGGGCACTTTCTTCTCGATCGCCTTCAGCGCTTCGTAAAAGATCCCCTGCGCCTTGACCTTGTGCCCGTCGTACATCAGGCAGTTGATGAACTTGCCGACCACGCGGTTCTTGTACTTCGGGTCGGGCCTGAGCAGCTTCTCGAACGACTTGAACTTCTTGGCCATGACTCTCCTTTGTCGGCGGCGGTTTGTTTCGCGCGCCAGTTCTTCCCGTTGCCGGGCCGCCCCCGTTCAGGGGGCACGACTTACGACGGTAATGCCAGCCTCCGCCAGCCTTCGCCAGCCTGCCCTGAGCGAGCGCAGCGAGTCGAAGGGGCGTCCGCCAGCTTCATTAAGCCTTCGGTCTCTTGGCTCCATACTTCGACCGGCTCTGCTTGCGCGCCTCGACGCCGCCGCAGTCGAACACGCCGCGGATGATGTGGTAGCGCACGCCGGGCAGGTCACGGACGCGGCCGCCGCGCACGAGCACGATTGAGTGCTCCTGCAGGTTGTGGCCTTCGCCCGGGATGTAGGCCGTGACTTCGCGGCCGTTCGACAGCCGGACGCGGGCGATCTTGCGAAGCGCGCTGTTCGGCTTTTTCGGGGTCATGGTCTTGACGAGGAGGCAGACGCCCTTCTTCGTCGGGCACTTCTCAAGGACGGGCGACTTGCTCTTGGCGTGCTTCGAGCGGCGGCCGCGCTTGACGAGCTGGTTGACGGTGGGGCACATGCCTGGGACATCTCCTGTGTGAAGGGGCGGAAAATCTAGCTTCCCGACCCGGGGAATACAAGGCGAAAGACTGACAACGGCGGCTGCCCCTGTCCGAGGCAGCCGCCGTGTGAACCTTAGATGACCTGATCGCCTTCCTTGAGGAGGGCGACGTTCTTCTTCACCCGCATGGCGCCGTACTGACGGAAGCCGGTGCCGGCCGGGATCATGTGCCCGAGGATCACGTTCTCCTTCAGGCCCACGAGCTCGTCGCGGCGCGCGGCCAGCGCGGCCTCGGTGAGGACCTTCGTCGTTTCCTGGAAGCTCGCCGCGGCGATGAACGACTCGCTCTGGAGGGCCGCCTTCGTCACGCCCAGGAGCAGCGGCTTGGCCGTCGCGCCCTTCTTGCCCTTCTCCTCGAACTTGCCGTTCTCGGCCTGGAAGCGGAACTTGTCGATGACCAGCCCGGGGAGCATTTCGCTCTCGCCGGACGACTGGATTTTCACCTTGCGGAGCATCTGGCTGACGATGATCTCGATGTGCTTGTCGTCGATCGACACGCTCTGGGACCGGTATACGTTCTGGACTTCGCGGAGCAGGTAGATCTGGACCGCTTCTTCGCCGCTGATTCTCAGGATGTCGTGCGGGACGAGCGGGCCGTCAACCAGGGCTTCGCCGGCGCGCACCTTGTCGCCGCGGTGGACGCGCAGGTGTTTGCCGTGCGGGACGAGGTGTTCGCGCTCGAGGCCGGACTCCTCGTTCTTGACCAGGATGGTGCGCTTGCCGCGGCGCTTTTCGCCGAGCTCGACGATGCCGTCGATTTCGGAGATGACGGCGGGGTCCTTCGGCTTGCGGGCTTCGAACAGCTCGGTGACGCGCGGAAGACCTCCGGTGATGTCCTGCGTGCCGGTGATTTCGCGCGGCGTCTTGGCGAGCATGTCTCCCATCTGAACCTCGTCGCCCTGGCTGACCTCGATGAAGGCCTTTTCGGGGACGACGTACGAACCCAGGATGTTTCCGGCCTTGTCCTTGATCACGACCTGCGGGTGCATGTCGCCCTTGTGCTCGATGATGACCTTTCGACGCACGCCCGACTTCGCGTCGATCTCTTCCTTCATCGTCTTGCCCTTCTCGATGTCTTCGTAATGCACGACACCGTCCTTCTCCGCCAGGATCGGGATGTTGTGCGGATCCCACCGGACGAGCAGGGCCCCCTTCTTGATCTTGGCCCCGTCCTCGACCTTGATGAGGGCGCCGGCCGGGATCGTGTACTTCTCGATTTCGCGATCCTTGTCGTCGTTGATGAGGACTTCGCCGTTCCGGTTCAGGACGATGAACTCACCCGTGCGGGCTTTCGCCACGCGGATGCCGCTATACCGGATCGTTCCGTTCGTCTTGGAAACGATCTGCGATTCCTCGAGCGTCTTCGAAGCCACGCCGCCGATGTGGAACGTGCGCATGGTGAGCTGCGTGCCCGGTTCGCCGATGGACTGCGCCGCGATGATGCCGGCCGCCAGCCCTTCCTCGACGATCTGCCCCGTCGAAAGATCCATCCCGTAGCAGCGCGCGCAGATCCCCATCGAAGCCTCGCAGGTGAGAGGGCTGCGGACGCGGACCTTCTGGTGGCCGAGCGCCTCGATCCTCTTGGCGATCTCGTCCGTGATGACCTCGTTTTCGCGAACCACGATCTCGTCGGTGACGATGTCCACGATGTTGTCCCGGGCCACGCGGCCGTGCAGGATCTGCGACAGCGAAACCTCGACCTTTTCGCCCTTGTACACCGTCGACTTCGTGATGCCGTTCATCGTGCCGCAGTCCTGGATGTTGATCACCACGTTCTGCGCCACGTCAACGAGCTTTCTGGTGAGATATCCGGCATCGGCCGTCTTGAGCGCCGTGTCGGCCAGTCCTTTGCGGGCGCCGTGCGTCGAAGAGAAATACTCGAGCACGTTCAGGCCTTCGCGGAAGTTCGCCTTGATCGGCGTCTCAATAATCTTGCCGCTGGGCTTCGCCATCAGGCCGCGCATGCCGGCCAGCTGGCGAACCTGGTCCACCGAGCCTCGGGCGCCCGACGTCGCCATCATGAAGATCGGGTTCAGCACGTGCTTCCCGTCCCGGATGTCTTCCCTCATCTCGAGCATCATCGCTTCGCCGACCTTTTCACGGGCCGTCGTCCAGATGTCGATGATCTGGTTGTACCGCTCGCCTTCCGTGATCGCGCCCTTCTGGTAGTTCTTCTCGATCCGCGCGACCTCGTCCTCCGCCGCCTTCAGGATCTCCGGCTTCCGAGTCGGCACCCGCAGGTCCGACGTCGAAATCGAAAGCCCCGCCAGCGTCGCCGCCTTGAACCCCGTCTGCTTCAGGTCGTCCAGCAGCCGAAGAGTCGCTTCCTTGCCGAGACGGCGGTGGCACGTCGAAATCACCGCCTGGATCCCCTTCTTGTCGATCTCGAAATTGTAGTACGGCATGCCCGGAGGCAGGACGTCGTTGAGCAGCATCCGGCCGACCGTCGTGACGTACCGGCCGAATCCCTCTGACTTCTCCACCGTGTCGCGCTTGTTCCAGACCTCGCGCTTGTCGCCGAGGCAGACCCGGATCGGGTCGTGAATCTTCACCTTCTTGGCGTCGTAGGCCAGAAGCGCTTCCTCGATCGAAGAGAACGCCTTCCGGTTGTCGGCCATCTTGTTGTCGGTGCCGGGGCGGCGCACCGTCAGGTAGTTCACGCCGAGAACCATGTCCTGCGACGGCGCGATGATCGGGTTCCCGTGCGCCGGGCTGAAGATGTTCTGCGTCGACATCATGAGCGTCTTTGCCTCGACCTGTGCTTCCCACGACAGCGGCAGGTGGACGGCCATCTGGTCACCGTCGAAGTCGGCGTTGAAGCCGGCGCAGACGAGCGGGTGGATCTTGATGGCGT